>JAZAHA010000019.1:0-209787 GCA_036231565.1 Pseudomonadota bacterium
TTTGCCGGTGTCCCCGCAGATGGCCACGCCGGAGCCTGATGCTGTCACCCACCAGGCGCGGACGAGCTCCGCACGCTCCCGGGCATAAGTGACTGAGCTCATGCCTCCCATCCCGGAAACCGCTGACGATGGTAAGGGCAAATGAGCGGGCGGGGATAAGTTTGCGATATCCACCCCACGCACCGTCATCCTGACGAAAGTCAGGACCCAGATCGTAAAGGGATATTTTCGCCAGGCGGGCTCGGTCTGCGTAATGGCGATGTGCGGGATAAGTGCGAACGCGCGGCCACCGCGCCTCACGAACTGGGCCCTGACTTTCGTCAGGGTGACGGTGATTGTTGGAGCGTTGGTGCCTTCTCTTCCAACTCTCACCATTTTTCCCGGACGAAGGCCTGCGCAGGCAGGCCGCAGATCCGGGATCGACCGAAGATCACTTCAAGCGATGAGCTTCCCGTAGATCCCGGACCTGCGCCCGCGAAAGCGTCCGGCCGGGAGAAAACGAGGTGCTCGGGGTGACGGTGGCGGCCTGCCGCGCGCCAAGCATGCCATGCCGATTGCCCAAACGGTCGCTCTCGGTTAGACGGTGCGGTTCAGGCTTCCCCCAAGACCAAGAGAACCGAACCGCAATGGCCGCCTATAAATACGTCTACCACATGGACAAGCTGTCGAAGACCTATCCGGGTGCTTCCAAGCCGGTCTTCCAGGACATTTCCCTCCACTTCCTGCCTGACGCCAAGATCGGTGTCGTCGGCGTCAACGGCGCGGGCAAGTCCACCCTGCTGAAAATCATGGCCGGCATGGACAAGGATTTCACCGGCGAGGCCTGGGCCGAGAAGGGCGTGAAGGTCGGTTATCTGCCCCAGGAACCGCAGCTCGACGAGAGCAAGACGGTCTGGGAAAACGTCATCGAAGGCTCGGAGCAGAAACAGCTGCTCGAGAAGTTCAACGCCGTCTCCATGCAGCTCGCCGAGGATTATACCGACGAGCTGATGGCCGAGATGACCGAGCTCCAGGAAAAGATCGACGCCGAGAACGCCTGGGACATCGACTCGAAGATCGAGATGGCGATGACGGCGCTGCGCTGCCCGCCGTCCGACTGGGGCGTGGCGGAACTCTCCGGCGGTGAGCGCCGCCGCGTGGCGCTGTGCCGCCTCCTCCTGTCCGAACCCCACATGCTGCTGCTCGACGAACCGACCAACCACCTGGACGCGGAAAGCGTGCACTGGCTGCAGACCTATCTGGAGAAGTTCGAGGGCGCCGTGCTGATCGTCACCCACGACCGCTACTTCCTCGACAGTATCACCACCTGGACGCTGGAGCTCGATCGCGGCCGCGGCGTGCCCTATGAGGGCGGTTATTCGGCCTGGCTGGAACAGAAGGCCAAGCGCATGGCCCAGGAAGAGCGCGAAGCCTCGTCGAAAGACAAGGCGCTGGCGCGCGAACTGGAATGGATCCGCTCCTCGCCCAAGGCCCGCCAGGCCAAGTCCAAGGCGCGTATCAAATCCTATGAGGAACTGCGCGAGAGCGCCGAGAAGCGCGAGATCAACCACGCCCAGATCAACATCCCGCCGGGGCCGCGCCTGGGCGGTGTCGTGGTGGAAGTCGAGAACCTGAAGAAGGGTTTCGAGGACAAGCTGCTGATCGACGGCCTGTCGTTCAAACTGCCGCCGGGCGGTGTGGTCGGCGTGATCGGTCCGAACGGCGCCGGCAAGTCCACCCTGTTCAAGATGATCACCGGCCAGGACACGCCGGACGAGGGTTCGATCCGTCTCGGCGAGACGGTGAAACTGTCCTATGTCGACCAGTCGCGCGATGCGCTCGATCCGAACAAGACCGTCTGGGAGGAAATCTCCGGCGGCAATGACATGATCGATCTGGGCGGCAAGGAGGTACCGAGCCGGGCCTATGTCGGCGCCTTCAACTTCAAGGGCGGCAATCAGCAGAAGAAGGTCGGCCTGTTGTCGGGCGGTGAGCGCAATCGCGTCCACCTCGCCAAGACGCTGCAGACCGGCGGCAACCTCCTGCTGCTCGACGAACCGACCAACGATCTGGACGTGGAAACCCTCGCGGCGCTGGAACAGGCCCTGGAAGTCTATCCGGGCTGCGCCGTGGTGATCTCGCACGACCGTTTCTTCCTCGACCGTCTGGCCACCCACATTCTCGCCTTCGAGGGCGACAGCCATGTGGAATGGTTCGAAGGCAATTTCGCGGACTATATGGAAGACAAGAAACGCCGCCTCGGCCCCGATGCCGAAATGCCCCGGCGCATCAAGTTCCAGAAGTTCGCCCGCTAGGCATGCTGGCGGACGACGAGCGTCGCGAGTTGAGGGCCTGGCGGTCACGCCAGGCCCTTGCCGTATGGGTGCTCGGGCTCGTCCTTCTGCCGGCCCTCTCGCTGGCTCTCGTTGCGGTTGCGTCTGCGCCGGAGAACCTGTTTCGCACGCCGCTGGCGGTGTTGATCCCCGCGGGACTGCTCTGGATGTGGCTGCTCGGCCGGGCGCCGGTGCGCTGGCTCCGGGCGCGTGACGACGAGCGCACGGGCGATATCCGCAGTGTCCGCGGCGAGGCGGCGGTCGATATACGCCGCGGCGCCGGCCTGATCGCCCCGTCGCGCTATGCACTGCGGATCCGGAACGAGACCTTCGAGATCGGCGCGTTCTGGGCGGAGCAGCTCATTCCAGGCAAGACCTATACCGTGCGCTATGCGCCGCGCAGCCGGGCCGTCGTCTCGATTGCCCGTCAGGACAGAACGGCCGTTCATGACGAGGCCCCTGCGGATATCGATCTGACCCGCCGCGAACGCGATCTGTTGCGCCTGATCGCCGAGGGGCTGACCGACAAGGAAATCGCCCGCGCGCTCAATCTCTCGCCGGCGACGGTGCGGACCTATAATTCCGACCTCTACGCCAAGCTGGGCATTTCCCGGCGCACCCAGGCCGTGCCGATTGCCGACCGGCTGGGTCTGACCTCGCAGGATTGATCTCCGGGGGCGGCGTCACGCTCCCGTCCTCCCCCTTGATGGGGGAGGGGGACCGCAACTCTGCTGCGATGGAGGGGTGGCGAGGTTTCTGCAAGCTATCGAGCACCGGGATTCCCCCCTTCCGACCCAGCGCTGCGCGCTGGCCCACCTTCCCCATCAAGGGGAAGGATGACGCGGTGCGACGACGCGGTTCCCTTCTGCAGTATTCAACATCTGCCGACTGACAGATTGCCGACATCTGTCGATGGTCCCGCCGTACAGGCCGGGCAAGGCTCGCCTGCGCATCAAGACGGAGGCGGTACATGCAGTCCACGACATCCAGTTTTCAAAGCCCCTGGCGTTTCTGGCACGGGGCGGCCGTGCTCGCCTCGGCGATGACGCTCTATATCCTGCTCAGCTGGGCGCATATGGAAGTCGTCCGCCAGACGGTGGGCATGGAAGCCTATCTGGGCGAGGGGCCGCGCCTGCCGCCGCATGTCCTGGTCGCCGGGCAGGCGATCAAGGCCGGCGCGCTGCTCACCATGCTCTGGCTGGTCGGACTGCGGGTGAAGGGCCTGCCGGCGCGCTGGATCGGACTGGTACCGGTCGCACCGGTCTGGATCGCGCTGGGCGTGCTGACGGGAGTGGGCGGGTTCTGTGTCCTCCTGGTTCTGGCGAAGCTGATCGTCGTCATCGTGCCGGACTGGCTCGCTTTCGCGCAGGCGCCGTTTGCGCTCGATGCCGGCAATTCGCTGGCGGGCAGTATCGCCTTCCTGGTCATGACACTCGCCATCACGCCGGTGGCCGAGGAGATTTTCTTCCGGGGTTTCCTGTTCCGCTGGATGAGCGGGCATCACCGCGTCTGGCTGGCCGCGGGAGTGAGTTCGGTGATGTTCGGCGTCGCCCATATCCTGCCGCCCCAGGCGATCGCGGCGACACTGATGGGGCTGGTGCTGTGCTGGCTCTACTGGCGCACCGGATCGATCTGGCCGTCGGTCGCGGCGCACGTGACAAACAACGCCATCGGCATCGGTCTCGGCGCGGCGGCGGCCGGCGGACATCTGCCCGCCTGGCTGACGCCTTGACGTCGGACCCCGGTCAGTCGGCATCCGCGCGCAGATGGGCGATCAGCGCGTCGATCTGCGCCTCGCGCGGACCCGCCAGAGGAATATCCGGAATGACCGGGGCGCTGGACGTGTCGCCGGAGGGGCGGATGAAGACATAGATCGGCGCCGCCACTTCCAGTCCTGTATGGGTAAGCGTGCGCAGCTGTACCTGGCCGGTGGAATTGGCGCGGCCTTGCGTGCCTGGACCGGCCACCGGCGCGATGCCGAAATCCTGCACCGTGGCGGCCAGAACGATGGCCTGGGAATAGGTGCCGGCACCGACGAGAAAGGCTGTGCGGCCGGTGAAACGGTTGGCAAGCTCCGCGGGCGGCTCGACCCATCGGGCAAAGGGCATCGACATCACATCGCCGATCTGAGAACCCGGGATCAACGCCTGGTTCTGTTCGGTGATGCGGGCCGTGACGGCCGACAGGGGCGTGTGACGCTGTGTCGTCAGATAGGCCAGCAGATGGTCGGACAGCATGTGGGCGCCGCCGCCATTGGCGCTGATATCGACGATCAGGATCTCGCTGCCGCGCGCGGCAATGTCGGCGAAGGCCTGGTCGATGAAGGCCCTGAATTCGGTCTCCACGGTCGGCGCGAACGTGTTGAGGGTGAGGATGGCGGCGTCGTCGCGGAAAGCGAGATCCCAGTTGCTGGGCGTGCTCGTGGCGCGGTCGATGGCGGGATCGAGTGTCACCTCGCGGCGCTGGCCGCCGGGCGCTTCCAGCGTCACGGTCCAGCTTCGTGCGCCGCCGGTCAGCGCCCAGAGATATTGCGGGAAGCGGGTCTCGACGAGATGGGCACGCAGACCGGGCGTATCGCCATGCGTGCGGCGCAGCGCTTGCGCGACCAGTGTGCGGATATCGGTGCCGTTGATCGCCACAATGGTCTCGCCCGGCGCGATCGTGCTGTTCTCCGCGATCGTACCGGCGACCACCAGCTGCCCGTCCGTCAGACGCACGGGCAGGGTGAAGGCGGCGCCGCCATGGGCGAGGTGGTCCTCATAGGCCTCGCTGGGCAGGCGGATGGCGACATGCCCGTCATTGAACAGCGGATTGAGCGGCGACAGGGCGAGCCAGGCCTCGCGCCGGGTATAGTCGCCCTCGAGCCCGTCAATGACGGTGTCGAAGCCGGCATTCACGGCCTCGACATCCATGCTGAAACCGGGCTGCGGGTGGGTCGCGAACAGCCAGTCGCGCCATTCGGCGACATCCGCGGCGACGGCGTCGGCGGGGATGGTGTCGGCACCGCCGGCAAGGGCCGGGGCGGGGAGGGCGAGACCGGCCAGACCCGCCAGCAGCCTGAGTACTTTCATCATGGGACGAACCGTGTTCCAATAAAACGTTACTAGTAACGTAACTGGTAACGCAAATTTCGGAGCGGGGCAATCGGGGCATGGCAAACGTGGACGGGAACGGACTGGACGGGCTGATTCACGGCGAGATGGCGCCGGGCTTTATCGGCCTTCTGCTCGGGCGGATCGTCGACCGTCTGGTCGATGAGGGCGCGTCGCCGGCGCACGAGGCGGGTATCGCCGCGCCGCCGCGCACCTTCTCGATGATCATGCTGCTTGCCCGTGCCAGCCAGACCGTGACCGAACTGGCGCAACGCCTCGGCGTCACCCATGCCGCCGTCATCAAGACCGAACGCACGCTGCAGAAACTCGGTCTCGTCGAGCGCGGGCAGGATACCGGCGATGCCCGGCGAAAACCGCTCTGTCTGACTGCGCAGGGCCGGGCGGAGGCGGCGCGCATCGCCGAGTTCATGGCCCGGGTGAACCGGGTCTATGCCGGACTGTTCGAGGAAATCGGCGTCGACCTCTTCGCTGCCGCGCGGGCGTTTGATGCAGCGCTGGACCGGGAAGGGCTGGCGGCGCGGCTGGCGCGGGAGTGACGCTGCCGGAAAGATCCCGCAGACACAAAGCAGGTCAGCATTCTAGAAACGCGCCGCCGAGAAGGGCTCGGCCGGCACCGGCGGCGTCTCTTCGCTCATCAGGGCGGCGAGGAGGTCGCCGGAGCCCATGGCCTGGGTCCAGCCGAGATGGCCGTGCCCGGTGATCAGCCACAGGCCTTTCGCGCGCGTCTCGCCGATGAAGGGGCGGCCATCGGCCGACATGGGCCGGAAACCGGTCCAGGCCTGCTGGTCGCCGGCGAGGAGTTGCGGGGCAAGGTCGGGATAGAGATCGCGGAGCATGCGGCGCAGATTCTCGATCCGCTCCTCGCGCAGCACCGGATCGAGCCCGGCGAACTCCGCCGTGCCGGCGATGCGCAGCCGGTCGCCCATGGGGGTGGCAATGGCGTGACGCGCCTCGTCCACCACCGGCAGGCGGGGGCGCTGGTTGAGGCCGGACATGTCCAGGGTGAGCGAATAGCCCTTCACGGGCCGCACCGGCAGGTGCAGGCCCAGCGGCTGCAGCAGGCGCCAGCTCGTGTGGCCTGTGGCGAGCACGATAGCGTCGACCTCGATCTCCTCCGAGAGAGTCCGCACGCCGACAATGCGGCCGCCACGGTCGACGAGGTCGACAATCCGGGTATTCCATTCAAAGCGTACGCCGGCCCGTTCGGCTGCCGCCGCGAGCCCGCGCGTGAAGGCCTTCGCATCGCCCGACTCATCGTCCGGATAGAAGATCGATCCGGCGATCCGGTCGGCGACGGTGGCCAGCAGGGGTTCCTTCTCGATCGTCGCGTCGCGGTCCAGCAGCTCCAGACGCAGGCCGGCATCGCGCAGCATCTCGCCCATGCGCCGCCGCTCTTCCATCGGTGCCGTGGTGCCGCAGACTTTCAGCGTGCCGCGGGTGAGATTGTCGAACTCCAGCGCTTCGCTGTCGCGCACCGCCTGGGTGCAGGCGAGCGAGTGGCGCGACAGTGCGAAATTGGCGTGGCAGGACGCTTCATAGCGTTTGCGCGTGGAGTTCGCGAGGAAACGCAGCCCCCAGGGGACAAGACCGGGCAGGGGTTTCAGGCGCAGCTTCATCGCGGAATGCGGGTCCGGCAGCGAGCGCAGCAATTGCCAGTGCACGCCCGGCGCATTCCAGGGTTCCGGTTCGGACGGTGTCAGCGCCCCGGCATTGGCGAACGAGGTTTCGCAGGCGGCCTGGTCATGGGCGTCCATGACGGTCACCGAATGGCCGCGCTGGCGCAGGGCCCAGGCGGCGGCTATCCCGGCGAGCCCGGCGCCGACGATGAGGATTTCCTTTGTAGTCAAAGCGCTCTCCGGCCGGTCCGCCTACATGCGGCCATTTGAACTTCGTGGGGATGCAGATAAAAGCAAGGGGGCATTCGCACTTATCGACTCGGAATTCATGGACGCACTGGTTGCACAGCTCAAGGCTCTGGCGGAACCCACGCGCTTGCGCATCGTCGCGCTGCTGTCGCGGGGGGAGCTGACCGTGTCCGAACTGGTCCAGATCCTGGGTCAGAGCCAGCCGCGCGTCTCGCGTCACCTCAAACTGCTGACCGATGCCGGGCTGGCCGAACGCCTGCCTGAGGGCGCCTATGTTTTCTATCGCCTGACCGATGCCGGCGGTGGCCGGCGCCTGGCCCAGATCGCCCATGATCTCCTGCCCGAAGAGGATCCGGTGATGACGCGCGATTTCTCGCGCCTCGAATCCATCAAGAAAGCCCGCGCCCAGGCGGCCCAGGCCTATTTCGAGAGCGTCGCCGACGACTGGGATCGCATCCGTTCCTTCCACCTGGCCGATCACGAAGTCGAGGCGGCGATGCGCCGCCTGGCGGGCGAGGGCCCGTTCGGTCTGATGATCGATGTCGGCGTCGGTACGGGTCGTATCCTGGAGCTCTTCTCCGACCGGGTCGATCGCGGGATCGGTGTGGATATCAACCACTCCATGCTCAATGTCGCGCGGCTCAATCTGGAAAAGGCCGGGCTGCGGCATTGTTCCGTACGCCATGCCGATGTCGGGGCGTTGCCTTTCGAGAACGGTGTGGCCGACCTCGTGACCGTTCACCAGGTGCTGCACTACCTGGAAGACCCGGCGCTGGCGGTCGATGAATGCGCCCGCGTGCTCAAGCCAGGCGGCAATCTGCTGATCGTCGATTTCGCGCCGCACCAGCTGGAAACGCTGCGCGAGGATCATTATCACCGCCGGCTGGGCTTCTCCGACGAGGAGATGGCGGGCTGGATCGAGCAGGCCGGGCTGGAGCTGGTCGAGAAGGCGGCGCTGCATCCGGAAGACCCCTCCGGACAGCTGACCATGAAGCTCTGGGTCGCGCGCCAGAGCTGAGGCCGGATGCGCATATAGCGCCTGGCCCCTGTGCAGATATCCCGTTGTGCTATAACGGGTTCACCAAACGAAACGGGAGACGTTCGAATGGCGGATGCTTTCATGCTGGGTTGGGAAGAGTGGGCTGCCTTTCCCAAGCTCAACATTCCGGCCGTCAAGGCGAAGGTGGATACCGGTGCGCGGACCTCTGCGCTGCATGCCGTGTCGGTCGAGCCCTTCGGGCCGCTGGAAAGTCCGCAGGTCCGTTTCGTGCTGCACCCGATTCCCGACAAGCCGGAGATCGAGGTGGTGTGTTCCGCACCCGCCGTTGACCGTCGCGAGGTGATCTCCTCGAATGGCGAGCGCGAACTGCGATGGGTGATCGAGACGCCGGTGCGCATGGGCGACCGGGAATGGCCGGTCGAGCTGACGCTGACCAATCGCGAGACGATGATGTACCGCATGCTGCTGGGGCGTCAGGCCATCCAGCAGGACATGATCGTCAATCCGACCCTGTCCTACGCCCAGGGCGAGCTGAGCTATGATCTCTACAAGGACTTCCCCAAGCGCCGGCCGGTGAAGCGTCCGCTGCGCATCGCCATCCTGACGCGCGAGCCCAACAATTATTCCTCGCAGCGCCTGAAGGACTCTGCGGAGACGCGCGGCCACGTTGTCGAGATGATCAATACGGCGCGCTGCACGCTCGCCATCGATGCGGCCAATCCGGACGTCTATTACGACGGCAAGCCGCTGCCGCATTATGACGCCGTGATCCCGCGCATCGGCGCGTCGATGACGTCCTACGGCATGGCGGTGCTGCGCCAGTTCTCGATGATGGGCGCCTACTGCCTCAACATCCCCGAAGCGATCGGCGCGTCGCGCGACAAGCTCTATGCCCACCAGGTGCTGGCGCGGGCCGGGATCCAGATGCCGGTGACGGCCTTCGCCCACTCGCCGAAGGACACCGCCAATCTCATCTCCCACGTGCGCGGTGCGCCGCTGGTCGTGAAGCTGCTGCAATCGACCCAGGGACGCGGTGTGGTGCTGGCGGAAACGCGCAAGGCGGCGGAGTCGGTGATCGACGCCTTCCGCGGCCTTGATGCCAACTTCATCGTCCAGGAATTCGTCAAGGAGGCTGACGGCGCCGACATCCGCTGCTTTGTCGTGGGCGGCAAGGTGGTGGCCTCGATGATGCGCCAGGCCGAGAGCGGCGAGTTCCGCTCCAACCTGCACCGTGGCGGCTCCGCCAAACGGGTTCGCATCACCAAGGAAGAGCGCTCGTCGGCGGTGCAGGCCGCCAAGGCGCTGGGCCTGTCGGTCGCCGGCGTCGACATGCTGCGCTCGTCGACAGGGCCGAAGATTCTCGAGGTGAATTCCTCGCCCGGTCTGGAAGGTGTGGAGCGCACCTCGGGCAAGGATGTCGCCGGCATGATCGTCGAATACATCGAGGGCCATGTCCGCCAGGTGCCGCCGCGCCGGGTTGCGAAGCGTCGTGCGCGGCCGGTCGAGGAAACAGCGGAATAGCCGCTGCCTGACGTGTCACGCAGGATCAGCTAGGCGCCATACCCGCCGCCGCCCGGGGTCTCGATCTCGACGGCGTCGCCGGCTTCCACATCGATGCGGAACAGGCCGGGCAGGTCTTCCACTGCGCCGTCTGAGCGGATCACCCTTTGATGTCCCGGATAGGCGTCGCCGCCGCCGGCCAGGCCGAACGGGTTTTCCGACCGGCGCGAGGACAGGAGGGCGACCTCCATGGGTTCCAGGAAGGTAAGCCGGCGCTGGCTGCCATCGCCGCCGCGCCAGCGTCCCGTGCCGCCGGAGCCGTGGCGGATGCGGTGATGATCGACGCGGACCGGGTAGCGCCGTTCCAGCACTTCCGGATCGGTCATGCGTGAATTGGTCATGTGGGTGTGGATCGCGCTCTCGCCGGCAAAGCCGTCGCCTTCAGCATCCACCCCCGCACCGGCGCCGCCGCAGATCGTCTCGTAATACTGGTGGCGGTCATTGCCGAAGGTGAGATTGTTCATCGTGCCCTGGGCGGCAGCCATGCGGCCCGTCGCCCCGAACAGGGCATCGACGACCAGCTGGCTCGTCTCCACATTCCCCGCCACCACGGCCGCCGGCGGCCGCGGATTGAGCAGGCAGCCATCCGGAATGATCAGTTCGATCGGTTTCAGACAGCCCTCGTTCAGCGGAATGGCGTCGCCCACCAGGCAGCGGAAAACGTAGAGCACGGCCGCGCGGGCAACCGAGGCGGGGGCGTTGAAATTGCTGTGGCGCTGGGGCGAGGTGCCGGTGAAATCGACGGTCGCCGAACGGTTCTCGCGGTCGACGGAGATCGCGACACGGATCTGCGCGCCATCGTCCAGGCGCACTGTGTGCACGCCGTCATCGAGCGCATCGATCACCCGGCGCACGGCGCGTTCGGCATTGTCCTGCACATGGCCCATATAGGCCTTCACCACGTCCAGCCCGTTATCGGCGACCAGGCGGTGGAGTTCGTCGGCCCCCTTGGCGCAGGCGGCGAGCTGGGCCTTCATGTCGGCGATATTCTGGTCGGGCCGGCGCGCCGGGTGCAGACCCGAGGCGAGCACCTCGCGCACGGTGGCTTCCAGGAAGCGGCCCTTTTCCATGATCTTCACATTGCGGAACTGAACGCCTTCCTCGTCGATGGTTTGCGAGAAGGGCGGCATGGAGCCCGGGGCGATACCGCCGACATCGGCGTGGTGCCCTCTTGAGGCGACATAGAAGAGACGTTCCTGCGACACAGGGTCATGCACAGGTGTGACAAGTGTGATGTCCGGGAGATGCGTTCCGCCGTCATAGGGTGCGTTCACGGCCACCGCATCGCCGGGACCGAGATCGGGATGCGCTTCGGCGGCGGCCCGGACCGAGGCCGACATGGATCCCAGATGCACCGGCATGTGCGGCGCGTTGGCGACCAGCCCGCCCTCGGCGTCGAAAACGGCGCAGGAGAAGTCGAGGCGTTCCTTGATGTTCACCGAATGCGCGGTGCGCTCGAGGGCGACGCCCATCTGTTCGGCGACGGACATGAATCGCTTGTTGAACAATTCCAGACGGATCGGGTCGAGCCCGGTGCCGCCGCGCTGATCGCCCGCGGCTTCGGCGCGTGAGAGCGACAGTGTGCCGTCCTCAAGGCGCGTGGCGGTCCAGCCGCGGTCGACCACAATGGTGGAATTGGGATCCATGATCAGCGCGGGACCGGTCTCGCTCATGCCGGCTGCGAACTGGTCGATGGCGTAGACGGGGACCTCGTTCCACTCGCCGGCATCGAACATGCGGGCACGGGCTTTCGGGCGCGGCGTGCCGGATTCCGGTGCGGGCATGTCGATCGACCAGTCGGAGGAGCCCGGCGGCGAGCATTCGGCCTCGCGGGTGACCGACTCGATGACGAGTGCGCCTTCCGGGATGAAGCCGAACAGGCGTTTATGGGCCTCGCGGAAGGCCGCTTCCATCATGTCGCGCGATCCGGCGGGCACAGGGATGGACGTGTCCGAACCGGAAACCTTGAGCCGCCACTCGCCGTGCGAGCGGATGGCGCCGGCGGGCAGGCCCTGGGCGGCGAGGGCGCTGCGGGCCTCCTCGTCCAGCCGGTCAGCGATACGGCCGGCCTCGTCGAAGGCGCTTTCCAGCAGCGCTTCGACCGCCGCCATGCGGGTTTCGCGGATATCGGCCAGGCCGATACCCAGGGCGGACAGCAGGCCGCCATAGGGGTGGATCAGCACCGTCGTCATGCCCAGCGCGTCGGCGACGCGGCAGGCGTGCTGGGCGCCGGCACCGCCGAAGGCGGCGAGCGCATAGCCGGACGGGTTCACACCCTGGCCGATGGAGATCTGCTTGATCGCCTGGGCCATGCTTTCCACGGCCACGGCGAGAAAGCCCTCCGCGGCTTCCTCGGCGCTGGCCAGACCCATCTCGTCCGCCAGTGCGGCGAGGGCGGTGCGGCTGGCCGCGACATCGAGCGGGGCGTCGGAGGTTTCGCCGAAAACCTTGGGGAACCAGTCCGGCTGGATGCGGCCGAGCACGATGTTGGCGTCGGTCACCGCCGCCGGTCCGCCGCGGCCATAGCCGGCGGGGCCGGGCATGGCACCGGCACTGTCCGGGCCGACGCGGGCGCGTTCGCCGTCGAAAGTGAGGATGGAGCCGCCGCCGGCAGCGACCGTGTGCACGGCCATCATCGGCGCGCGCAGGCGCTGGCCGGCGACCAGGGTTTCCTGCACCCGGTCATACTGGTCGCCATCATAGCGCGACACATCGGTGGAGGTGCCACCCATGTCGAACCCGATCACCTTGGGCTGGCCGGCGCGCTTTGCGGTCTTGGCCATGCCGACCACGCCGCCGGCGGGACCGGACAGCACGGCGTCGCGGGCATGGAAGGCGCCGGCCGGGGCAAGCCCGCCGGAGGATTGCATGAAGAAGAGCGGCGTGCCTTCCAGTCCCGTGTCGACCCGGTTCACATAATTGCGCAGCACCGGGGTGAGATAGGCGTCCAGAACGGTGGTCGAGGCGCGCGGCACGATCTTGACCAGCGGCGAGGCGACCGAGGAGCGCACGATCGTCGTGAAGCCGGCCTCGCGGGCCAGGGCTTCCAGGCGCGCTTCGTGCGTGTCGTTGGCATAGGCGTGCATGAGCGCGATGGCGACGGTCTCGATACCGTCAGCGCGGGCGGCGTCGAGCGCGCGGCGGGCCGCGTCCTCGTCCAGCGTCTGCACGATCTCGCCTTCGGCATCGAGGCGTTCCGCGACCTCCACCACCCGGTCATAGAGCGGGTCGGGACGGGTCAGGTCGAGCGCGAAGATATCGGGACGGGTCTGATCGCCGATCACCAGAAGATCGGCAAAGCCCTGCGTCACCAGGAAAAGCGTGCGCGCACCCTTGCGTTCCAGCAGGGCATTCGTGGCGACCGTCGTGCCCATCTTCACCGCCGCGACCGGCTCCCCGCCCGACAGGCGGCGCACGCCCTCGGTGGCGGCATCGGGATAGTCCGGGCTTTCCGAAAGCAGTTTGAGCGCCTGCAGCCGGCCGTCCGGTGCACGGCCGATCACATCGGTGAAAGTGCCGCCCCGGTCGATCCAGAATTCCCATTCGCTGCGCGCGCTGCCGGTCATCGATTTTCATCCGTTCCTGCTGGGCGGGGGAGGTTAAGCATGGCGCACGGCCACGCAACCGGATTAAGCTGGGGCGGAACTGTCATTCTTCAACCCCAGGGGCTCGCGCAGCGCGCGGGCAGTGCCTACATGGGCACACCGGAGGGCGCGCGCATGAGTTTCTGGAGCAGGCTGGCCGACCGGCTGAGGGGCCGGGAATGCTTCCTGGAGTGCGATGGCTGCGACGAGCGTGCGCGGCTGCACCAGGTCGAGGATGCCGATTTCGCCATGGCCCTGATCGGGCTGGGCGCCAAGATGGCCAAGGCCGACGGGGCGGTGACGCGCAGCGAGGTCCGGGCCTTCTACGAAGTGTTCCGCCCGCCGCCGGAGGGCCGTGAAGCGCTCGACCGCGCCTTCCAGCTGGCAACCCAGACGACGCTGGGCTTCGACGGCTATGCCCGGCGCCTGGCCAAGCGTTTCAACTGCTATCCGGCGCTTCTGGAAGACGTGCTCGACGGCCTGTTCCACATCGCCAAGGCCGACGGGACTGTCACGCCGGACGAAATGCATTATCTGGAACGCGTCGCCGACATTTTCGGTTTTTCCGAGAGCGAGTTCCGGCGCATCCGTTCGGCCCATATCGATGCCGGGGATGACGACCCGTATGTGATCCTGGGAATCGAGGCGGATATTTCCGATCTCGACCTGCGCCGGGCCTATCGCCGGATCGCCTCGCAGAATCACCCCGACCGGCTGATCGCCCGTGGTGCACCGCCGGAGATCCAGCGTATGGCCGACGAGAAAATGGCCGCAATCAACAGCGCTTACGGTCAGATACTCCAGGAGCGCGGTCTCGTCGCATCCGCCGCCAATTGACTGTTGCCCCAAGAATGCCAACATGGGGCTTACAGTAGGGGGCGAACTGGACTGGATAGGACGACATGACTGACGCCCGTCAAGCCAATACCGACTTCTTCGCTTCCAAGGCGGGGCGCATCGTGCGCGATGTGCTGGCTGCCCTGATCGCACTCGCCTTCCTGGGCCTGGTGATCTTCCTGGCCGCCATGCTGACGGCCGCCTTCCTGGTTCTGGCCGGTGTCGCCCTGCTCGCCGGCGGTGCCTACTGGTTGTGGCGCAAGCTGCGCGGCTCGCCCCGCGGATCGGAAGACGATGTGCTCGTCGCGACGCGTGGTCCCGATGGCTGGACCGTCGATCTGGGCCGGTAAGTACCGGTCGCTCCCGCAATCGTGACTGTTCGCCGCCCGGGCCCTTGCTAGTCTGGACGTGATTGCCCGTCTCGTGAGGTCGTGCCGCCGTGCGCCGTTTCATTCCGCTTTTCCTGATCGTTGCCCTGCCGCTGATGCTGGTGGGGTGCGTCTCCATGGCCCTGCCCAAAGTGTCCGCGCGCCACGGCGGCGAGGCCGCGCGTCCGCCGCTGGAGACGGCGGGGCTGACGCGGCAGTCCTGGGAGGCGGGGCGGGAAGACCTGCGTGCGGCGTTCGAGGCCGAGGTCTATGGTGCCTGGCCGGATCGCGGCCCGGCGCACATTCTTGATCACACGGTTGTCGATGCCGCCGCCTATGACGGGGCCGGCCGCATCGAGGAATACACGCTGGACCTGGCGGGTGCGCAGACCCATCTCGCCACCGTGCTTCCGGTGGCGGCCGACGGGCCGGTGCCGGTGGTGGTGATGCAGATGTTCTGCGGCAATCACGCGGCGCTCGGCTGGCATGAGGGGGTGAGCGGACCGGTGACCGACCGCGCACCGGATTGTGCGCCGTCCGGCTTTGCCAGCTGGTCGACACGGCAGATATTCGGCCGCCACATCATGGAGCCGCCGGTCGCCGAGATTCTCGCGCACGGCTATGCGCTGGCTTTCATCTATGCCGGCGACATCGTTCCGGACAGTGCCGAGGCGGCCGATGCGGCGCTGGACGAATTGTCGGCGGATGTCCAGACCGGCGCCATCGCGGCCTGGGCCTGGGCCTATTCCCGAGTCATCGACGTGCTGGAGGCCGACGACCGCTACGACCCGCAGCGCATGGCGGTGTGGGGGCATTCGCGCAACGGCAAGTCGGCCCTGCTGGCCGCCGCCTTCGATCCGCGCATCGACCTGGTCATCGCACACCAGTCAGGCACCGGAGGCACGACGCTGACCCGCTCGGATGCCGGCGAGAGTGTCGCCCAGATCACCCAGGCCTATCCCTACTGGTTCAACGACCGCTTCGCGACCTATGCCGGCCGGGAAGAGGAAATCCCCGTCGACCAGCACCAGCTGATCGGCCTGATGGCGCCGCGGCCGCTCCTGATCGGCGGGGCCTGGCGGGATCAGTGGTCCGATCCGAACGGCAGCTGGCGTGCGGCGCGTGGTGCCAATCCGGTCTATGCGCTTTATGGCTCGGACGGGCTGGAACAGGACGCGCTGGGGGCGTTCGACCCCGAGGCCGATATCGCCGTCTTCATGCGCCGCGGCCTGCATGGCGTGAATGCCGCCGACTGGCGTCATTTCCTGGCCTTTCTCGACGCGCATTTCGGCGCTGGCGAATAGGTGATGAGGGCGCGCGGACCGGCCACGCGCCCGTTTCATCA
Source organism: Pseudomonadota bacterium (assembly GCA_036231565.1). Lineage (GTDB taxonomy): Bacteria > Pseudomonadota > Alphaproteobacteria > Caulobacterales > Maricaulaceae > Maricaulis. The sequence goes on from JAZAHA010000019.1 coordinate 15,985, forward strand.
AACGGTCTAGCAGTCGCGGCCCTGATAGATGCCCATCAGGCTGGTGCGGCGCAGTTCGGCGCGGCGCACATTCTCTTCACGGCGTTCTGCTTCCGCCTGGGCCTGGGCCTGGGCGTGTCCGCCGGCGGCATTCGCGGCGAAGCCGAGGCCCGGGACACGGCCCAGAGCGCCGGAATAGGCGGCGGCGCTGATGGCGGCGCTGGTGCCGGCAGCTGCGGCGCTGCCGCGGGCTTCCGCGTTCGCGGCGGCCTGCATGTCGGAACCCATCATCTGGTCCATGCGGCCGATCTCGGCGCTGAGCTGTTCGCAGGTCATGTCGGCATCGCCGGGACTGTTGACCTGCAGCAGGGCTGTGGCCGGTTCGGAGCTGGTGGTGGCACAGCCGGCCGCCAGGAGTGCCATCGCGGCCGTCAGGCCGAATGCGGTAATTCGGGTCGTCGTCATGTCCTCTCCCCTTGAGCAAGTTTGACGCGGCGGGAAGGTGCCGCCGGGACGGCTTGTCAGCCATCCCCCGTTCGGGGGAGCCGGGGATTAGCCCTTGCCCGCCCGGGCGGCGCAGTCCAAGAAAACCGGCATGCGGTTGCGCGATTTTCTGGCCCTGTTTGCCGTCTGTGTTGTCTGGGGCATCAACTTCGTGGTGGCCAAGTTCTCGGTGACCGGTGCGCCGGGCTGGGTCGACGGCTTCGAGGGTGTGCCGCCTTTCTTCTTCGCCTTCCTGCGCTTTGTTCTTCTCTATGCGGTGCTGGCGCCCTGGCTGCGGCCGATCCCGGCCAAGCTGGGCACGATGATCGCCATCGGCCTGACGATGGGGGCGGGCCAGTACGCGCTGATGTTCCTGGGGCTGAAATGGGCCACGCCTTCAGCGATGGCGATTGCCGTGCAAACCGGCGTGCCCTTTGCGACCATCCTGTCGGTCCTCTTCCTGAAGGAGAAGGTCGGCCTGCCGCGGATTGCCGGCATTCTCTTGTCCTTTGCGGGTGTGGCGCTGGTGATTGCCAATCCGGCCGAGCTTGATCTCTCTATAGGCCTGATGATCGGTATCGGTGCGGCCTTCGCCTCGGCGGTCGGCATGATCCTGGTCAAGCAGATGCCGCTCGACTCAATCCGCATGCAGGCCTGGATCGGGCTGATCTCGGCGCCGCCATTGCTGGCACTGTCGCTGACTTTCGAGACCGGTCAGATGCAGTCGGTCGTCAGCGGCGGCTGGGCGATCGGTGCGGCCGTCGCCTTCACCGTGCTGCTGGTGAATGTGTTCGGCCATGGCGTCTTCTACAATCTGCTGCAGCGCTATGATGCGACCCTGATCGCGCCGCTGACCCTGATGGCACCGCTGATCGGTGTGATCGCCGGTCTCACCGTCACGGGCGATCCGCTCGGCTGGCGCCTGATCGCCGGCGGTGGGCTGACCCTCATCGGTGTCGGCATCATCGCCCTGCGCCGGAACCGCAAGCTGCCGACCGCCGCGCTGGCGCGGGAGAAGACGCTGTGAGCTCCGTTTTCCGGGATACGCCCTCGCCGAACTTCAACGACCGCAAGTGTCCGCTCGGCTATATCGTGCTGCACTATACCGGCATGGAGACAGGGGTCGCGGCGCTGGAGCGGATGTGCGATCCGGATGCGCAGGTGTCTGCCCACTACATGGTCGAGGAAGACGGCACGGTGTGCCGTCTCGTCGATGAAACCCGCCGTGCCTGGCATGCCGGGGTCAGCTATTGGCGCGGCGAGCGCGACCTGAATTCGGCCTCGATCGGCATCGAGATCGTCAATGGCGGGCATGATTTCGGTCTGCCCGGGTTTCCGGCTGTCCAGATTGCGGCGGTGACCGCGCTGGTGCGGGACGTCATGGGACGGCATGGGATCGCGCCGCGCGACGTGATCGGCCATTCCGATATCGCGCCCGGGCGCAAGATCGATCCGGGCGAGAAATTTCCCTGGACACAGCTGGCGGAGGCGGGTTGCGCGCTGGCGTTACCGCAGGCGCGCGTGGCGGGTGAGCCGGACGCGTTGCTGGAGCGGATCGGTTACGGTCTGGAGCCGGGCCTGCCGGCGGTGATCGAGGCTTTCCAGCGCCGCTGGCGGCCGGGCCGGGTCGACGGGCAGCTGGATGACGAGACACGCGATCTCATTGCCCGTGTGGCGTCGGCCGCTTGACGGGCTGACGCGTTTGACCGATCTAGGCGGCGATCAGGTGGCCGGGCGGCCGCGGCGGCAGGTCCGGAAACGGCGCCGTCGAGGAAAGTCCGGGCTCCATGGAGACAAGGTGCCGGATAACGTCCGGCGGGGGTGACCCCAGGGAAAGCGCAGCAGAGAACAGACCGCCAGGCCCTCGGGCCCGGCAAGGGTGAAACGGTGCGGTAAGAGCGCACCGCCCCGACCGCAAGGAAGGGGGCTAGGCAAGCCCCACCTGGAGCAAGACCGAATAGGGATGAGCGCGGCTTGCCGCACATGTGTCTCCGCATGTCATCCGGGTAGGTCGCACCAGGCCGGCCGCAAGGCCGGTCGCAGATGAATGGTCGCCACCCCGGACTCCGGTCCGGGGGACAGAACCCGGCTTACAGGCCGCCTGATCCTTCTTTCCATCGCTGGAACCGCACGTCGCGCCCATCCGGTCGCTTCGCGGAACTGTCTGTTCCATTCCGGAAACAATCCCGATTTTCGCCCGTGAAACTGGCGATGCCCGGTTTGGCTCGCCCGGCGGCTGTGGATATTAACTTAATGTTCCACGTCTGTTCTTGTTTTCCTGTGATCTGAATACTTCAGATGGCGCGTTAATCCATGAAAAACGAACCTTTCGTCATTGTTTCCCATGCTGTCCCATGTTATCCCATCATTAACCATGCAGGGTCCGTCCGCATGGGCGCAGGGGGTCAAGGCGCGTGTTTCTGTCGACGACGATCAATGGTGTGGACGCAAAGGGACGGGTTTCCGTGCCGGCGGGTTTCCGTGCCGTCGTCAAGAACGACCCCGAGGAGAAGATCTACGTGTGGCCCTCGTTCGAAGGCGGGTATCTGGAAGGTGGCGGGCAGGCCCTGCTCGACCGCTATCTGAACCTGCTCGAGGAGATGGACCCGTATGACGACGCCCGTGCCGCCTTCGAGCAGACGATCTTCGGCGACACGCGCGGTCTGGCCTTTGACGGCACCGGCCGGGTCACCCTGCCGAAGGACCTGATCGAGCATGCCGGTCTGGACAGCAAGGCCGCCTTCGTCGGTCTCGGCTCGCGCTTCGAGATCTGGAATCCGGACCGTCTGGCCGAGCGCAAGGCCAATGCCCGCGACTTCGCGCGCGAGAACAAGAAGTCGCTGCGCCTGCCGCCCCGTACGGGAGGTGGTGCATGACCGGTTCGCCGCACATCCCCGTCATGCTGGACGAGGTTCTCCACGCGCTCGAGCCGCGAGACGGTGCGCTCTATATCGATGGCACGTTCGGTGCCGGCGGCTATTCGCGCGCCATCCTGTCGGCGGCCGGCTGCCGCCTGATCGGCATCGATCGCGACCCGTCCGTCCGCCCCGCTGCCGAGCATCTCAAGCAGGCGGCCGGTGGGCGTTTCGCCTTTGTCGAGGCGCCGTTCTCGGCGATGGAAGAGGTCGTGCGCACCAATGGCGGCTCGCATGTCGATGGCATCGTGCTGGATATCGGCGTGTCCTCCATGCAGATCGACCAGGCCGAGCGCGGCTTCTCCTTCCAGAAGGCCGGGCCGCTGGACATGCGTATGGCCGGTTCCGGTCCCACGGCGGCCGATGCGGTGAACCTGCTGAGCGAGCAGGAGCTGGCGGACATATTTTATGTTTACGGCGAAGAACGCCGCTCGCGCCGTGTCGCCAAGTTCATTCTGACGGCCCGCGAAGAGGCGCCGATCGATACGACGGACCGGCTGGCCGAAATCGTCTCACGCGCAACTGGCGGAAAACATTCGAAAATCCATCCTGCTACGCGCGTCTTCCAGGCGCTGCGCATTTTCGTCAATGACGAGCTGGGTGAGCTGGCCCGTGCGCTGGAGGCGTCCGAGCGCCTGCTGGCGCCGCTCGGGCGGCTCGTCGTGGTTACCTTCCATTCACTGGAGGACCGCATGGTCAAGTCCTTCCTGCGGGCCCGTGCCGGGCTGGCAGGAGGGGGCGGTTCGCGTCATGCGCCAGTCGCCGAAGCAGGCCCCGAGCCGAGTTTCCGTCTCCTGTATCGCAAGGCCGTCGAGGCCGGCGCGGCGGAGGCTGATGCCAATCCGCGGGCCCGTTCGGCCAAGCTGCGCGCCGCCATTCGTACCGATGCACCGGCCGTCACCGGCGGTCCGGAACTGTATCGGAGTGTCGTTCCGCTTGCCCGTCTGGAGGCCGCGCTATGATCCGCACGTTCAATGCGATCGCGTTCGTCGTCGCCGCGGCGCTGGCAGTGGCACTCTATATCGCGAAAGCCGAGGCGAAGAGCTCGCAGGAGCGGCTGGAGGGCATCCAGGCGCAGCTGGCCGAGGAGCGCCGGCAGATCAATGTGCTCAATGTCGAGATCGCCCATCTGGAAGATCCCGAGCGTCTGCGCGCCCTGGCGCGCCGCTATCTCGGTTTCGAGCCGCTGGATCCCTCGCGCGAGGTCAATCTGAGCGATCTTCCCCTTCTGGCCGGCACCGATGAACGCCGCGACACGCTGCGTTCCGACAGTCATATCGTGCGCGAGGAGCGCATCGAGGGGCTGGCCATGGCCGAGCCCCGAGAAGTCGGAGGCCCGGACTGATGCGCCTCTGGCCGTTTCGCAGGCAGGTTTCCGCCAGGTCGCGCAGTGTTGCGCTGCCGCCGCTGGCCGAGGCTGCGCCGGCGGACATGTCGCGCCTTCTGCGGATCGAAAGCGACGAGACCAAGGCGCTGGACGCGGCGCGCTCGCGCCTGCGCATCATGGGAATGAGCCTGGGTGTCGGCTTTCTGTTGCTCGCCGGCCGCGCGGTGGACATCGCGGTCATGGGGCCGGCCGATGCGGCGCCAGTGATCCGCCAGGCGGTTCACGCCGAAACCCGCGGCGACCTGTTTGACCGGACCGGGCAGGTGCTGGCGACCACGCTGCAGACCCACTCGCTCTACGCCGACCCAAGCCTGGTGTGGGATGCGCGCGAGACGGCCGAGGCGCTGGCGACCGTCTTGCCCGATATCGATGTCGATGCGCTGACCGAGGAACTCGGCGGTCGTGGCCGTTTTGTCTGGGTGCAACGCAATCTCACGCCGCGCCAGCGCCAGGCCGTTTTCTCGCTGGGCCTGCCGGGGCTGGGCTTCCGCATGGAGCCGCGCCGGGTCTATCCGCGCGGCCGGCTCGCTTCGCACATCGTGGGTTATACCGACCGTGACATGGTCGGTCTTGCCGGCGCCGAGCGCGCTTTTGACAGCGCACTCCTGTCCGGCGACGGGCGCCCGGTGGCGTTGTCGATCGACATGTCCGTGCAGTTTCATGTCGACGAGGTCCTGCGCTCGACCATGGCCGACTTCGAGGCAGGTGCGGCCGTTGGTGTGGTGATGAATGTGCGCACCGGCGAGATCCTCTCCATGGTCTCGCTGCCGGATTATGATCCCAACCGTCCGACCGATGCGGATGCTGGCGGCCGCCTCAATCGCGCCGCACAGTCGGTCTACGAGATGGGCTCGACCTTCAAGGCATTCACGGTGGCGATGGCGCTGGAAAACGGAACGGCGACGCTGGAAAGCGGTTATGACGCGTCCAATCCGCTGCGCATCGGCGGTCACACCATTCACGACTACCACGCCGAAAACCGTCAGCTGACCCTGGCCGAGATCTTCACCCACTCTTCCAATATCGGCTCCAGCCTGATTGCGCTGGAAGCGGGCGCTGAGGCCCAGCGCGGCTTCCTGGGCGATCTGCGTCTGCTGGAGCGTGCGCCGATCGAGCTGGCCGAGAGCGCCGATCCGCTGTTGCCGCGCCAGTGGGGCCCGACCGAGACGGCGACCATTTCCTACGGGCACGGCCTGGCCGTCAGCCCGATCGCGACGATTGCTGCTTTTGCCGCCATCGCCAATGACGGTGTCTATGTGCCGCCGACGCTCCTGCCTGTTGCCGCCGACGAGACCATTGTCGGCGAACGCGTCATGTCGTCCGAGGCCGCAAGCGCCGTGATCGCGCTGATGCGCGAGAATGTGACCGACGGTACCGGCGGTTATGCCGAGGCGATCGGCTACCGGGTGGCCGGCAAGACCGGGACGGCGGAAAAGCCCTCGCGCGGCGGCTATGACCGCAACCGGCTGATCTCCTCATTCTCGGCGATCTTCCCGTCGGATGATCCGCAATATGCAGTTCTGGTGCTTCTGGACGAACCGCATGGCAATGAATCGACCTATGGCTATGCCACGGGTGGATGGACGGCCGCACCTGCGGTCGGCGACATCGTTTCCCGGATTGCCCCCATTCTCGGTGTGGATCGTGCGGAAACCGACCATGGTGAACGCGCCGCCCTGATCCGCGCCGCCCTCATGCCGGAGATCATCCCGTGAAACTGTCAGAGCTGATGCCCGAGGACGAGTTTGCGCCGGAAGACGGCGCCGTCGAGGTGCGCGGCCTGACCCTGGACAGCCGGAAGGTGGAGCCGGGTTTCCTGTTTGCCGCCCTGCCGGGGGTGAAGGCGCACGGGCGGGATTTCATCCCCCAGGCGGTCGCGAAGGGCGCGGCCGTGATCCTGACCGACATCGCGGTCGAGGGGCTGGACATTCCGGTCCTCGTCACCGACGAGCCGGCCGCCGTGCTGGCCGAGCTGGCGGCGCGTTTCTATCCGCGCCAGCCGGAGCATGTGGTTGCCATCACCGGCACCAATGGCAAGAGCTCGACCGTGGAATTCCTGCGCCAGATCTGGTCGGCGGCCGGGCATGACGCCGCCTGTCTGGGCACGCTTGGCGTGACCCGCGGATCGGCCCGCGAGGTGACCGGTTACACCACGCCCGACGCCGTCGCGCTGCATCACGCGCTTGATGCGCTGGCGGGCGAGGGCGTGACGCATCTGGCGATGGAAGCCTCCAGTCACGGGCTGAAGCAGCACCGCATGGACGGGGTCGCCGTGAGTGTCGGCGCCTTCACGAATCTGACCCAGGATCACCTGGATTATCACCCCGATTTTGCCGATTACTTCGCATCCAAAGAATTGCTCTTCTCCGAGCGCGTCGCCGAGGGTGGCCGGGCTGTTGTCAATGTCGACAGCGAGTGGGGCCGCCGCATGGCCGAGACGGCGCAGCGGCGCGGTCTGGATACGGTTACGATCGGCTGGCGCGGCGAGGACCTGTCGATCCGCGAGATCACGCCGCGCCCGGCGAGCCAGGATGTCAGCTTTGCCTGGAAAGGTGCCGAGCACAGCCTGGAAATCCCGCTGGTCGGCGAATTCCAGATCCTCAACGCCCTGTGCGCTGCGGCGATCGCCCTGGGTGGCGGGGTCGAGACCGAAACCGTTCTGGCCACCCTGCGGCAGCTGGAAGGCGTGCCCGGCCGGCTGGAGAAAGTCGGCGAGACGCGGGAGGCCGCGCCGGTCCTGGTGGACTATGCCCACACGCCGGACGGTCTGGACAAGCTGTTGCGCGCGGCCCGGCCGCACACACAGGGGCGTGTCATCGTCGTCTTCGGATGCGGCGGCGACCGCGATCCGTCCAAGCGCCAGAAAATGGGGGCGATTGCCGCCAGCCAGGCCGACCACATCATCGTCACCGACGACAATCCGCGCTCGGAAGATCCCGCGGCGATCCGTGCGGCAGTCCTCAAGGGCTGCCCGGACGCCGAGGAAATCGCCGACCGCAGCGCCGCGATCCGCCGCGGCGTTTCCATGCTGGGCGAGGGCGACTGTCTGCTGATCGCCGGCAAGGGACACGAGACGGGGCAGATCGTGAATGGGACCACGCTGCCTTTCGACGACCGCGAGGAGGCCCGCAAAGCTCTGGGGGAAAGGGAGGCCGCGCATGTCTGAACCGCTCTGGACAGCCCGACAGGCCATGGCCGCGACCGGCGGTATTCTGGCCGGCGATACCGGCTGGACCTGTTCCGGCATCTCGATCGACAGCCGCACGATCCAGCCCGGCGATCTCTTTATCGCCTTGAAGGACGAGCGCGACGGGCACGACTATGCCGCCGCCGCCATGAGGGCCGGTGCGGCAGCGTGCCTGATCTCCCGCGGCGACCTGGCGCTGGAACCGGCACTGCAGGTGAAGGACACGCTGTCCGCCCTGCGCAGCCTCGGGGAGGCCGCCCGCGAGCGCTGCAGCGCGATCCGGGTCGCGGTGACGGGCAGTGTCGGCAAAACCACCGTCAAGGATGCGCTGGCTGCCGTATTCCGCGCCGCCGGTCCGGCGCACTGGAGCGTGAAGTCCTATAATAATCACTGGGGCGTCCCGCTGACGCTGGCGCGCATGCCGCGCGACACGCAGCGTGCCGTCTTCGAGATGGGCATGAACCATGCCGGCGAAATCCGCGACCTGTCCTCGATGGTCCGGCCGCATGTGGCAATGATCACCCGTATCGCGCCGGCCCATCTGGAACATCTCGGTTCGATCGAGGCTATCGCGGACGCGAAGGCGGAAATCTTCGAGGGTCTGGAAACGGACGGTGTCGCGATCTACCCGGCTGACGATCCCCAGGCCGAACGCCTGGCGCGCCACGCCCGTCACTCCGGCGCGGCCTTCATGCTGGACTTCGGCACCGCAAAGGACGCCGCGATCCGTATCGAGTCGTTTGAGACGGGGCTCGAAGGATCGCGCGGCATCGCCAACGTGCTGGGCATGCGCGTGCCCTTCTCGGTCAAGGCGTCGGGCATGCACTGGGCCTGGAATATCGCTGCCATCTTCGCCGCTTCGGCCGGCGCCGGTCTCGATGCCGGTGATGTTGCCGAAGCGCTGGCGGGGCTGGAAGCCGGCGCCGGGCGCGGCCGCGTGCTGACCGTGGCGCATCCCGCCGGCGGCAGCTTCACCCTGCTCGACGATGCCTATAACGCCAACCCGGTTTCCATGGCCGCGGCGATCTCGGCGCTCGGTGCCGCGCATCCCGGCAAGGGCGGGCGCCGCATCGCGGTGCTGGGTGACATGCTGGAGCTGGGACCGGACGAGGCGGCGATGCATGCCGCGCTCGCCGAACCGCTCGAGGCGGCAGGTGTCGACCAAGTCTATACGTGTGGCAGCCGGATGCGCAGCCTCCACGACGCCTTGCCCGCGCCCCGCCGCGCAGGCTATGCGGCAAATGCGGACGAGGGGCTCGACCTGATCAGGGCAGCAATCCGGCCGGGGGATGTCGTGCTCGTGAAAGGGTCGAATGCTTCCGGTCTCCACAGGATCGCCGCAAGTCTGGCGGACGGTTCCGCGCTCGGATTGACGGAGGCCTGATCCGCCCATGCTGTATTTGTTGCTGTCGCCGCTGGCTGAAGATCTCCAGCTGGCCAACCTGTTCCGCTACATCACCTTCCGCACCGGCGGTGCGCTGATGACGGCCATGCTGATCGCCTTCCTGCTCGGCAAGCCGATGATTGCCTGGCTGCGCAAGAAGCAGGGCAAGGGCCAGCCGATCCGCGCCGAGGGGATCGAGCGTCACGTGGTCGAGAAGACCGGCACGCCGACCATGGGCGGCTTCCTGATCCTGCTGGGCGTCATGGTCGGCACGCTCCTGTGGGCGGACCTGTCGAACGCCTATGTCTGGATCGTCGTCTTCGTCACGGCCGGCTTCGGTGTGATCGGTTTCATCGATGACTATCTCAAGGTCACCAAGCAATCGACGGCGGGCTTTTCCGGCCGTCTGAAACTGGCGACGGAATTCATCATCGCGCTGGTCGCTGTCGTCTGGGCGACAGTAACGGCGCGGGGCCTGGGCATGGAAACCGGGATGTCGACCTCGATCGCCTTTCCTTTCTTCAAGGACCTGGTGATCAATATCGGTCCGCTCTTCTACGCATTCGGCTGTATCGTGATTGTGGGTGCGGGCAATGCGGTGAACATGACCGACGGTCTGGACGGGCTGGCCATCGTGCCCGTGATGATTGCCGCGGCGACCTTCGGTGCCATCGCCTATGTTGTCGGCCGGGTCGACTTCGCCGAGTATCTGCAGGTCCATTACACCGCGGGCACCGGCGAGCTGCTGGTCTTCTGCGGCGCGCTGATCGGCGCCGGGCTGGGCTTTTTGTGGTGGAATGCACCGCCGGCCATGGTCTTCATGGGCGATACCGGCTCGCTGTCGCTGGGCGGGGCGCTGGGCGCGATCGCGGTTGCCGTGAAGCACGAGATCGTGCTGGCAATCGTCGGCGGGCTGTTCGTGCTCGAGATCGTCTCGGTGATGGTGCAGGTTGCCAGCTTCAAGCTGACCGGCAAGCGCGTTTTCAAGATGGCGCCGATCCACCACCATTTCGAACGGCATGGCTGGGCCGAGCCCACCATCGTCATCCGCTTCTGGATCATTGCCGTCGTGCTCGCATTGATTGGACTTGCAACCCTGAAGCTGAGATAACAGCCCCTCATGATCCCGATCCATGCATATGAAGGCCGCCGTGTCGCTGTGTTCGGATTGGGGCGCACAGGCATAGCCACGGCCAAGGCCCTCGCCGCAGGCGGCGCAGACGTATCCTGCTGGGATGACAGCGAGGCTGCGCGCGATCGCGCCGTGGCCGCCGGCCTGCAGCCGGACGATCTCAACCGGCGCGACTGGGGCGATATTGCCGCGTTGGTCCTGTCGCCGGGCATCCCGCTGACCCATCCCAAACCGCACCGCATGGTGGAACTGGCCAACAGTGTCGGCGCGCCGGTGATCGGCGATATCGAACTGTTCGCCCTGGCGCTTCGCGATGTGCCGGAAAAGCGCCGGCCGAAAGTGATCGGCATCACCGGCACCAACGGCAAGTCGACCACGACCGCACTGATCGGCCATATCCTGCGCGAAACCGGCCGCAAGACCGTTGTCGGCGGCAATATCGGCGATGCCATCCTGGCGCAGGATCCGCCCAGCCCGGGCCTGCACTATGTGCTGGAACTGTCCTCCTACCAGATCGATTTGACCCACTCGCTCGCCTGCGACGTCGCGGTGCTGCTCAACATCACGCCGGATCACATCGACCGGCATGGCGATTTCGACGGCTATTTCCGCGCCAAGCAGCGCCTGTTCGAAATGCAGGCGCCGTCGGGCCAGGCCGTGATCGGCATCGACGACAACGACACCGCCGCCTTCTTCTCCCGCCTGCGGCAGTCCCGGCGCGAGGAACAGGTCGTTCCGATCTCGTCGGGCCGCGTGTTTGCGCGCGGCGTCTATGCGCTGGGCGACCGGGTCTATGATGCGCTGGATACCGCCTCGCATCCGGCGGTCGATCTGAAACGGGCACCGGCCCTGCCGGGGCGCCATAATGCCCAGAATGTCGCGGCCGCGCTGGCGGCCGTCCGGCTTCTGGGCGTGTCGGCCCGCGCTGCAGCCGAGGCGATCTACACCTTTCCCGGCCTGCCGCACCGCCAGGAAAGCGTTGCGACCCTGCGCGGCATCCGCTTCGTCAATGACAGCAAGGCAACCAATGCCGAAGCCGCCATCCAGGCGCTCACCTGCTATGACAGCATCCGCTGGATCGTCGGCGGACGGGCCAAGGAAGGCGGGCTGAAAGCGGCCATGGGCGCTGCCGGACGCATCGCCCGGGCCTATCTGATCGGCGAGGCGGAGGACCGGTTCGCCGGTGAACTCGACGGCCACATCCCGTTCACGCGCTGCGGCACGCTGGAAGCTGCCGTGGCGGCTGCGGCCCGCGACGCCTGGGCAGAAGGACGGCCCGGCGAGGTGGTGCTGCTGTCACCAGCCGCAGCCTCCTTTGACCAGTTCACCTCCTACGAAGCGCGTGGCGATGCCTTCCGCACGATCGTTGCCGGACTGACCGTGCCGGACGATGTTGCGGAGCCTGTCTCGTGATCCAGGACATTTCCCGGGGATTGGGGACCTGGTGGCGCGGGGTCGACCGGACGCTGCTGGTCGTGGTCATCGCGCTCATTGTGATCGGCCTGATCCTGTCCATGGCCGCCAGCCCGGCCATCGCCGGGCGGATCGGCATCGACGATCCCTTCCACTTCTTCTATCGCCAGAGCGTGTTTGCAGTGATCGGCCTTGTCGGCATGCTGGGCGTATCGGCGCTCAATCCCAAGGGCGCACGCCGGCTGGCCGTGATCGCGCTGGGCTGTTCGCTGCTCCTGATGGTGGCGACGCTCTTCATCGGCAATGAGGTGAAGGGCGCGACCCGCTGGATCCGCGTCGGCCCGCTTTCCCTGCAGGCGTCCGAGTTTCTCAAGCCGGCGCTGATCGTCACGGCCGCCTGGCTGTTTGCCGAGGAAAAGCGCGGCGCGCCGATCCCGGGCCGGGCGATCGCCTTCGGCATCTATATCGTGTCCATCGGCCTTCTGATGGCGCAGCCGGATTTCGGCCAGACCGTGCTCTTGACCCTGTGTTTCGGCGGCGTCTTCTTTGCCTCCGGCCTGTCCTGGCTGTGGGTGTCGGTTCTGGGCGGGCTGGCGGCGACCGGCTCGACGCTGGCCTATTTCACCTTCCCGCACGTCGCCAGCCGGGTCGACCGCTTCATGAATCCGGAGAGCGGCGACACCTACCAGATCGACCAGGCCATCGAGGCGATCTCGCGCGGCGGGATCGCCGGCGCCGGGCCGGGCGAGGGGGAGGTGAAGAACTTCCTGCCCGACGCTCATGCCGACTTCATCTTCGCCGTGGCGGCGGAGGAATTCGGGCTGATGGCCTCGCTTGCCATCATCGGCCTGTTCGCGATCCTGGTGGCGCGCGCCTGGACCCAGGCGATGCGGCTGCAGGACAATTTCGCCCAGCTGGCGGTCGCCGGGCTGGCGCTGCAATTCGCGCTGCAGGCGCTCGTCAACATCGGCGTGAACTTGAACCTCATCCCGCCCAAGGGCATGACTTTGCCCTTCGTATCCTACGGAGGGTCCTCCATGCTTGCGCTCGCCTTCGGGGCCGGCCTCCTTCTGGCTTTCACCCGCCGCCGTCCCGGCGCCTATTCATTGCGGCATTCGGCATGACGCCGCGCCGTTGCCTGATTGCCGCCGGCGGGACCGGGGGTCACATCTTTCCGGCGCGCGCCGCGGCCGATGCGCTGATCGCGCGCGGCTGGCAGGTGCGGCTCGTCACGGATACGCGCGGCCTGCGCCATGCGGCGGATTTTCCGGCTGTTGCCGTCGACGAGATCCATGCCGCCAGCCCGTCGACGAAAAACCCGGTCAAACTGGCCAGGGCGGCGGTTGAGCTGACCCAGGGCCTGGCCCAGACGCGCGGCATCGTGCAGCGCTGGAAGCCGGACGTGGTCGCCGGCTTTGGCGGCTATCCTGCCTTTCCCGCGCTTGGCGTGGCGCGGTCGATGCGCATCCCCTTCGCCATTCACGAACAGAATGCGGTGCTGGGCCGGGTCAATCGCATGTTTGCGGCCCGCGCCGGCTTTGTCGCCTCCGGCTTCGAGCGCCTGGACCGGCTGCCGGAGAAGGCGCGCAAGCGTCACATCCTCACCGGCAACCCGCTGCGCACACCCATCGTCGAGGCACGGGCGGCCGGTTATCCGGCGCTGACGGAGGAGGGGCGGATCAACCTGCTCGTTCTCGGCGGATCGCTGGGTGCCCGCATCCTGTCGGAAACCGTGCCGGCGGCGGTGGCAAAACTCCCGGAAAAGCTGCGATCTCGCCTTGATGTCGTCCAACAGACCCGTGAGGAATCCCTCCCCATGGCCCGCGAGACCTATGCCCAAGCCGGCGTCAACGCCATTTGCGAACCCTTCTTCGAGGATGTCGGCGCGCTTTATGCCGCCAGCCATCTCGTAATCGGCCGCTCCGGCGCGTCCACCGTGTCGGAAGTGGCCGGTGTGGGACGTCCCGCGATCTTCTGTCCGCTTGCCATCGCAACCGACGACCACCAGGCCGCCAATGCCGACGGGCTGGTCCAGGCCGTCGCCGCTGACATGCTGCGCGAAGCCGACTTCACGGCCGATCGCGTCGCCAAACTTCTTGAAACCCGCCTTTCCAACCCCGAAGACCTGGCCGAACGGGCCGCCGCAGCCCGCACGCTGGGCCGGCCCGACGCCGCGGAAACGCTGGCGAAATCGATCGACGGCCTGGTGCGAGGAGCGCTCGTATGAAATTTGCCGCCCTGCCTTTCCCTGTCGGCCCTGTCCATTTCGTCGGTATCGGCGGCATCGGCATGAGCGGCATTGCCGAGGTCATGCTGAATCTCGGCTATCAGGTGCAGGGATCGGACATCCGCGCCAACCCGAATGTCGAGCGGCTGGAAGGCCTCGGCGCCCGGGTCGCGATCGGTCATGCGGGCGAAAATGTCGAAGGCGCGGGCGCCATCGTCGTCTCCTCCGCGATCAAGCCGGACAATCCCGAACTCGTCGCGGCGCGGGCCAGGAAAATCCCCGTCGTGCGCCGGGCCGAAATGCTGGCCGAACTGATGCGGTTGAAGTTCGCCGTCGCCGTCGGCGGCACACACGGCAAGACCACGACCACCTCGCTGGTCTCGGTGCTGATGGATGCGGCGGGCGTCGATCCGACCGTGATCAACGGCGGCATCATCTCGGCCTATGGCTCGAACGCCAAGATGGGGCTGGGCGACTGGATGGCGGTCGAGGCCGATGAAAGCGACGGCTCCTTCCTGAAACTGCGGTCGACGGTGGCCATCGTCACCAATATCGATCCGGAGCATATGGAGCATTACGGCAGTTTCGACGCGCTGCGGCAGGCCTTCTTCCGCTTTGTCGAGAACCTGCCCTTCTACGGTTTCGCCGTGCTGTGCACCGATCATCCCGAAGTGCAGTCGCTGGCCAGCCGGATCGAGGACCGCCGCGTCATCACCTATGGCAAGAACCCGCAGGCCGATGCGCGTCTGGAAAACCTGCGTATGGAGCCGTCCGGTTCGACCTTCGACGTCACCTTCCGCCTGCGCGACCAGGCGCCGGAGACCTGGCGCGATATCGTTCTGCCGATGATGGGCGAGCACAATGTGCTCAATGCCGTCGCGGCCCTGGCAACGGCGCGCGAGCTCGGTCTTACCGAAGAAGCGGCCAAGGGTGCTCTGAAGGGCTTTGGCGGGGTGAAGCGGCGCTTCACGCAGACCGGCAGCTGGAAAGGCGCGACCATTATCGACGATTACGGCCACCACCCGGTCGAGATCGCGGCCGTGCTGAGCGCTGCGCGCCAGGCCGCGACCGGCAAGGTGATCGCCGTGATGCAGCCGCACCGCTATTCGCGCCTGCACGATCTGTTCGAGGATTTCTCGACCTGTTTCAACGATGCCGACAGCGTGCTGGTCGCCCCGGTCTATACCGCCGGCGAGGACCCGATCGAGGGGGCCGACCGCGACCATCTCGTCGCCAGCCTGACTGCGCACGGCCATCGCGACGCCCTGGCCATCACCCGCGACAGTGTTGCCGCCGAAGTCGCCAAACGGGCCGGGAAGGGCGATGTCGTCGTCTGCCTCGGCGCCGGCGACATCACGCAATGGGCCTACGCGCTTCCGGGCGAGCTGGAGGCGTTGGGGTGAGCCTTCTCGCCCAGCTCCCGCCCGTTCGCGGCAAATATATCGAGCAGGCGCCGCTCAGGGATATCACCTGGCTGCGCGTCGGCGGTCCGGCGGATGTGCTTTACCTGCCGGCCGACGAGGCCGATCTGGCGCGCTTCCTGGCCGAGACACCGGACGAGATCCCGGTTCATGTCCTGGGGGCCGGATCGAACACGCTGGTGCGCGATGGCGGTGTGCCGGGCGTGGTGATCCGGCTCGGTCCGCCCTTCGCGAAGACGGAAACTCTCGATGGCAATCGCCTGCGGGCCGGCGCCGGTGCGCTGGATCGCATGGTGGCAAAGGCCGCGGCGAAGGCAGGCCTGGCGGGTATGGAATACCTGATCGGTGTGCCCGGCACGATCGGCGGCGCGCTGCGCATGAATGCCGGCTGTTATGACCAGGAAACCGCCGATGTGATCGTCGAGGCCGTGGCGCTGGACCGGTCCGGGCGGCGTATCATCGCCTCACCGGACGAGCTGGCTTACAGCTATCGTCATTGCGAGGCGCCGGAGGACTGGATCTTCACTGACGCGGTCTTCCAGGGCACGCCGGACGAGCCGGCCGCGATCGAGGCGCGCATGGACGGGATTACGGCCCGCCGCGAACAGACCCAGCCGATCCGCGAAAAGACATCCGGTTCTACCTTCGCCAATCCCGACCCGCCCGGCACGCCGGACCAGCGCAAGTCCTGGCAGTTGATCGACAGTGTCGGCGGCCGCGGCTTCGCGGTCGGCGGCGCACGGTTTTCCGAACAGCACTGCAATTTCCTGATCAATGACGGTTCCGCCTCGGCGGCCGATCTGGAAGAGGTAGGCGAGACGATCCGTGCCCGCATCCGCGAGACCCACGGGATCGACCTGCGCTGGGAAGTGCGGCGCATCGGCAAGAGCCAGGAGGAACAATCCAGATGACCCAGGATTTCATCACGGCCATCGAGCCGATCCGCAACCAGTATGTGAACGGTTATGCGACCTGGCTGGCCGACAAGGCCAGGGCCTATCCCCAGGGCGCCGGCGAATATCTGTTCGAGATCCAGGCGCAGACCAATTTCGCGCGCAAGCTTTGCCGCGTCGATTTCGTCTCGGCACCGGGCGATAACGCACCGCCGCATGAATACAGCCTCAAATCCATGCTCGGCTTCCCGCCGATGTCCGACCGGATCGACGGTGTCGAGGTCCAGCTCAATCCTTTCCGCTGGGACAGCGCGGTGGTCGAGATCCCCGGCGCGATCTGGGACCGCGACAAGGTGATCGAGTGGTTCAATCGCTGGTTCGGCTTCAACGGAAAGACGCCGTGGGTCACCGTACGCAACAAGCCGAGCGGCGTGCTGCACATCTGTGCCTGGGTCGAGCCGGGCATGCTGCGGATCGATTTCGGGTCTGCACCGGCCGAGGCCCTGGCCGAACTCATCCCGATCGCCCGTGACAGCGGCGCGCAGGTGATGTCCATCCGCGATGCGAGCCAGATGGCTGCCCGGCCCGATGCCGGCCATGTGATAGGCTAGACCATGACGAAACGTATCGCCGTCCTGATGGGCGGCCTGTCTCCGGAACGCGATGTATCCCTGGTCTCAGGCGCGGCCTGTGCGAAGGGCCTGCGCGAGAAGGGCTATGACGTCGTCGAGATCGATGCGGGCCGCGATCTTTACCGCCAGCTGGAAGAGGCGGCGCCTGACATTGTCTTCAATGCGCTGCATGGCGAATGGGGCGAGGACGGGCTGGTGCAGGGCGTGCTGGAGCATTTCGGCAAGCCCTATACGCATTCCGGCGTGCTGGCTTCGGCGCTGGCCATGGACAAGCAGAAGGCCAAGGACGTGCTGCGCGCGGCCGGCATTCCCTGTCCGGAAGGCTTCATCGCCAACCGCTTCGAGGCGGCCAAGTCGCACGCCATGAAGCCGCCCTATGTCGCCAAGCCGAATGCACAGGGCTCGTCGGTGGGCGTGCATATCGTGCTGGAAGGCGCCAACCGGCCGCCGGCGGAGCTGGGCTCGACTGCCTGGGCGCTGGGCGAGGAGGTGCTGATCGAGCGCTACATCCCCGGCCGCGAGCTGACCGTCGCCGTGATGGAAGACCGCGCGCTATGCGTCACCGAAATCGTGCCGAAGACGACGTTCTATGACTACGACGCCAAGTATGCGGCGGGTGGCTCCGATCATATTTTACCCGCGCCGGTGCCTGCAGAAATTGCAGAACGGGCCTGCGAGCTGGCGCTGAAAGCCCACGCGGCCTTGGGATGCCGCGGTTTGACGCGATCGGATTTCCGTTACGATTCCGCTTCCGAAGAACCGCTATGGTTACTCGAAATTAACACCCAGCCGGGCATGACTCCGACATCTCTTGCGCCCGAACAGGCGCAGTATTGCGGGATCGCTTTTGGCGACCTCGTGCAATGGATGGCGGAGAATGCGTCGTGTCGAAGGTGAGGCGCGGCGGGTCGCGTAAGACGACCCGGCGCACGTCCCAACCCCGATCCGCCGCGGTGTCCGCACCGCGGCGTTTGCGTAACTGGGCCGAGGCCCGGATCCGGGGTGTGAAATACCGTATGGCGAGGACAGCCCGTCTTGGCGGGCTGGCGGTGACAGGCCTGGTGGCGGTCACCGTCGGCGGACTTGCGCTCTTCGGTCAGCTCGACGACGCCGCCCTTGAAATCCGTGATCTTGCCGGTCATCGCCTGTCCGGCGTCGGCTTTGCCGTTCGCGCCGTCGATGTGACCGGCGCCAGCGGCGCCGATGCTCATGCCATCGTCCAGGCCAGCGAAGTCTACGACGGCCAGCCGATCTTCGCCGTTGATCCCGACATTATCCGCCGTCGCGTCGAGGCGTTGCCGACCGTTCGCCGTGCGACCGTCGCGCGCCTGCTGCCGGACCGTATCGCGATCGTCGTGGAAACACGCGAGGCCTACGCGCTCTGGCAGGTCGATGGCGATCTGCGCGTGATCGACCGCCATGGCGTCGTGCTGGCCCATGCCGACCCGATGAACCCTCTGCCGCTGCCGCTCGTTGTCGCCGAAGGCGCCAATGAAGCCGTCGTGGAGATCGTTGAGGCCCTCGACAATTACCCTATCGTCCGCGACCGCGTCGTCGGGGCGGTGCGGGTCGGCGAGCGCCGCTGGAATCTGCGTCTGGACAGCGGTGCCGACGTGAAGCTGCCCGAAGGCGATGTCACAGCCTCGATCGCCATCCTGGCGCGGCTGCAGGCCGAGCGGGGCGTGTTGCGCCTGGCGGCAGAAAGTTTCGATCTGCGGGGCGAGGGCGATCTGATCGTCCGGGCCCGGCCGGACCGCGCACAGGCGGCGGGATTGCGGGAGCGTGAAGCGTGAGTGTGCTGGATTTCTTTCGGTCGCGTCAGGCGGATTCGGTAACCGGCGGCAAGGCCGCAGGCGGTGTTTGCGCCGCGCTGGATGTCGGCTCGTCCAAGATTGCCTGCTTCATCGCCCGCACCGACCAGACGGTCGCCGGCCCGCGTCCGCGTGTCGTCGGTGTCGGCCACCAGTCCTCACGCGGTGTGCGCGCCGGCGCTGTCGTTGACATGGATGCTGCCGCCGAAGCGATCCGTGCCGCCGTCGAGCAGGCCGAACGCATGGCGTCCCAGGCCGTCAGCTCCGTCACCGTCACGCTGTCGTCCGGACAGCCGAGCTCGACACGTATCGCCGCGGAAATCGATCTGCCGCAGCGTGAGGTCACTGAACGCGAACTGCGCCGGCTGCTCGATGGCGCGCTGAGCGAGTTCGACGCCGAGGACCGGGTCGTGCTGCACGCCATCCCGCTGTCCTGGGCGGTTGACGATCATCGCGGCATCCGCGACCCGCGCGGCATGTTCGGCCGCACGCTGGGTGTGGAAGTGCATGTGATCACGGCGGCCATCGGCCCGCTGCGCAATCTTCTGACCTGTGTCGAGCGCTGCCATTTCGACCTGCGCGGCGTGGTGGCCACGCCTTACGCCTCCGGTCTTTCCGCCCTGGCCGACGATGAAGTCCAGCTGGGTGCGACCCTGATCGACATGGGTGCCGGCGCGACGACGGCGGCCGTGTTTGCCGAAGGCGCTCTCCTGCATATCGACGCGGTCCCCGTGGGCGGTTCGCATGTCACCTCCGACGTGGCGCGCGGCCTGTCGACGCCGCTGGCGGCGGCCGAGCGCCTCAAGACGCTCTATGGCTCGGCGCTGGACAGTCCGGAAGACGACCAGCAGATGATCGAGGTGCCTTCGGTCTCCGGCGAGAACGGTGCGATGTACGACAGCGCTCCGCGTTCCCTGCTCAACTCCATCATCCGGCCGCGCCTGGAAGAGACCTTCGAACTGATCCGTGACCGTCTGGATGCCGCGGGTGTGGGCAAGTCCTCCGGCCGCCGCCTGGTGCTGACCGGGGGTGGGGCCCAGATGCCCGGCGCCGGCGAGCTGGCGGCACGCGTGTTCGGCAAACAGGTCCGTATCGCCGGTCCGACGGGCGTGACGGGACTGGGCGATGCCGTATCGGGACCGGCCTTCTCCGCCGTTGCCGGTATCGTGCGTCGCGAGACACGCGGGGCGGCCGAGGCGATCTCCGGCCCGCCGCGCCTGGGTGGCTTTACCGTTGCCGCCCGCCGCAACCGCGCCGAAGCCGGTTCCGCCGGTTCGATGTGGCGCTGGTTCGCCGAGAGTTTCTGATCATCCTGACCGGAAAACAGCCGGTCTGCGGCCGCGCTGATACCCGGTACTGAAATATGATCTGTGAAGACCCGGCGTTTTTGCGGCGCGCCGCAGGAACTTAACGCCTGATTAAGCGTCTCTGATGGAGACTGCCGACTCAAGAGCCCGTTAACCTTACCGCTTCGTGCATGGGGTCCCACATGACACTGAATCTCTCCATTCCTGAAACAACCGAATTGCGGCCGCGGATTGTCGTGTTCGGTGTCGGTGGCGCCGGGGGGAACGCTGTCAACAACATGATCGAGTCGAGCCTCGAGGGCGTCGACTTCGTGGTCGCCAATACCGACGCTCAGGCGCTGACGCGCTCGAAATCGGACAAGCGCATCCAGATGGGCGCAGCGATCACCGAAGGCCTGGGGGCGGGCGCCCGGCCGGAAGTCGGCGAACAGTCGGCCGAGGACTCCATCGACGACATCCGTGAGCACCTGGCCGGTGCCCACATGGTCTTTATCACCGCCGGCATGGGTGGCGGCACGGGCACGGGCGCGGGACCGGTCGTGGCACGGGCGGCCCGGGAAATGGGTATTCTGACCGTCGGCGTGGTGACCAAGCCGTTCCACTTCGAAGGCTCGCGCCGCATGAAACTGGCCGAGTCCGGCATCGAACAGCTGCAGCAGCATGTCGATACGCTGATCGTCATTCCGAACCAGAACCTGTTCCGTATCGCCACCGAGAAGACGACCTTTGCCGAGGCCTTCTCGATGGCCGACCAGGTGCTGCACTCCGGTGTGCGCGGCATCACCGACCTGATGGTCATGCCGGGCCTGATCAATCTCGACTTCGCCGACGTTCGCGCCGTGATGAACGAGATGGGCAAGGCGATGATGGGTACGGGCGAGGCCTCCGGCGAGAAGCGCGCCGTCGACGCCGCCCAGGCTGCCATCTCCAACCCGCTGCTCGACGATGTGTCGATGAAGGGCGCCACGGGCGTGCTCATCAACATCACCGGTGGCTATGACATGACGCTCTACGAGGTCGACGAAGCCGCCAACGAGATCCGTTCGGAAGTCGATCCGGAAGCCAACATCATTGTCGGTTCCACCTTTGACGAGACCATGGAAGGCTCCATGCGCGTCTCCGTCGTTGCGACGGGTATCGATGCCGAGGCCGCTGTGGTGACCGATACGCGCAGCCGTCAGCGCACCGCGCCGCAGACCGCCGAACGCTCCAGCCCGAACGATGCGATCCTGCCATGGAAGCGCACCGGGTCCGACCGTCCGGGCCGCATCAATCCGCCCGCAACGCCCGAGCGCACCGTCGCTGCGCGTCAGGAGCCGGCTTCCGCTCGTCCGGAGACGCGCGAAGCACCGGAAACCGAAATCGAGCCGCAGGCCGAACCGCTCAAGCGGGCGGTCGGGGCGGAAGACCTGTCCGACGCGGTTGCCGATACCGAAATCACGCGTGACAGTGATCCCTATGTGATGGAAACCCGTACGGCAGCGATCTCCGAGACGCGTGTCGAGGTGCAGCAACCGCAGGTGCTGCGCGACCAGGCCCGTCTGGCCGAGGAGGCTGCCAGCCTCAACGCGCGTTACGAGCAGCGCCGCGCCACGGTGAGCCAGCCGGATCTTGCCGAGGATGATGACGAACCCAAGCGCGGTTTCTCGCTCTTCGGCCGCCGCCGCAAGCCGGCCGAACCGGCGCCGACCAAGGCCGCGCCCGTCACCAAGACAGCGCCGGTGCAGACCTCCCAGCCGCGCGCATCGGGCGATCTGTTCGGTGACAGCCTGGAAGAGGGCGATCTGGAAATTCCGGCCTTCCTGCGCCGCCAGGCGAACTAGGCTAATACGTTGAATTTCAAGATGGCCCGCTGGCAGCCGCCGGCGGGCCATTTTGTTTGAAGCGTCTTGCTGCGAGTGCGTAACAAAACGCAACAATGCTTTAATTGCGTGCTGGAGCCCCGTGGTGTTGTGTGCCAGCCAGGGACGACGGCATCCGTCGGGGCCTGGCCCGGTTGGCCAGACCACCGGGTAGGCCAGACCGTTGAGTAAGATAGTAGCAGGCGGCGTTAGACAGTGACTTACCGGCAGACATTGGCAGCCCCCGCAGTCTGTGCGGGTATCGGTCTCCACTCCGGCGAACGGGTCCGCATGGTCCTGCAACCGGCGTCGGCCGGCTCGGGTATCCGCTTCATCCGCTCCGACATCGATGATCGCGACAACCGTATTGCGGCGCGCGCCGATGCCGTCAGCGAAGTCCGTCTGGGTACAACGCTGGAGAATGATGCCGGCGTGACGATTGCCACGGTCGAACACCTGATGGCGGCGCTGGCCGGCCTCGGTGTCGACGATGCGGTGATCGAGGTCGACGGTCCGGAAATCCCGGTGATGGACGGTTCGTCCGAGCCCTTCGTCAAGCTGATCCGCCAGGTCGGTCTGAAATCCCAGTCGGTGCCGCGCCGCGCCATCCAGGTGCTCAAGCCAGTCACGCTGGACCTGGATGATCGCCGTGCCTGCTTTCTGCCCGCGCTCAAGCCGATGATCGAGATCGAGATCGCCTTCGAGCACCAGGCCGTCGGCCGCCAGGCGTGCGTTTTCGACATCACGCCGGAAATCTTCTCCACCGATATCGCCCGGGCCCGCACTTTCGGTTTCCGCAAGGATTACGACGCGCTGCTCGCGGCCGGTCTTGCCCGCGGCGGTTCGATGGACAATGCCGTCGTGCTCGACGACACGGGAATCGCGAATCCGGAAGGCCTGCGCTTCAAGGACGAATTCGTGCGGCACAAGGCGCTGGATGCGCTGGGTGATCTCTATCTCGCCGGCGCGCCGATCATCGGCTGCTATTCCGCCGAGCGTCCGGGCCATGCTATCAACAACATGGCCGTGCGTGCCCTGCTTGAGGATACGAGCGCCTGGAAGTGGGTGAACATGCGCGACGGCGCCACCCGGGACATGGCGCTGGCACACTCCTGACACGCGGTTGACCGTCAAGGTTACTGAAGGGGTACTTTTGCCCCGGCCAATCATCCGCTACAACGCTGATTGAACGGGTGGTCGTCCGGCCGCCAAAATTGTCGAGCCCCGTGTCCCCATGACCCTTTCGCCGCGTATTCTGTTTCCGCTTGCCTTTGCTGTTGTCCTGGCGGGTTGTTCTTCCAACCGTCCGGATACGGCCGTCGCCTATGTCGAGCGCCCGGCGGAAACCATCTATGCGGAAGCGATCAACCGGATGGACCGGAATCAGTACGACATCGCGGCCGCGATGTTTGACGAAGTCGAGCGCCAGCACCCGTATTCGGAATGGGCGCGCCGCTCGATGCTGATGGCGGCTTTCGCCAACTACCAGTCGAACAATTACGAGGAAGCGATTTCGGATGCCGAGCGATTCATCTCGCTGCACCCGGGCAACCGCAACGCGGCCTATGCCTACTACCTGATCGCGATCTGCTATTTCGAGCAGATCATGGATGTCGGCCGTGACCAGGCGGCCACCCGTCAGGCGCTCGACGCGCTGGAGCAGGTGGTGCGCCGCTATCCGGAAAGCCGCTATGCGACGGATGCGCGCCTGAAGATCGACATGACGCGCGACCACCTGGCCGGCAAGGAAATGAGCGTTGGCCGCTGGTATCTGCGCCGCAATTACCACCTGGCCGCCATCAACCGTTTCCGCAATGTGCTGCGCGATTACGGCACCACTTCGCACGTGCCCGAGGCGCTGCACCGCCTGGTGGAGTCCTATGTGGCGCTTGGTGTCGACGAAGAGGCGCGCCAGGTCGCGGCCGTGCTCGGCTATAACTTCCCGGGCAGTGAGTGGTACCAGAGCAGCTACGACCTCCTGACGCGTGAGGGCATCACGCTCGAGGTCGATCCCGAGCGCGAGGACCC
This sequence comes from Pseudomonadota bacterium, assembly GCA_036231565.1. GTDB lineage: Bacteria > Pseudomonadota > Alphaproteobacteria > Caulobacterales > Maricaulaceae > Maricaulis. Next base: position 40,025 of record JAZAHA010000019.1, read on the forward strand.
GTCCTATTTCGAACGGGCCTGGCGTCGTCTGTTCGGCTGACGGGTCGGGGGTGCGAACGCCCTGAATGCTGCTCTCCCTCTCCATTCGCAATGTCGTCCTGATCGATACGCTGGATGCGGTCTTCGAGAGCGGGCTGTGTGCCCTGACCGGCGAAACCGGCGCGGGTAAATCCATTCTTCTCGGGGCTCTGGGCCTGGCGGCCGGCGAACGGGCCGATCGCGCCCAGGTGCGCGCCGGTGCCGACGAGGCCCAGGCCGTCGCCGAATTCGACCTGCCCGACAGCCATCCCGCCCGCGCCCTGCTGGACGAGGCGGGAATCGCGGTCGAGCCCGGCGAACCCCTGATCCTGCGCCGCCGCCTTGGCGAGGACGGCCGTTCGCGCGCCCATGTCAACGACCAGGCGGCCAGTATCGGCCTCCTGCGCTCGCTGGGCGATGTGCTGGTGGAAGTCCATGGCCAGCACGATGGCCGCGGCCTGATGGATCCGAAAACCCATCGCGGCTATCTGGACACCTATGCCGGCCACGACGATCTGCGCGCCGCCTGCCGCGCGGCCTGGAAGGAGTATTCCGGGGCCCGGCGCCGGCTGGACGAGCTGGTCAGCGCCAATCGGGCCTCGGACGAGGAAAAGGCCTTTCTCACCCACGCCCTGGAAGAGCTCGAAGCCCTGTCGCCGAAGACCGGTGAAGAGGCCGAGCTGGCCGAGGAGCGTCAATTCCTGCAGGGCGCCGAGCGGGCGCTGGGCGATCTGCAGGAAGCCCAGGAGGCCCTGGCCGGCGATGGCGGCGGTCTGGAAGGCCGGCTGAACGCAGCCCTGCGGGGCCTGGAACGCGTGCGTGGCCATATCGGCGAGGGCGGCGGCGCCGCCGGCGAGGCGCTGGACCGGGCCGCCTCCGCCATCGACCGCGCATTGATCGAGTTCACCGAGGCGGAAGACGCGCTGGGCGATGCGGCCCAGGCGTTCGATGTCGAGCCCGGCCGGCTGGATGCGGTGGAGGAGCGGCTGTTCGCCCTGCGCGGCCTGTCGCGCAAGCACAGTGTCGATGTCGACGAACTGCCCGCCCTGCATGGCCGGCTCGCCGATCAGCTCGACGCGATCGAGAATGCCGCCGACCGGATTGCCGAGGCCGAGAAGGCCGTGACCGCAGCCCGCGCCCGCTATGACGATGCCGCGCACGCCCTGTCACGCAGCCGCGAGAAGGCGGGCGAGGCGCTGGCCAAGGCCGTGGCCGCCGAATTGCCGCCGCTGAAGATGGACAAGGCGCGCTTCCGTGTCTCCGTCACCTCTGACGACGAGCGCGCGGGGCCGGACGGTCGCGACAGCGTGGTCTTCGAGGTCGCCACCAATCCCGGCGCCCCCTTCGGTGCGCTGGACAAGATCGCATCGGGTGGCGAACTCTCCCGCTTCGGCCTCGCCCTGAAAGTCTCGCTCGCGGGCGAGGATGAGGGCCTGGTCCTGGTGTTCGACGAGGTCGACCAGGGCGTGGGCGGCGCCGTTGCCGATGCCGTCGGCCGCCGCCTGAAACGCCTGGCCGAGAAGGGCCAGACACTGGTCGTCACCCACTCGCCGCAAGTCGCCGCCGTGGCCGATCATCACTGGAAGATCGTCAAGGATGATGACGGCAAGGGCGGGGTGCGCACCACGCTCGTCCGCCTTGAAGGCGACGAACGCCGCGAGGAAATCGCCCGCATGCTCTCCGGCGCAGAGGTGACCGATGCAGCGCGCGCCCAGGCAGATGCGCTGATGGCGGTGAAGGTTTAGGCCTTTCATCACCATGTGCGGTGTCATCCCGGCCGGATAGCCCGCGGAGGCGGGCTGCAGGGCCAGGACCCATACGCTCAAAGACGATCCTGTTCTTCAAAAGTCGAAACCGCGCCTGCTTTCGGCCACTGCCGGTGTTTATGGGCCCCGGCTCTGCGCCCGGCCCGGGGCCGGGCATCCGGCCGGGGTGACAATACTGGTGAATTCCGGGAACCCGCGACAAAGCCTCATCGTCCTGCCAGTCTGTCTCCGAACCGGCGCGAAGATGCCCTAATCTCGCACTTCGAATCGCAACGGAGCCGGCGATGAGCGCACTCAAGGATGTCGACACTCTCACCGCGGACGAGGCGCGGGCCGAACACAAGCGGCTGGCGAAGGAGATCGCGGCCCACGACAAGGCCTATTACCAGCACGATGCGCCGAAGATTTCCGACGCGGCCTACGACACGCTGCGCCAGCGGCTGGAAGCGGTCGAGGCCCGTTTTCCTGATCTGGCCGGTGCCGACAGTCCGACCCAGCGCGTCGGCGCGGCACCCTCGGGCAAGTTCGGCGAGATCGTCCATGCCGTGCCGATGCTGTCGCTGGGCAATGCCTTCAATGATGAGGACGTGGCCGATTTCGTGGGCCGTATACGGCGCTTTCTCGGCCTGGCAGAAGATGCACCCGTGGCGATCACGGCCGAGCCGAAGATCGACGGCCTGTCGGCCTCCATCCGCTACGAGAAGGGCCGCATTGTCCATGGGGCCACCCGTGGCGACGGCCAGACCGGCGAGGATGTGACGGCCAATTTGCTGACGCTGGACGACATCCCGGAAACCCTGCCGGGTTCCGGCTGGCCGGACGTGCTGGAAGTGCGTGGCGAAGTCTATATGTCGCATGAGGATTTCGCCGCGCTCAACAGGCGGCAGGAAGAGACCGGCAAGCCCGCCTACAAGAACCCCCGCAATGCCGCCGCCGGCTCGCTGCGGCAGATCGATCCGGCCATGACCGCCCAGCGCCCGCTGCGCTTTTTCGCCTATGCCTGGGGCGAGGTGAGTGCGCCGCTGGCCGAAACCCAGCTCGACGCCGTTGCGCGCCTGGGCGATTGGGGTTTCCCGACCAATCCGCTGATGAAGCGCTGCGAGAGCGTGGACGATCTCATCGCCGTCTATCGCGATATCGAGGCGAAACGCGCCACGCTGGGCTATGACATCGACGGCGTGGTCTACAAGGTCGACCGGCTGGACTGGCAGGAAAGACTGGGCTTCGTCGCCCGCGCACCGCGCTGGGCCATCGCCCACAAATTCCCCGCCGAACAGGCCACCACCATGCTGGAAGCCATCGACATCCAGGTCGGCCGTACCGGCGCACTGACGCCCGTGGCGCGGCTGACGCCGGTCACGGTCGGCGGTGTCGTGGTCACCAATGCCACCCTGCACAATCAGGACGAGCTGGAGCGCAAGGATATCCGCATCGGCGACACGGTGGTGATCCAGCGGGCCGGCGATGTCATTCCCCAGGTCGTGCGGGTGGTCGATCCGGACCGGGCGGACCGGGCAGAGCCCTTCCAATTCCCCACCGAATGCCCGGTCTGCGGCAGCCAGGCGCTGCGCGAGCACGATCCCAAGACCGGCAAGCTGGATGCGGTGCGCCGCTGTACCGGCGGGCTGATCTGCGACGCCCAGCTGAAGGAGCGGCTGAAGCATTTCGTCTCGCGCAAGGCTTTCGATATCGAGGGACTGGGCACCCGCCAGATCGACATGTTCCACGAAGAGGGCCTGGTCCGCGAACCGGCCGATATCTTCACTCTGAAACGGCGCAATGAGGCCGGTGAGATCACGCCGCCCCTGCAGGAGCGCGAAGGCTTCGGCGAGACAAGTATCGGCAATCTCTTCGCCGCTATCGACAGCCGCCGCACCATCGCCCTGGGCCGTTTCATCAATGCGCTGGGCATCCGCCATGTCGGCGAGAACACCGCCCAGCTCTTCGCACGCACCTATGGCAGCTGGAGCGCTTTCCGCCAGGCGGCGGAAAACCTCGCCGACGAGACCGTGCGGGCCGAGATGCTGGGCATTGACGGCATCGGCAATGCCGCCGTCGAGGCGCTGGACCAGTATTTCACAGAACAGCACAATCGCGACCTGCTGGACCGGCTGGTGGCCGAACTTTCCATCGAGGACGCCGAAGCCGTCGCCAATGACAGCCCCGTCGCCGGCAAGACGGTCGTCTTCACCGGCACGCTGGAGCGCATGACCCGCGACGAGGCCAAGGCCAAGGCGCAATCGCTGGGCGCCAAGGTGTCCGGCTCGGTGTCGGGCAAGACCGACTATCTGGTCGCCGGCCCCGGCGCCGGCTCGAAGGCGAAGAAAGCCGCCGAACTGGGCGTGGAAACGCTCACCGAGGACGAGTGGTTCGTGCTGATCGGGGAGGGGTGAGGAGGCTTCCCCTGCGTCAGCGGGGGAAGTGGCCGAGCCCGGCCCTTGGGCCGGGTGAGGTCGATGGGGGTAAGTGCGCGCTGCCACGCTCGGCGCCGCTGCGCGCCGCCCCCCCCTCAGTCCGCTGACGCGGACAGCTCCCCCGCAAGCGGGGCGAGCCCTTTTCCCCTACTCCTCCACCCGGCGGTACACCCCGTCCACCGGCAGCTCTCCGTCGAACCCGGCGACATAGCTCAGCAGTACGGCTTCCAGCACGTCCCAGTCTTCCAGGCGGCAGGTGCCGGGTTCGACCTCGTCTTCGAAGATCTCGTAGCGATTGCGGTCGGCTTCGGCGAGGTCGTCGCATTGCGGCTGGTGATAGGCGGCGACACCGCCCTCATAGACATAGACCAGCCCGTACAGCCACACATCGTCGCTGGGCTTCATGCCGGCATAGAGGCCCGGTGCGATCTCGCGCAGGCGCACGCCTTCATGGGGGAAGTTGGCGGTGTCGGAATGATAGCGCCCGCCGCGCTGTTCCACATAGCCTGTCCACATCGGCCGGTCGAAGGGACGGCCGTCGGGATGGTTGGGCGTGTGGGCATAAAGGCCTTCTTCCAGCGGGAAGTCGGCCGAGAACCGGCCGATCAGGGCGCGGTCGGAATAAAAGCAGCCGCCCAGAAGGGCGGCTGCTGTGATGATGACAAGGCCGGTGCGGATCACGGCGTGGCGCCGGCCAGCGGTTCGGTCGCCGTGAGCAGCCAGTCGGCCACATCGCCGGAAACCAGCGGCAGCACGCGCTGGCGCACCATGGCGTGATAGCTGTCCAGCCAGGCCAGCTCGTCGGCGGTGAGGAGATGCGTGTCGATCAGACCCTTGTGGATCGGTGCGACGGTCAGCGTCTCGAAGCCCAGCATCGGCCGTTCGCCGCCGGGGATATCGGCGGCCTCGGTGACGAATTGCAGGTTCTCGATACGGATGCCATAGCCGTCCGCCTTGTAGTAGCCCGGCTCGTTCGAGACGATCATGCCCGGCTCCAGCGGAACGGTATTGGCGGCCTTGGATATCCGCTGCGGCCCTTCATGCACGCCCAGGAAACTGCCCACGCCATGGCCGGTGCCATGGTCATAGTCGAACCCGGCCTGCCACAGGGGCAGACGTGCCAGCACGTCCAGCTGGGTACCGGTCGTGCCCTTGGGGAAGCGCACCATGGACAGGGCGATATGGCCCTTCAGCACGCGCGTGAACTGGGTGCGCATCTCTGCCGTCGGCGCGCCGATCGGCACGGTGCGGGTGATATCCGTCGTGCCGTCGGGATACTGGCCGCCACTGTCCACGAGGTAGAGCGTGCCTTCGGCGAGTTTCAGATTGGTCGCTTCGGACACGCGATAGTGTGCAAAGGCGCCATTGCCCTGGGCACCGGAAATCGTGTCGAAGGAGAGGTCGCGCAGTTCGGGCAATTGCTTGCGGAAGCTTTCCAGCTTCTGGGCGGCCTCGATCTCGTCGACCTGGCCGGACTGGGCGAAGGTGTCCAGCCAGTGCAGGAATTGCACGATGGCGCCGCCATCGCGGATATGCGCCTGGCGGGCGCCCTCGATCTCGGCGGCATTCTTGCGCGCCTTGGGACGCATCACCGGATCTTCGGCCTGCTGCACTTCGGCGCCGCCGCCGCGCAGGCTTTCCAGCACCCAGGCCGAGGCCGTGGTCGGATCGACGCGCACCGTCTTGCCCGTGTACTCCGCGAGGCCCGCGCCGAACTCGCTTTCCGGGCGCAGGGCGATCTCATTGCCCAGATGCGCGCGGGTTTCGTCGGTGATCTTCTCCGGGGCGACGAAGAAAGTGGCCGTGCCGTCCTTGTCGATGATCGCGGCCGACAGGGGCAGGGGCGAGCGCGACACGTCGCTGCCGCGCACATTGAACAGCCAGGCGATCGAAGGCGGCGCCGTGATGACCGCCGCATCGGCGCCTTCCTTGCCGACAATCGCGCCGATCCGGGCGCGCTTGGAGCCGTGATCCTCGCCGGCATATTCGATCGGGTGCGGGATGACCGGGGTCATCGGCGGTTCCGGACGGTCGGTCCAGGCCCGGTCGACCGGGTTCTCGCTGACCGGAACCAGTGTCACACCGGCCCGGCCTGCGGCCACCTGCAGCCGGTGCAGCGCGGCGGGCGAGTGCAGGCGGGCGTCATAGCCGATCTTTTCGCCGGCCTTGCCATTATCCTCGATCCAGCCGGCCATGCCCTGCTCCACAAGGTCGGCGTATTCGAAAATCTCGCCATCGACCTGGTTCTTCACCTGCAGGGTATAGCGCCCGTCGACGAAGACCGCGGCGCGGTCCTTCATCACCAGGGCGGCGCCGGCGGAACCGGAAAACCCGGTCGCCCACAACAGGCGCTCATTGCAGTCGGGCAGGTACTCATTGTCGTACTCGTCCTCGTGCGGGATCAGGAAACCGTCCAGGCCGAGCTCGTCGAGGGCGGCGCGGATCTTCGGGACGTTCTCGCGACCATAGTGCGGGCCGCCTTTGACGTCGAAAGTCTGGGAAATCATCTGGGTCATGGCGCGGAAGGTATGCCTGCGCGCGAACGGGTTCAATCCTTGTCGCAGCGGGCTTTCCGCCCAGCCATGCGATTGTGCAGGGGCGAATTGCCGGGACGCAGATTGTGCGGCGCACAAACTCATGGGAAACGCCCCGTAAACCAAGGGAGTTTTCCATGTTCTACGGGATCGACGACTGGCGTCACATGAATGCCAACGCCATGATCAACCGCGCCCTCGACCGGTCGCGCGAGCGCGCCGGCGTGCGCACCCAGCCGCGCACCACCGATGTCGACGCCTTCCTGGCCGGCGCCGGTCTCAGCGCAAAGCGGAAGTAAAAGGCTTCCCCGCGCGAGCGGGGTGAGCCCTATTTGACCGCGATCAGGGTTTCCCAGCCCTCGATCGGCTCGCGGCGCTCGACGGCGAGGCCGGCATCCGTATAGGCCTCGCGCACGCGGGCTTCCTGTTCGGTCAGCAGGCCGGACAGGATCACCTTGCCGCCCGGCGTCAGGGCCTCAGCGATACCGGGCGCCAGATCGACCAGCGGGCCGGCGAGGATATTGGCGAAGATCAGTTCGAACTGCCGGCCGGCGAGTTTGGGATGGTCGAGGCCTTCGGCGACGAAACAGTCGATCCCCGGCGTCGCATTCTTGGCGCAGTTCCCGGCGCTTTCCTCGACCGCTTCCGGGTCGATGTCAGAAGCCAGCACCTCGGCGTCCGGCAGCACTTTGGCCGCTGCGATGGCCAGCACGGCCGTGCCGCAGCCCAGATCGAACACGGTTGCCGGGCGCTCGCCGGCGTCCAGCATGTCCGAGAAGGCCATCAGACAGCCGCGCGTCGTGCCGTGATGGCCGGTGCCGAAAGCGGGGCCGGCCTCGATCTCGATACCGGTCTGGCCGGCCGCGACCGCATCGCGGTCATGGGCGCCGAACAGGGTGAAGCGTCCGGCCTCGACCGGTTTCAGCCCTTCCAGCGACAGGCGCACCCAGTCCTCTTCCGGCATCGGGCCGAATTCCACCGGGATGGCCTCGCTGATGCCGCAGGCCTCGCGGAAGGCGTCGATATCGGGCATCGCCTCGAACAGCACGTCCAGTCGCGCTGCATTGCCCTCGTCGAACAGCGACCAGGAGAGGGCGGGCGCCGACGGTGCGGCGTCGAGACGTTCGACGGCATCGGCGAGGATCGCGAAATCGGCATGCGCGACAAGGCGCCAGAGCGTGGACATGGGCGGCATCTCCTGAAACTGGCGCGGGTGATGGACGTTCAGGGCCGCAAAATCAAGCGGGGCCGACCGGCTGTGGCGGCACGGGCGGCAAAAGCGTCTCGTCGATGGTCAGATGCACCTGCTGGCCGTCGGCCTCGGCATGGCGGTCGACTTCGCCCAGCTTGTCGATCCGCGCCAGCACGATCGCCGTGTGTCCGGCCGACGAGCTGATCGCGCCGATCTTGGCGGTGCCCGCCATCACGGCGGTGCCGCGCGGCGGCGCTTCGCCCGCGAAGACCGCCGGGATGGAGCGCTTGCGGATCGTGCCGCGGCGCTTCATGCGCGAGACGACTTCCTGGCCGATGAAGCAGCCCTTCTTCCAGCCCACCCCGCCATAGACGTCCAGATTGACGTCGGTGGGGAAGACTTCCGCCTCGCCGTAATCGCGGCCGAAGGCGGGCACGCCGGCCTCGAACTCATAGGCGTCCAGCGGCTTGTCCTCGCCGGCCTCCAGGGTGCGGGCGATGCCGCGATGGATACGGCCGCCCAGGCGCGGATCGGGGGCCGAACCGGGGAAGGCGGCCGTCGCCCATACCGCGGCGAGATCCGTGTTCATGACGATCTCGGCCTTGGCCCGCAGCTTGAACAGGGTGAGGCGTTTCGCCAGCCCTTCGGCAGAGGCCTCCGGCACGTCCAGCCAGACCGTGTTGGCCTCGGCGAAAATCATGAAGTCCGTCAGGATCTTGCCCTGAGGCGTCAAGAGCGCGCCGGGCCGGCATTCGCCGGGCTCCAGGCCGGTGACATCGGCCGTGATAACCCGCTGCAGGAAGCTGCGGGCCTCGTCTCCGGCGACGGAGATCACGGTGCGGCCGGGCAGGCGGCGGGGCGGTGTGTCGGGCAGGGTCATGCAATGGCATATGGCATTGTGTTCGCGTCTGGCCAAGACCTGCCATGCGCGCTATTGCGGCGGCATGGAACGCGTCCTTTTCATCACCTCGACCCGGATCGGTGACGCCATCATCAATTCCGGGGTGCTGAACCATCTCGTCGAAACGCGTCCGGATGCCCGTTTCACCATTGCCTGCGGCCCCCTGGCGGCCTCGCTGTTTGCCGCCGTGCCGCGGCTGGAGCAGATCATCGTCATGGCCAAGAAGCCGGCCGGCGGCCACTGGTTCGACCTGTGGCGCCAGACGGTGGGAACTGAGTGGGATCTGGTCGTGGACCTGCGCTGTTCGGCGACGGCCTGGCTGCTGCGCGCGCGCGAGCGCCGCATCCTGCGCCAGGCGGACAAGCCGGTGCACAAGGTGATCGAGGCGGCCAGCGTGCTCGGCCTCGAAGACACACCGCCCGATCCGGGACTGTGGCTGTCGGAGGCCGACCGGGCCGCGGCGCTGGAGCATATGCCCGAAGGCCCCGACTATCTGGCGATCTGCCCGTCGGCCTCGTGGATCTTCAAGGTCTGGCCGGCGGAGAAATTCGCCGAATTCATCCTGCGCTTCACCGGGCCGGACGGCGTCATGCCCGGCGCGCGCGTGGTGATACTGGGCGGACCGCACGATGCCGCCTATGCCCAGCCGATCTATGACGCCCTGCCGGAATTCGACTTTATCGACCTTCTGGGCCTGGGCCTGCCGGAAACCGCCGCCTGCCTGGCGCGGGCGCGCCTCTATGTCGGCAATGACAGCGGGCTGATGCACATGTCCGCCGCGATGGGCACGCCGACGCTGGGCCTGTTCGGCCCGTCCGACGACCGCTGCTATGCGCCCTGGGGCGATCATTGCGAGGCGGTGCGCGGCCCGGCCACATTCGACGAGATCGACCGCGCCCATGGCGACCGGCGCAAACACCCGGAAAGCCTGCTCGCGGACCTCGCCGTCGATACGGTATATGATGCAGCCCGAAGCCTGTTCGAAAGGACCAAGCCATGAGCCGGACATTCGACCTGATCCTGAAGGGCGGCGATGTCGTCAATCACAATGGACGCGGCGTCGCCGATATCGGCGTGATCGACGGCAAGACGGTGGAGATCGGCGATCTCTCGCAAGCCTCGGCGGCCGAGACGATCGACTGCACCGGCCTTCTCGTCGTGCCCGGCGTGATCGACACCCAGGTGCATTTCCGCGAACCGGGCATGGAGTGGAAGGAAGACCTGCAAACCGGCTCGCTCGCTGCTGTGATGGGCGGTGTGACGGCGGTATTCGAAATGCCGAACACCGAACCGACCACCACCTCGCCGGACATGCACCTGGACAAGCTGGCCCGCGCGAAAAACCGCATGCACTGCGATCACGCCTTTTATGCCGGGGCGACGTCGGAGAATTCCGGTGTCCTGCCCGAGATGGAGCGCATGGTCGGCTGTTGCGGCGTGAAGGTCTTCATGGGCGCGTCCACCGGTTCGCTGCTGGTGAAGGATGATGAAGGCGTCGAGCGCGTGCTGAACGCGATTTCGCGCCGCGCCGCCTTCCACTCCGAGGACGAATACCGGCTGGAAGAGCGCCGCAGCCTGGCGGTCGAGGGCGACTGGACGAGCCACCCGGTGGTGCGCGATGCCGAGGCGGCCATCCGCTCGACCAAGCGGCTGGTGCGCCTGGCTCGCAAGACCGGCAAGCGCATCCACGTGCTGCACGTCTCGACGGCCGAGGAGATGGACTTCCTGGCCGCTCACCGCGACGTCGCCTCGGTGGAAGCCACGCCCCAGCACCTCACCCTGGAAGGCCCGGAGATCTACGAGCGTATCAAGGCGCGTGCCCAGATGAACCCGCCCGTGCGCGACGCCCATCATCGCGCCGGCCTGTGGCGCGGCCTGCAGCGCGGCATTGTCGATGTGATCGGCTCGGACCACGCCCCGCACACGCTGGAGGAAAAGGCCAAGCCCTATCCGGCCAGCCCGTCCGGCATGCCCGGTGTGCAGACCCTGGTCCCGATCATGCTGGACCACGTCAATGCCGGCCGGCTGACGATCGAACGCTTCGTCGACCTCACCTCGCACGGCGCCCAGCGCATTTTCGGCATTGCCGGCAAGGGCCGCATGGCCGCCGGCTGGGATGCCGACTTCACCCTGATCGACATGAAGCGCTCGGTGGAGATCACCGATGACTGGTCGGCCTCCAAGTCCGGCTGGACGCCCTTCGCCGGCATGACCGTCACCGGCTGGCCCGTCGGTACGATCGTGCGCGGCAAGAGCGTCATGCGCGACGGCGAACTCGTCACCGAAGGCGCCGGCGAACCTGTCATCTTCCAGGAAGCACTGCCGAAACGGGCGTAGGGCGCCGACCGTGGGTCCTTCCCCTTGATGGGGAAGGTGGGCCAGCGCGCAGCGCTGGGTCGGAAGGGGTGAAACGCGCAGCGTGCAAAACAAGGCTGGTGAAAACCGCAGCACCTCGCCATCACCCACTCCACCATGGCTTCGCCATGGTCCCCCTCGCCCATCGAGGGCGAGGACCTTCGAGCCTGGCCCTGACGTATATCCTTCCCCATCAGCGGGAAGGATGTGATATGGCCCCTGACGGCATGACAATATGAAAGACAGAGCTGTGACCACGACCATCATGACGGCCATCGCGCCGGGCGAGCTGATCGACAAGATCACCATTCTGCGCATCAAGTCCGAGCGCATCACCGACGAGGCGAAGCTGAAGAATGTCCGCACCGAGCTGGACATCCTGCAGAAGACCCAGGCCGCAGAAGTGCCGCAGAGCGACGAGATGGTGCGCCTGGAAGATGCGCTGAAGACCGTCAACGAGGCGCTGTGGGAGATCGAGGACGATATCCGCGACTGCGAGCGCAAGGGCGATTTCGGCGAGGAATTCATCCGTCTGGCCCGCGCCGTCTATGTCACCAATGACAAGCGCGCAGCGTTGAAGAAGGAGATCAATCTCCTCCTGGGTTCGACCATCGTGGAAGAAAAATCCTACGCCGAGTATTGAACCGGGCGCGGCGGCCCGCTATGCGGCGCTGAACACACAGCGCGACAGCAAGGATATCCAGCGTGGATCGCCAGAGTTTCTACTTCTTCGACATTGACGAGAACATTCTCCACCTGCCGACCCGGATCCATCTTCTCAACACGATGACCGGCGAAGAGCAGGCGATGCGTCAGCACGAGTATGAGGATATCAAGGCCTATCTCGGCGTGCCGGGCCTGTGGGAGGACTGGGCCGATCCGCCGGCGCGCGCCTATCGCGAGTTTGCCGACGGCAAGGACCGCAATGGCGAGGAATACCTGCTGCGCGATGTGCGCCGGGCGCTCGATACCGCCAGCTGGCGCGGCCCGTCCTGGGAGATCTTCAAATATGCCGTGCTCAAGCGCCGCCCGGTGGCGATCATCACGGCACGCCAGCATTCCCGCGAGATCATCCGCGAGGGGCTGAAACTCCTGGTCGAACACGGCCATCTGCCCGAAGAGCCGAACTATCTGGCGATCTATCCCTGCTCCAATCCGGAAATCCGCGACGAGCTGGGTCCGCACCTCACCACGGCCGGCCTGAAGCGCCGCGCCATCCGGCAATGCGTCGAGATGGGGCTGGAACAGTATGGCCGTCAGCTGCCGCACTCTTTCGGCATGTCGGACGACGATCTGAAGAATGTCGACCTGATCACCTCGGCCATGCTCGAAAGCAAGCTGGACCATCCCGACAAGCGCTTCTTCGTCATCTCCACCAATCGCCGCCGCCACGTAAAAATGGAAATCCTCCCCCCGCACAAGGACGAGGAAAAACTCCGCGCCGCCGAGGATGCGTATTACGGGTAGTTGTTCTTCCCCAACGTGAGTTGGGGAAGTGGGCCGATGCGCAGCATCGGGTCGAAGGGGCCTCCGGAGCCATAGGCGAAGGAGGAAGAGCGGCGACGCCTGATGCAGGCGTTCCGCCGCGCTATCGCGCGGCGCCCCTCCACCGCTTCGCGGTCCCCCTCCCCATTTTCATGGGGAGGAAAGATCGCTACTCGCTCCGGTGCACCGTCAGCAGGGGGACATAGGCCGAGCGGATGGCGGGGACGAGGCCGCCGAAGAAGCCGATCACCACGGCCATCACCATGCCGGCAATCACCGATCCGCCGGTGACGGCGAAGGAGAACACCACCTGGGTGAAGCCCGAGCCCAGCGTGGAGGCCGAGACGCCGTTGAACAGGAGATAGATGGCGAGCGCGCCGACAAGCCCGCCCAGGGCAGCCAGCACCAGCGATTCCACCATTGTGCCGACGGCAGCGGCGAAGCCGGAAAAGCCGATGGCCCGCAGGGTTGCGATTTCGCGCATGCGGGTATCGACCGAGGAATACATCGTGTTCCAGGCCCCGGCGAGGGCGCCGATCGCCATGATGATGGCCAGCGGCCAGCCGACGAATTCGATCAGCACGGCGGTGCCGCCGGCCTGGCTGGCGAAGAAGTCGGTCTCGCTCTCGATGTCCAGATTGACCCGCGGCTCGTCCTCGGCCCACGTTCGCAGTTCCTCGATGGCCTCGACGGAAGTCAGGCGGGCGCGGACGGACTGCACGGCGGTGCCACGGTTATAGAGGTTCTGGATCACGGCGATATCGGCCCAGATCTCGCTTTCGAACACGGACCCGCCGGTCGAGAAAATGCCGACGACGACCCATTCATTGGAGCCCAGACGGATCGTCTCGCCCAGATCGAAGCCGGAAAACTCGCGCAGCACCGAGGCGCCGACGACCAGCTCGTTGGTGCCCGGCTCGAACATGCGGCCCTCGACCATTTCAAAGCCCTCACGCAGAGACAGGGCCTGCGGTCCCACACCGCGCAGCGGCAGGTTGGCATCCGTGCCCGAGGCGCGCTTGGTGCCGTCGACGATGACATAGAGTTCGCCGGAAACGAGCGGACGGCCTTCGGCGTCCCGCGCCACACCGGGGGCTTCCTCGATCAGGCGGACATCCTCGCTGGACAGGCCGGAATTGAGTTCGGCCTGGGAGCCGGCGCGCAGGGCGACGGCGACATTCTCGGACCCGGTGCCCTGCAGGGTGGCCCGGAAGCCGTTGGACATGGCCAGGAAGCCGAGCAGGACGCCGGTGACCAGGGCAATGGAGATGATCGTGGCCAGCGACAGGCCGGCGCGCTGCGGGATGGAGCGCAGATTGATCATCGTGACGGCGCCGATCTGTTTGAACATGGCGCGTCTCCTATTGCTTGCCGAGCGCGGTGACGATCTTCACGCGCTGGGCATTGATGGCGGGAATGATGCCGGTCAGCAGGCCGAGCAGGATCGCCAGCCCGATGCCGGCAATGAATACGTTCTGCGGCATGGAGAGGCCGGGCAGGAAGGCCGACACGCCCGGCGCAGCGGCGATGAGGGTCACCATGCCCCAGGCCAGGCCGAGGCCGAGCAGGCCGCCGACCAGAGACAGCATCACCGATTCCGACAGGACCATGCGGAAGATGCGCGGGGCCGGGAAGCCGAGTGTCTTCATCACGGCGATCTCGCCGGTGCGCTCATTGATCGCGGTCACCATGGTGAAACCGACAATGATCAAAATGGTCGAGAAGGCCGAACCGACCACGAAAAGCAGGATCAGCGCGATATTGCCGAACTGGTTGGCAAAGCCCTCGGAAAAGGCGGCCTCGGTCGCGGTTTCCGTTTCCGCCGGCGAGTTGGCGAACATGGTGTCGATCGTATCGGCGATGCTGGCGTTCATCTCGGCGCTCTGTGTCTGGATCACGATCCAGCCGATCTGGTCCTGATTGAAGGCCAGGTCCTCGTTGTAATACTCGTAGTGGAACATCGCGTAATTGGCCGGGTAATCCTCCCGCCCGTCAAACACGGCGCAGATGTCGAATTCCCAGGACGAACTGCCGTCCGACTTCTGCCAGATATTCGACAGCAGCGGGATACGGTCGCCCAGCGACCAGCCGTAGAAGTCGGCGATGTCGCGCCCGACCGCCAGGCAGGTGCGGTTGGCGATGAAGGCGGCGCGCTGCTCCGGCTCGAAGACGAGTTCGGGATAGACGTCCAGATAGCTTTCCGGGTCGACGGCGAAGGTTTGAACCTGCCGGGTCGGTTCCTGGTAATAGCCGCCGAACCAGTTGGCGAAACTGGCGGCCTCGACGCCCTCGACGGCCTGGATACGGCCCCAGTAGGCATAGGGCATGGTGACGGTGAAATTGATCCGGTTGACCGTGACCAGCCGGTTGTCGGCCGCCAGCTCGGCGCCGGAATTCCACACCTTGTAGAAGGCGCCCAGCACGCCGAAAATCAGGAAGGCGATCAGGATCGACAGGGTCAGCAGGATCGCCCTCAGCTTCTTGCGGAAGAGATTCTTCCGGATCAGCGTGAGATCGTTCATTGCGCCGGCTCCGCCTTGGCCTCGATGAAGCGGCCCTTGTCCAGATGCAGCTCGCGCGCCGCGTATTTGGCGGCCGACGGGTCGTGGGTGACCATCACGATGGTCTTGCCCAGTTCCCGGTTCAGCAATTGCAGCGTTTCCAGGATCTCGTCGGCCGATGCGCGGTCGAGGTCACCGGTCGGCTCGTCGCACAGCAGCACTTTCGGGTCGGCGACGATGGCGCGGGCAATCGCGACGCGCTGCTGCTGACCGCCCGAGAGCTGGCGCGGCCGGTGGCCCTTGCGGTCGGCAAGCCCCACCACATCCAGCGCCGTCGCGACGCGTTCCTTGCGCTGCTTGCCCGACAGCTTGGTAAGCAGAAGGGGAAGCTCGACATTCTGGGCCGCGGTGAGCGTCGGCATCAGATTGTAGAACTGGAAGATGAAGCCGACATGCTGCGAGCGCCATTTGGCCAGCTTGCCTTCCGACAACTTGTCGACCCGCACGCCCTCGCACTCCACCGAGCCGGAGGAGGGCCGGTCGATCCCGCCCAGCAGGTTCAGGAGCGTCGTCTTGCCCGAGCCGGACGGTCCCATGATGGCGATGAAATCGCCCTGCGGGATCGACATGGTCAGTTCTTCGAAGATGGTGATGCTCTCCTTGCCCCGCGTATAGCGTTTGGACAGGTCCTTGAGTTCGTAGAGCGATGTCATCGTGTCAGTCCTCCCGGTCTGCCTGTCTCCGCCCCGGAGCCGGCGCCGTCATGGTGTTCGGTTTTGACTTTACAAATTAAAGTTCTTTTACTCAACAAAGATCACACGGGCCGCCATCTCCGGCAGGATCCGGTCGTCGCGCTCGTCGAAAGCGACGCGCACCTGGATGGTGGCACGGGCGCGGTCGGCGGTCGGGATGATCGCCTCGACATGCGCCGGAATCCGCCAGTCCGGATAGGCATCCAGCCGCGCTTCCACGCGCTGGCCCGGCGAGACGCGGCCGATCTGGCCTTCATTCACATCGACCTCGATCTCCAGCGAGGCCATGTCGACCAGGGTGGCGACACCGGTCCGGGTGAAACCGCCGCCGGCCGACGCCGGAGACAGGATCTCGCCCACCTGGGCATTCTTGGCGACAACGACACCGGCAAAGGGCGCGCGCACGACATGCCGGTCGACCAGGTCTTCCTGGCTGGCGACCTGGGCGGACGCGGCCTGGTAGTCGGCGCGGGCGGCATGGATCTGGGCGGTCAGGCTGTCGGCCTGGGCGCGGGCAGCCGTGACCGCAGCCTGCGACCCGATATCCCGTTCGGCCAGGCTGCGGGCGCGCTCGAAGACACGCTCGGCCTCGGCCAGCTGGGCCATGAGGGAGCGCGTGCGCGCCGAGGCGGCATCGCGCTGGGCTTCGAGCAATTGCAGCTGGATGCGGGCGCGGTCGTCGTCCAGCCGGGCGACCACTTCGCCGGCCTCGACCACCGTGCCTTCCTCGACCAGCACCTCGCTGATCCGGCCGGTGATTTCGGCGGACACCGTCGCCTGCCGCCGCGCCACGACATAGCCGGTCGCAACCAGTCCGGAGGAGCGCGGCGTGCGTTCGGTGTTCGCGGCAGCCGGGCTGGCCGGTTCGCTGGCTGGCGGGGGTGTGGCGGGCTGTTGCGCCGCAGGCGCCGGATCGGGCGCATCGCTGCGGGTGAAAAACCAGGTCCCGCCGGCGGAAAGCCCCGCGACCACCAGCGCGATCACGGCGGTCACGCCGACCGGCACGCCGCCGCGTCCTTCCGGCTCACCGCGATCGATACTCAAGGATTCCAGCTGTGAACGGCGATCTGACATCCTGTCCCCTCTTTCCCCGTACAGGCATGAATAAACGGTCATGAAGAGATTTGAAACGGGACATTCCGGGGCTGGGTCCCGCAGTCAAAAAGCGTGCTTTTGGCCCAAAGGCAATTAAAGGTTGTTTTTTCGCCATTCGTGTGCTTGCCTCAAGCGGTCTGTCGGGGAGGGCCGGATGCGTGCGGCAAGCTTGGCATGTCTGGGAATAATCGGGATCGTACTGGCTGCCTGTGCGACACCCCAGCACAATTATGTGCCCGAGCGCAGTGCCTTCAGTCGCCCGCCGATCGGGGAAATGGTCACAGCGCGGGTCGGCGACGTATTGCTGGCGCAGGGCGAGGTGACGCGGACGCTCGGCATCGATGTCCCGGCCGGAACGCAGGTCGGCGGCTATACGCTGCAGGGCGGCTTCTATCCGCAGACCGGTCAGGACGAGACCCATACCTATCACGGTTTCGCCTTCGGCTCCTCGGCACCGGGTGGTCTTATCGCCGGCGCCTTCATGGACCCGCCTGTCTCGATCCAGGCGGACCACGAAACCGGTCAGCTATGCGTTGTCACCGCTTTCAACATCCGGGCTTGCCGGGACAGAACTTTCGAACGCACGGAACGGGTGCTCGAGCGCGACAACTCCTTCCAGCAAACCCTGATCTATAACGGCCGCGTCGGGGACCGCATCAATATCGGCTATCGCGAATTCTCGGGAAACATGGCCCGGCCCGCCTTTTCCAATGCCGTGGAGTACGATCTCTCCGCCTCGGCGCTGATCGGCTATCAGGGCGCACAGCTGGAAATCCTTGAGGCCACGAACACCTCGATCACCTACCGGGTCTTGCGGAATTTCAACACCGGAACCCCCTGAGAGCCCCGTCCCGGTCAATCAAAATACGCCGAGCGCATCATGTCGGACAGATCACGGCCGCGATGGGCGAGGGCGCGGCGTTCCGCATCGGCCTCGGCGCCGCAACGGGCGCGGTAGCGTTGCTGCGAGCGGTAGCCCTCGTTGAAACTCTCGATCAGCCGGTCGCGGCGGCGTCCATTGTCCGAGGCTTCCATGGCGAGAAGCTCGACCATGCGGTCGCGCCATTGCTGGGCATTGTCGCCCTCGCAGGCATAGGCCAGATAGTGCAGCTCGCCGAGCGTATAGGCCAAGAAGGGCAGGGTACGGTCGAGATCGAGCTCCTGCTCATAGCCGGCCTGGCTTTCCGCCCGCTCGCGCTGCGGCTTCTGCGCGTCGGCGAAGGCCGGCAGGGCCGTGGCCAGGGCGGCCGCGATGAGGAGACGGATCGGGATCATGGCCGGCATCATGACGCCGATTGTGGCGCGCTCAAGGCTGGATCTGCCTGTGCATCGACGATGGCGCGGGCCCGGCCGATCACGTCGCGCGTCTTGTCCCAGCGGGTCATCGCCACGGCCTCGTCATAAGGGAAGAAACCGGCCTCGCTGACATCGTCAGCCGCGACCGGCTCGCCGCCCGTCCACACGCCGGCAAAGTCCACGAGGACATAGTGCCAGTCGCCCGGCCGGCCGGGTTCGCGCGTGCCAATGGAATCGATCACATCGATCAGCCCGGCGATCCGGGCGGTCGTGCCGGTCTCTTCCGCCAGTTCGCGCAGGGCGGCTTCGGCGGCGGTCTCGCCATATTCGATCTTGCCGCCGGGCAGCGACCACTCGCCTTCATAAGGCGGTTTGCCGCGCCGGATCAGCAGCACCTCCTCGCCGCGGAAAACGACGATGCCGGCGCCGGCGACGGGACGGGGCGCACATGTATCCGGATGAGTTCCGGACATCACTCGTATGAGGTCCTTATGTCACCCTTGTGTGTGTGCAATGTCACTTCGCGGTCCATCCACCGTCAACGCTGATCCAGGACCCATTCATATTGGCTCCCGCGTCGGAGACAAGATAGAGCAGCGCACCGGCGAGCTGGTCATAGGTGACGAATTGCTTGGTCGGCTGGGCAGCCAGCAGGACGTCGCGCACGACCTCTTCCTCGGAAATCCCGCGCGCCTTTGCGGTGTCGCCGATCTGGTTCTCCACCAGGGGTGTCTTCACATAGCCCGGGCAGATCGCGTTGCAGGTGATGCCCTGTTCGGCGACTTCCAGCGCCAGCGTCTTGGTGAAGCCCATCACGCCATGTTTGGCAGCTACATAGGCCGACTTGAAGGGCGAAGCGACGAGGCCGTGGGCCGAGGCCAGGTTGACGATCCGCCCCTTGCCCTGGCGCTTCATGATCGGCAGGGCTGCCTTGGCGCCATGGAAGACCGAGGTGAGGTTGATGGCGATGATGGCATCCCACTTGTCTTCCGGGAACTCGTCCACCGGCGCGACATGCTGGATTCCGGCATTATTCATCAGGATGTCGAGGCGTCCGAACTCCCGCTCGGCGAACGCCACCATGTCGGAAATCTCTTCGGATTTCAGCATGTTGGCGGGATGGTAACGCACCTCGACGCCGTGCCGCTCCGCGATCCCGGCGCGCTCCTTCTCGATCGCATCCGCATCGCCCAGACCGTTGATGATCACGTTCGCGCCATTGGCCGCGAGGGCGTCGGCCATGGCGGCGCCGATGCCGCTTGTAGAGCCGGTGACAATGGCCACCTGGCCGGTCAGATCGGTGCGGATGGAAGACATGAACCACCTTTCAAGTTTGTGTTCCGCGCAAGAAACGGCACGCCGCAGGCCGGGTCAAGAAACGCATATGGTGTGTTTTTTCAAAAGCGCAACCATTGCGGGTTTCTGTGCGAGAATGAAAACGCCGGCCCAGGAGGCCGGCGCAATCCAAGGAGGGAGCAATGTTTCGGTTTCCGAAATGCCGCCTCGTCCTTTTTGTGAGGAGAAGACGGATCGGCGGGTGGACCCTGTTGATCCGGCTCTCCATCGCCAGAAGGGCGGCCAAGGGAGGTGGTGGCAGCCATCTCCCGCGGCCCTTGGAGGATAGCACATCGCGCGGATGCGGGGAATACGGCGTTCTACGCCGCCTTTGCCGCTGCGGGCTGGGGACGCGTGAACAGGAGTTCGTCCTCGCTGGAGCCATCCGCCTCGAAACGATAGCCGCCCAGATCGAATTTGCGCAGTTCGGCCGGATCCTCGACGCGGTTCTGGATGACCCAGCGTGCCATCATGCCGCGCGCCTTCTTCGCGAAGACCATCAGGGCACGCAATTGCCCGTCCTTCTCTTCCTTGAAGTTCGCCGTGATGACGCGGCCCTTCAACTTCTTGCGGTCGACCGACTTGAAATATTCGTTCGACGCCAGGTTCAGCACGACGGGTTCGTCCTTGCTATCCTGCAGGCTGTTGAGGTGTTTCGCGATCCGCTCGCCCCAGAAATCATAGAGATTTTCACCGCGCCGCGTGTGCAGCTTGCGGCCCATCTCCAGCCGGTAGGGGTGGATGGCATCGAGCGGACGCAGCGCACCATACATGCCCGACAGAATGCGCAGATGATCCTGGGCATAGTCGAGATCGTCGTCAGACAGGCTGTCGGCCTCGAGCCCGCGATACACCTCGCCATTGAACGCGAAAGCCGCCTGCTTCTCGCCCGGCGTATCGGCATCGAAAGCCTGGAAACGTTCGCGGTTGAGGCGCGCCAGATCGTCGGAGATCTTCATCATCGCCTTGATCTTCGGCGCCGTCAGCTGGCGCGTTGTCTTCGACAGGATGCGGGTCTCGCCGATCAGCGGCGGCTCGGTGGCGGGCAGATCGCGTTCGACCGGGTCGAAATTCATGTTCTTGGCGGGCGACAGCAGAATCAGCATGGCAGGCCTCCTTCTTTTCCAAAGGTAGGGGAGGCGGTCGGGCAGGAAAAGGCACCGGGCGCCGCTCTTGCCATGAGTTTTCTCAATGTCCGGCCACGGATTTCCCGATGACCGGGTGACGCTCTAGAACAAGATCCGCGGGTTCATGATGCCCCTGGGATCCAGCGCCTGCTTGATCGCCCGCATCACCTTCACGTCGACCGGCTTTCGATTGGCTAGCTCCTCGCGCTTGAGGATCCCGATCCCGTGCTCGGCCGAGATCGATCCGCCGAACTCATCCACCGTGTCGTAAACGCATTTCGACATCTCGCCGGCACGTGCCATGAAACGCTCCCGGGCTTCAGGGTCCAGACAGGCGATATTGTAGTGCACATTGCCGTCGCCGACATGGCCGAAGGCAACGACCACTCCGTCCGGGAAGTCCGCATTGATGCGCTGCGTGGCAATATCGATGAAGGCCGGCATTTTGGAAACCGGGATCGAGACATCGTGCTTGACGGCGATGCCCTGGCTGCGCTCGGCCTCGGCGATGCTTTCGCGGAGCCGCCAGAAATCCTGCATCTGGCTTTCGTTTTCCGCGATCGCGGCGTCCTGGAGCAGGCCCGTCTCGAAACCCTGCTCCAGCGCAGCTTCCATGGTCTCGCGCGCGCCTTCGGTGCGGCCGAAGCTCATCTCGCACACGACGTACCAGGGGTGTTTCGCTCCCAGCGGGTCGCGGGTGTTGGGAACGTGGGCGAGCACGAATTCCAGTGCCAGGTTCGGCATGACTTCAAAGGCCGTCACGGCACCGCCGGAGACCTGTTTCGCCATGCCGAGAAATTTCACCGCATCGTCCACGGAATTCATGCCGATGAAGGCCAGTTCCATGCGGCCGGGACGCGGGAAGAGTTTCAGCGTGGCAGCCGTGATGATGCCCAGCGTACCTTCGGCCCCGATCAGCAATTGCTTGAGATCATAGCCGGTATTGTCCTTGCGCAGGCCGGTCAGACCGGACCAGATCGTGCCGTCCGGCAGCACGGCTTCCAGGCCAAGAACCAGTTCACGCGTCATGCCGTAGCGCAGCACATGCACGCCGCCCGCATTGGTGGAAATCAGCCCGCCGATCATGGCCGAGCCCTGGGACCCCAGCGAGAGCGGGAAGAGGCGGTTCGCGCCTTCTGCCGTCTGCTGCAGGCTTTCCAGTACACAGCCGGCCTCGACGGTCATGGAATCATTGTCGGTGTCGATCTCGCGCACGGCCGTCATGCGCTTCAGCGAGATCAGCACTTCGCCCTGGGGCGTCGCAGCCCCGCACAGCGAGGTATTGCCGCCTTGCGGCGTAATCGCCACGCCGGCCTCGGCACACAGCTTGACCACAGCCGAGACTTCCTCGGTGGAGGCCGGTTTGAGCAGGATCGGCGTTTCGCCCTTGTAGCGGCCGCGCCAGTCGTGGACATGCGGTTCGAGTTCCTGCGGATCCTGGCTCCAGCCTTTCGGGCCAAGGGCGGCCTTGAGATTGTCGATCAGGTCGGCGGGCAGGGTTACAGGAGCGGTCATGGCGTCGGGTCGTCCTTGGGCGCAGCGGCGCGTTGCAGGCGGTCATTGATGGCTTCACCCAGACCCTGATCCGGGATGGGCGCAACTGCAATGCGTTCCGGTCCACGTGCGTCGAGATCACGCAGGGCGGCAAACAGGCGTGTGGCGGCTTCGGCGAGATCGCCGGCCTCTGACAGGTTGATATGGCCTCCGACGGCGCCGAAGCCCAGCAACAGCTCGCCGGGCCGGGCTTCGCTGGCATTGAGCCGCATCGCTGCATTGGGGGCGTAGTGGCTTTTCAGCATGCCGGGGCTGGCGAGCGGGGCGTCGGCCTCGGGAGTTTCCAGCGGGCCGGTGATCGGCTCGATCTGCACGCGGGCCAGACCGCCGGGCCGCAGCAGGATGGCGCGCTTGCCGTCGATGGCGACGACGGTCGATTCAACCCCGACGGGGCAGGCGCCGCCATCGAGGATGAGATCGACCTTGTCGCCCAGACCGTCGGCAACATGCTGGGCCGTCGTGGGGCTGATCGAGCCTGACGGGTTGGCGCTGGGCGCCACGAGGGGCGCGCCGAAAGCGCTGATCAGCGTGCGGGCTGCCGGGTGGGCCGGCGCGCGCAGGGCGATACTGTCAAGCCCGGCATTGGCGATGTCGGCAATGGCGGCGTCGGGTTTTTTCTGCAGCACCAGCGTGAGCGGTCCCGGCCAGTAGGTCGCGGCCAGCTTTGCGCCCAGTTCCGGCCACTCGGCGATGCGTTGGGCCATTTTCGGGCCGGTGACATGGGCAATCAGCGGGTTGAAGCGCGGTCGCCCCTTGGCCGCGTAGAGCCGCGCGACGGCGTCCGGATTGGCGGTATCGGCTGCCAGGCCGTAAACGGTCTCCGTCGGCATGGCCACGAGACCGCCCGCCTTCAGGATGGCGGCGGCTTCGGCAATGGCTTCGGCAGAGCCGGCGGGCTTGATCTGAGCGGTCATGGGAGGTGAGCTAGCGCTTCACGCCCCTGCGATGCAAGCCTACTCGGCGGCATCGGCCTCGATATGCAGCACGAGGGTCACCTCGGCCGCGGCCGAACCCCAGCTGGACGAGCCGACGCCGTAATCGGCGCGGGCCAGCGTGTAGCGGCTGTCCGCGACCGCCCGGCCGCCATCGATGGTCAGGGTGAAGGGCAGCACGATGTCGCGTTCGGTACCGGCCATAGCGAGCGTGCCGTGCGCTTCATAGCCGTCATCCGTTGCCCGGACATCGTCCGAGACAAAGGTTGCCGCCTCGTATGCCGACGGGTTCAGGCCGGAATCGGACAGCATGGAACTGTCCATCTGGCCATTGCCGGTCGTACCGCTGGAGGTGAGCACGCGGGCCGAGATCGAGGCGTTTTCCAGATCGGCCGGATCGAGCACGATCTCGGCCGTCCAGTCCGAAAATTCTCCTGTCACCGCACCGCCGGACACCGTCGTCTCGAAACCGACGGAACTGTCGGCCCGGTCGACCTGCCAGGACTGGGCGCTCGCCGGCGCGGCGGCGAAGACCAGCGGGAGAAGAAACGCGTAACGCAACATCGGCACTTATCCTTTCAGGACCGGTATCATGCGGGCGATCAGCCCGTCGCGGTCGACAAACTGGTGTTTCAGGGCCGCTGCTGCGTGCAGGCCGAACAGGATCAGGATCGGCCAGCCGCCGGCCCCGTGGATCGAGCCGGACACTTCGTGCAGGCTCTCGCTTTGGGGAACCGGCAGGCGCGGCAGCGGCATGTCGGGATTGTTGAACAGGAAAGAGGGCAGTTCCGAGGCGGAAGCGGAAATCCAGCCCATGATCGGCATGCCGATCATCAGCACGTAGAAGGCCCAGTGCACGGTGTGGGCGGCCAGCTTCTCCCAGGGCTTCATGCCCACGGGCATGCCCGGGGTCTTGTGGGTCAGGCGCCAGGCCAGGCGGATGAGCGACAGGACCAGAATCGCCATGCCCGTCGTCTTGTGCAGATTATAGGCCTGCTGAACCTCTTCCAGCGGTACCGTGCCGGCGAACAGGCCGTCGCGCAGGTCTTCCATGTACCAGCCGAAAAACACCATGCCGAGCAGCAGGATCGCGAGGATCCAGTGAAGGGCGATGGCGACTGCGGTGTAGCGTGGCGTGTCGGTCATGGATCGGGCTCCCCCAGGGCTGTTCCGCCGGTTCGGGCGGCGCTGGTCACATATATGCCCGCTGCCTGCGCGTCCGAAAAGCCACACAAAGTCGCGGGCTGGACAAAACACTGTTTCCGGATTCGCATCGACGGGAAGGCGGGTTATGTTCCGGCCACAAAAAAATGATGACGGAGGTCGGCCATGACATATCGCGCACCGCTGGATGAATTGCGCTTCACGCTGGAAGAAGTTGCGGCTGTTGAGGGGCTGAAGGCGACGGGTGCCTTCCCGGATTTCACCTCCGATCTGACGGCGGCCATTCTGGAAGAGGCGGCCAAGCTGGCCGAGAATGTGCTCTCGCCGCTCAACCGCGTCGGCGATGCCGAACACTGCAAGCTCGAGAATGATGCTGTCACCACCCCGACCGGCTTTCCGGCGGCCTATGCGCAGTTCGTCGAAGGCGGCTGGCAGGGTCTGCAATTTCCGGCCGAGCTGGGCGGTATGGGCCTGCCGCGGGCGCTGGGCGTAGCCGTGCTGGAAATGATCCAGGGCGCCAACCTGTCCTTCGGTCTTGGCCCGATGCTTACCTATGGCGGGATCGAAGCGCTGATCGCCCACGGTACTGACGAGCAGAAGGCGCTCTATCTGGGCAAGCTGCTCACCGGCGAGTGGTCGGCCACGATGAACCTGACCGAGCCGCAGGCCGGTTCGGACGTCGGCGCGCTGCGCACCAAGGCCGAGCCGAATGCGGACGGCAGCTGGGCGATTTCCGGCCAGAAGATCTTTATCACCTGGGGCGAACACGACTGCGCGGAGAACATCATCCATCTCGTGCTCGCGCGGACGCCGGGGTCACCTGAGGGTACCAAGGGTATCTCGCTCTTCATCGTGCCGAAAATCCTGCCGGACGGGTCGCGCAACGACCTGCGCGCCATCGGGGTCGAGCACAAGCTGGGCATTCACGGCTCGCCGACCTGCACCATGGAATACACCGGGGCCACCGGCTGGTTGATCGGCGGCGAGAACGCCGGCATGCGCTGCATGTTCACGATGATGAATTCTGCGCGCCTGAATGTCGGTGTGCAGGGGGTCGGCATCGCCGAACGGGCCTTCCAGCAGGCGTTGGCCTATGCGCAGGACCGCAAGCAGGGCCGCGCCATCGACGCCGAAGGCCCGGCGCCGCACGCCATCATCCATCACCCGGACATCAAGCGCACCCTGTCGCTGATGAAGGCCAAGATCGCCGCCTCGCGTGCGATCTGCGTGTCCTGTGCCGTGGCGACCGACATGGCCGAGCATGCAGAGCATGCCGACGAGCGTGCCGCGGCCAAGCGCCGCGAGGAATTGCTGACGCCAGTGGCCAAGGCTTGGTCGACCGATATCGGCGTCGAGGTCGCCTCACTGGGCGTCCAGGTTCATGGCGGCATGGGCTATATCGAGGAAACCGGTGCGGCCCAGCATCTGCGCGATGCCCGCATTACGCCGATCTATGAAGGCACCAATGCCATCCAGGCCATCGACCTGGTCGGCCGCAAGCTGAACATGGATGGCGGTGCGGCCTTTGACGAACTGTTCTCGGACATCGAGCAGACCATCGAGGCCTGCACGACCTCGTCGCACCCGGACCTGCCGCCGCTCGGCGACCGCCTGCAGGACAGCCTCGATGCGATGCGTGAGGCTGTCGACTGGCTGAAGGAGGTCGACATGAAGGACCGGCTCGCCGGCGCCACCCCCTTCCTCACCCTGGCGGGTGAGACGATCGGCGGCTGGCTGCTGTGCGTCGGGGCCGTTGCGGCCCGCCGGCGCCAGAAGGAGAATATCGGTGACCCCGCCTTCGCGGCCCAGCGGATCGCCCTGGCGAATTTCTATGCCGAAGCGGTGATGACGCTGGCGCCGTCGCGCGTCGACGATGTCACCATGGGTGCGGAGATGATCGATGAGGTGGGATTCGGCGTCTGACGCCGGCCCGACCTACATCCACATGCCGTGCGGGTCGGGGTGGCCGCGTCCGTCCACGAGACGGATCAGGCCCACGATCGACCGCGCCAGCATCCACAGCCAGATCAAGGCAAACCCGATCAGGCCGAAGGGCGCCAGGATCACCGTCAGAACCATTACGGTACAGGCCACAATACCAACGATCGCCGCCCAGAAACTCTTGATCTGGTATGTGAAGTGGGATTGCAGCCAGTGTGGTGAGCCGTCGCGCCGGGCATAGGCGATGATCACGGCGACGAGGCTGGATACGCCGATGATATTGCCGACGATCAGCAGGGCATAGTTCAGCCCCGCCAGAAGGCGGTCGTCCCGGTCGGCTGCCGGCGTCGAGGTCGGTTCATAGATGGTCTGGTTCATGAGACCGATCCTTCCCCATGAAGATGGCCAAAGCGCGGCATGGGGCGGGGGATGCAACACCTTGCCGTCCCTCGTGTGTGCCGCTTCTGGCTGCGGCGGCGATGCCACGGCAGGCTGAAAATGCTGTCATCTCCGCGCCCAAGCCTTGGTTGTGACGGCGTTTCGACGTATTCGGAATGCTGATGCGTGAGCACGGGAGGTGTTCGGGTGCCCTTGGCGCGTTTCCTGGACCATGCCGGTATCGTCCTGCTTCTCGGCGGGATTGCGGGGTATGTCATTCTTCTGGCAGCCGGACTGATCGGCCGCTGGTATTTGCCTTACCCGCTAAGCGGGTTCTGGCTGCTGGTCACAGGCATGCCGGCTGCCGGGGTGGCGATCATGTTCCTGCGCGCACGGGAGAACCGGATCGTGTTCGAAGACGGAGACGAGGAATGAGCCTGATTGTCACCATGGCGGACGCCGTGCCGGGCCGTGAGATCGACCATGTGGTCGGTATCGCGCGCGGCAATGTCGTGCGGGCCCGCTTTTTCGGCCGCGATTTCATTGCCGGCCTGCGCAATATCGTTGGCGGTGAAGTTCCCGAATATACCGACCTCCTGTCCGAAGCGCGCGAGACCGCGCTCGACCGGATGGCAAAGCACGCCGAAGAGCTCGGCGCCGATGCGATTGTTACCGTCCGCATGTCGACCTCGTCGGTGATGGAAGGTGCGGCGGAAATCCTGGCCTACGGAACGGCGGTAAAACTGAAATGAGTGCCTTGATGAAGCGCCTGGCCGGCCGGGCTGCGAACGAGATTGTCGAAACCGTGCGCTTTGTCGCCGGCGTGGCCGCCGTGTGGCTGGGACTGGTGACCTTCGGTTTCGCCGCCTTCCACATCCCGTCGGAAAGCATGCAGCCCTCGCTGGAAGTGGGGGACCGGGTTCTGGTGTCCAAATGGGCCTATGGCTATTCGGTCCACTCCCTGCCGCTGGGTATCGGCTATATGTTGCCGGACAACTGGAATGGCCGTCTGGCCTGGCACAATCCGCAGCGCGGCGATGTCGTCGTCTTCCGCGATGAGCGCCAGTCACCGCCGCGCAACCTGATCAAGCGCGTCATCGGCATTGAGGGCGATGTCATCGAGATGCGCCAGGGCCAGCTCTACCTGAATGGCGAGCCGGTGCCGCGCGAACTCATCGAAGTGCGGTCCTATCGGGATCACCCGCGCGACAATATCGTCACGGCGACCCTGTTCGAGGAAACCCTGCCGGGCGGCCGGGATCACCCGATCTATGAGCGCGGCGACAACTACCAGCTCGACAATTACGGGCCGGTGACGATCCTGCCGGGCACGGTCTTCGTGATGGGGGACAACCGGGATGCCTCCAATGACAGCCGGGCCTCGAACGGGCCGGGCCTGGTACCGCTGGAGAATGTCGTCGGCCGGGCGGAGACGGTGCTGTTCACCTTCGAACGCTGCCGCCGCGAAGACGGGCTGTACTGTCCGCGCGGGCGGGTCTGGCGCGGTCTCTAGGTCATGAAACAATCCTCGCTCCGGCGTCTGCGTATCCGGGCCGCCCGGATCGGGGCCGAAGCCGGCGAGGCGGTGAACATGTTCGCCGGCGTTGCGGCGGTGTGGTTCGGCTTCACCTCGCTCGCCTTTGCGACCTACTATATTCCGTCGGAAAGCATGCAGCCCTCGCTGGAAGTGGGCGACCGGATCGTGGTGTCGAAATGGGCCTATGGCTATTCGCGCCACACCCTGCCGCTGGGGCTGGGCAATCTCCTGCCTGACAGCTGGGACGGGCGTATCGGCTGGGGCAGCCCGCGGCGTGGCGATGTCGTCGTGCTTTGGGATGATCGTCAGGACCTGACCCTGATCAAGCGGGTCGTCGGCCTGCCAGGCGACATCGTGGCGATGCGTGGCGGCCGTCTTTTCATCAATGGCCGCATGGTCGGTCGCACACTTGTTGAGGACCGCACCTACCGGGAAGACGCTGCGCCACGCAATACCGTGCGCGTTAGCCTGTACGAGGAGCGTCTGCCCGGCGGCCGGGTTCACCCGATCTACGAGCGCGGCGACAATAACTGGCTGGACGAGTACGGGCCGCAGGTCGTGCCGGCGGGCCATGTCTTCGTGATGGGCGACAATCGCGACAATTCCGCCGACAGCCGTGCGCCGGAAGGGCCGGGCTTTGTGCGTTTCGAGAATATTGTCGGCCGGGCCGAGACCGTTCTCTACACGTTCGAGCAATGCCGTCACGAGGATGGCCTGTACTGCCCGCGCGGTCGGGTCTGGCGCGGGCTGTAGCGGCGCTCTAACCTCTCCGGATACATCCAGCCGGGGAGACATGGCCATG
The DNA here is from genome assembly GCA_036231565.1 of Pseudomonadota bacterium. Taxonomy (GTDB): domain Bacteria; phylum Pseudomonadota; class Alphaproteobacteria; order Caulobacterales; family Maricaulaceae; genus Maricaulis. The sequence goes on from JAZAHA010000019.1 coordinate 69,104, forward strand.
AGCCTCAAAGGCAAGACGATCTTCATCACGGGCGCCAGCCGCGGTATCGGCCTGGCGATCGGTGAACGCTGCGCGAGGGACGGTGCCAATATTGTCATCGCTGCAAAGTCCGACACGCCGGATCCGCGCCTTGAGGGAACGATCCATACGGCTGCCGAGACCATCGAGAAGGCCGGCGGCCAGGCTCTCGCCGTGAAATGCGATATCCGTCACGAGGAGGAGGTCGAGGCCGCGGTTGCTGCCGCCGTTGACCGCTTCGGCGGGATCGATGCCGTGATCAACAATGCCTCGGCGATTTTCCCCCGCGGTACGGCCGATACGCCGATGAAGCGCTACGATCTGATGCACCAGGTCAATGGCCGCGGCACCTTCCTGACGACCCAGAAATGCCTGCCCCACCTGATGAAGGCGGAAAACCCGCACATTATCGCCCTGGCGCCACCGCTGGACATGCGCGGCCTGTGGTTCGGACCCCATGTCGCCTACACCTCGGCCAAATACCAGATGAGCCTGTGCATTCTGGGCTGGGGCGAGGAGTTCAAGGGCAAGATCGGCGCCAATGCGATCTGGCCGCGCACGGCTGTCGCGACGGCCGCGATCTCCAACGTGCTGGCCGGCGAAGAGGCGATGAAGAATTGCCGCAAGCCGGAAATCCTCGCCGATACAGCCTATGCCGTGCTGAACAAGCCTTCGGCCGAATTCACCGGCAATTTCATCATCGACGACACCTTCCTCTGGGAAGAGGGCGAGCGGGACCTCGACAAGTATTCCTACGACTCCGAAATCGAACTTCTGCCGGACTTCTTCGTGCCGGAGGATGTGCCCGCACCTCCGGGCGTGAAAATCATGAATGTGTCGCTGGGGCATTGAGGCCGGGGCGGGTCATCGCCCCGGGTTTAAAATACCGCTTGCATCGCGCGAAAATTCGCCAATATGGAGCTTGGAGCGTCGCACTCCGCGGCGGGGAGACATCCCGCCGCCCGATCCTCGCCGGCCGTCGACGCGGCCGGCCGGAGTGTCAGACCCATGCTTCTGGTCGAAACCTACCTTCAACCCAGCCCGCTGGAAGGGCTGGGCGTGTTTGCCGCCAGGCGGATCCGCAAGGGCACCTTGATGTGGACCCTCGATCCGGCAACCGATCTCGTGCTTACCGAGGCGCAGTTGGCCGAGCGGCCGCCGGTCTATCGCGGCTATATCCAGCGCTATGCCTATTTCGACCGGAGCCTGAACGGCTATCTGCTCGATGGCGATCACGCCCGCTTCCTGAACCATTCCAGCACGCCGAACCTCGACTTCTCGGCGGCTGACGGAAGCGGCGTTGCCATTCGCGATATCGCCCAAGGCGAGGAAATCCTGTGCGACTACAGCCAGTTCATGGAGAATGTCGTGCTGTTGCCGACGCCGGCCCGGCGCCGGCAGGCCGCGCGGATCGCCGCTGTCAGCGGTTAGACCCGCCGCAGCTCCGGCGCGCTAGGCCGGTTCCGACTGCCTGTTTTTGAGTGCGGCCAGCACCTGGTCTGCGAGCGGCTTGCTCGAGGCCGGGTTCTGCCCCGTGATCAGACGGCCATCGTGCGCGACATGGGGTCCGAACGCCTCGTCATTGCCTTCGAAGATGGCGCCCAGCTCGCGCAGGCGGCTTTCCAGCAGGAAGGGCACGACGTCGTCCAGCTCGACCTTGCGCTCTTCGGCATCGGTGAAACTGTTGACGCGCTTGCCTTTCACCAGCGGTGTGCCGTCGGCGAGTTTGGCCCCTACCAGGCCGGCCGGACCATGACAGACCGCTGCGATGATGGCGCCAGCTTCCCAGGCCTTGCTGATCAGTTCGGCAACCGCCTTGCTGTCAGGCAGATCCCACATCGTGCCGTGGCCGCCGGGCAGGTAGATGGCGTCATAGCTGCGGGGTTTCAGGTCTGACACAGGGAATGAATGCGTCAGGGCCTGCATGGCGGCCTCGTCATCCATGAAACGTTGCACGGAGGCGGGACGCTTGCCTTCGCCGTCATCCGAGCCGGGGTCGGCGGGCGGCTGGCCGCCTTGCACGCTGGCGATCTCGACCGTGTCGCCGGCATCCCGGAAAGCCCAGTAGGGATCGGTCAGCTCCTGCCAGTGAAAGCCGGTCGGTTTGCCGGTCTCGCCGAGCGTGCCGTGGGAGGTCGTGAGGATGAGAATGCGTGACGTCATGGAAGCCTCCGTTTGTCGTGGCTGAGCCTGGGTACGGGGCGTGCACGGCCCCTGAGCCCGATAGCCCCTCAGTGTTGCAACGGATGCAACGCCTTCCCGTTCCCCAGCTGCACAGGATGCCGGTCTCCGCTAGGGTGCTGACTGCAGCAACCAGCGGATAGATGGCCATGAAAGCGACCCTCATCGACAGTCCCGCCAGTCTCGCTCACCGTCTGCCTGACGGGCATCCAGAGCATGACGGCCGCTATACCGCGGTGCGCGACGCCCTGGCCGGGATCGCCGGCACGGTCTGGGTGGAAGCGGAGCAGGCACCGGTCGAGGCACTGGCCCGCTTCCACACCGTCGAACACGTGGATCGCGTCCTGACCGCCTGTGCCGAGGCGGGTGTCGAGGGCTTCGTCGGACTTGACCCGGACACCATCGTGTGCGGCCAGTCGGCGCGCGCCGCACTGTCGGCTGCCGGCGGAGCCATCGCCGGTGTCGACACGGTGATGCGGGACGGGCAGGGGGCGGCCTTCCTGCTGGCGCGGCCGCCGGGCCATCATGCCGAACCCGACCGCCCGATGGGTTTCTGCCTGTTCAACACGGTGGCCATCGCCGCCATGCATGCGCTGGAGGTCCATGGTCTGCCATCGGTCGCCATCGTCGATATCGATGTGCACCATGGCAATGGCTCGCAATGCCTGGCCGAGCGCGACGAGCGCGTCCTGTTCGTTTCGCTGCACCAGTCGCCGCTCTATCCGGGCACCGGACATCGCGGCGAAACCGGTCTTGGCGGCAATGTCGTGAATGTCCCGCTGCCGGACGGTACGGACGGCGCGGCCTGGCGCGCTGCGTTCGAGGCCGAAGTCGTTCCAGCTCTGCGCAAGATACAGCCGGCACTGATTCTCGTCTCTGCCGGTTTCGATGCGCATGCGGACGATCCGCTTGGCGGGCTGGGTCTTGTCGACGAGGACTATGCCTGGGCGGCGGAACGCCTGGCTGTCCTGGCATCGGAATTTGCGCATTCGCGGCTTGTCTCCGTGCTGGAGGGCGGATACGACTGCCCGGCACTGGGCCGGTCGGCCGCGGCCTTTGTTCGCGCGCTGGCCCGGGCCTGAGCGGACGGGCATTCCCCGTCATCAAAGGATTGAGGTGTCGGCAGGTAACGACGGGGCGTACCGGCTGGCTGACTTTCCCCCGTGCGACCCCGATGACCCGTTCCTCGACTGACCTCCAGAGCCTGTCGCCGGGCAGTATCACGATCGCCCGTCACGGCCGTCCCGACGCCAATCGCGAGCGCTGGCTCGACTGGCGCGGATACGAGGACTGGTGGGATAACGAGTATCAGCCGGCGGGGCTTGTCGATGGCCAGGCGGTACCCGAGGCATTGATCCAGGCTGCTGCAGAATCGCACACCGTCTTTGCCAGCTCCCTGCGTCGCGCCATCGAGACGGCGCAGGCCGTGGCACCGGACCGGGCGCCTGTTGTCGATCCGGTCTTCATCGAGGCCGAACTGCCGCCGCCGCCCATGCCGGGACGTTTCATGGCCAAGACCTGGGGTGTGTTTGCGCGCTGTTCCTGGTGGATGGGCTGGTCGCGCGGGCGGGAGAGCCGGGCCGAGGCCGAGGCCCGGGCAAGGCGGGCCGCCGACCAGTTGATCGACGCGGCTGCAGCCGGACCGGTTGTCTTGTGCGCCCATGGCTGGTTCAACCGCATGCTGCGTCCGCAACTGCGCGGGTCAGGGTGGGTGTGTGTCCGCGATGGCGGTGATACCTACTGGTCCTGGCGCCGTTATGAATACCGGCCGCGCTGAGCCCGTAATCGCGGCATTGCCGCACCCTAGTCCGCTTTCTATGCTGCCCCGAGATGAGAGGAAGCCATGTCCGAAACGCCGCTACCCGATATCGAGACGCTGAGTTTCGAACAGGCGCTAGCCGAGCTCGAGCGTATCGTGCAGCAGCTCGAATCGGGCGAGGTCGAGCTCGAGAAGTCGATCCAGATCTACGAGCGCGGTGCGGCCCTGCGGGCGCATTGCGAAGGCAAGCTGAAGACGGCCGAACTGAAGGTCGAGAAGATCGTGCGCGGTGAGGACGGCCAACCGGCCACCGAACCGGCCGGGCTCGACTGATATGGCGCAGGACGAGCCGGCGGGACCGCTCGCCACGATCGAGGACTTCCTGAAGCTCGATATCCGCGTCGGCACCGTCGTGCGCGCGGAGGCTTTCCCGGAAGCGCGCAAGCCCGCCATCAAGCTGTGGGTCGATTTCGGTCCCGAGCTGGGCGAGAAGAAGAGCTCGGCCCAGATCACCGTGCACTACAAGCCGGAAGACCTGGTGGGCCGACAGGTGCTTGCTGTCGTCAATTTTCCGCCGCGCCAGATCGGGCCGATCCAGTCGGAAATCCTCGTTCTCGGGGCATCTGACCCGGAGGGCGCGATCATCCTGCTGGCGCCGGACAAGCCCGTGCCCAACGGCGCGCGGATGCATTAGGGCTGCGGAATGGATTCTTTCGAACAACGCCTGAACGAAGCTGCCGACCGGGTCACCGTGGCGCTGGATGCCTTGCTTCCGCGCGCGGAAGGCCCGGAAGCGCATCTCAATTCCGCCATGCGTTACGCCGCGCTGGGGCCGGGCAAGCGGCTGCGTCCCTTCCTGGCGGTCGAGGCCGGCCGGCTGGTGAATGCCGACGAGCGCGGCGTCCTGCGCGCGGCCTGTGCGCTGGAATGCATCCACGCCTATTCGCTGATCCATGACGATCTGCCGTGCATGGATGATGACGACATGCGCCGCGGCCGTCCCACGGTCCACAAGGCCTATGACGAGGCGACGGCTGTTCTGGCCGGCGACGCCCTTCAGGCGGTGGCGTTCGAGATCCTTGCGCATCCCGATACCCATCAGCGCGGCAGCGTGCGCTCGCGCCTGGTCGAGCGTCTCGCGCGCGCCTCCGGCCCCTATGGCATGGTGGGCGGCCAGATGATCGACATCCGCGCCGAGACGGAACAGTTCGACATCTCGGTCGTCACCCGCATGCACCGGATGAAGACGGGCGCGCTGATCAATTATGCCATCGAGATCGGCACGATCCTGCGCGAAGTGGAAGATCATATCCGCCGGGCGCTGGAAGGATTTGCTCACGACCTCGGACTGGCCTATCAGATCACGGACGACCTTCTGGATGCGACGGGGAACCAGGCGGAGATGGGCAAGGCGGCCGGTAAGGACGCCGGTCAAGGAAAAGCCACCTTCGTCACCATTCTGGGGGTAGACGGCGCGCGAGACCGTTCGCGGCACTTGGCCGCACAGGCCAAGGACCACCTTGAACCCTTCGGCGCGCGAGCAGATGTTTTGAGAGAGGCCGTCGACTTCATCCTCGACCGGCGCTCGTGAAAGGCTGGACCCGTATGGCACCCACCACCCCGACTCTCGACCAGGTCCGAGATCCCTCCGACATGCGCAATTTCTCGATCGATCAGCTGCGTAAGCTGGCCGACGAGCTGCGTGCGGAGACGATCGACGCCGTCTCGGTCACGGGTGGGCATCTGGGCGCCGGTCTGGGTGTGGTCGAGCTGACCACGGCATTGCACCACGTCTTCGATACGCCGCGCGACACGCTGATCTGGGATGTCGGGCACCAGTGCTATCCGCACAAGATCCTGACCGGCCGCCGCGATCGTATCCGCACCCTGCGCCAAGGCGGCGGGCTGAGCGGCTTCACCAAGCGGGCCGAAAGCGAATACGACCCCTTTGGCGCAGCTCACGCCTCGACCTCGATCTCGGCCGGGCTGGGTTTTGCCGTCGCACGCGATCTCAAGCAGGAAGACCGCAATGTCATCGCCGTGATTGGCGACGGTTCGATGTCGGCCGGCATGGCCTATGAGGCGATGAACAATGCCGGCCATATCGGCGGCCGCCTGATCGTCATCCTCAATGACAACGACATGTCGATCGCACCGCCGGTCGGAGCGATGAGCCACTATTTCGCGCGGCTGGTCTCCTCGAAGAGCTACCGGAGCCTGCGCAAGCTGGGCAAGGGCGTGGCCAAGGCGCTGCATGTCGAGGAGGCCGCACGCCGGGCCGAGGAATACATGCGCGGCATGGCCATGGGCGGCACCCTCTTCGAAGAGATGGGCTTCCGCTATGTCGGTCCGATCGACGGCCATGATCTCGATCAGCTGGTCCCGGTACTGCGCAATGTCCGCGATGGCGATAACGGTCCCGTGCTGGTTCACGTCGTCACGCAGAAGGGCAAGGGCTATGCGCCGGCCGAAGCGGCCGACGACAAGTATCACGGCGTGGCCAAGTTCAATGTCGTCACCGGCGAACAGCAGAAGTCGAAGGACGGCCCGCCCTCCTACACCAAGGTGTTTGCGCGGCAGCTCATTCGCGAGGCCGAGGCCGACAGCAGTGTCGTGGCGATCACCGCGGCCATGCCCGGCGGCACCGGGCTCGACTTGTTCGGCGAGCGCTTCCCCGAGCGCATGTTCGATGTTGGCATTGCCGAGCAGCACGCGGTGACCTTCGCGGCCGGTCTGGCAGCGGATGGCATGAAGCCCTTCGCGGCGATCTATTCCACCTTCCTGCAGCGCGGCTACGACCAGGTTGTCCACGACGTGGCCATCCAGAACCTGCCGGTTCGCTTTGCGATCGACCGTGCGGGCCTTGTCGGGGCCGATGGCTGCACGCATGCCGGCTCGTTCGATGTTGGCTATCTCGGGCAATTGCCCGGCATGGTGCTGATGGCGGCGGCAGACGAGGTGGAGCTGTCACGCATGGTGGCGACGGCGACGCAGATCGACGACCGCCCGTCCGCCTTCCGTTATCCGCGCGGCAATGGCACGGGTATCGAGATGCCGGACCTCATCGAGCCGCTCGAGATCGGCAAGGGCCGGATCGTGCGCGAAGGATCACGGATCGCCATCCTGTCGCTGGGAACACGGCTGGGCGAGAGCCTGAAGGCTGCCGACGCGCTGGCGGCCCAGGGTTTCTCCACCACGGTTGCCGATGCGCGCTTTGCCAAACCGCTCGACGAAGACCTCATCCTGCGCCTGGCGCGCGAGCATGAAGTCCTGATCACGGTCGAAGAGGGTGCCCGGGGCGGTTTTGGTGCTTTCGTGCTGCACATGCTGGCGGAAAAGGGCGCGCTGGACCGCGGGCTGAGGATCCGAACCATGACCCTGCCGGACGTGTTCCAGGACCAGGACACGCCCTTCAACATGTATGAAGAGGCCGGCCTCAATGCCCGCCACATAGCGGCTCGCGCGCTGGAGGCGATCGGTCAGGATGAAGCGGCCGCTGAGCGTGTCGCTGCAGCCCTTGCGGCAAGCTAGGCCATCAGTCGAGGCGGGCGAGCGCGTGTCTGGCGAGCGCCCGGACAGCCCGACCGTGTGAGCCGACAGGGTCGTCCCCGGCAAACACGTCGAGCGGGACTTCAGGCTCAAGGCCGCGCCCCTCGTGCACCACGCCCTCGGCGTCGGCGAAGATCTCGTTCGCCAGCTCGACATACCAGCCATTGGGCAGCGGTTTGGCCAGCGGGGTCGAGAAGGCGCCGCGTGTGGTGGTGCCGGCCTGTGTCACGTTCGGCAATTGCCGCAGCATCATCGTCGTGATCTCGCCGGCGGATACCGTCACGTCGCTCGTCAGCACGTAGACGGGACCGGTATAGCGCGGCCCGTCATGCGGCTCGATGCGGTAGACCGCGTCCGGCTCATCGCTCCAGCCCGTGCGGACCGTATAGCCGGTGAAGGGTGTGTCGGTGAAACGGCTGGCGATCGCGCGCGTGACGGCGTCATAGCCGCCGCGATTATTGGACAGGTCGAGGATGACGGCATCCGTATCGGCAAAGCCGGTCAGCGCTTCGTCGAGCATTGTGTCGAGGGCAGCGAGCTCGGCGGCGGCCCATTCCGGCGAGCCGGGTGTTTCGGTGTCCGTGAAGCCGCCCATGGTGAAGATCTGGATATAGCCGACACGGCCGTCGATCATGCCGGTGATGACGCGGTCATTGCCGATATGGCGTGCGCCCGGATCGAGAACCTCGCCAAGGGTCTGCTCGATCAGGCCGATGAGCCAGGGCGTTTCCCCGATGCCGCTGGCGATCATGGGCAGGGTGGTCCCCAGCCCGTACTGGGCGCGATGACGCTCGCTGCCGAATTCGGCAATCAGCTTGGTGTGACTGTCGCCCAGCGGTTCGATCAGGCTGGCGAGAAGGGCGAAGAAGTCCGCATCGCTCATATCGTCGCTCAACCGGGCCCGTGCCCCGGCGACCTCGGCATGCCAGTCGACACCGCGGCGTTCAAAGAACGCGTAGTGGCGTTCGAAGATCGAGGTGAAAACATCGAAGGTCGCGCGCCGGCCCGATAAATCCTGCGCACCGCAGGCCTCCGGCAGGGCGTCCAGGCGCTCGAAAACCGTATTGCCGTCACTGGGCAGGTATTCGAATTTCGCACGATCGGTGCCCAGCGGCGTGATATAGCGATACTCCACCTGGCTCATCAGGGTCGGACCGTCCTGCGCGCTGGCGTAGCAACCGGCGGGCGTGTCCTGCCAGCGTGTGATCCCGTCAGCATCGATATCGAGGATCCAGCCATACTCGGCCGAGTGCCAGATGCCGCGCGCCGGCTCGATTGTGCCGCTTCCGTCGAAGATTTCTTGAGGTTGGGCGAGCGCGGAGGTCTCGCTGCAGGCGGCCAGAAACAGTGCTGCGCAGATCGCAAGAGAATAAGGTCGGGACATGGGATGCTCAAAAAATGACTACGGTCATCTTTTAGCGATCCCCCGGCTCGCGGGCAAGGGCTTGATAGCCTGCCAGTGCACACAGATGTGACAGCCGCCGCTCCACGCGGTCTTCCAGCAGGCCGTTCTGCCCCGAAGTCAGCCATTCGCGAATCGAGCCGGTGACCAGTGTGACAACCAGATCCGCCATCGCGGCGGCATCGGTCGATGCGGGAAGCGCGCCCGCATCGCGGGCCGCTGCAATCATTCCCTCAATGTCTGTTGCAACCAGCTGGTCGGCCTGGCGCTCGGCAGCCTGGACGGATGGTGTCGCAACTGCATACATATGTTTGGCCTGCCACATCCGGGGGGATGCTGCGGCAAAATCCGAACTGCGCAGCGCCAGGGCGGTCAGGCGTCGGGGCAGGGGCGCATTGGTCAGCTCCTGAGGCTCGATGCGCGTTTGTGCGATGACATCTGAATACCATTCGGCGATCAGGTCGGCCTTGCCGGGAAAGTGGTTGAAGAAGGTCCCCTTGGCCACGCCGGCGGCCGCAACGATCTGGTCGACGCTGACGGCGTCATAGCCATCCCGTTCGATCAGCGTGAGGGCCGCGTCATAGAGGGCTTTGCGAACCGCCCGCTTTTTGCTTTCTCTCTTGCCGGTCATCGGCGCAGGATGCGCAGTTTGGTGACCACAGTCACTTATTATCCGCAGGACGTCGATGCGCGCTGACCGTTACCTTGTCGAACACGGCTATTTTGAAACCCGCGCCCGGGCGCAGGCCGCGATTGCAGCCGGCAAGGTTCGGGCTGATGGGGAACGGGTGGGCAAGCCCTCGCAGAAGATCGCGCCGGGGGCCCGGATCGAGGCGGAAGAGGCCTTCCCCTGGGTGTCGCGTGCGGCGTTGAAGCTGGTGGCGGCGCTTGATGCCTTCGATGTAGACCCGGCGGGGCGGGTCTGCCTCGATGTGGGGGCCTCGACGGGCGGTTTCACCGAAGTCCTGCTTTCGCGCGGCGCGCAGCATGTCTATTCGGTCGATGTCGGGCGGGATCAGCTGCACGCGCGACTTCAGGCCGACCCGCGTGTGACGTCCCTTGAGGGCCTGGACGCGCGGGCGCTGGAGGCGGATGTGTTCAGCGAACCGCCATCGCTCGTGGTCTGCGACGCCAGCTTCATCTCGCTGCTCAAGGTGATCAAGCGGCCACTGGAGCTGGCGGCACCGAGTGCCGAATTGATCGCCCTGATCAAACCCCAGTTCGAGGTCGGCAGGGCGGCCATCGGCAAGGGCGGCCTGGTGAAGAATGACGCCGATCGCCAGCGCGCCGTTGAAGCGGTTTGCTCCGGGCTCGAGGCCGGTTCGGATTTCAGGGTCGGCGCGGTCATCGACAGCCCGGTCGAAGGAGGTGACGGCAACAGGGAATACCTTATGGCCGCCACCCGCTCGAACCCAGTATGAATGCTCGAAATGACCGCGATTTAATGGCTCAGTAGGTGTCGGCCGGGCGCCAGATGCCGTCGGCACCCTGGCACATCTGGATCTGGTCGCTCACGGTCCGGCCATAGCTGTCGACGCTCTGGCTCCGGCGCCACTCGCAGCGGCCGGTTGCTGATACGGTGGTGTAGCTCGACGAGGCCGAATAGGTACGCGCCGGCTGGCTGCGATCCGGGCGGCCCAGAAGCTCGCCTGAGGACCCGTAGCCGTCGTCGTAATAGCGGTCATCGTCATAGCCGGCATTGCTGTCATAATAGCGGTCGTCCTCATAGTAGGGATCGTCGCCGTAATAGCCGGTGTCGCCATAATAGCCGTCCGGCTTGCCCGGATAACGGTTGTCCGGATAGCGGTTGTTGGATGGATAACGGGTATTGCCGCAGTCCCCACCGCTGGCGATGCCGGCCCCGATCAGGGCGCCGACACCGGCACCGGCGATCGTGCCGACTTCCTCGGCATTGCCGCGATCGCGATGCTCGTAGCGGCGGTCGCGCCGGCCATGATAGCCGCGGCCATGACGACGGGCATCGTCCCACCGCGCGTGGCGGTCCCAGCGGTCCGGGCGGCCGTGGCGATTGTTATTGCTGTCGTCAGCCAGCTCATTACCGATCACGGCACCGAGAATGCCGCCGATCAGGGCGCCGGCAACCTGCCGGTTCTGGCGGCTGGCTTCACAGTCCTGATAGGTCCGGCCCGATCGGGCGCCATAGGACTGGGCTTCGGCGACGGCCGGCAGGGATACCGAAAGCGCCGTCGCGGCGAGCAGGGCGGGGGTCAGCAGTTTCATCGTGTGCCTCCATGCGTCGGGAGTGCTTTGTCCCAATGTCCAGGCGATCCTAGGCGGGTGGCGATGAGCCCAGGATGAACGGGCAGATGACGGTTTCGCAATCCTCCCCCGACAGAGGCTTCACATGCACAAACGGGGCCGGTGGTGACCGGCCCCGTCTGACATGCGCCCGATGCGGGAGATCTACTGGCGGTGGGCAACCTGCCAGTCGCCATAACCGTCCCGGCACATGCGCACGCGGTCATAGTTGTAGGTGCCATCAGGCATGTAGATCTCGGCATCGCCCCACCGGCATTCCCGTCCGGCGGTGTAGTAGGTCTCGCGGACGACAATCGTGCCGCGCACGCCGGAATACGGGTTTGCCCAGTAATAGGGTTCGCCATACTCGAAGGCGTAGTTCATCGCGTAGTGGTATTGCGCACGGTCGCAATTATCCATGCGGTCGAGACTGCTGCCCAGGGCCGCACCGAACCCGGCGCCCAGCAGGATGCCGGCGCCGACACTGTCATCACCCGCAGCCGCACCGCCGACGAGGGCGCCGAGCAGCGCGCCGACAATGGCGCCATCGCTGCCATTGCGGTCATAGCGGCACAACCCGTCATAATAGGCAAAGCGGCGGCCTTCATAGCCATGGCTGTAATACTGGCGGTGATAACGCCAGCGGTCCGACGGACCCCAATGGCCGTAATAGCGGGTGTTCGACCAGCCGCGGTTCATGTGATGCACCCAGTGCAGGCGCGCCTGACGGCGGGCCCGGTCGCGATAGAAATCGCGGCGGCGCTGGGCATATTCCCAGCGGCGGCGGTCGTGATGGGCGCCGGGGTGACGCCCGCGGTCATTGCCCCACCGGCGATCGCGGCGATTGTCATGATAGTCCCGGCGTTGATCGCGGCGATCCCAGGCCGGGTTGCGGCCATTGCGGTCCCGGTCGGCGTCGCGGTGATCACGGCGGTTATTGTCCCAACCCGGATTGCGGCCATGCCGGTCGCGGCCGGCATCGCGATGATCCCGGCGCCGGTCCCAGTCGTGCCGGTCGCGGCGATTATTGTCCCAGCCGGAACCCCGGCCGTTGCGGTTGCGGTCGCCGGACTGGTCCCGACGGTCATGATCGCCGGCACCGCGGCGATTGCGATCATGTCCGCCCGGTTGACCGTCCCGCCGGTGTTCACTTCGTCCCGCACCTGGCGGGGGGTCACGGCGCTCGCGGCGGGCATCGCCCCGGTCCCGGCCTCGCCGTTCGCGTGTATCCCGGTCGCCACGATCAGGCCGGGCTTCGCGGTCGGCACGCCGGTGTTCGCGGCGGTCGGGATCGCCATAACTATTGTTGCGTTCCTGTCGCTGGGCGTCCGCCGGTGCGGCCACCGCCAGCGTGGCGGGCAGAAGGGCAAGGGCGACAAGGGCGGTGCCAAGCAGGTGGTGCTTGCGTGGTGTCATGGGACACGCCTCCGGGTCTACGCCGGGACGGACCCGGCCAGGTTGACCGAAGGTTAAGACGGCGCGGATGAGCCCAGCATGAACAGGGCCTTCATCTTTCGGCGAAACCCGGCAAACGGTTCAGAATGCGCTCTGTCCGGCGTGCCGTAGCTTGTGGTCCGCCAGGACCAGGGCAGCCATCGCCTCGCCGACCGGTACTGCGCGGATGCCGACGCAGGGGTCGTGCCGGCCGCGGGTCTCGATCTCGGTCTCGTTGAAATCGCGATCCAGCGTGCGCCGGGCCACACGGATCGAGGAGGTCGGTTTGACCGCAAAGCGAACCACAAGGTCCTGGCCGGTCGAAATGCCGCCCAGCACGCCGCCATTATGGTTGGACAGGAAGTGCGGGCCGTCTTCGCCCATGCGCATCTCGTCGGCCGCCTCTTCACCGCGCAGGGCAGCCGAGCCGAAGCCGGCACCGATCTCCACGCCCTTGACGGCGTTGATGGTCATCATCGCCATGGCCAGATCGCTATCCAGCTTGCCATAGACCGGAGCGCCCCAGCCGGCCGGCACACCGGAGACCACGACTTCGACGATGGCACCGGTCGAGGATCCGTCACGGCGCAGCGCGTCCATGTCCGCTTCCCACAGGGCAGCGGTTTCCGCGTCCGGGCAGAAGAAGGGGTTCTCGTTCACCTGGTCCCAGTCCCAGCGCGACCGGTCGATGGCGCGGTCGCCCACCTGGACGAGCGCGGCCCGGATCGTGATCCCGTCGCCCAGTACCTTGCGGGCAATGCCGCCGGCAGCGACGCGCATGGCCGTCTCGCGGGCCGACGAACGCCCGCCGCCGCGATAATCGCGCACGCCATACTTCATGTCATAGGTGTAGTCGGCGTGGCCGGGCCGCCACTTGTCGCGGATATCGCCATAATCCTTTGACCGCGCATCGACATTCTCGATCAACAGCCCGATCGGCGTGCCGGTGGTGACGGGGCCGCCCGTCCGGTCGTCCTCGAAAACGCCGGACAGGATACGCACGCGATCCGGTTCCTGGCGCGGTGTGACATGGCGGCTGGAGCCCGGGCGGCGCAGGTCCAGCCAGGGCTGGAGATCTTCCTCACTCAGGGGAATTCCGGCCGGGCAGCCATCGACAACGGCACCGATGGCCGGGCCGTGGCTTTCGCCCCAGGTGGTGATCCTGAACAAGTGTCCGAATGAGTTGTGAGACATGATCGATCCGCGTTTTGGCGCAGACTAGTCGCGGATCAGGCGTCCGTCACGCGGCCGACTGCGCTTTGCGGATCCAGCGGGCCAGGCGCGCATGGGCGGAAGGACGGGAATATTCGTGGATGAAGGCTTCCAGATCCGCCCGGTCGAGCAGGGAGGGGATGTCGGACGGCCCCGTCTCCTGTGCTGCTGCGATGCGGATCGTGATGATCGTGCCGGGTTCGCCGACAGCGGTAACGCGCTCGCCGTCGCGTGTGCCGGCCGGGATACGCACCAGGACGGGGCGTTCGCCATGGCGCAGGGTTCGTGTGACGCCGGTGGTGGCCTCGGTCCGGCTGATCTCGATGTCCAGACAGACCGGCGCATTCGCCTTGATGAGATCCATCGCCGCAACGATTTCAGCCAGTCGCGCAAGCGTTTGCGGTGTCGGCGGTGTGACATCGGGATGCAGCGTCTTCACCAGCGCGCGAAAGGCGGACTTGGCCGCCTCGCGCCCGTCACCGGGCGCGAGTCCGAGGGCGGCGTAGGCCTGTCCGATACTCGTAACACGCGCTGTCATACCGTGAATCTAGGACGAGAAGATTCCCGAAAGGTTGACGCCGCTGACTTTGAGCGTACCTAGGCGGCAAGCACGCCGGAGGTGAATCATGTCGAAGTCGAAGCCGGGTCTCATTCCGCCCTCGCCTGACGCGGAGGCGTATGGAAAGATCGCCGATGCCAATGCGGCGGAGATTTTCGATCGCGAGGATCCCTTCGCCCTGTTTGCCGACTGGCTGGAGGATGCCAAGCGCAAGGAGCCGAACGACGCCAATGCGATGGCGCTGGCGACGGCGGATGCCGACGGCCTGCCGGATGTGCGCATGGTGCTCTTGAAGGATGTCGATCAGGACGGCTTCGTCTTCTACACCAATCTGGAAAGCGCCAAGGGCCAGCAGCTGGCGGTGAATGCCAAGGCGGCGTTGTGCTTTCACTGGAAGTCCCTGCGTCGCCAGGTGCGGGTGAGGGGGCTGGTCCAGCCGGTCGCGGCCGATGAGGCCGACGCGTATTTTGCCTCCCGCGCGCGGGATAGCCGGATCGGCGCCTGGGCCTCGAAACAGTCGCGACCGCTGGAGAGCCGGTTTGCCCTGGAAAAGGCCGTTGCCCGCGAAGCGGCGCGCTTCGGTCTGGGCGAAGTGCCGCGCCCGCCGCATTGGTCCGGCTTCCGGATTGTGCCGGTGTCGATCGAGTTCTGGCGCGACCGGCCTTTCCGCCTGCACGACCGGATGACGTTTTCACGACCGGATTCACACTCGCCTTGGCAGGTCGATCGGCTGTATCCTTGATGCGGAGCCAAGCGAGGGCTTGTGATGCGCAATTTCGGAAAAATCCTGCGGGCGATCCTCACCCCGCTCGGATGGGTGTGCGCCCTCCTGGTGCTCTGCATCCCGCTCTGGTTCGCCGCGGCCGCTTTCGGGACCAAATGGGGGTTCTTCGACCTGCCGACCGGCCTCGACTGGATGACGCACACGGCAGGGCGATCTCTGTTGATCGCCAGTGTTGCGGCCGGGGGCTCCTGTCTCGTGCTGTCGCTGGTGCATCTTGCGGTGCGCCGGCGCTTTTCCGGTGCACTTTTGTCTCCACTGCTTGCCGTCCTCGTGGGCAGCGCGGGACTGGGTTGGTTCTGGCAGCTTGACCGGCAACACACCACACAACCGCTGCTGCTGGACGTGACGACAGACCTTCAGGACCCGCCGCACTTCACGCCGTCTTTCGCTGCGCGCCGCTCCGCGCATCACCAGGCGCTCGATTATGCAGGCAAGCTGGGCGAGGACGGGCGTGCGCTCGCGGCTGTGCAGGCCGAAGCCTATCCGGCGCTCGCCACTGTTCACGTCAGTCGGGCACCGGAGGCGGTCTTTGCAGACGCCCTGCGCTACGCGCACACGCATCGCTGGCGGGTGGGGACAGCCTCGGCAAGCGCCGGCATGTTCGAAGCAGGTACGGAGAGTTTCTGGTACGGTCTGCGCGACGACATTGTCGTCCGCGTGCGCGGTGACGGGGAGGGCGGCAGCCTGGTCGACATCCGCTCCCTCGCCCGCGAGCCTGTCCATGACCTCGGCCGCAACGCCCGGCGGGTGCGTGATTTCAGTGTGGCGATCGCGGACGACGCGCGTTAGGCCGCCTTGCCCAAGGTGTATTGCGCCTCCAGCCCGGGCTCGCCTGTGCAGGCGATGCGGCCGGTTTCGATCATGTGGATGAGATGGGCCAGCACCGAGTGGGCGGCGGCGGGATGGAGCCGTTTGTCGACATCGGCATACATCGCCTCGACCATGTCACGCACGCGATGCCGGCCGGCCCGGACCTGTTCGAGGATCTGCGCCTCGCGCTGCATGCGGTGGTCGATATAGGCCTGGATGAAGGGACGCGGTTCGGAAATCGCCGGGCCATGGGTCGGCCAGAGAATGTCGAAATCGCGGTCGCGGATGCGGGCGAGCTCGCGCAGATAATCGCCCATATGACCGTCCGGCGGGCTGATCACGCTGGTTGACCACGCCATGACATGGTCGCCGGCGAACAGCGTGTTCTCGTCCAGCAGGGCATAACAAACGTGATTGGACGTATGACCGGGGGTGTGAAGCGCTTCGATGGACCAGTTCCTGCCCCGGAAAACCTCGCCGTCGCGCACCTGAATGTCCGGCTTGAAACCCGTATCGTCGCCGGCCTCGAGGCGGACCTCGCCGCCTGCGGGCGGGATGATCTGGGGACCGTAACCGTAAACGGTCGCGCCATGCTTGTTGGCGAGCGGATGGGCCATCGGCGAGTGATCGAGGTGGTGATGCGTGACAAAGACATGCGTCACCCGTTCACCGGCCAGCGCGTGGTCCAGCGCGTCGGCATGGTCGGGGTGGACCGGGCCCGGATCGATTACCGCCACCTCGCCATGACCGATGATGTAGACGCCAGTTCCGGTATAGGTGAACGGGCCGGGATTAGGGGCGACAACACGGCGAATCCGGTCCGACAGCCGGTCGCAGCGCCCGTACTCGAAGTCGAACTCTCGGACAAAGGGAATGCCGGTCATGCAAGCCTGTCGGACTGTCGGGAGGGTGAGGGGCGAACGAGGTCACGAAAGGCGGTCGCAAGTCGCCGGGTCACGATAATCTTGTCGCGCAGTTTCATCGCGATGGGCGGACCCATATCGGTCTTGTTGACATCGACGACGTAGAGGCGCCCGTCTGTACGGTCGCGCAGCACATCGAGCCCGCCCCAATCCAGCCGCATGGCCTGCGCAAATCGGATAAGCCTGTCCTGCTCGGCCGGGGTGAAGACCGTATCGGTCTCGGCAAAATCGACCTCGTCATTGGAATTGCAGAAGCGGACGGCCTCGCGGCGGCGTTTGCGCAGGACGAGCGGGATGTGCCCGCCGACCACCGGGCAGCGCAGATCCTCGACCAGGCCGCGGCCGTTCCGGTTATCGATCACACGCTGATAGACATGCCCGTGGCGGGCGGGGGAAGGGCCGTGGATGATGCGGCCATCATGGGCGCCATTGGTTTCGGACTTCTCGACCATCGGGCCGGTCCAGCTTTCCGGATCAACCGATAGTGGATAGCCGAAACACTGTTCGAATACGCGGGCAACATGGCTTTTGGCAATGCTCTGGCAGCCGGCATTGATGATGCGTGTACCAGGCTGGGGCTGAACCGGGTTGCACACTGTGCAATCGTCGAACACGAAGACCGCATCTGCGGTGTCCGGACTGTCGGCGATGCGGGCGCCTGCGGCGTGCAGGACCGGCCAGACGAGGTACCAGGGCCGTGGGCGGTCCGGAGTGAACCAGATGCGGGGGCCGGATTGTGCGGCAGCCTTCAGCCGCCAGGACTCGACCACGAAATAGAAAGGGAACCAGGCAAGGACTTCGCCGATCAGGCCCGGTCCGAGACGCAGGCGTGCCCCGGTCTTCTTGACGGTGACAACACCGTCCTGGAACTCGAAGTCTCGCCACCACAGCGCGCTGTGCATGGAAGGGCCTTTCTCCTGTCGTCACGCCGCATCCTAGGCATGAGCCGGACACATGCAATTCACACTGGATCACGGACGGCGCGGATCTTGCGTGATGTGGCGCGAAGCCGAACACGCGGGGCGAATGTGAACGTCGGGGAATTCATAAGCAAGCGCGTCCTGCGCCTGGGCTGGCTCGTCCTGCTGCTGATTGTGGCCGAGTCTTTTGTCAGTGGTGCGACAGATCAGTCAGCACTGTCCCGGACGGCTCCCTTGCCGCCGGTGAGCACTGCCGCGATGCAGGAGTAACGGCAGAGGCTTCATTGACAATGCCTGCGCCCCATTGAAACTGCGGCGAACTCCGGAACGAGCCGATTACTGCATGTTTGGTTTTGTACTCCGTCGCGTAGGCGTCGCCATCCCGACTATCCTGGTGATCATCACGATCGCCTTTTTCATGATGCGTGCCGCCCCCGGCGGGCCGTTTGATCTTGAAAGGCCCATGCCTGAAGAAACGCGGCAGATCCTGCTCGCGAACTACGGTATGGATCAGCCGCTGTGGCGGCAGTATCTCGACTATATGGGGGATCTCGCCCGCGGCGATCTCGGACCGTCGCTCAAGCTGCGCGACAAGCAGGTCAACGAGATCATCGCGGAAGGCTTTCCTGTCAGTGCGACGATCGGCCTGTTCTCCATGCTGCTGGCGATCACGCTGGGCTCCTTCCTCGGCTCTGTTGCAGCGCTAAGGCAGAACACGGCGGGCGATTTCTCGGTCATGACCTTCGCCATGGTGGGAATCAGTATCCCGCCCTTTGTGATGGGCCCGATCCTGGCGCTCGTCTTCGGTCTCTATCTCGGCCTGGTACCGACGGGTGGGCTCGATCCGCGTTACGGCATGACGCCGGACCGGCTCATCCTGCCGATCATCACGCTGGCGCTGCCCCAGATCGCGATCATCGCGCGTCTGATGCGCGCGTCGATGATCGAGGTGATCCGCTCGAACTATATCCGGACTGCCCGGGCCAAGGGCCTCTCGGCCCATGCTGTCATCTTCCGGCACGCGCTGCGCTCCGCTGTATTGCCGCTGGTCAGCTATCTCGGCCCGGCTTCTGCGGCGGTGATTTCCGGTTCGCTGGTGATCGAGCGCGTCTTCCAGCTGCCCGGCATCGGCAAGCATTTCGTCGATGCGGCCCTGCAGCGTGACTATACGGTCGTGATGGGCGTGGTGATCATCTACGCCACGCTGATCATCGTGCTGAACCTGCTCGCCGACCTGCTGTACGGCGTCCTCAACCCCAAAGTGAAGTACGAATAATGACGTTGCTGTCGACGCCCGGGGAAAAGGCGGAAATCCTCGAAGCCGCCTCCGTGAAGGGCCGTTCCCTCTGGGACGATGCCCTGGCACGCCTCATGCGCAACCGTGCCGCCGTCACCTCCATGGTGATCCTCGGCATCCTGATCCTGCTGGCTACGGTCGGACAGGCACTGTGGGTGCACGACTACGACACCATCTATCGCGACAAGGTCTGGATCGCTCCGACCTGGGAAGACTGGCATATCCTGGGCACCGATGCACAGGGCCGCGACATGGTCGCGCGTATCCTGGTCGGCCTTGGCGTGTCGCTCATGGTGGGCGTGGTGGCGACGATCGTGTCGCTGCTGATCGGCGTCACCTGGGGCGCAACGGCCGGCTTTATCGGCGGCCGGGTGGATCAGGCGATGATGCGCTTCGTCGATATCCTCTACTCGCTGCCCTTCATCTTCTTCGTGATCATGCTGATGGTGGTGTTCGGGCGGAACATCATCCTGATCTTCGTCGCCATCGGCGCCGTTGAGTGGCTGACCATGGCCCGGATCGTGCGCGGCCAGACGCTGGCGCTGAAGAATATGGAATTCGTCGAGGCGGCCGAGGCCGCCGGCGTATCCCGCTTCAAGATCATCCAGCGTCATATCATTCCCAACGTGCTCGGACCGGTCGTGGTCTATGTCACGCTGATGATCCCGGTCGTGATCCTGGCCGAAAGCTTCCTGTCTTTCCTCGGTCTGGGTGTGCAGGAACCGCTGACCTCCCTGGGTCGCCTGATTTCGGCCGGTGCACAGGACATGGAGCCAGCCCCCTGGACGCTGATCGGCCCCGCCGTCACGATGATGGTCACGCTGTTCTGCCTGAATTTTATCGGCGACGGCCTGCGCGACGCGATCGACCCGAAGGATCGCTGACGGCGAAATTTCGCCGGCAGACAGCACCCGGTACAAAAAAGCCGCTCCGGAATTTCCGGGGCGGCTTTCTTGTCGGCGTGTCGGATCTGCGGACTAGCGTTCGCGGCGGACCCGGATTGCACGACCTTCGCCGTCGATCCGCAGAAGATAGCTGCCCATCGCTGCGCGCCGGATTTCGGCATAGAAGGGACCGTCGCCCCACATGCGCACATCGCCGTCATCGGTCTGGCGCCAGACCTGACCGTTCGACATGTAGAACAGCGTGGTGTCATAGCCGACCACGCGCGTGCGTTCGATCCGCATCGTGACGACATCGACATTGCCCTCATTGTCGCGGGCCACGATTCGCACTTCTTCTTCAGCCAGCTCGGTTGCGCTCTCCGGCTCCGGGGCTGTCTCGGCGGCCCGAGGTGTTTCCGGCGCGGCGGCTTCGGCGACCCGGACAGCAGCGTCGCCGGTTGCGGCGTTCTGCCCGGCAATCGCCTGGTGCTGTGATCCGGATCCCGACAGATTGGGCAGGCTCAGGCTGAAACGGGGCAGGCTGGGCAGGTTGAAGCCGAAGCTGTCGCGCTCGACGGCTTCGACATCTTCCCGCTCGACGATGACGATATCGCCCGACTGGCGAGCGGTGGCGAGGCGCTCTGCGCTGGCGTCGAAGCAGGCCAGACGGGCCTCGATGTCGCCGATTGCCCGGCAGGCGAGGACGTCGTCGACAGGGTCGGCCTGGAGAGCCAGGGCGCCGGGTGCGAAGAGAGCAAGGGCTGCGACGGACATGCCGAGGCGGGAAAGAACGGGCATGGCTGATTTCCTGTTCATGAGATTACTGGACACGTTCGGCCCGGAACCAGCGCCCGCCATTATTCAGGCGCATGAAGTAGGAGCCGAGGGCGCCGCTGCGGATGTTCGCCGTCAGACCGGGACGAACGCCGCTGCGGATGCCCTGGATGCGCGTGCTGTCCGTCTGTCGCCACACCTGGCCATTGGCAAGGGTAACCACGACATCGCCGGCGCGATTGATCTCAATATCGGTGACCGACAGGTTCTCGATCCGCTCGATATCGCCGTCTTCGGTGCGGTGAACGATCCGGTCCGGCGAATGCGCCGTGGCATCGGCTTCGACCAGGTCGTCGCTGCTGCCGCCACTGCGTCGGCCGAGGCCCGGAATGGAGAAATTGGGCAGGCTCAGGCCGAAGACTGATTCTTCTGCGGCTTCGATCTGGCCACGATCGACTGCGACGACTTCTCCGGACTCGGCGTTTCCGTAAAGGGTTTCCACTGCCGCATCGAGACACGCCAGGCGCGCCGCATCGTCCGCAATACCGCGGCACTCGAACAGCGGTTGCAGGGGCGAGTCACCGGTTTGCGCATGGGCGACGGGTGTCAGGACAAGTGGCGATATCACAAGGAGTAATCGGGCGTTCATCTTCTTTCCGTCAAGTTGCGCACGCTTCGAACTATGCGCGACCGGCAGGCGGCTGTCGACCGGCCCGTCATGTTCGGCTAGAACGAGAGTCACATCTTCCAGTGACGCGTCGGAGGGGAGACCGAACCGTGATCCGCAAAGCCATTATCAGCACCCTTTTCTTGTCCGCTTCCGCCCTTGTGCTGGCGAGCTGCGGCGGCGGCGAGCCGACCGATAGCGATGCGGTTGTCCTGCACCGCGGCAATTCCTCCGAGCCGCTGTCGCTGGACCCGCACAAGGCCTCGGGTACGTGGGAAAACAACATTATCGGTGACATGTTCATCGGTTTGTTCACCGAGGATGTGTCGGGCACGCCGGTACCGGGCATGGCCGAGAGCTGGGATGTCTCTGAAGACGGTCTGACCTGGACCTTCACGCTGCGTGAAGCAGTCTGGTCGGATGGCGAACCGGTGACGGCTGGTGACTTCGTCTATGCCTGGCGCCGTATCGCGTCGCCGGCGACGGGCGCGCAGTATGTCTCTCTCCTGTACCCGATCGCCGGAATGGAAGCGGCGACCCGTGGCGAGCTTGATCCCCAGGACATCGGCGTGCGCGCGATCGACGACCGCACGCTGGAGATCAATCTGGTCAATCCGGCCCCCTATCTTCCCGGTCTTCTGACCCATTACACCACCTTCCCGCTGCCCCGGCACGTGGTCGAGCAGTACGGCGACGAGTGGGTCCGGCCGGCGAATATCCAGGTCAACGGCGCTTACCGCCTTGAGGACTGGCGCACGAACAACTTCGTACATCTGCAGCGCAACGAGATGTTCTTCGACAACGAAAATGTCTGCATCGACGACGTGTACTATTACCCGACCGTCGACAATTCGGCGGCCGGCCGCCGGGTGCGCAACGGCGAGCTGCACATCAACAATGATTTCCCGGGCCAGCAGCTGGACTTCCTGCGCCGTGAGATCCCGGACTATGTGCGGATCGCGCCGTACATGGGCACGATCTATTTCTCCATCAACACCGATCTGGAGGGCTTCTCGAATCCCGATGTCCGCAATGCGCTGGGCATGGCGATCGACCGCCACTTCATTGCCGACGAGATCCTGCGTGCCGGATACGAGCCGGCGTATTCACTGGTTCCGCCGGGTGTCGCCAACTATCCGGGGGGGGTGCGCGCCCAGTGGGCCGACATGCCGATCGAGGCACGCCGCGAGCGGGCCCGTGAACTGCTTGAGGCCGCCGGTTACGGTCCGGACAACCCGCTTCGCTTCGAGTACACCTATCGCGCAACCCGCGACAATCCGCGTGTCGCGCCGGTCGTCCAGAATGACTGGTCGGCGATCGCCGAATGGGTCGAACCCGAGCTCATCGTCAACGACACGCAGATCCATTACGACAATCTGCGCGCCCAGGACTTCCAGATCGCCGACGGCGGCTGGATCGCGGATTACAACGATCCCTACAACTTCCTCTTCCTGGGTGAATACAGCTCGGTGCCGATGAACTACTCCCGCTACAACAATCCGGAGTATGATGCGCTGGTCACCGAAGCGAACCGCGAGCTTGATCTCGAGCGGCGCGGGGAGATGCTGGCCCGGGCCGAGCAGATGTATGTCGACGACATGCCGATCATCCCGATCGTCTATTACGTCTCGAAGAATCTGGTGAACCCCGACGTGACGGGCTGGGAAGACAATATCGTCGACCTTCACCGCACGCGTTATCTCTGCCTGGCCAGTGCAAGCGAGGCCGGCGGCGAGGGTGAGGACGGCTAGGCCGGCTTGCCAGACGACATTCCCCCGACCTAGCCTGAGACATCGGGGCCTGGGCCGGGGGGATATGTCATGTCAGGAAGCGATGCTGTAACGGATGCAGTCGTCGGCGGTTCGGCCGCCGGCGAGTTGGGCGATGCGATCCAGTCATCGCGTCGCCGGAAGTCCGGCCGGTATTCGGTCTTCGCGTCTCCCACGCCTGCAGGAACCTGCTCCAACTGCGCAACAGAGCTTTCCGGCCCGGTCTGCCATAGTTGCGGACAGGCCTCCGACACCTTCCACCGGCCGATCTGGGACCTTCTGCTCGACGTGCTGGACGGTCTGCTGGGGCTGGAGGGACGCCTTTGGCGGACCTTGCCGCCGCTGATGTTCCAGCCGGGAAAGCTGACGACGAATTATCTGACGGGCGTGCGGGCACGCTATGTCATGCCTTTCCGGCTCTATCTGACGGCCAGCGTCCTGTTCTTTCTTGCCTTTTTCGCGGTGAACGAGGGGCTCAATACCGGTCCGGAACCGGTTGCCGGCTCCGACATCGCCGAAGCCCGTGAAGCGCTGGAGACCGGCGATCTGGAGGCCGGGCTCGCCATGATGCCGGAGGAGGCGCGGAACGAGGTGATGCGCCAGGTCGAGCGCGGTCTGGACGAGGCAGAGAACGCCGAAAGCGCGGAAACCCCCGAGGTCCGCGCATTGCGCGAGCGGGCCGAGCGGAACGAGTTGAAACAGCGCATCCGCTACGGGCTTCTGCCGGAATATTATCCACGCGAGGTGGCCGCACTGGACCCTGACGAGACCGTGGAAATCTCCGAGGGCATGGTGATGAATTTCGACGGGATCGAGGAGGTGCCGCTCAGCTTCCGGCTGCGTCTGGCAGACGGGATCGATGCCGTGATCGACTCACAGGGGCAGGCGCTCTGGGTCGCGATGAAGACCTGGGCACCGCGGCTGATGTTTGCCCTGTTGCCGATCTATGCCTTGCTGCTGGCGGTCACGCATTTCTACAAGCGCGGGCTCTATTTCTACGATCACCTGGTCGTAACGCTGCATTTCCACGCCTTCCTCTTCTTCATGTTCCTGCTGGTCGGAGTGGTGAGCCTGGTCGTTGATTCCGCGCTGGCCTTTCTCGTGTTCTTCCTGTGGTCGAACTACTACCTCTACAGGCTGCACCGTACCGTCTATTCCCACGGCCGGTTTTCGTCTTTCCTACGCACCATCTTCATGGATTTTCTCTACCTGATCATCCTGAGTATCGGTGTGATGGTACTGGTTTTTGTGGGCCTGTTCACGGCCTCCTAGCCGGGGCGCTCCCGTCCGGCGCCTTTGGTCAGACACAAGAAAGGGCCCGCTCGAGCGGGCCCTTTCCTGTTTCGGGAAATGGCCGGGTTGCTATCGCGGCACGGCTACCCGGCTGCGCATCTGAACGCCCGGCTGGCTGGCGTCCTGGCGGGCCTGGATCGCCGCACGTACCTCCGGCATTTCCATCAGCGCATTCAGACGGGCTGCGGTCTCGGCAGACTCGGCCGAGACGCCGAACAGCTCCTGGAAGGCCTCCAGCGGGGTGCGCTGGCGCGGGAAGCGGCGCAGGCGCACCTCGTCCTCCGGTGCCAGGCCGGCCAGCTCGCGTGCCGCGTCGACGGCATCGCGGAAACCGCCGATCTCGTCGACCAGGCCCAGGTCGAGCGCCTGGGCACCCGTCCACACCCGGCCGCGCGCAATCTCCAGAACCCGCTCCAGAGGCAGGTCGCGCCCATCGGCCACACGCTGTGTGAAGTCGTCGTAGACATTGGCCATCTGGGCGCGGAAGGCGGCGCGCTGGCTGTCTGTCCAGGCTTCCTGGCTGGACATGGCCGTCGCGTACTCGCCGCCCACCGACAGCGTCTCGACATTCAGGCCGACCATGCCGAACGTCTCGTCCAGCACGATCTTGCCACCCAGCACACCGATCGAACCGGTCAGCGTGGTCGCGTGCGCAAGCACGTAGTCAGCCGGCGCGGCCATGTAATAACCGCCCGAAGCGGCGAGCGAGGCCATCGACACCACGACCGGCTTGCCGGCTTCGCGGGCCCGGGTGATCGCGTGCCAGATCTGGTCAGACGCAATGGCCGATCCGCCGGGCGAATCAACCCGGATAATGATGGCGCGTACGTTCGGATCGTCCGCGGCAGCCAGGATGGCCTCGGACGTGAAGTCGCCGCCGATCATCTCGTCGCTGCCGAACGGGCTGGCATCGGCGTCGCCGGTCACGATGGCTCCCTGGCCTTCGATCAGGGCTATGACCGGCGCATTGCTCCAGGCCGGCGAGGCCTGTTCGTGGTAGACGGTGATCTCAACCACCTCGCTGCCGGCTCCTGCACGGTCGAGCGCGGCCTCGCGGGCCTCGACAACATGACCGAGACGGTCGACGAGGCCGGCATCGAGGGCCTCTTCCGCGGTATGCGGAGCGGTCTCGAACACGTTGCGGACCTCGCTGGTGGAGAAGCCGCGATCACCCGCGATCGCGGCAACGGCGGTGTCATAGATGGAACCCAGATAGGATTCCGCCGCTTCCCGGTGGGCATCGGTGAAGCCGGTCTGGGTGTAGGTGTTTGCGGCGTTCTTGTATTCGTGGAACTGCTCGAATTGCGGTTCGGCATTGAAGTGGTCGAACAGGCCGCCAAGGAACATCACCTCGGACGCAAGCCCGGCCGGCGTGAAGGATGCCGTGTCCTGCAGCCAGATCTCGTCGGATCCGGAGACCGCGAAATACCCGGTCACGCTTGTGCCTTCGAAACCCTGGGCGTGGGTGATCACGAACTTGCCGGCTTCGCGGAAGTCGGCGATCGCGTTGCGCATCTCCTCGGCCATGCCCGGCGACAGGCCGAATTCATTGGCGCGGATGAAGACACCCTGGACACGGGCATCGTCTTCGGCGCGCTCCAGCGTCTGGACGATATCGACCACCGAGAGCGGTTCGGCGAAGGCGAAGGGCGAGCGCGACGGGCTGTCGAGCCGCGGCGTGCGCAGGTCCAGCTCCAGGACAATACCGTCATGGGGAAGGGCGGTCTCGCGCTGGGCGCCCTCCATGGCGGAGTTGATCATGGCGCCGATCATGAGGAAGACGACGATGACAGTGAGGACCGAGCCGACGACGACGCCGACAATCGATCCGAAGAACGTTACCCAGAACTGTTTCATGGAAGCCCTTTCGACCCACGCAGACACACGGAGGCTCCGCTGTGCAAGATGCGGTCCCCTTTTGCACCATAATGTAGGGCTCGCGGGGGTTTGGGTCGAGGGATCGTGTCGGGCAAAGTCCCGCCAGCGGCAGCGCGGCGCAGGGTGGCGGCCATGAGCGCTTGTTGTGCTGTGAAATCAGGGGCGGGAAAGTGAATGGTCGGAGTAGCAAGATTCGAACTTGCGACCCCCGCCTCCCGAAGACGGTGCTCTACCAGGCTGAGCTATACTCCGAACCGAGGCGCGGCTTATAGCCAACTCTTTTGTACGGCGCAACGCGCCAATGACAGGCAAGCTGCAGTCCGCTGCGAAGCGGCGCGGAAGTGATGCCGATTCACCTGTGTACACGCGTCATGTGCAGTTTGCGCTGCAGCAAACCGCATTGCCCCGTTGCATCCCCCCCGGGGGTTATGTATTTACCGCGCTCCGTCCTCGATGACGGGCCCGGTTGGGGCGTCGCCAAGTGGTAAGGCATCGGTTTTTGGTACCGACATTCCCAGGTTCGAATCCTGGCGCCCCAGCCATTCCTTTCCAGATCATGCCGGAAAAGAACCAGCCGGACGGCCGGTCCGGCCGTGGCACTGTCGCGTGACCTGTATCGCGAGATTGTGATGTCGTGCTCCGGCCGCGTTTCGCGGTCCGCGTGCGATGGCACGGTCCGATTTTCCGTATTCACCCGAAATTCCGGATTTTGTCGTGTTTCGCTGTGCAACCGTATCGAAATCGGAATACCATCTGTGCGCGAAAGGCAGGCGCGGGGTGGTCGCAATACGCGAATCTTGGCGATTTGAGCGCAGTTGGGGCCGCATTCCAGCCACAAAGATGTATTGATCGTGGTGTAACGCTGGTGTTAGCGTTCATGCCAATTCGCAAGCGGCGTGCATGCGCCTATAAGTTGATGGGCCAACCATCACGGGGTTTCGAAGGGTTGCTGGAGCGATGCCTTCGAGGACTAGAATGCATACCGCCCTGTGCGGTCGCTGTCTGCAGGCGCTCGGACCGGGCCGCTTGAGAACGAGGGTAGGGGGCCTAACCGGCAGGTATTTGCCGGTCAGCATCGAAGTTTTTTTGGGGCGGGGGACCTGCGTGGGAACCCGCATTGACCATTGTGAGGCGAGAAATGGTGAACTTGAAGAATTTGGTTCGCGCGTCGCTTATGGCGACAGTTGCGGCGGGCGCCTTTGGCGGGGCCGCCGTTGCGCAGCTGGACCAAACGCTCAGTGTTGCGCGCAACAACACGCAGGAAGGCGCGCAGACTCAGCGCCGTATCGACCAGCTGGATGACCAGCGGACCGATATCGAGCTGGAATACCGCGCTCTGCTCGAGCAGATCGAATCGCAGCGTCTGTTCGTCGAGCAGCAGCAAGTCTTCATCCGCTCGCAGGAAAACGAGGTCGAATCGCTTCAGGCGCAGATCAACCGCGTCGACAGCATCGAGACCGACCTGGCACCGATGATGCGCGAGATGGTCCAGAACCTCGAACAGTTCGTGAACCTCGACCTGCCCTTCCGCCTGGAAGGCGAGAACGGCCGCCTGGCCCGTATCGAGAATCTCTACGAGCTGGTCGACGACCCGAACGTCTCGCCGGCCGAGCGCTATCGCGTCATTCTCAACGCCTACGAGATCGAAGCCTCCTACGGCCGTTCGCTGAACGCCTATGAGGATACGGTTCTTGAAGAAGGCGTTCCGGTGAACGTCACCGTGCTGCAGATCGGCCGCGTCGCCATGATCCGTCAGTACGACGATGGTTCCATGACGATCCGTCATAACGGTTCCAGCGACTGGGAAGCCCTTCCCGGCAGCTATGAAGCCAATGTGACCCGCGCCATCCGCATCGCCCAGGAAGTGACGACGCCGTCCGTCTTCCTGGCGCCGCTGCCTGGCCCGGCAGTTGCCCAGTAACGGCTTGGAACGGAGAGTGAAAGTTATGAAAACCACGATGAAGATGCTCGCCGCCGCCGTTTCCATGGGCGTGGCTCTCACCGCCGGTGCCGTGGCACAGACCCAGCCGGCCGGATCCCTCAACGAGCTGCTGCAGCGCGTGCGTTCCGATGCACGTGAAGCCAGCGCGGAAAACCAGGAACGCCTCCGCGAGTTCCAGTCCAGCACCAACCAGCAGCAGGCGCTGCTGAGCCAGGCGCGGGCTGAACTGAGCGCCCTTCGCAACCAGGCCGACCAGCTGTCGGCCCAGTTCGAAGCCAACCAGACCCGCATCGATGAACTCGATGCCGAGCTGCGCCAGCGCCAGGGTGCGTTCGGTGAACTGTTCGGTGCTGCCCGTCAGGCCGCCGGCGAATTTGCCGCCATCATCGACAGCTCCATCATCTCGGCCCAGTTCCCGGGCCGCGCCGATGCACTGGAAGAGCTGTCCAATTCGCGTACCCTGCCGACCCGTGCGGAACTGGATTACATCTGGCGCCGCGTGATTGAAGAGATGATCCAGCAACAGCAGGTGGTCACCTTCAACGCCCGCGTCACCGGCCTGGGCGACGGCGAAGCCGTGCCGACCACGCGCGTTGGTCCGTTCGTTGTGTTCACCAACCACAACAACAACCAGCGTTTTGCCCTGTGGCAGGAAAACGAAACGACCGGCAACTGGGCGCTCCGCGACCTGCCGGCCCAGCCGCCGGCCAATTTCGTAGGCGGTGCCTCGAACCTGTACAATGCCGATCCGGGCGAGATCGTCATGGGCGTGGTCGACCCGTCCCGCGGTCCGCTCCTCGACATCTACAAGGACGTTCCGGGCCTGGAAGAGCGTATCGAGCAGTCGGGCAATGTCGGTAAGGTCATCATCGGCCTGCTGGTCATCTCCGCCGTCTTCGGTCTGTTCCGCCTGGTCTCGCTGCTGCTGACGCAAGCCGCTGTGGCCGGTCAGAAGCGCAAGTCGTCCGGTTCCAAGTCCAACCCGCTGGGCCGCGTGATGCTGGCCTATGAAGGTGCCAAGGACAAAGACGTCGAGACCATGGAACTGAAGCTGGATGAAGCCATCCTGCAGGAATCGCCGAAGCTGGAATTCGGCCTGAACTTCCTGAAGCTGGCTGCCGGTATTGCTCCGCTGCTGGGCCTGCTGGGTACGGTTACGGGTATGATCAAGACCTTCACCCAGATCACCCTGTTCGGTACGGGTGACCCGCGCATCATGGCCGGTGGTATCTCCGAAGCCCTGATGACCACGGTGCTTGGCCTTATTGCCGCCATCCCGCTGCTGTTCATTCACTCCTTCGCCCAGTCCTTCGCGCGCGGCGTCCAGCAAGTGCTCGAAGAACAGGCCGCAGGCATGGTCGCGCGTCACGCTGAAGAGCGTCACGGTTAATCGGAGGAACCGCTATGGATTTCCAGGCCGTATCAACCGGCCTTCAGGAGTTCCTCGAGCGGGGAGGCCCCGTCCTCGTTGTCATCATGGCAACAACATTTGTGATGTGGGCCTTCATCCTCGAGCGCTTCGTCTTCTTCTACTTTGCCCAGGACGGGCTAGCGAAGCAGGCGCAGCGGGAGTGGAATGCACGGGCAGACCGGAAGTCCTGGTATGCCCATGCCATCCGCGACCAACTCATCTCGGAGGTCAAACAGCGTTGCGATCAGAATGTCGAGCTGGTGAAAACCCTCGTCGCTGTCGCTCCGCTCTTCGGACTGCTCGGCACAGTGACGGGCATGGTTTCGGTGTTCGACGTCATGGCAATCTCGGGCTCTTCGGATGCCCAGGCCATGTCTGCCGGCGTCTCGCGCGCCACGATTCCGACCATGGCCGGCATGGTGGCGTCCCTGTCGGGACTCATCTTCGCCAACCAGATCGAACGTCTCGCCCAGTCGCGCACTGCGAAACTGGCCGACTCGCTCGAGATCGGTGAGGGGAGTGTCGAGTCATGAGACGTAGAAGCAAGCACCACGACGATCAGGCCGAAGTGAACATGACACCGATGCTCGACATCGTGTTCATCCTGCTGATCTTCTTCATCGTCACCGCCACCTTCCTCTCGGAAGAAGGCCTCGACATGCGCCCGCCGCCCGACTCGGACACGCCGCCGGATTCCGACGCGCCGCCTCCGATCGTGGTTCAGGTCGACGACGATAATAATATCTTCGTCAACCGGACGCGGACCGATGTCGATCGTGTGCTTTCGGCCGTCAACCGCTTCCGGGCGGAAGAGCCGAACAGCGCCGTGCTCCTGGAAGTCCAGGACGAGGCCGACCACGGCATCATCGTGCAGATCTGGGACGAGATGGGCGCCAATGGCGTGCCGGTCTCTCTCCAGCGCACGAATGAAGACAGCTAGACCGGGAGGAAGCCATGGCGCGACGCGTCAGTCGAGTGAATACCGGTGAGGAAGAGATCGAACTGAACATGACGCCCATGCTGGACGTCGTCTTCATCCTCTTGATCTTCTTCATCGTCACCTCGGTCTTCATCAAGGAACCCGGTGTGGACACTGTCCGGCCGGATGCCATGACCGAGGAAGACCGCAATCCGTCGATGCTGATCGCGGTGACGGCGGACAATGAGGTCTGGGTCAACCGCCGGGTCTACGAGATGAATGAACTTCGCGGGGTTATCGAGCAGCTGCTGCAAGAGAATCCCAAGGGCCGGGCAATGATCCAGGGCGATGAGGGAGCCAATATCGGTCTCATCCTCGACGTCCAGGAACTGCTCATCGAGATGGATGTCGAAGTGCATATTTCGACGCTCCAGACGTAGGGAGGAGACAACATGGGTAATTTTGTCCGCCTCATCATCGGCGTTCCGATAGCCGCCTTCGTCACGATTGTGCTGTTCTTCGTCATGACCCGCCTCATCCTCGTTGAAGGCGAGCCGCCGAACGAGGAAGTGGAAGACCGGCAGTTCTCGATCAATGATGAGGTTGCGGAGATCGAAGCCCGCCGCCGCGACACGACGATCGAGGACGTCCAACAGGTGGATCCGCCACCCCCGCCGCCACAGATCGAACGGCAGCGTGCGGAACAGCCGTCCGAAGGTCTGGCCACCGTCATGGGTGCCATTCCCGAGTTCGAGGCACCGCAGCTGAACAGCGACAGTGTGAACTTCTCGGTCTCCGACCGCGATGCACAGCCGCTGGTCCGGATCGAGCCGCAATACCCGATGCGGGCTGCGGAGCGCGGCGTTGAAGGCAGCTGCTGGGTCCGTTTCGACGTGACGCCGGATGGTACGCCGACCAATATCGACATCTTCCGGTGCGACAGCTCGCTCTTCGAGCGTGCGTCGATCCGGGCGGTGGAGCGTTGGCGCTACAATCCGAAGGTCGAAGACGGTGTGCCCGTGGCACGTCGCGGCGTGGAAACGCGCTTCGATTTCCGCTTGGCCGAGTAATGGGAAGACGGGCGGGTGTCACCGGCATCCGCCCGGCCCTCCCGCGGGACGGAACCGTAAGGCCGCGAAGGCCGGAGCGGTTCCGGAGGAATTGTCAAAGCCGGTTCGGGGAGTTGGGCCGGTATGAAGGAGCCATCGATGATCCGTTTTAACGGTTTCGATACATCGGGCCTGTTGCGCTCCGTCGCGACGCTTGCCCTGGCTGCGGCCATGACCACGGTCGTGCTCGCCGACGCCGACGCCCAGCGCCGCAATCGCGATCAGGAAGAGGAGAATGACGGTGCAGACCGGACATTCACCGCCCGGGTCGGCGAGATCGTGCTGGAAGCCCAGGAACAGCAGAGCAATGACCAGTTCACGGCCTCTATCGAGACCCTGAACCGTGCGCTCGCGATCAGCGACATCAATCCGTACGAACGGTCTATCTGTCTGCAGCTTCGCGGCCGGGCTTACTACGAGACCGAACGCACGAACCAGGCGATCCAGGACTGGCAGGGTGCGATTGCCACGGGCGCGATGCTGCCCGAGGAAATCGTCAATCTGCGCATCAATATCGGTCAGCTGCTGATTGCCAACGGCCAGTACAATGAAGGTATCCGCTCGCTGGAGCAGGCCGTCGAGATGGGCGGCGAAAGCGCCGTCAATGTCGGCGTGGCCCGCATGCTGGCCCAGGCTTACGGCCAGGCCGAGCGCTATCGTGAAGGTCTGCGCTGGGCGGAACGCTTCTGGGAACTGCGCCCGGCGGCCGAGCGGACCCGCGGCGATTATTCGCTGATGCTGTTCTACTACCAGCAGCTCGACGATGTGCCGAACCAGTTCCGCATCATCGAGGGCATGGTCGCGCGCTGGCCCACCGAGAAGAATAACTGGCGCTCCTACGCCTCCCTCCTGGCCCAGACCGGCCGCGAGGAGGATGCGTTTGAAGCCAACAAGATCATGTACATCAACGGCATGCTCACCGAGAGCCGCGAGATCGTGGCGGTGGCGCAGTATTACAGCTATTACGAATATCCCTATCGGGGTGCCGTGATTCTGGAGCGCGAGCTCAATGCCGGTGCCGTCGAGCGCAATCGTGACAACCTTCAGCTCCTGTCGAACATGTGGCGTCAGGCGCGCGAATGGGAGCGCGCCATTCCGGTTCTGCGCCAGCTGGCCCAGATGACCGGCGATGGCGATGACTATCTGAAGCTGGCCGAAGCCCTGTATCAGCAGAGGCAAATGGCTGAAGCCGAGGAAGCCTTCCAGGAAGCGCTCAACCGGGGCGGTCTCGATCGTCCGGGTACGGCCTGGACGCTGCTGGGCAATGTGCGTCAGGAGCTGGGCCGGACGGATGCGGCGCTTGCCGCTTTCCGCGAAGGCGCGCGCTACCCCTATTCGCGCACGACGGCGAATGGCTGGATCACCTTCATCACCAACCAGCGGGCCGCTGCGGCCGACCGTGTCCGGATCCGCGAGCGGGTTCGCCTCGACGAATGCCGCTTTGCGGTCGAGGATCTGCGTGAGACCGCGACCCTGCTGGGTGATGTCGATGAAAACGGTCGTATCGTCATCGATGTGCCGAACAATTGTACCGACCTCTACAACCGGTACGGCGAGCGTCTGAACCAGAACGTTGCCGAAGGCGAAGAGGCTCCGGCCGAAGCAGCTGAGGATGAGACGGAATCCGACGCCGGCTAGGCGTCCGGTCGTCCGGTGACAGGATCAACGCCCCGGCCCGTGTGGCCGGGGCGTTTTTCTTTGCCCGGCTGACGCCGGGCCAACCTGTGCGGGATCTATGTCCGGCTTCAATCGCAGGTGCCCCACTATCGCCCGATTGTGACAGCAGGCTTTCCATATCATGACGTTGCACAGGGCTGGGGAGTTCGCGTCGTGTGTCGGGGAGGTGCACATGGGATATCCGAAACTCACCACCGGTGCGGCTGGCGGTCTGGCCGCGCTCATTATCGCATTCGCGAGTTTCAGCGCGGCGTCGGTGGCGCAGCGGGCCACTGCGGACCGGCCGACGGAAGCCGCCGAACGAACGATCTCGCAGCGTATCGGCGAGCGTATCCTGGCATTGATGGAGCATGAGGGCGCCGGCGAGCACGCCGCCGCGCTGGCGGGCTATCGTGAAATGCTCGAGACCGAAGGCCTCACCCCCTATGAACGCGCCATGCTGTTGCAGCTGGCCGGGCGCAGCGCCTGGGAGCTGGACAACACACGCGAGGCGATCGCCGCCTGGCGGGCCGCCATTGCGCTCAATGTGCTGCCGGAAGACGACGCCAATACGCTACGCATCAATACCGGCCAGTTGCTGTTGGCCGAGGGGGAGTACCGGGCCGGGATCGATCTTATGGAAACCGCCCTGGCCCGCGGTGTGCCGCTGGGTGCCGACCTCGCCATGCGCCTGGCTCAGGGCTATGGCCAGCTGGAGGCCTACGGACCCGGTCTCAACTACGCCCGCCAGGCTTTCGATCTGGCGGAAACGCCGGACCGGCCGCATTTCTCGCTGCTGCTCTTCTTCTACCAGCAGCTGGACATGCTGCCCGAACAGACGGGTCTTCTGGGGCAGATGGTGGCGCGCTGGCCGGACGAGAAGGCCTACTGGACCAGCTATGCCTCGCTGCTGGCGCGGACGGGGCGTGAGGCCGATGCCTTCGAGGTGAACCGCATCCTCTATCTCAACGGCATGCTGACGGACAGCGACGAGCTGATCCGTCTCGCCCGGTACTATTCCTACTACGAATACCCGTTCGGCGGCGCATCCATGCTGGAGCGCGAGCTCAATGCCGGGCGCGTCGAACCGGAGCCGGAACATTTCCGCCTCCTGGCCGATCTGTGGCGCCAGGCGCGCGAGTGGGAGCGGGCGCGGCCCGTCCTGCAGCGCGTCGCGACCCTGACCGGTGCCGGCAGCGACTATGAGCGCCTCGGCGAGGCCCTCTACCGCGCCGGCGCGTTTTCCGAGGCCGAGGCGATGTTCGTGCAGGCCCTGTCGCGCGGCGGGCTCAACCGCCCCGGCGACACCTGGACGCTGGTCGGCAATGCGCGGGTCGAGCAGGACGATCTGCTCGGCGCGATCGACGCCTTCGAGCGCGGGCTGGAGTGGGACTATTCCCGCGCCACCGCCCAGGGCTGGATCGGTTTCATCGAAACCAAGATCGCCATCCAGCGCGATAGCGAACGGTTTGCCCGGCTCACCATGATCGAGGCGTGCGAGCTGGAGATCGAGCGCATGCGGCGTGGCCCGGTGATCTCCGAGGATCAGCTAGACAGCGAAGGCGTGCGCATTTTCGACCTCTCGGCCGAATGCGAACCTTATTTCGACGTCAATGGCCGTCTGAAACCCGAATTCGAGCGGGCCTGACCCCCGCGTCCCCGCAGGAAATCCGGCAGCCGGGCCCGTCCATCCAGATGGACGGGCCCGGTCCGTTTCGCCCGCATGTTTCCCCGCTACCGCCATATTTGACCCTTTTTGCGCCCCGGTTTCGCCGGACGGGCTGTGTCTCATCATGCTGCGGCAAGAGGCTGAGTTGTGGCCTTGAAAGAGGTCGCGCCGAGTTGTGGCGTGCCCGTCCGCACCGGCCATCCCGGCGGCGATGACCGTCGCCGGGGGCCTGGCCGGTCAGGGGGCAGAACTGTCGGGGCCATGCAGGACCGCCCGTACTGGGGAGCCTGTAATCATGACAGCCACCTTTCATTCCGTCCGCACACCGCTGGTGCTGCCGGCCGCCGGCGCCGTTACCGTCGGTCTTTTCCTGTTGATGCGGCAATTGATCGATATCGGGCCTTACGTGCCCGAGCCGGTCGAGGAATTGCCGCCCGTCCAGATCCGGTTCGAGGTCGATCCCGTCGAGATCGAGGATCGTATCGAGATGACGGAGTTCACGGAGCTCGATCCGCCGCCGCGGCCGCCGTCTATCGAGACCGATCGCGCCGCCGTGGAAGCCATACCTGACGGGTCGCGCTGGACCCTGCCGCCGATCGAGGCGGTCGAGATCAGCACAGGCGGCGGCCTGGTCAATATCGACCGCCAGCCCTCGCCGCGCGTGCGCGTGCAGCCGGTCTACCCGGCCAATGAGGCCTCGCGCGGCCGCAATGGTGTGTGCAATGTCGTGTTCGACATCACCGCCGAGGGCCGCACGGCCAACATCCAGGCACGCGACTGCACCAGCCCTGCCTTCGAGCGGGCGACCATCAATGCGGTCTCCGGCTGGCGCTATGATCCGCAGGTTCGCGACGGCGAGCCCGTGGTCTATCGCGGCGCCACCACCCGGCTTGTCTTCTCGCTCGAGGAGTAGGCTTCTCCTGCGTCAGCGGGGGAAGTGGCCGAGCCTGGCTCTCGGGCCAGGTGAGGTCGATGGGGGTAAGTCAGTGCGCGCTGACGCGCTCTGCGGTGCTCTGCACCGCCGCCTCAGTCCGCTGATGCGGACAGCTCCCCCGCAAGCGGGGCGAGCCCTGGCGCAAGCCGGACAGAAAAAGGGCGCGTCCAGGCCGGACGCGCCCTTCCTCATTCAGACGTGCGCACAGCCTATTCGGCCGCGATCGCTTCGACCTCGCTGTCAGCCAGGCCGACCACCATCAGGGCGAAGGCCCAGTTGAGAGCGGTTTCGCGCAGGCTGTCGAAGCGGCCGGAGGCACCGCCATGGCCGGCCCCCATATTCATCTTCAGCAGGGTCAGCCCGTCATCGGTCCGCCGGTCGCGCAGGCGGGCAACGAACTTGGTCGGCTCCCAGTAGGTAACGCGCGGATCGGTCAGCCCGCCCGTCGCCAGGACGTGGGGATAGTCCATCTCCTGGATCTGGTCGTAGGGGCTGTAGGCGTACATCGTCTCATAGTCTTCCGCGCTCTCGATCGGAT
Source organism: Pseudomonadota bacterium (assembly GCA_036231565.1). GTDB lineage: Bacteria > Pseudomonadota > Alphaproteobacteria > Caulobacterales > Maricaulaceae > Maricaulis. The sequence continues at coordinate 105,654 of JAZAHA010000019.1, forward strand.
TGCCCCATTCGGGCCATTCCGGCGGGGTGAGCGGCAGTTCCGCGTCCGACATGGTGTTGATCACGTCCACGAAGGGCACGGCGGCGATGGCACCGGCAAACAGGTCGGGCTGCAGATTGATCGCGGCACCGACCAGCAGGCCGCCGGCCGAACCGCCATAGGCGACGATATTGCCGCGGCTGGTATAGCCTTCGCTGGCGAGTGCCTCACCGGCCGAGACGAAGTCGCGGAAAGTGTTGATCTTCTGCTCCAGCTTGCCGTCCAGATACCACTGGTATCCGTTCGCCATGCCGCCGCGGATATGGGCGATGGCATAGACCATGCCGCGGTCGACCAGCGGCAACGGGGTGACGCGGAAGGCCGCCGGGATGGTGATGCCGTAGGAGCCATAGCCGTACAGCAGCAGCGGCGCCGATCCGTCCACCGGCGTGTCGCGGTGGTGCAGGATGGTGACCGGGATATCCACGCCGTCATGGCCAGGCGCCATGATACGGCGCACGACATAGTCTTCCGGATTGTGACCGGAGGGGACTTCCTGGCGCTTCAGCAGCACGCGCTCGCGTGTTGCCATGTCGAAATCATAGGTCTCTTCCGGCGTCGACGGGCTCTCGTATGAGAAACGCAGCGTGTCGGTCTCGAACTCATAGCCCTGCGAGATACCCAGCGAATAGGCTTCCTCGTCGAAGGCGATGTCGTATTCCTCGCCGCTCTCGTAATTGTGCACCACGATGCGCGGCAGGGCGTTCTGGCGCTCCATGCGGACCTGCCAGTCGGCAAAGCCGATGACGGCATTGATCAGCGTGCCCGGACGGTGGGCGACGACATCTTCCCAGTTCTCGCGGCCCGGATTGTCGATCGGAGCGGCGACGATCTTGAAGTCCACCGCGCCGTCGGCATTGGTCAGGAAGTAGAAGCGGTCGCGGGCCTCGGTGAGATAGTATTCGACATTCTCCTCGCGCGGCGCGATCAGCTGCGGCTCGGCCGTCGGATCATTGGCGTCGATCAGGCGCAGCTCGTTGGAGGTGTGGCCGCCGGCATTGATGACGATGTAATTGTCGCCGTCCGACGTGCCGACCGAGACGAAGAAGCCGTCATCCGGCTCCTCATAGATCAGCTCGCTGGCGCCGCCGCTGCGCGACTGGCGGTAGACGCGCTTGGAGCGGGAGTTCTCGTCGCGCCACACCCAGTACAGCGTCTCGGAGTCATTCGCCCAGACAAAGTCGCCCGAGCTCTCGTCGGTCAGCGTGGCGACAATGGCGCCGGTCGCGATCTCGCGGATGCGGATCTCGTAGTATTCCGAGCCGCGGATATCGACGCCGAAGGCGACATACTGGTGGTCCGGCGAGTGCTCCATCGAGGAGAAGTCGAGATAGTCGAAATCGGCTGCCTCGGCGTCGCCATCGACCAGAATCTCTTCCTCGCCGGCCGGCTCGCCGGTTTCCGGATCGATCGGGCGGCGGGCATAGATCGGATACTGGCCGCCTTCGCGATAGCGGGTGAAGTATTCATAGCCGCCATCGCGCTCGGGCACCGAGCTGTCATCTTCCTTGATGCGGCCGCGGATCTCCTGGAAAATCCGTTCCTGCAGATCGACCGTCGGCTCCATCACCGCGTCCAGATAGGCATTCTCCGCGTCCAGCAATTCGCGGATATCGCTGTCCAGGACGTCCGGCTCGCGCATCACCTGCTGCCAGTTATCGTCCTTGATCCACTGGTATTCGTCGACGCGGGTAAAACCCAGCTGCTCGATCTCCACGGGGCGCTGTTCGGCGCGCGGCGCTTCCAGGCCGCGGGCCCGTTCGATCAGGGCCGAAGTCTGCGGCGCGGCAGCGGTGGTGTCGGCGGTCATGTCAGTCTCCTGGCTGCAGGCGGCCAGCGCGAGGGCGGTCAGCCCGGCGCCGATCCGTCCGGCAAGTTGTCGCGATGTCATCGTCTTCCCCTCATGCGTTGGCCGGCCTTAATCGCCGCCCGTCTCCTCCGGCCGGAAATCCAGCACGGTCCCGTTGGTACAATAGCGTTGTCCGGTCGGTCTGGGACCGTCGGAGAACACATGGCCCAGATGTGCGCCGCAGTTGGCGCAATGGATCTCGGTGCGTGGCAGGCGCAACCGGAAATCCGTCTTCGTCTCCACCGCGTCCGAGGCCATCACATCGTAGAAGGAGGGCCAGCCCGACCCGCTCTCGTATTTGTGCTCGGCCGAGAACAGCGCCTCGCCGCACACCTTGCAGTGATAGGCGCCGCCGCGCTTTTCCGCGTTGAGCGGATGGGTGAAGGCGCGCTCGGTGCCTTCCTCGAAGGCGATCGCATAGGTCTCCGGGTCAAGCCGGGCCTTCAGGGCGTCGATTTCGGCGTCAGTCAGTTTCGGCATGGTCGCGCGCTTCCTCGTTCGGCGGCAGGGCGGCCGGATGGGAATGGCCGCGCCGGACGGACAATATGGGCGTCGTCAGGGAAATTACCACGAGAACCAGTCCGAGGCCGATCATCGGGATCAGTGCGGAAGTCTGCGGTCCCAGGAAACCGATCATGAAGCCCATCAGCACGGCGCCGGCGGGCATGCCGCCGAACAGACCAAGCTGATAGACCGACATCACCCGCGCCAGCTTGTCCGGCGGGGCCTGTTCCTGCACCACCGAACGCGACAGCGAGATCGCCACGCCGGCGCCCAGCCCCCATACGAAGACGAGGATGTAGAGTGACCAGAAGGGCAGGGGCAGCGCAAAGGCGCCGGTCGCCAGCACCGTCACGCTCTGGGCGATGATCAGGGCGCGGCCGGGCCGCTCGATCTGCGGGAAGCTCGCCAGGGCGACATTGGCCAGAAAGGCGCCGACCCAGAAGGCCACCATCAGGCTGGCGATCTCGGGGAAACCGCCGCCATAGCTCTCGCGGATCAGGAGCGGGATCAGCACCAGGAAGGAGCCGCCCACGACGAGGAGGCCGATGGCAATCATGATCACCGTCATCGGCATCAGGACCGGCGAGCGGAAGACTGCGCGCACGCCCTCGGCGAGGTCGGCCATGGGGTGGGCGGTGGATTTGTTGCGGGTCGAGCCCAGACGCGGCAGGAAGGCGGCAGAAAGCCCGCCGATGAAGAGGCCGATCCCCTGGCAGACAAACAGCGCACCCGGGCCGGTATAGGCGGCGATATAGCCCAGCCCCATGCCCAGGATCTGGGCGCCGAACTGCACCGCCGACGCCATCACCACGGCCCGCTGCAGATCGATCCCGCCATGACGGGTGCGCCCGGAAATGCGCACGACCGGATTGATCGCGCTGTCTCGGGCCGGCATCACGAAACCGCCTGCCACACCGATCATCAGCGCGAAGGCGACCATGATCCAGTAGGACAGGTGATCGGTCATCAACAGCGCACCCAGCGTGGTCGCGGCAAGACCGGCGAAAATGTAGAAATAGAAGATGATCCCGCGCCGGTCCTTGCGCTCGGCCAGCACGCCGGCAAAGGGCAAGAGCAGCATCATCGGCGCGGTCAGCGCGGCCTGGGCAATGCCCAGCCGCTCGGCGCTTTCGCCCAGGGTGAAGGTGATGACGCCGGGGAAGATCGTGGTCTGCAGGCCGAAGCCGAAGAACCAGCCGGCGACCAGAACCAGATAACCGCCGAACGGCGGCAGTCGAAGGCGGCGATTGCCGGCGAGGGGGCGAAAGACGGGCAAAGGGGCGTCGCGCTTTGTTGATCCGGGTGTCCGCGCCGCGAGCGGCGGAAGATTGCAGATCGCCCTGTCTACCAACTTGTGGGCGCAAGGCAACTCCCGGCCATTACGTTGCCGCGGCTGCCACCATTCATTAACGCCGTCACGGCATTCTGGCCCCGATTCCAGTCTGGCAGGACGCGTCCCCATGGCCGAGGCCAAGCCCTATGATCTGACCGAACCGGTCGCCACGCCCAAGACGCGGGCGCTCCTGGCGCGCCGGCTTGCGGATATTGTCGGCCTGCCGTCCAGCCGCATCACGCCGCGCGAGCGCTGGATTGTCGGCGATCTCCTGTATGACGTCATCCGGGCCTCGGATATTGAACTGCGCCGGCGCTGTGCGGAACGCCTGGCGGCCCTGAGCGAGGCGCCGCACCGCCTGTTGCGCACGCTGGCCAGCGATGATTTCGAGGTCGCCCAGCCGATCCTGGAGCGCTGCACGGCACTGACCGATTTCGACATGATGGAGATCATCAATTCCGGCACGCTGCAGCACCGGCTGACGATCGCCCGCCGTGAAGCCCTGTCGGAAACCGTCGCTGCGGCCCTGGCCGCCTATGGCGAGCCGCCCGTGGTGGAGCGTCTCCTGCGCAACAAGACCGCCCATCTCGCAGCGCCTACGCTCGATCATCTTGTCGGAGCCGCTGCCGAGGAAACCTCATACGCCGCGCTGCTGATCCGCCGCGAGGAAATGCGCCCGGCCCAGGCTTTCCGACTGTTCTGGAGCTGCGAACATGTCGACCGTTTCCAGATCCTCGACCGTTTCGCTGTCGATCGCACCATCCTGCTCGAAGCGTCGGAAGACATTTTCCCGGCCGCGGCCCGGGAAGGCTGGTCCGATCCCATGGTTGCCCGCATCCTGCGCTATATCGACCGCCGCCAGCGCAATCGCGAAGCGGCCGACACCAGCCCCTTCGGGTCGCTGGAAGGCGTGTGCGAGGCGATGGAGACCGAGGGCGCGACCTCGGACATCATCGCCGAGATCAGCCGCCTGGCCGCCGTCGAGCGCCGGCTGGTCGTGCGCATGATCGACGACATGGCCGGCGAACCGCTGGCCGTGCTGTGCAAGGCGACCGGCCTGAAATGGCCCTTCTTCCTGCACATGTGGCGGGGGCTGGGCCGGTCTGACCAGAGCGACCAGGTCGAGCAGGCGCGGCGTGTCTATGACAGCCTGTCGGTCGAGAAGGCCCAGACGGTGCTGCGCTACTGGAACCTCTCCGCCGAGGACAAGGGCTGACCTGGCTCTGCCGTAGGCCATAAACCGGCTCGATCCGGGCAATCGGAAGAATTGATTGGCGCATACTGCGCGATTGCATCACGGTATTTTTGCGAATTGTTCGCAAAATCTGGAGTGCCCGATGCTGTCCCGTGTCCATCGCTGTTGCCGCATGCCTGATCGCAATGCCTTGCGCGTGCCGCGCGGTGCGCTGAAGACCCTCAGCTATGCCCTGATGCATCTGGGCGTTGCGATGACGGTCGCCTTTGCCCTGACGCGAAACTGGCATGCTGCGCTGGCCATCGGCCTGATCGAGCCTCTGGTGCAGACGGTCGCCTATTCCGTGCATGAGCGCGCCTGGGCCCGGCGGCCGGCGTCTGCTGTCTGACGGGACGGCCGATCGCAGGGCGGGATTCCGGACCGGCGCGTCCACCTTGCCGCGGTCTGGCGGGCGTCCATATCTGCGTCTGCAATCCGCAACGCACGGCAAGGAGGCCCGCCATCATGAAATGCCCCGTCGACGAGGAAACCCTGGTGATGACCGACCGCAACGGCGTCGAGATCGATTATTGCCCGAAATGCCGGGGCGTCTGGCTCGACCGCGGCGAGCTGGACAAGATCATCGAGCGCGCCGCACCCGCTGCCCCCGCCCAGTCGGCACCGCAAGCGCGCGAGCCGCGCCGCGAGGCGCGTCATCACGACGATCGCCGCTATGACGACCGGCGCCGCTACAAGAAGCGCGAGAGCTTTCTCAGCGAACTCTTCGATTTCTGATCCCCGCAACAAAAAATGCCCGGCCGGAGCCGGGCATTTCCTTGTGCGGTTGCCGCTGCAAGCTTACCAGCTGTAGCGGATCCGGCCGTAGACATAGCGGCCGGAGAAGCCGAAGGGCGAGAAGCCGGAGAAGGGGAAGATCCGGCTGAACGTGCCGTCCAGCGCCGGGGTTTCCGCCGTCACATCCGGATACTCGTCGAACAGGTTGTTGGCGCCGAAGGCGACATTCAGCCCGTCCGTGATGTCGGCCGAGAATTCGGCATCGACAATGGTCTTCGGCGAGAGGACCTCATCGCCGGAACCGTCGGCTGCCGTGCCCGGATCGACCGTTTCGCCGAAGCGCGTTGCACGGACATAGCCGGCGAACGGACCGCGCGACCAGTCGACAGACCCGATCAGCTTGTTCTCCGGCTGGCCGACCTCGAAGCGGGCGATCTCGCGCCGTGCAAAGAGGGAGACACCCGGCAGGACTTCCGAGGTCGGGGCGTCGGTGACTTCGGTCTCGGTGAAGTTGGCACCGAAGGTCAGGTCGAAATCACCCCAGTCGGCGGTCTGGAAGCCATAGCTGGCGACCACGTCGACACCGCGGGTTTCCGTTTCCACACCATTGATGAAGAAGCGGGCGCTGGTGATGTTGGTGATGCCGGCATTGACCAGCAGGGCTTCCACATCCGGGCCGGAGAGGTTTTCCGACAGCACGATGCGGTCCTCGATGTCGATGGCATAGGCATCCACCGTCAGCGTGAACCCGCCCTGGGCGAAGACGAGACCGCCGGAGATGTTCAGCGATTCCTCGGCTTCCAGCGGCTCACCGCCCAGCGCGGCTGCGACCGGGCTGGTCGCCGGGAAGGTGCCGACCTCGACCGGCGTCGGCGGCGTGCCGGTGAACACGGTCGATGTGGAGGTGAAATAGGCCTGTTGCAGCGAGGGCGCCCGGAAACCGTTCGACACGGCCCCGCGCAGCGCCAGCGCGTCGGTCAGCTGGTAGCGCGCCGCCAGCTTGCCGGTCAGGGTCTCGCCGAAGTCGGAATAGCTTTCCGCCCGCGCAGCGGCAGACACGGTGAAACGGTCGGTGACGTCGGTTTCCAGATCGATATAGGCAGCGATGGAATCGCGGTCCTCGTCGATCACGTTGGACGGCTGGAAGCCCGGGAAGACCTGGCTGCCCGAGGCGAGGATCTCGCCATTGGGACCGGTCACGCCGCCATTGATGTAGGAGGCTTCTTCACCGGCCTCGATCTCGTAGCTTTCCAGGCGGTATTCCAGGCCGACAGCGACGCTCAGCGGGCCGGCAAAGGCGTCGACGGCGTAATTGCGCTGGAAGTCGGCATTGGCGGTCAGCTGGTCATAGATCAGCGCACCGGCGTCGAAGCTCGTCGGGCTCGAGGCACCCATCGAGGTGTTGACCGAGTTCTCCACGCCATAGCCCAGCTCGTTGCGGCCATAGCCCAGGCTGAAATCATAGCCCCATTCGGCCCAGTCGCCGCGCACGCCGCCCAGCACGGAAATGTCTTCGACGTCCGTGGTGATGTAGGGCAGGAAACCGTCCGGATAGATCGCCGGGACATTGCGGGAGTCCTGGGCGCGGCGATAGAAGCCGGCGCCCTGGCCGTCGCGCTGCTGGTAGCTCGCCCAGCCATAGAGTTCGGCATCGGCGCTGATCGGCAGGCCGGCATTGGCGAACAGGCTCAGCGCTTCCGACGCCGACAGGCCGAAACGGTGATTGATCCGGTCGAAGCTCTGCTCGCGCGGATCGAGACCGCCGCCGGTGAGGGAGGGGTATTGCTGGCGGGTGTCCGGACCGGCGCGGTTGGTGGGTTCACGGTCGCGGTATTCCGCCGACAGGGTCAGGAAGCCTTCCGCGCCGAGCGGCAGGCCGACCCAGCCGGACAGGCTGGTCGTGTCGCCGTCCGAGGCCGAGCGCGGCTGGTCGACGAGCGGGATGTCGGTGGCGTACTGGCCGAAGCTGGCCGTCACCTGGCCGCCCTCGCGCGCTTCACGCAGGCCGACATTGATCACGCCGGCGATGGCGTCGGAACCGTACTGGGCCGAGGCGCCGTCGCGCAGCACTTCCACGCGGCCGATGGCCGAGACGGGAATGGTGTTGAGGTCGACCGCCGAGGAGCCGCGTCCGACCGAACCGTTGAGATTGACCAGGGCCGAGGAGTGCCGCCGGCGCGAATTGACCAGCACCAGCGTCTGGTCCGGACCCAGGCCGCGCAGCGTCGCCGGGCGCACATGGTCGGTACCGTCGGTGATCGCCGGCTGCGGGAAGTTGAAGGAGGGCAGGGCGTAGGACAGGGCCACGTTCAGCTCGGTCGAGCCGTTGTTTTCCAACGTGCCCGCCGAGATCACATCGACCGGCGCCGTGCTTTCCAAGGCGGTGCGGCCTTCGGCGCGCGTACCCGTGACGACGATGACGTCCACCGCCGACTGGGCGACGGCTGACGCTGCGGTCAGGGCGCCCAGGGCGACGCCGAGAAGCAGGTGTTTCATGAAAATCCCCTCTTGTTTTTACGGGTATTGAGTTTGAATCGACCATCCGTGGGGCCGGGTTGGACCCGCCATTTGGGGCCTCATGCAACCAATGCAAGAATATGACAGGACTTTGTCATCCCCTGTGGGCTGAAAGCCACACCCCGCACGTGGGGCCGGCGCCAACAACTGCATTTCGTCCGGACGGGGTCTGTGCGGCGAGCGGCACCGGTTTATATCCGCGCGCGCGTGCACCTGTTTCATACACGCGCGCGGGGGCCTTGATGACCGCACTGAAAGTGTGTGCAACTGGGCGTCCGGTTCTTCTGGTCAAGCCGGTTTCCGGCCGCTAATAACCGGGTGAAGCGTTAACGCGCGGGGAGAATCCATGTTCTACGGCGTCAGCCTCACCGCCATCCTGGTGGCGCTCTGGCTCACCCTTTCGGGGAGCTATACCCTGAGCGGCGACTATCCCATCGTGATGGGATTGGGCGTGATCTCGATCGTGATCGCCGTCGCCCTGACCTTTCGCATGCGGATCGTCGACCGCGAGACCGTGCCGGTCGCACCGGCACCGGCCCTGTTCGGCTACTGGTCCTGGCTGGGCCGCGAGATCGTCAACGCCAATCTCGCTGTAACCCGCCTGGTGATGAAGCCGGAAATCGACATCGAGCCGCGCCTGGTGCGCGTGCCGGCGCAGCAGCGCTCGGGCCTGGGCCTGTGCGTCTTCGCCAACTCGATCACGCTGACACCGGGCACGGTGACGGTGGATGTCGAGGATGACGGTTTCCTGGTGCACGCGCTGGACGGTTCTTTCACCGATCCGGCCGGCTTTGCCGAGATGGGCGCGCGCTCCGACATCGCCACCGATGGCCGCCGCAAGGAGGTGAAATGATGGAGTGGGTGAATTTCATCATCGCCCTGGGCATGGCCGGCGCCATGGCCATCATGCTGGCGCGCCTGTTTGCCGGGCCGACGCTGTATGACCGCGTGCTGGCCGCAAACTCCTTCGGCACCAAGACCGTGCTTTTCCTGCTGGTCTTCTCCGCCATTGCGGGCCGCCAGGATGCGATCGACATCGCGCTCCTCTATGCGCTGATCAATTTTGTCGCGACCATCGCGATCCTGAAATTCTTCCGCTACCGCTCGCTGGAAATCGCCCTGGCGCAGATGTCCCTGCGCAAGGCGCTGGACGGGGAGTACGAGAAATGAGCTGGGCCGAGATCCTGCAATACGCGCTGTTCGCCGGCTCTGTCGCCGCCATGGCGACGGGCCTGGTCTTCGTGCTCGCCGGGGCGACCGGCGTGATGCGCCTGCCCGACTTCTACACCCGCATGCATGCGGCTGGCGTGACCGACACGCTGGGTGCCGAGCTGATCATTCTGGGGCTCGTGCTGCAGGCACATGACTGGCAGACCGTGGCCAAGCTTTTCCTGGTCGGCCTGCTGCTCTTCCTGACCAGCCCGACCGCCACCCATGCCATCGCCAATGCCGCCCACCGGGCCGGGCACAAGCCGCGCCTGTCGCGCTTCCATCCGGCGCACCCGGCCGAAGCCGGCAAGGCCAGCGGGGAGGGCCAGTAGATGGATCATTCCGATCTCACCCAGTACCTGGACTATGCGCTGATCGCCATGCTGCTGGCCGTCGGCTTTGCCATTGTCCGCCTGCGCAACCTGTTTGCCGTTGTGATGCTGACCGGCGTCTACTCGCTGCTCTCGGCAGCCTGGTTCGTCTCGCTCGACGCGGTCGACGTGGCCTTCACCGAAGCGGCCGTCGGCGCGGGCATCTCCACCGTGCTGATGCTGGGCGCCATGCTGCTGACCGCCCGCGAGAGCGAGCCGGCCGGCGCCAAGCGCCACTGGGCCGCCCTGGCGGTCGTGGTAGCGGCAGGTGCAGCGCTGTTCTTCGCCATCCCCGACATGCCGGTCTATGGCGACCCCAACTCGCCGGCGAATTCCTATGTCGGCATGGACTACATGACCTCGACCCCGAACGAGATCGCCGTGCCCAATGTGGTCACTGCGGTGCTCGCCTCCTACCGGGGCTATGACACGTTCGGCGAGACCGTCGTGATCTTCACCGCCGCGCTCGGCGTGATGCTGCTGCTGGGCTTCGGCACCGGCCGTCGCGAGGAAGACGCTGACGAGGCCGCCGGCAAGGCGAGGACCAAGGCCGCAAAAGCCGGGAAAAAGGAGGACAAGGCATGAGCCCGCACCTGATCCTGCGCGTTGTCTCCAAACTCCTGATCCCGATGATCGTCGTGTTCGGCTTCTACGTTCAGTTCCACGGCGATTTCGGCCCGGGCGGCGGCTTCCAGGCCGGCGTCATCATCGCGGTCGCGGTGATCCTCTACGCCCTGATCTTCGGCATGGAAGAGGCCCGCCGGGCCGTTCCGCCGGTCGTCGTGCGCTACGGTGCCGCGCTGGGCGTGCTGATCTATGCCAGTGTCGGCGTCGCCACCCTGTTCATGAACGGGGCCGGCGAACCGCTGAACTTCCTGGACTATGACGCGCTGCATCCTGACCAGGGCCACCACACCGGCCAGCACTACGGCATCCTGCTGGTCGAGCTGGGCGTGCTGACCACGGTCGCCTCGGTGATGCTGGCGATCTTCTACGCCTTCGCCGGCCGCGTGCCGGACATTCCGGACGAGGAGTGGTGAGCATGCTGGAAATCATTCTCGAACGCTTCAACTACATCCCGATCATCATCCTGATGATGACCGGCCTGTATGTGGTGATCGCCACCGGTAATCTGGTGAAGCGTCTGGTCGGCCTGTCGCTGTTCCAGACCTCGGTCTTCCTGCTCTACATCACCATGGGCAAGGTGTTCGGCGGCCAGCCGCCGATCATCGCCGGCGATGCGCATGGCGGGGATGCCGGTCACGGTGCCGAGGCTGCCGCCGGCCACGGTGCCGACGTGGCGGGCCATGCGGCCGAAGCGGCCGCGGGGCATGCCGCCGAAGCCGCGCACCACGCTGCCGAAATCGCCTATTCCAATCCGCTTCCGCACGTCCTGATCCTGACCGCGATCGTCGTCGGCGTGGCGACCCTGGCCGTTGGCCTGGCGCTCGTCGTCCGCATTCGCGAGGCCTATGGCACCATCGAGGACGACGCGCTCAATGCGGCCGATTATTCCCTTGAGACCGGGAGCGCCGAATAAATGGACATGCTGGCCTCTCTCCTGCCGGCAGGCATTGCCGTGCACGCGCCTGCGCTGATTGTCGTCATCCCGCTGATCATGGCAGCCGTGGCGGCCCTGATGCCGCGCGGCATCCTCGCCTGGGGCGTCACCCTGGCGACGGCGATCGCCGTGGCGGTGCTGTCGCTGAACATTCTCGGCCAGGTCTCGACCGGCGGGGTGATTTCCTACGCCATGGGCGGCTGGCTGCCGCCGGTGGGCATCGAGCTGCGCGTCGACATGCTCAACGTGCCGCTGCTGCTCCTGGTGGGCATTGTCGGCCTCTTGTGCGTCATCTACGCCCTGCCGTCGGTCGCCGACGAGATCGCCAAGAAGCAGCAATCGCTCTTCTATTCCGCCTTCCTGGTCTGCTTTGCCGGCCTGCTGGGCGTGACGATCACGGGCGACGCCTTCAACGTCTTCGTCTTCCTGGAAATCTCCTCGATCTCCACCTACACGATCATCGCCATGGGCGCCGGCAAGGACCGCCGCGCCCTGACCGCCAGCTATAACTATCTGGTGCTCGGCACGATCGGCGCGACCTTCTTCGTCATCGGCGTCGGCTTCCTCTACATGGCCACCGGCACGCTCAACATTGCCGACATGGCCGCCGTGCTGGAACAGAACGGGCATGACCGCGTCACCCAGGCCGCCTTCGCCTTCATCGTGGTGGGGCTGGGCCTCAAGGCCGCAATGTTCCCGCTGCATGTCTGGCTGCCCAACGCCTATGCCTTCGCGCCGAACTTCGTCACCGCCTTCCTGGCCTCCACGGCCACCAAGGTCGCCTTCTACGCGCTGATCCGCTTCGTCTTCTCGGTCTTCCACCCGGAGGTGAACTTCGTCGCGATGTCCTTCACCTGGCTGTTCGCCGTGGTCGGGGTCATCGCCATGATGGTGGCTTCGGTGCAGGCGGTCTTCCAGACCGATGCCCGGCGCCTTCTGGCCTACTCCTCGGTGGCGCAGGTCGGCTACATGATGCTGGGTCTGGGCATGGGCACCGCGGCCGGCCTGTCGGCCAGCATGCTGCACCTGATGAACCACGCCCTGATGAAGGGTGCGCTGTTCATGGCGCTGGGGGCCTTTGCGCTGAATTTCGGCGTGCGCCGGGTCAAGGATCTCGCCGGTCTCGGCCAGACCATGCCGGCCTCCTCGGCCGCCTTCACCGTCGCCAGCCTGTCGCTGGTCGGTGTGCCGCTGACGGTGGGCTTCACCTCGAAATGGTATCTCGTCACCGCCGCGCTCGAGCGCGGCTGGTGGTGGGCGGTTGCCGCACTGATGATCTCTTCGCTGCTGGCGCTGGCCTATGTGGCCCGGCTCCTGTCGGCGATCTGGATGGAAACGCCGCCGGCCGGCAAGGCGGGCGTTGCGCCGGCCCGCCGCCTGGCGCCGTGGATGGTGCTGGCCCCGATGAGCCTTCTGGCCTTCGCCAATATCTTCTTCTTCTTCCACGCCGACCCGCTGGTCGGCCTGGCCCGCGCGGCCGCCAATGCCGTGATGGGAGGAAACTGAGCCGATGTGGACGCCTGAACTCTCCCTTGCCCTGGCGCTGGCCATCCCGGCCATCGGCGGTGTCGCCGTGGCGCTGCTGGGCAAGTATCCCAATCTGCGCGAAGGCGCGACGCTGGTCTCTGCCGTCCTGCTGGCGCTGAATGTGGCCTATCTGGTCGAGATCGCGCCGAGCCGTCCGGTGCTGGAACTGGCCAATCTGGCGCCGGGCCTGCACCTGGTCTTCCGCCTGGAACCGCTGGGCGCGCTGTTCGCCGCGGTGGCCTCGGGCCTGTGGATCGTCAACTCGCTGTACTCCATCGGCTATATGCGCGGGAATAACGAGAAGAACCAGACGCGCTTCTATGTCTGTTTCTGCATCGCCATCGGTGCCGCCATGGGCGTGGCCCTGTCCGGCAACCTCCTGACAATGTTCCTCTTCTACGAAGTGCTCACCCTGTCGACCTATCCGCTGGTGACGCACAAGGGAGACGCGAACGCCAAGCGCGGCGGCAAGATCTATCTGTCCATCCTGCTGGGCACCTCGATCGGCCTCTTGCTGCCCGCCGTGATCGCCACGCACTACCTCGCCGGTTCGACCGATTTCGTCGCCGGCGGCCTCCTGGCCGTCAACGAGGTGACGCCTGCCATCGCCGGTGTGCTGCTGGTGCTGTTCGCCTTCGGGATCGGCAAGGCGGCGTTGATGCCGGTTCACCCCTGGCTGCCCAACGCCATGGTCGCACCGACGCCGGTCTCCGCCCTGCTGCACGCCGTGGCCGTTGTGAAGGCCGGCGTGTTCGCCATGCTGAAAGTGGGAACCTACATTTTCGGTCCCGCCCTGATCGCCGCCACGCCGACCTCGGACGCGCTGGCCTGGATCGCCGGTATCTCCATCGTGCTGTCCTCGGTCGTCGCGATGACCAAGGACAATCTGAAGGCCAGGCTGGCCTTCTCCACCGTCTCCCAGCTCTCCTATGTCACGCTGGGCGTGATGCTGGCCTCGCCGCTGGCCATGCTGGGCGGGGCGCTGCAGATCGTCATGCACGCCTGGGGCAAGATCACCCTCTTCATGAGCGCAGGCGCGATCTACACCGCCACCAAGAAGACCGAGATCTCGCAGATGGCGGGCCTGGGCCGCTACATGCCCTGGCTGTTCATCGCCTACACGGTCGGTGCGCTGTCGATCATCGGCCTGCCGCCGCTGGGCGGCACCTGGCCCAAACTCTTCCTGATGCAGGGCGCCTGGGAGAGCGGTCACGGTCTGCTGATCGTGGCGCTGGTCGCCTCGTCCATCCTCAATGTCGCCTATCTGCTGCCGCTCTCGGCGCGCGGTTTCTTCTCCGCGCCGGAAGAGGCCAAGCTGAAGAAGAAGCCGCCCATGCTGGTCATCCTGCCGCCGGTCATCACGGCAGCGGGCGTGCTGGTGCTCTTCTTCCTGATCGGGCCGCTGCGCGATTATCTCGCGCCGGTCTTCCTGTCCTCGTCCCTTGCTGCGGAGGCCGCCCTGTGAGCGATCAATCCGGCAAACACGATGAACTCGTGCATCCCGCGGCCCGGCCCTTTTTGTGGCTGGACGCGAAATGGCTGAAATCCTCGATGCTGTGGGTCCTGCTGGTCCTCGCCCTCGGCTTTGCGGCGATCGACCTCTTCCACCATCGCCATGAATACGTGCATGTGGCCGAGACACCGGGCTTCTATGCCCTGTGGGGTTTCGGCTCCTTCGTGCTGGCCGTGATGGTCGGCTGGTTCGTGATCCGCGGCTTCCTGGGCCGTGAGGAAGACTATTGGGACGGGGAGGGCGACCAATGATCGAGGCCCTCTACGACGTCTCCCCGGCCTGGCCGGTCATCATCGCCGGGCTGATCGCGGCGGCCGTGCCGAACCATTATGTGCGCAAGGGCCTGGCCCTGGTCGCACCGGTGCTGGCGGGCTTCCTCTGGTTCAACGTGCCCTCCGGCGTTCATACCGGTGGCATTATCGAACTGGGCGGGTTCACGCTGGAAACCTTCCGCTATGACGGCCTGTCCCGCATCTGGGGCCTGATCTTCATCATCGCCGCCTTCATCAATGCGCTCTACGGCCTGCATTCCAAAGACCGTGTCGGCGATGCCTCCGGCCTGATCTATGCCGGGGCCGGCCTCGGCGCCGTCTTCGCCGGCGATCTCCTCTCGCGCTTCTTCTTCTGGGAGCTGACGGCGATTTCCTCGGTCTTCCTGATCTGGGGTTCCAAAACCAACGAAGCCTACAAGGCGGGCCTGCGCTATCTGGCGATCCACGTCCTGTCCGGCGTCATGCTGCTGGCCGGTGCCGTGATCCACTCCGCCGATACCGGCAGCTGGGCGTTTGACGAGAGCCTCTCGGTGAACACGCTGGGCGGTTTCCTGATCTTCCTCGCCTTCGGCATCAAATGCGCCTTCCCCTTCCTGCACAACTGGCTGCAGGACGCCTATCCCAAGGCGACGGTCACGGGCGCTGTCGTGCTCTCGGCCTTCACCACCAAGCTGGCCGTCTACGCCCTGGCGCGCGGCTATGCCGGGACCGACATGCTGATCTGGATCGGCGCGATCATGACCGCTTTCCCGGTCTTCTTCGCCGTGGTCGAGAACGATCTCAGGAAGGTGCTGTCCTACTCGCTGAACAACCAGCTGGGCTTCATGGTGGTCGGCATCGGTGTCGGCACCGAGCTCGCCATCAATGGCGCCGCGGCCCACGCCTTCGTGCACATCATCTACAAGGCGCTCTTGTTCATGAGCATGGGGGCCGTGCTCTACCGCGTCGGCACCGTGAAGGCGTCCGAACTGGGCGGTCTGTTCAAGACCATGCCGGCGACCGCGATCTTCTGCATCATCGGCGCCGCCTCGATCTCGGCCTTCCCGCTCTTCTCCGGCTTTGTCGCCAAGGCGATGACGCTGGCGGCGGTGGCGCACGAGGGGCATTATATCGTCTGGTTCATCCTGCTGTTTGCCTCGGCCGGCGTGCTGGAGCACTCGGGCATCAAGATCCCGTATTTCGCCTTCTTCGCCCACGACAAGGGCCACCGCGTCCGCGAGGCGCCGGTGAACATGCTGATGGCGATGGGGATTGCCGCGCTGATGTGCGTCTATCTGGGCTGGCCCGACATGTTCGGCATCCCGGGCGGTTATCGCGCGCTCTACAACCTCACCCCCTTCCCCGAGGTGGCGAACGCGTATCCCATGTGGACCTTCGACCACGTGGTCGGGCAGATGCAGCTCCTGCTCGCGGCGCTCTTCGCCTTCGCCTTCCTGGTGCGGATGAAGTGGTATCCGGACGAGAAGCGCTCGATCAATCTGGACTTCGACTGGGTCTATCGCCGGGCCTTCGACGGCACGGCCCGCTGGGGTCACGCCATGTTCGGCCGGTTGTGGGCTTCGATCGGCAATGTGCTCGCCGCGGCACGCACCCGGATGGGCGGCCGGCTGTTCCAGGCATTCAGTCCTATGGGCGCGATCAGCCGGGATATCCCCTCTGGCATGCTGGCGATCTGGACCAGCGCGCTTTTGGCCATCGTCCTGATTATCGCCTACATCGCCCCTTAAGCTTCAAGGGGTTAGAACGGAAGCGAGGGCGCCACACGCAAGGGTGGCGCCCTCTTTCTTTGCAACGCTAATAGGAATATTATCCCCACCGGGCGTAGTCCACCTAGCCTTTCACTCACGCCGCGGCCGCCATTCGAGGCCGCACGAGACCGGGAGTGCAGGATGGAACGAGCGATGGAAAGACTGGCCGACGACGTGGCCCGGGCCCGCCTGGCGCAGAGCGCGGCGGCCTATGCTTTCGGGGTGCCGCAGCAGGATCTCGAGGCGCCGACGCGGCATTCGAGGGAGGCTGCGCTGGCGCGGCAGGTGGCGATGTATCTCGCTCATGTCGCCTTCGAACTACCGCTGACCCGTGTCGCCCAGGCCTTCGGCCGCGACCGCACCACCGCCGCCCATGCCTGCCACCGGATCGAGGACCGCCGCGACGACCGCGATTTCGATGCCTGGATGGATGCGCTGGAGGAAAGCCTGCGCGGCACGCCGCGCATCCTTGTGCAATCCGGCGGGGAGGAAGAGGCATGAGCGCGCCGCGCTGGATGCGGGCGCTGTCGCGCCGCGGCGCCGTGCTTCTGCCCCATGCCGGGTCGCACGCCGTCTTCGCCGGAACCGATCGCCGCCGCCGTCCGCTCGCCCGTCTCGCACCGGCCGACATGCGCGAGGCCGAGACGAAGGGCTGGCTCGCCCGCTCCGGCGACGGCTACACCCTCTCTGCGGCCGGTCATGTCGCACTATGTGACACCAATGGGTCACCCATGGTGCAGCAATCTCACCTCATTGAGCGCCCTGTGATGCATGAAAGCGGGCGTATCGAGACGGTCATGGCCAATGCCCTGGAGGGCCCGCTGGGCAAGTGGTCCGGCCTTCTGGGCCCCGCCGAACGCAATGCCGCAGAGCGCTTTCTGGCCGATTATCACCGCTCCAGCCTGACCCAGCGCACCACCCGCAACTGGTCCCCCACAGCCCCGCGCCGCGGCGAAGGTCCGCGCCGGGGACCGGAAGACGCCACCCTCAGCGCCATCGCCGCAAAGGATCGTGTTTTCAAGGCGCTGGACGCGCTGGGACCGCAATTGGCGAAAGTCGTCGAGGCCGCCCTCATCCGCGAGGAGAGCCTGGCCGCCATGGAGCGCCGCTTCGGCTGGGGCCAGCGCTCCGGCGGCACAGCCGTCAAACTCGCCCTGGGGCGGCTGGCGGAAATCTATGGATCGGGGTGAAAAGGCTTCCCCTGCGAAGCGGGGGAAGTGCCGAGCGCAGCAAGGCGATGGGGGAGAGTCTGCGCGCTACGCGCTCCGCGGCGCTTCGCGCCGCCCCCTCAGTCCGCTTCGCGGACAGCTCCCCCGCAAGCGGGGCGAGCCCTTGCCGGGACTAGGCGCCCGCCGCAGCGCGGATCCGGCCGATCATCGAGGTCAGCCCGTTGGAGCGCTGCGGGGAAAGGTGTTCGGACAGGCCGATCCGTTTGAGCACTTCGCGCGCATCGACCGACAGGATGTCTGCCGGTGTCCGGCCGGAATAGACGCGCAGCAGCAACGCGGCGAGCCCCCGCACGATATGCGCGTCGCTGTCGGCCCGGAAGGTGAGGGTATTGTCGCCCGGTTCGGTGACGAGCCAGACCTGGCTGACACACCCCTTCACCTTGTTGGTGTCAGTGCGGTCGCTCTCCGGCATGTCGGGCAGGGCCTTGCCCATGTCGATGAGATACTTGTACCGCTCCTCCCAGTCGCCCAGGAGGTCGAACTCGTCGACGATGTCTTCGATCTCGGAATGGATGTCGCTGTGTGCCGTCATGTCAGGGCCGAGGTAGTGCGGCGATGGCGGCAAGGCAAGCATCCGGTGCGGTATCGGACAGCATTCCCGTGGCGGGGGAAGCGTCAGGAATTGCGTTCGGCCTCGTGCTCGACAAGCGCGGCTTCGATCCGGGTGGCGGCCATGTCGGTCAGGAAACCGCCAAGTCGCGCCGCCTCGCGGCCGGCATCGCACAGGGCGGCATTGTCCTCACACCAGGCGCTGACGGGTTCGCCGGCATCAATCCGGGTTTCAGCCAGGTTTTGCGGCAGGTCAAAGGCCTCGCCCGCGAAATCGCGGGGCACAAACACGCTGACGACTGCAAGCCAAAGGGCTGCACGCAGCAAGAACATCATGACCGACCTCCTTCTTATTGGCACTCAAGAGGCGAGAACCTCCTCAATGCAGGATCGAGGCTAGTCGAAGAGCCGAAGTATAGCGAGCGAATCCGCCGTTAACCAAAAATGCCGTGCAAATATGGATCAGCGTTTTTTTGTAAAATTTGCCCGCAATTTTATCTTGTCCCTGTTCGAGACACTTTTTGTTAACACGTCGCCATTCGAGCCGTGCAAATGCGGCCTATTCCGACGTATCCGCGGTATCGAGGCAGCGGCTGACATCGAGCAGGGCGTGCTCGGCGATGCAGAAACTGTCCTCATACTTGAAATGCCCGGCGGCCACGCATTGCTGCAGGTCGAGGCGGACCCAGGCAAGACAACGCTCGACCATCGGGTCGCTGAGCAGGCTGTCGATCGCGGCATCGGTGTCGGCACCGGTGTCCTGCAGCGATTGCAGGGCGGCGACCGAAAGAATACGGCCGACGCGGGAGCGGTCGGGGTCCGGAACGGCTTCGCCGACGGTCAGCGAAAGCTGAGGCGTCAGCGTATCGTCGACCGGTGTGACCATGTCCAGCGGCACGGCGCGCTCGAACAGGGCCGAGGCGGGGACCGCATCGCCCAGGCCGCTTTCCGGCGACAGGCGCAACGTATCCGGCAGCATCAGCGGGCTTTCGGTCATTTCGGAAATTGCGGCCAGGCGGTCCGCCCGGTCGCGATAGACCCGGTTCGCCCAGCGTTCCGACTGCAGAGAATAGGCGGCCGAACGGTAACGCTCAGAGACCTCGCGGATCTCGGCATTGTCGCGCCCGACGGCGTCGATCACCGAATCCTGGGCGTCGCCGGCGGCGGAGAAGCTGGTTGCGAAGGCCGGATCGTTCATCAAGCCGGACATGGCGGCGTTGGGGCCGTAATAGTCGGCCAGCTCGCGCACCTGGTCGATATAGTCGGGGTGATGCGCCGCAATGATCGAGGCATAGGCGATCCAGGCCCGCACCAGACGGTCCTCGCCATAGAAGGCGGAGAGCCGGTCCATTGCCGAATCGAGATCGTCGCCCGATGCGATAGGCGCATCGCGCAGATCAGCGACGACACCGTGATAGGCGGCGTATTGCCCCGCGGAGCGGCGAACCATCCCCTCTGCCTGTGGCGGGGCGGTATCGAGCTGGAGCTGCGGGGCCGCAGCGGTTTCACCGACTGTTTGCGGCGCCGTTTCCGGCGCGTCCTGCGCAGCGGAAATCATGAGGACGAGCGCCGTGAGCGAACTGACAAACATTCAAAGACTCCTGACACGTCCCGCAAACATATTGCCTTGTCCCGCGAACAGCGCCAAGTGTCCATGCGTGATGAATTATTCGAAGGCCGGTTTGTTCAGAAAGGTAAATGAACCGGTCTCGGGATTCAGTATTTGTTAACGATAAAGGCGAAGATTCCCGCGTACAGGAATCAGATGACAGTCCGTACCGGTTGAGAGATGGACCCGAAGAGCGACGATATCACAGCCTGGATCGCCCGCCGCGGTGGCGTGATTGTCAATCTGGTATGGATTGGCACGCTGGCTGCTGCCGCGCCGCAGGTCTGGCCGCTGCTGGGCGGTGCCGAATGGATGCGCGCACTCGGCCTGACGGCGCTCGCCCTGCCGGCCATTGCCGGTCTCATGCTGCTGCCGCGTCTTGTTCATCCTTTCGAACGCTTTGTGCTGGCCATGATCTGGACCGGCTTTGCCGCCGGGATCGCCGTCACCGGCGGCGGGGTCACCGGCATCGGTGCGCTCGCCTTCCTGCTGGCGCCGGCTGTCGCTGCGGCCAGCGGCCTGCGCGACGGAGTCGTCAAGGCGGCGTCCCTGTCCGGGCTGGCAGCGCTGGTTGTTGCCGTGCTGCAGCTGACGGGGTTCATTGCTCCGGCCCCCATGGCCGTCGAACTGCACCTGCCCTTTGTGCTCGGCTGCGCCCTGATGCTGGCGACCGGCTTTGGTCTGGGCGCCCTGCGCGCGGTCCGCGAAGCCGATGCCGTGCGGACCGAAGCCGAACGGGGCCGCGTGCGCTCGAAGGCTTTCGATCATGCTCCGGCCGCCATCGTCGCCTGCGATGGCGACGGAAACATCCTTGCCGCATCGGACGCGCTGCGCGAAATGTCTCCGGGCCTGCCGCGCGAGCTCGCCGGCCTGCCGCTGTGCGATCTGGGTTTTGATGACGAAAGTCGTGCCGAACTCGCGGCTCGCGCCCGCAAGGCTGCGCTTGCACCGTCGTCGGGGCATCTGGTCTTGCGGGGGCTCAGCGGCAACGAAGCCGATGTCCGCTTCCAGACCCGGCCACTGCCGGGAGGCGGTTCCGTCGCGCTGTTCGCCGAGGATCGGGGCCCTGCGCTGGAAGCCCGTCTCCGCGAAGCCGAACGCGCCCGCGAAGAGGCCGAAGAGGAAGCCCGCGCCAAGTCCCAGTTCCTGGCGTCCGTCAGCCATGAACTGCGCACGCCGCTGAATGCCATTATCGGCTTCTCCGACGTCATGAAGGCGCGTCTCTTCGGCCCGATGCCGGCCCGCTATGCGGAATATGCCGACCTGATCCATGAAAGCGGCCAGCACCTGATGGAGTTGATCGGGGACGTGCTCGACATGTCCAAGATCGAAGCCGATCGCTACGAGCTGGTGCGCGAACGGTTCGACATTGACGAGATCGTCGGCCTGGTCGCCAAGATGATGCGTCTGCAGGCCGAAGAGGCCGGTATCACCCTGTCGGTGAAGCGCAATGACGTGGCCGTGCCGGTCATGGGCGACCGCAAGGCGCTGCGCCAGATCCTGCTGAACCTGCTGTCGAATGCCGTGAAGTTCACGCCCGAAGGCGGCGCGATTGTCGTGATGGCCCGTCCGTCCGGCGGCCAGCTGGTGCTGGCGGTGGGCGATAGCGGTGTCGGGATCGATCCGGAAGAGGCCGAGCGTCTGGGCCAGCCCTATCAGCAGGCCGCCAATGCCCGCGACATCGAGAAGCGCGGCACGGGCCTGGGCCTCTCGCTGGTGCGTGCCCTGGCCGAACTGCACGGCGGTCACATGTCGATCGCCTCGCGCAAGGGTGTCGGCACGACCGTCACGGTGACCCTGCCGATCCTTGCCGACAAGCGCGGTGATGTGGAAACCTGGCCGGCCGGTACTGTGGCCGGGCTGGATGTGCGTCAGCAGATCGAGCGGGCCCAGGCCGCGTCGCAGGATATCACGACCGCGCCGACGGCCGGGCGTACCGGTACGGAGGCCTGACGCCTCGGGCGTTTTCATCGCGATAGAGGTCGGTGAAATGGCTACGGCTTTTTGAGCGGTCGCATTTTCGAACCGCAAAACCGGTTCCCACTTTTGCTGAAAATGCCAAGGCCTGAGCGGTCGCATTTTCGAACCGCAAAATCGGTTCCCACTTTTGCTGAAAATGCTCTAGCTCCGCGGAACCGACAGATTGCCCGATCGCACGAAGGCGCGGGCGGCACCGAAATCCCCGATCTCGAAATAGTAGTGGCCGACCGTGTTGCCGTGTCCGTCGATCAGCTCGATACGGGCCGTTTCGCGCGGATCGCGGGCAATGATGGCCTCCACGGCGCTCTCGGGGAAATGGAAGACCAGGCCGGTTCCGCCGGCGCTCAGGGCGGCCTGTTCGGCAGCAGTACCACGGCCGCTGGCCCAGAGCAGCGCACGGGCATAATCCGGCGGTGTCCAGTCGGCCCACTCCGCTCCGGCCGGTGCGGGAAAGTGTCCGTCCAGCGTCGGATCGTAAAGGTCGGGCTCGCGGCGCATGTCGCGCAGGACGAGGACGGCCGAGACAGCGCCCGGCGTTGCCGGCATGGCGGCTGAAAAGCGGATGCGCTGATCGGTCCGGCTGAGACCGACGCGGAGCACGCCTGTATCCTGGAGAGCCGCCCAGCCGGGTTGTCCGGCAATGAATGAGCGGGTCGCGCTCCAGCCGAAATCCTGACCTTCGAACTGCATGTCGCGCAGCCGCTGCCAGCCGGTGAAGGCGTCGGCTACACGGTGGCGCAGGTCGGCGACTTCCGGCCAGGTGCAGTCTGTCGCGCCGGCCTGGGCCTCGATCTCGTCGGCATAGTCGTCCAGGGCATGGGCAGAGACGCCGTCACGCAGCAGCGTGCCGCGGGCCTGGAGCCGGGCGGCATTCAGCGCATCGCGTTGTTCGGCCGTGAACAGGCCGCAGCGTGCGTCGAGATCCAGCGCCAGCTGGCGTTCGCCGAAGATCAGGCCGGTCGCATCATTGGCGATGGCCGGTCCGCTGGCGACCGTCAGTGCGGCGGCCAATCCGGCGGCTGCGATCCGGCTCCTGGTTGAAAAGCGCATGTTTCGTCCCGTTCCCTACAGGTCCGGGTTTAGCAGAGACGCTTTTATGCCGCGTGAAGAAGAAGGGTTAATGCCCGGCTAAGGCATTGGGTAAAATAAATTCCTCGTCTCACGCACTGGCCCTGCGGCGGCGCATGGCGCCGCGCAGCAGCAGAAGAAGGGCCGCCCCGAACAGCAGGAAGGCGGCATCGCGGGTGTGGTCAACGGCGAGTTCCTGCACCCGCTCGAACAGGGTCGGCGGCTGGACGGTGAAGTCGAGCGGGGTCACACCGCGCGCGCTCCAAACCGCCGCCCGGCCTTCCAGGGCCGACCAGAGATTGGAGCGGGCCAGCTGGCGGCCGGCGCTCTCGAAGGATGCGATATCGGGTGCCGTCAGCGTACCGATCCAGCGCGCAGTATTACGGCGGTCCTTGAAAAGCGAGGCGACGCCGACGCCCAGTTCCGCCCCTTCACGTGTCGTGGTGCCTTCACTGCTACCGTCATCGGCATAGGCGGCCGCAGCCAGGCGCATCAGTCCACGCTGGCCGCGCGAGCGTTCGGCGGCGCGAAGGGCAGCCCGCAGCTCGTCCGGCGCATTGCGGTCAATGATCTCGAACTGGGTGGAGTTGGGACCGACGACCAGGAGGTTGTGATTGGCCGGAGCCTCTTCCTCGGCGTCGCCGTACCAAGCATAAAGCCAGGCTTCGCCGCCGATCAATGCTGCCCGGGCAAGCACGGACAGGGCACCATAACGGTCGCTGTCAAAGCGGGTAGAGAACTGCACGGCGGTGCGGGCGCCCTGGTCGGCGCTGAAAGGCAGGCCCGAGGCCGCAAATGTCCGCAGATCGGCCGTCTCGGTAAGGGACGGGTCGACCTCGATGGACGGACGGCCAAGGCGGTTTGCCCGGATAGCGTCGGCTGCGAAAAAGGTCGCGCCATGACCGGCAAAGGAGCGCGCGCCCATCAGACGGGCCGCAGCGGTCGCTTCGTCAATATTGCGTCCGGTCACCACAAGGCGCGGCTGGCCGTCATTATAGAAGGCGATTTCCGGGCCCTGGCTGGTTTGCGACCGCAGGGCCGCCCGGTCCGTATCGTCAAGCCGGGCAATCTCGGCGATGCGTACAACGAGATCGGCATTGGCCGTGTCGCCGGAGAACAGCGGCACTTCGCCGGCGCGCAGGGCGAGCCCCTGGGCAACGAGGCTTTCCAGCGTGATCCGCTCACGGCCGGCTTCGGTATCCAGCGCGATGCGGCGCGGCGCCGCGAAATCGGATCCCAGCGCCTGTTCGAGCTCGCCCAGTGTCGAAAGCGGTGCGACGGGCTCCAGCGTCAGGCGCAGGCGCGAACGGCGCGCATCGACGATCCAGCCGGTCGCTGCGGTTTCGGTCGCGTAGCTGATGCTCAGCGTGTTCTCGCCCGGGCGGAAGTCGGCCGAGAAGAGCGCAAAGCGAGCTTCCATCGCGCGAGCCTGCGGGCGGATGACAATCGGATCGCCGCCATTGACGCTGACCTGAATGCGGCCGTCCGTGCCGTCACTGGCCGGGCGTGCGGCCAGACGCAGCCAGGCTTCCGAGCTGACAACATGCGGCGGCAGGGTGAAATGGATGTCGGCTGCCGGTTGGGAGGTGGACAGGACAAAGGCATCGCCGCGGCCGTCGAGATCGGCCAGCGCACGCTCTTCGGTGTTCACCCGTTCGGCAGCATGCTGTTCGGCAGGCGCGGCCTCCTGTATCGAAGACGCTTGGACACCGGATACGCACGCGGACCATGCGAGAATGGCCGCCGACACAACACGAACAATCATTGAATGCTCCCTCACCCGTTTAACAGATTATTAAGCAATTGAGCGGCCATCAACGGAAATGAGCGAACTGAAGACGAGATTCTGGGTCGATGCCCTTGTCAGGCGGGCTGATACGGGTTTGGCGTCCGCCTATGTGATTCGCCGTGGAGACGAAGATGCGGGCGCCGTGCTCGTAAAGGTGGTGCTCGCGCGCGATCTGGCACAGCTCTATGTCCCGGCCCGGGACGGTGAGGGGAAACGGATCTGGACGGTGTTCCGTCCCGCTCCGGCGGGCGAAGCCGAGATCGATGCCTACTGCCGGCGGCGTGCTGATGACGATCCGGACATCTGGCTGGTCGAGATCGAGGACCGGGGCGGGCGCCATTTCCT
The DNA here is from genome assembly GCA_036231565.1 of Pseudomonadota bacterium. Taxonomy (GTDB): domain Bacteria; phylum Pseudomonadota; class Alphaproteobacteria; order Caulobacterales; family Maricaulaceae; genus Maricaulis. Next base: position 130,635 of record JAZAHA010000019.1, read on the forward strand.
GACCGAGCCGGTGGAAACCGCGGAGCGGTAGAAAAACCTTAACGCCGCATCGCGATACTTGATGACGCCAAAACGCTCATTTCGTAACGAGACGGACGATGTTGTTCCTCTTCAACGATGTCGTGTTCGACCTGGGTGATTTGAATTCGGTGCTGAATGACGGCACGATGCCGCTCTCACCCGCCCAGATCGAGACACTTACTGCCGGCCAGCTCAACATGCTGGTCCGTGAAGCTGTGTTTGCCAATCCGAATGTCGCGCGCAGCAAGCCCGAGCATATCCGGCATCTGTGCGCATTGATCTGCTATGTCGCGCCGGGCGCGAACGCTCTGCTGGCTGTGCGGCCCGAGGGGGCGACGAGCTGGCAGGCTGTCGGGCTGCGCTATGCAAACGTCCCGATCACGACGCTGGCCTATCTCTGGGGAGAGCAGGCCGACGGACGCCTGACAGCCTCCAAGGCAAACAGCGCGGTCTGGACGGCAGGCAGTGAGCCCTTGCCTCAGGCCACGGGAACGGGGTAACCCCCGGCTTGCATTGTCTTGCGAGCCTTATAGATGACTTCCAATTCGACAGACGCGCCGGAATGGGCGCGACGCCGGTCCTTCGCCATCATCTCCCACCCGGACGCCGGTAAGACCACGCTGACCGAGACGCTGCTGCTCTCGGCCGGTGCGATCCGTCTGGCCGGGCAGGTGCGGGCGCGCGGCGAGAACCGGCGCACCCAGTCGGACTGGATGAAGATCGAGCAGGAGCGGGGCATCTCGGTGTCCGCCTCGGTGATGACGTTCGAGCATCGCGGCCTGCTGTTCAACCTGCTCGATACGCCGGGTCACGAGGATTTCTCCGAGGATACCTATCGTACGCTCACGGCCGCCGACAGCGCCATCATGGTGCTGGACGCCGCCAAGGGTGTGGAGCCGCGCACATTGAAACTGGTGGAGGTGTGCCGCCTGCGGGACATCCCCATCGTTACCTTCATCAACAAGATGGACCGCGAGGCGCTGGACCCGGTCGACTTGTTGGAAGACATCCAGGACAAGCTGGCGCTGGACGCTACACCGATGCAGTGGCCGTCAGGCTCGGGCAAGCGCTTCAAGGGCGTGCTCGACATCGCCACCAATGATCTGCTGCGCTTCCAGAAGCCAGGCGAGGATCGCGATCCGCACGAGCCGGCCGAACGCGTCAGCCTCGATGGCAATGCGATCAGCGAGGTGCTGAGCGAGGACGAGGCCGACGAGCTGCGCGAAGGCGCGGAGGTGGCCAAGGAACTGTGCCCGCCCTTCAACCGGCAGAGCTTCCTCGAAGGCCATCTCACACCCGTCTTCTTCGGCTCGGCGCTGCGCGGGTTCGGCGTGCGCGAACTGCTCGAGGGGCTGGCCGACATCATCCCGGGACCGGCGCCTGTCATGGCGTCGTCCAATGGAAATCCGGTCGAGATCGAACCGGGCGGCAAGGAAGTCGCGGGCTTTGTTTTCAAGGTCCAGGCGAACATGGACCCCAATCACCGCGACCGGGTGGCGTTTGTGCGCCTGTGCTCGGGCAGGTTCAAGCGCGGCATGAAGCTGAAGACCGAAGCGGGCAAGCAGCTCACCGTGTCTTCGCCCATCCTGTTCTTCGCCCAGGATCGCGAGATCGCCGACGAGGCCTTTGCCGGCGATGTGATGGGCGTTCCCAACCATGGCACGCTGCGCGTGGGCGACAGCCTGTCGGAAAGCGGCAAGATCCGCTTCACCGGCATCCCCAATTTCGCGCCGGAAATCCTGCGCCGGGCCCGTCTGGCCGATCCGCTGAAGGCGAAACACCTCAAAAAGGCGCTGGAAAGCCTTGCAGAGGAGGGCGTGACCCAGCTCTTCCGCCCGACGCTGGGCGGTGACTTCATCGTCGGCGCCGTCGGTGCGCTGCAGATCGACGTGATGCGCGAGCGGGTCGCGGCGGAATACGGCCTTGAGGTTGAGTTCGAGGCAGCGCCCTACGAGACCGCGCGCTGGATCGAGGGCGATCGCGACAAGATCGAGGCTTTCGCCGACAGGCACAAATCGGCAATGGCCGAGGATATCAATGGCGATCCGGTCTTCTTGGCCAAGAGCGCCTGGGAAGTCTCCTATTCGGAAGAAAAATTCCCCGACGTGTCCTTCCACCGGGCCAAGGAGCGTGCCGCATGAGTACTATCGCGACTGACAGTGTTCCCGAGCAGCTCCAGGAATTCTGGGGCATTGTTGTCGAGGTCTGGGAAACGTCTTTCCTGGGCATCAGTGTCGGTCAGGGCCTGCTGGCGATACTGGTCGTCCTGATCGGTGTGGGCATTCGCGGACTGATCGCGAAATGGCTCTTGGCAGCGCTTCAGCGCCTCGCCAAGCGGTCCGAGACCGAGTTCGACGATGCGGTCGTCGAGGCGCTGGCCGGACCGATGAAACTCGTCCCGGTGATCATTGCGCTCTTCTTTGCGATCAACATCATCCAGCTCGGCGGCGACGGGGCGCTGCGCGGGCATCAATTTGTCCAGTCGCTGGTGGTCATCGCCCTGTTCTGGGCGCTGCACAATGCGGTCGGGCCGTTCGCCTTTGCCCTGCAGGGGCTTCGCAATGCGCTGACCCCGGTCATGGTCGACTGGCTGACCAAGGCGCTGCGGATCGTCTTCATCGTGGTGGGGGCGGCGGCCGTCCTGCAGGTCTGGGACATCCCGGTTGCGGGGGTTATCGCCGGTCTGGGACTGTTCGGTGTTGCCATCGACCTGGGCGCCCAGGACCTGTTCAAGAACCTGATTGCCGGCCTCCTGATCCTGACCGAGAAGCGCTTCCTGCCGGGCGACTGGGTGAAGGTGGACGGGGTGGTCGAGGGCACGGTGGAGGAGATCAATTTCCGCTCCACGCTGGTGCGCCGCTTCGACAAGGGGCCGGTCTATGTGCCGAACTCGAAACTGTCGGACAATGCCGTCACCAACTTCTCCCGCATGACCCACCGCCGCATCAAATGGGCGATCGGCGTGCGCTACGACACGACATCCGAGCAATTGCGCGAGATCCGCGACAAGGTGCTCGCCTATGTCTCCGACAATCCGGAATTCGCCGATCCGCCGGAAGTCGCGACCTTCATGCGGGTTGACGCCTTCGGTTCGTCTTCGATCGACTTCCTGCTCTACTGTTTCACCAAGACGACGAATTGGGGCGAGTGGCTGCGGCTGAAGGAAGAGCTGGCCTTCTTCGTCAAGCAGACGGTGGAAGAGGCCGGCACCGAGTTCGCCTTCCCCTCAACCTCCGTCTATCTGGAAAGCGGCACGGAAGTGTTCGAGCCGCCGCAGGACGATGCGGCAGGCGCAGTGGCTGCCAGCAGGGCCTGACCGGTCTCAGGCCGCCATGTTCTTGCGCATGCGCCAGAAGCGCATGGCCCGGGCGGCGTCGTCGGCGGTGATTGCGTCGTAGAGCTGGCCCAGTTCGCGGGCGTCCCGGAAAGCATCCTCGCCCGCGGCGTGGCGCAGTACGGCGAGTGTCACGAAGAGTGCCTTGTCGAAGCCGGCGGACTTGCAGATCAAGGCCAGCGGATCGATTGATTCCTGCCGGACTGCACGCCGGGCGGCGACATAATCGACGCCGGTCATCTCGGCGAAGGCGGCATAGAATTTCGAGTATTCGCGTTCGCGCAGCAGGCGCGCGAGCAGATTGCCGGTCAGCTGTTTGCGCAGCGCCATGGTCTGGACGAATTTCTGGGCCGCTGCGATGTCGCGGTCCTCGGCCAGGCGTTCGGCAAGCCGCGCCTTCGAGGCCGCCATGGCACGCTCGAGCACGGCCGGATCGACCGCGTCGAACCGTTCCATGATCCGTTCGCGCAGGCTGTTGCCGACGGTCAGCATCAGGTCTGCCAGAAGATCGTTCGGTGTGTCGCCGCGCTCGACCAGCGGCCCCTGCAGGACCGGCGAGCTTTCGGCGCGTTCGGTGACGGTCTCGAAGGTCTCACGCGACAGGCGGGCGCCGTCATTGCGGATCAGCTGGGCGACGGTCTCGTCATCGCCGCGGCGGACGATCGTGTCCGACAGGCGCTCGCAAACTTCCTCCCGGCGCGACATGGCCTTGAGGTGGCCCTGTTCGGCGTTTTCGGCGATCGAGACGAGGTCCTCATCGGTGAGCACCTTCGAGCGAGCGAGCATCGGGGCGGCCACTTCGATCGCATCCTGCGCCAGCTGCAGCACCAGGCCACGCGGTGCCTGGGGCGCATCGGCAAAGCGCTGCGACAGTTCTTCGCGCGCATCCCGGGCGGTCTGCTCGGCCAGCGAGGAGAGGAGTTCGTCAAACTTGTGCGAGGTGGCGCTGCCGCTTTCCGGCGTTTCCTCGAAAAAGAGATCCGTGACTTCGCGCAACAGGGTCCGCCGGCGCTCCGAGGACTTCTCCTTGGCGAGTTCGACCAGATTGTTCAGCTTGCTGACGACGGCCATTGCCCACTCCCACCGATCAGGGATTGCAGCTTCCCCCACGCGGGTAAACAAAGCGTCAGCCGGGGCCTGCAAATTGTCAGGTATAGTGCGTTTTTTATTTGCGTGAGCACAGGCTCCGCCGGTCCGCAGGCGAGCGCCGCGCGATATCGCCTAGTCATGCTCACCATGCTGCATCGACTGCAGGGCTTCGATTTCACGCGGGTTTGGCGGCCGTTCGGCTGCGGCCTCGATCCGTTGGACCAGATCGGCTGACAGGCCGGTCACCCGGCCAGGCGCGCGGAACGGGGTCGGCGCGGCAGAGAGCAGGGCGCATTGGGGGTCCGGGCCGTCCAGCCCGGCGATCGTCCAGACCCAGGACTGGCAGGTCCTGTCGCGACTGCACAGCGCCGCACAGCCGGCGGGCGTACCGTCATCCATCGCAATCGAGGCATAGACGGCGCCGCGGCGTGCCCAGCCGTCCATGACGTCGCCCGCCCTTGCCGGGCCCGCTGCCAGGACAAGCGTGAACAGGACAGCGGCATGCTTCAGGATTGCCAAGCGCATCACTGGATACTGGCCTGACGCATGGCCCCGGCCGGTTCGCTCCGGCTGCGGGCGGGTGTGAAGTCATAGGCCTTGCCGAGGGCCGGCGGGATGGAGGCGGCCGGCATCGGGGCACCGATCAGATATCCCTGGATATGCCGGGCCCCCATCGTCCGCAGGATGTGCATCTGCGCTTCGGTTTCGACCCCCTCGACAACGCATCCCAGACCCAGCGTTCGGGACAGGGAGAGCAGGGTGCGCACGATCTTGAAGGACGCCGTGTCCTCCAGGATGTTGCGCACGAAGGAGTGGTCGATCTTCAGCTTGCTGACCGGCAGGAGCTGCAGGTATTGCAGCGAGGAATAGCCGATGCCGAAATCGTCCAGGGAGACACGGTGTCCGGCCTCGCTGATCTGGTCGATTGCCCGGCGCGCCTGGTTGAAGTCGCTCATCATCGCGGTTTCGGTGATCTCGAACTCGATACGCGATGGTGCGATACCGCTGTTGCGCACAGTGGCGAGTGCGCTCTCCACCGCATGGGGCGACATCAGGTCGTGGGTCGACAGGTTGAAGGCGAGCGTGATCTCGTCCGGCCAGCTGGCCATCGCGGCCAGCGCCTTGCCGAGCAGAACCTGTGTCAGCGGCCGGATCAGACCGGCCCGTTCGGCGGCGGGAATGAAGATGTCCGGGGTGACGGCGCCAAGTTCCGGGGAATTCCAGCGGGCCAGCGCCTCGAAGCCGATAATACGGCCCTTCACCAGGTCGAACTGTGGCTGGAAATGCAGCTGGAATTCGCTGTCATAGTCGCAACGGCGCAACGCCTTGTCGACCTGGCTGGAGTTCGCCATTTCCTGTTCCAGCGCGGCGTTGAACAGCACCGCCTTGCCCTGCAGCGCCCGCTTGGCGAAGTAGAGCGCATGGTCGGCGCGCTCCATCAGATCGTGTGCGCTCAAGTTCGGGTCGTCGCAGATCAGCAGGCCTACGGAACCCGACCCTTTGCAGGTGTATTGACCCAGCTGATAGGGTTTTGACAGTTTTGCCTCGATCCTCTGCCCGAGCGTGAGCGCAGCCTCGGCCGTCTTCGGATCGGCCGGCGTCAGGAGGGCGAATTCGTCGCCGCCCAGACGGGCGGGCAAGGCGTCATTGCCAGCCACATCGATCAGCCGTTTGGCTACAGTCTGCAACATCTCGTCGCCGGCGGCATGGCCATAGGTATCGTTGACCGGCTTGAAACCGTCCAGATCGACCAGGCCCAGCAGGAAGGGTTCACCATGCGTCCGCAGGCGTTCGAGCCGGTCGTTGAGTGCCAGGAAAAAGCTGCGCCGGTTGGGCAGGCCGGTCAGGGCATCGCATTCAGCCAGGTGACGCGCTTCACGTGCCAGTTCCTCTGCAATCTCGCGGTCATGGATTGCATCCAGCCGCGCCTTGACCGAACGCAGGACGGCGGTGCGGATGATTGCGGCGATGGCAACGCCGGCGGCAATGCCCGAGACGCCGACCCAGGCATAATCCGACAGTGCGCCCGGCATGTTTTTCCAGACCAGCCAAATCAGGTTGGCAAAGGAAATCAGCACCGCCAGCGCGATGGTGCGGCGTCGCGGCAGGATCGCTGCGCAGATCGGCATCATCAGCACGGCATAGGCCAGGTTCTCGGCTTCGAAATGCAGGTTCTGCTGCAGGTTCGAATTGAACAGCATCGACAGGCACAGGATCGCGCCGCAGATCTCCAGCTGAAAGGCCGAGCGGGGCTGCCGAAGATATTGCCGGATCAGTTGTGCGAGAAACGCTGCGATGCCGACCGTCGTCAGCATGATCCCCAGATGGGCTTCGCCCGGAAAGAAGGCCCGGCTGACGAGGTCGAACAGGTAATAGCACAGCACCGCCGTGGCCGCACCGCGCAGGATCGGCTGGTAGGCGATGGTGATCTCGTCGTTCCGCACAGGCGGATCGGATCCCTCGCTGCCGCTGTCCGGCGCTTGCTGGTTATACGCTTCGGGCCGCATGGGCTGGTCCGCTCCTCGTTCGATCGCCTTATGCAACATGTGTCGTTAAATCGCGGATAAGTTGTCGTATAAAATTTGAATTGTCCGTGATTTTTCCGTCGATGCTTTCCGGTTCGCTTACACCGATTGTATTTCAGGCCTTGGGCAGCTAGGAGCAGGCGCTCGGGTCTGGGGATCGGCCCGGAGCGCACCGGAGGGGATACAGGGTGAAGGCTTTCGTCGAGAGTTCGCATTTCCGCAACTTCATCATGACGCTGATCGTGATCAACGCGATCACGCTGGGGCTGGAAACCTACCCCTATGAAGGCGAGTGGTTCACCACCTGGCTGCCGATGCTGGACCGCATCATCGTGGGCGTTTTTGTCGTCGAAATCCTGCTCAAGCTGATCGTCTACCGCCACCGCTTCTTCCTGTCGGGATGGAACTGGTTCGACCTGTTCGTGATCACCGTATCGGTCATTCCGGCGGCCGGCGGGTTCTCCGTCCTGCGGGCGCTGCGGATCGTGCGGGCCTTCCGCCTGTTCTCGGTGATGCCGGATCTGCGCAAGGTCGTGGAAGCCCTTCTCAACGCCATCCCTGGCATGGGGGCCGTGATCGCGGTGCTGGGGCTGATGTTCTACGTCTCCGCCGTGATGGCGACCAAGCTCTACGGCGAAGCCGTGCCCGAACGGTTCGGCACGCTGGGCGACAGTGCTTTCGCCTTGTTCCAGGTGATGACGCTGGAGGGCTGGGCCTCCGATGTCGCCATCCCGGTTATGGAGACCCACCCCTGGGCCTGGATCTTCTTCGTTGTCTTTATCGTACTGACCAGTTTTGCCGTGCTGAACCTGTTCATCGCCATCATCGTGGACAGCTTGCAGTCCAAGCATTTTGACGATGAGGAGGCGCGCGATGCCGAGGCCGATGCTGACCGGGAAGTCCTGCACACCGAGATCGCCGGATTGCGCGCCGAGATCGCGGCCCTGACCGCGGTCGTTCAGCGTTCGCTGGGCGAGGCGCCATCATCGAGCAGTTCGGAAAACGCGGCCGACAGGTCCGAATAGAAGGCCGCCAGGCGTTCTTCCCGCTCCGATCGCGTGCGCGGTGCCGGAGCACTCAGGGCGCGGGCCGGCAGGCCTTCATGCACACGCACCATGAAGTCGCGCCAGATCTCGGCCGGCAAGCCGCCGCCCGTGACATTCTCCATCGGGCTGTCATCATCATTGCCGACCCAGACGCCCGCCGTGTAGTCGGCGGTATAGCCGATGAACCAGGCGTCGCGGAAAGACTGGCTGGTGCCGGTCTTGCCCGCCGAGGCGCGGCCGGGCAGGGCGGCGCGGCGCCCCGTGCCGGTCATCACCACATCCTGCAGCATGGTCGACATGGCCCGGGCGGTGTCTGTCTCCAGCGCCCGTTCGGCGCCGGGGTCGCGATGCTCGTACAGCACATCGCCGCGGGAATTCGTGATTGAGAGAATGAAGTAGGGCGCGCGGCGCTGGCCGTCATTCGCGAACACGGAATAGGCGGCGGTCAGCTCGACCAGGTTCACTTCCGCGGCCCCCAGGGCGATGGCCGGCAGTTCGGGCAGGTCGGACCGGATACCCAGGCGGTGGCCCATCTCCACGATGCGGCCGATCCCGACCTCGTCGGCGACCTGTACCGCAACCGTGTTGATCGAGCGCTTGAGGGCTTCCTGCAGGGTCACGAGGCCACGATAGGAGCCGGAGAAATTCTGCGGCGTCCAGCCTTCCAGATCGACCGGTTCATCCCAGACCGCCGAAGACGGGTCGTATCCCGCTTCCAGCGCCGCGGCGAAGACGATGGGTTTGAAGGCCGAGCCGGGCTGGCGCTGGGCCTGGACGGCGCGGTTGAATTGGCTGTCGCGATAGTCCCGTCCGCCGGCAAAGGCGCGGATCGCCCCGTCCGGTGCCAGCAGCACGATAGCGGCCTCGCCGGCATTGGCGGCTTCACCCTGTTCGGACAACACGCGTTCCACGGTCTCGTTGGCGGCGCGGGCGAGGGTCGGGTCCAGTGTCGTGCGGATGACGAGGTCGGGGATGTCGCCGGGCACCAGGCGCTGTGCCTCGCTCAGCGCCATGTCGAAGGCATGGCCCCAGTTCGAGGTGGCGTTGGGATCGGAGGTGTCGGCGACGGGTTCGGCCGGTTCAGCGAGGGCTTCTGCGTGCTGGGTCGCGGTGATGTAGCCGGCCTCTTCCATCGCGGCGAGCACCTGGGCAGCGCGGGCGCGGGCGGCGTCGAGATTGACGGTCGGGTCGAGCCGGCTCGGCGCCTTGGGCAGCGCAGCCAGCAGGGCGGCCTCGGCCAGGGTGAGCTCGGTGGCGGACTTGTCGAAATAGCGTTCGGCAGCGGCCTCGATGCCGTAGGCGCGGGCGCCGAGATAGATGCGGTTGAGGTAAAGCTCGAGGATTTCGGTCTTGGATAACTGGCGTTCCAGCGCGCGAGCCAGCCGCATCTCCTGGATCTTGCGGCGCAGCTCGCGGTCGGGCGAGAGCATGAGATTCTTCACCAGCTGCATGGTGATGGTCGAGCCGCCCTCGACCGTGGCGCCGGCGCGGAAATTCCGCCACAGCGCCCGGGCGACGCCCCGGAAATCCACGCCGGTGTGCTGGTAGAAACGCTGGTCCTCGATGGCGAGAAAGGCCTGCGGCACGTGTTCGGGCAGGCTCTCCAGGGCAACGGCGCGGGCATAGAGCGGACCGCGGACGGCGAGGACCCGGCCTTCGCGGTCGGTCAGGGTGACGGCCGGTTCGCGGCGGACATTCCACAGTTCGGCGGCGCTTTGCGGCGCCGGCGGCAAATCGTGGAAGGCCCAGTGCCAGCTGGCAAAGGCCCCGGAAACGAGAATCACGGCAATCAGCGCCAGCGAACCGCCCACGATCAGGCGGCGGCGCTGTTCGCGCCGGTCGCGTTCCATCATGTGATCCGCGCGAAACGGCTCCTGGTACATGCTTTTTGCCAACCCCGAATGCCTGGCTGCGTGTTAGGCTCACCCTGTCTAAAGCCTATCAATAGCGGCGGAATTCAGGCGGGACCATGCCTCAGCCTTTCTGGAAAATGAAATCTCTGGACCAGATGTCCCGCGCCGAGTGGGAATCGCTCTGCGACCATTGCGGAAAGTGCTGTCTGGTGAAGCTGGAGGACGAGGATACCGGGCTGCGTCTGGAGACCGATGTCGCCTGCACGCTTTTCGATTGCGAGAATGGCGGCTGCCGCAATTATCCGCACCGGCATACCCAGGTGCCGGACTGTGTCGTGCTGACGCCGGACAATATCCGCACCCTGCCCTGGATCCCGAAAACCTGCGCCTACCGGCTGATCGCCGAGGGCAAGGATCTTTTCGACTGGCATCCGCTGGTGACCGGCGATCCGCACTCCACCGCCAAGGCCGGGATGAGCGTCGCCGGACAGGTGATCAGCGAGGATGATTTCGACGGCGATCCCGACTGGGACCAGCACATCGTGGAATGGCCGGGGGAAGAGGACTGAGGCATGGCTTTTCCTCCCCACATCGTGGGGAGGGGGACCCGCGAAGCGGGGGAGGGGCCGCCGCTATATGCGGCGGAATGGCGGGGCCAAGCGCCAGCGTTTCCCGGCGCTTCGCGCCGCCCCTTCGACCCGATGCTGCGCATCGGCCCACTTCCCCACTCACGTGGGGAAGAAAGCCATCCATGTCTCTAGCTGAACACCGCCTTGTCCTTGGCGCCGAGCGCCTTGAAGATCATGGCGGCGGGGCAGAAACCCGTGAAGCTGGTCTGGATCTGGTTGAGGCCGACGAAGGCGGTGAGCAGCAGCCACCATTCGCTGACCTGCCAGGCGAGGATCGCCGAGAGAAGGGTCATGCAGCCGGCGAAGAGCATGACGGCACGTCCGAGAGTCATGAGGTTTCTCCTTGATGGGACGCTTCGGAAAGGGCCGGCCGGTAGGGCGCATCGCCGTCCTTGAAGACGATGTAGATCGCCGGGATCACCAGCACGGTAAGCAGGGTGGACGAGGCCAGGCCGAACAGGAGCGAGATCGCCAGGCCCTGGAAGATCGGATCGCCCAGGATGACCGAGGCGCCGATCATGGCGGCGATGGCGGTCAAAAGGATCGGCTTGAAGCGGATCGCGCCGGCCCGCAGCAGGGTCTCGCGCAGGGGTTCGCCTTCCTCGGCGCCGTGGCGGATGAAATCGACCAGCAGGATCGAGTTTCTCACGATAATGCCGGCCAGGGCGATGAAACCGATCATCGAAGTGGCGGTGAAGGCGGCGCCGAAAATCCAGTGCCCGAAGATGATTCCGATGAAGGTCAGCGGGATCGGGGTGAGGATGATCAGCGGCACGCGGAACGACCCGAACTGCGCCACAACCAGTACATAGATGCCCAATAGCGCCACCATGAAGGCTGCGCCCATGTCGCGGAAGGTGACATAGGTGATTTCCCACTCGCCATCCCACAGCAGGGTGACCTCCTCATCGCTCGGCGGCTGACCATACATCCGGATCCGGGGGGCGGGGATATCCTCGCTCCAATCCCCGCCGGCGAGCGCGTCCTGCACGGCGAACATGCCGTAGATCGGCGCCTCGAAATCGCCGGCCAGCTCCGCCATCACCATTTCGGCATAGCGCCCGTCGCGGCGGAAGATCGGATAGGAGCCGTCCTCCTCGGTGATCGAGACCACATCGCCCAGCTCCACCACGGTGCGATCGCCGGGCAGGGTGTTGGCCGGGACGGGGGTGGAGGCGAGACGTTCGGTCCAGCTGCGATCGCTGCGCGGCAGTTCCACGGCGATCTCGACCGGATTGCGGCCTTCCCCGCGATGGGAATAGCCCACCGTGGTGCCGCCGATCAGGGCGGCGACCGTGTCGTAGACATCCGATTGCTGGACGCGGAAATATTCCAGGCTGTCCTGGTCGATGGCGATGCGCAGGCGCGGCCGCGGTTCGCCGAACCCGTCATTGACGTCGACGACATAGGGCACGCTCTCGAAGGCGGCGCGGACTTCGCGGGCGACAGCGCGGCGGGTTTCTGCGTCGGGACCGTAGATTTCCGCCAGCAGGGTTGCCAGCACGGGCGGGCCCGGCGGGATTTCCGCGACCTGGACGGAGGTGCCCTCGGGCAAATCCATCCCGGCCAGCAGTTCGCGGGCTTCAAGCGCGATCGCGTGCGAGGCGCGGTCGCGATGATGCTTGGGCAGGAGATTGACCTGCAGATCGCCCTGTTCGGGCCGGTTCCTGAGATAGTAGTGGCGCACCAGGCCGTTGAAGTTGAACGGCGCCGACGTGCCGGCATAGGCCTGGATCGACACGGCTTCCGGGATTGCGGCCAGCCGGTCGGCGGCCTCGGTGAGCACCCGGTCGGTGCGTTCCAGCGTGGCGCCTTCGGGCAGGTCGATGATGACCTGGAATTCCGACTTGTTGTCGAAGGGCAGGAGTTTGACCGTCACGCCCTTGAAGTAGAAGGCGGACATGGAAACCAGGGTCAGCACGCCCACCGTCAGGAGCAGGATCCAGGCCGGGCGGCGTCCCGCGACGATGGGGGTGGCGACGCGGCGGTAGAGCCGGCCGAGAATGCCCTCATGGCCTTCCGCATGCCCGGAAACGTCGGATTTGCGGCGGCCGGCGATGACCATCATCAGCCAGGGCGTGAGCACCATGGCCACGAAGAAAGAGAAGATCATCGCGGCGGAGGCGTTGACCGGGATCGGCGCCATGTAAGGCCCCATCAGGCCGGACACGAACAGCATGGGCAGCAGGGCTGCGACCACGGTGAGGGTGGCGACGATAGTGGGATTGCCCACTTCGGCGACGGCCTCGACGGCGGCGGTGATGCGCGGCCGTCCGTCCTTCATCGCCCAGTGGCGGGCGATATTCTCGATCACCACGATGGCGTCGTCGACCAGGATGCCGATGGAGAAGATCAGCGCGAACAGCGAGACGCGGTTGATCGTGTAGCCCATCAGATTGGAGGCAAACAGCGTCATCAAAATGGTGGTCGGGATGACGACCAGCACGACGAGGCCTTCGCGCCAGCCGATCACGAAGGTGACCAGCAGCACGATGGAAACGGTGGCGAGCCCCAGGTGGAAGAGAAGCTCGTTGGCCTTTTCGTTGGCGGTCTCGCCGTAATTGCGGGTGACGGTGACCTCGACGCCTTCGGGGATCAGGCTGCCGCGCAGCAGCTCCAGGCGTTCCAGAATGTGTTCGGAGACGACGACCGCATTGGCGCCCTCGCGCTTGGCGACGGCGAGGGTGACGGCGGGCGTGCGCTGCCAACTGGCAGTGGAGCCGTGCGCATCCTCGCCATGACTGTCCTCGCCGCCTTCGCGGGTCAGCATCCAGGCGCGGGCCGAGGCCGGCTCGGCGCCGATAATGACGTCCGCCACATCGCGCACATAGACCGGACGTCCGTCGCGTGTGGTGAGCAGGAGAAGGCCGATATCGGGCATGCCCTGCAGGGTCTGGCCGGCGGTGACGAAACGGGTCTCGTCGTTTGTGGTGACCTGGCCGGCGGGGAAGGCGCGGTTGGCCTCGGCGATGCGGCCGGCGAGCTGTTGCAGGGTGACGCCGTATTGCGACAGGCGTTCCGGATCCGGTTCGACACGGATCTGGTCGGCGCGGCCGCCGGTGATATAGGTCAGGCCGACATCCTCGACCGACATCAGCGCGGCGCGCAATTCCTCGGCGATATTGTAAAGACCGTTATCGTCCCAGTGTCCGGCCACCTCCGGCGCGGGCGACAGGGTCAGGGCGACAATGGCGACATCGTCAATGCCGCGGCCGACGATGAGCGGCGGATTGATGCCGTGGGGGATGCGGTCGAGATTGGCGTTGATCCGTTCGTGCACACGCAGGATCGCGTCATCGGCATCGGTGCCGACATCGAAACGCGCGGTGACCATCACCTGGTCGTCTTCGGTCTGGGAATAGACGTGTTCGACATTCTCGATCGAGCGGATGATCGTCTCGAGCGGTTCGGTGACCAGTTCCACCGCGTCCGGTGCACGCAGGCCCGGTGCGGCGACCATCACGTCGACCATCGGCACGGAAATCTGCGGCTCTTCCTCGCGCGGGATCACCATCAGGGCGATCAGGCCCATGGCCAGCGAGGCCAGCAGGATGAGCGGCGTCAGCGGCGAGCGGATAAAGCCCTTCGCCAGATGTCCGGAGAGGCCCAGCTTCATGGTTGCACCAGCACGTCGCCGGCGGCGATGCCGCCGAGAATTTCAACACCGTCCGCGGTCTCGCGCCCGCGCTGGACGACGACATCCACGACATGGCCATCGGCCTCGCGCAGGCGGACATAGTCGACGCCATAGCGGTTGATCAGGAAGGCTTCGGGCACGATGACGGCCTCGCGCGCATCGACCTCGACATGCACGCGCACGCGTTCGCCGACAAAGTAATTACCCAACCCTTCGACGACGGCATCGGCGACGACGCGGCCATCCTCGATGCGCGGATAGACCTGGCGGATGCGGCCGGTGGGCGCGACATCGCCGGTCAGGGCAGCGGCATCCACCGTCACCGGATCGCCTTCGGAAATCGTGCGGGCATGGCGTTCCGGCAGGCGCAGGCGCAACAGGTAGAGGTCGGACGCAATGGTGGCGACCTGCTCGCCCTGCAGCACGACCGAACCGGCGGTGACCGGCACGTCCAGCACGCGGCCGCTGGCCGGGGCGAGCACATCGCCTTCGCGCGATTGCTGCACCAGGACGGCGCGTTCCTGGCGGGCCGAGGCGAGCTGGCCTTCCAGCACGTCGACCTGCGTCCGGGCCTGATCCAGACGGGCCTGAGGGAAAATGCCGCGCTCGAACAGGTCCTGGGCACGGGTCAGGTCGATGCGGGCCTGGTCCAGCTGGGCCTGCAGCGCCGAGGCGGTGGCGTTGACGGCGCCGATCTGCGGCGCCAGCCGGTCGTCGATCACCACGGCCAGCACATCGCCGGCCGCCACGGCATCGCCCTCGTCCACGCGCAGCTCGCCGATCGTGCCGGAGATCCGGGCGCGGGCGGCCACGGTGTCGATGCTCTCGACCGTGGCGAACACGGCCTTGCGGTCGGCAATCCACGTCTGGGTGACGGTGAAACTCTCGCCCGGCTGGGCGAGGGAGGCGGCGGCGGTAACCGCAAGAAGGGCGGTCGCGAGGAGGCCGGCTTTCAGCATGGCGTCAGGCCTTTCCGGTTCAGCGGCTCTGAGGATCGATGACGGCGCCGGTGGCCGGATCGATGGTGATGGTCGGCAGGCCGGCCGTCTTCCAGGCCAGGAGGCCACCCTTCACATGCGCGGTAATCGGCACGGCCGCCTTCTGGCAGCGCAGCAGGGCGTCCATCGAACGCTTGCCGGAACCGCAGTGCAGGATCACTTCGCGCGACGTGTCGAGCGGCAGGGATTGCGGGTCGAAGGTCGAGAGCGGATGCAGCGAGGCGCCGTGCAGGCGCTCGGTCGCGTATTCGCGCGGTTCGCGCACATCGATCAGCACGGCCTTGTTGTCCTGCAGGGCCTTGTAGACGTCTTTCGGGTCGAGTTCGCGAAGGCTCATGACGGGTCTCCCTGTGGGGTAAACTGCGGTTCAAAACATTAGTTGACACTAATTTAGTGAAAGCTATATTAGCTGTCAACGATGTTTCAGATGCCGCGTTCGAGGTGACCCGCGTGACCACAATCGACCCGCAGATTGCGCAATTGCAGGACCAGGCCGGCAATGCCGCCGCCTTCCTGAAATTGCTGGCCAATGAGAAGCGCCTCCTGATCCTGTGCCGTCTGGCGATGGGCGAGGCGACGGTGGGCGAGCTCACCGAGATCGCCGGCCTGTCGCAATCGGCCATGTCCCAGCACCTGGCCAAGATGCGCAGCGACGGTCTGGTCGAGGGCCGCAAGGACGGTCTGCAGGTTCACTACTCCATCCGTGACGAGCGCTGCCTGGGCATCCTGATGAATCTGAAATCGCAATTCTGCCCCGCGGCCGATGAGGTCGCCGGATAGACCGCTTCAAACAAGCAGGTCCGGCCGATCCCGACCGGGCCGCAAGACAGACCGCTGACGGTCGGGAGGAAAACATGGCTCATATCGTTGTACTTGGCGCTGGCCTCGGCGGCGTTCCCATGGCCCTGGAAGCGCGCAAGGAATTGCGCTCCGGCGACCGGATCACGGTGGTCTCGGACTATCCCACCTTCCACTTCACCCCCTCCAATCCCTGGGTCGCGGTCGACTGGCGCAAGCCGGAGAAGATCAAGGTCGAGCTGGCGCCGATGCTGAAGAAGAAGGGCATCGACTTCATCCACGCCGCCGCCACCAAGGTCCGCCCGGAGGCGAATGCGATCGATCTGGCGAACGGCGAGACGCTGGAATACGACTATCTGGTCATCGCCACCGGCCCGGAACTGGCCTTCGACGAGATCGAGGGGCTGGGCCCGCACGGCGGTTTCACCCAGTCGATCTGCCATGTCGATCATGCCGCGGCGTCCAACGATGTCTGGCAGGACTTCGTGAAGGATCCCGGCCCGATCGTGGTCGGGGCGGTGCAGGGCGCGTCCTGTTTCGGGCCGGCCTATGAATTCGCGATGATCCTCGAGACCGATCTCAGGAAGCGCAAGATCCGCGACAAGGTGCCGATGACCTTCGTCACTTCCGAACCCTATATCGGCCATCTCGGCCTGGACGGTGTCGGCGACACCAAGGGTCTGCTGGAAAGCGAGATGCGCAACCGGCACATCAAGTGGATCACCTCGGCCCGCGTGAAGAAGGTCGAGGACGGGCTGATGCACGTCGAGGAAGTGGCCGAGGACGGGTCGGTGAAGAAGACCCACGAACTGCCCTTCAAATACTCGATGATGCTGCCGGCCTTCCGCGGTATCGCCGCGGTGCGCGATGTCGAGGGCCTGGTCAATCCGCGCGGCTTCATCATCATCGACGAGCACCAGCGCAATCCGAAATACCACAATGTCTTCTCGGTCGGCGTCTGTGTCGCCATTCCGCCGGTTGCGGCCTATCCCGTGCCGGTGGGCGTGCCCAAGACCGGTTTCATGATCGAGAGCATGGTGGTTGCCACCGCCCGCAATCTGCGCGCCGATCTGGACGGCAAGCCGGCCAATAATGTCGCCACCTGGAATGCGGTCTGCCTGGCCGATTTCGGCGATGGCGGCGTCGCCTTCGTCGCCATGCCGCAAATCCCGCCGCGCAATGTGAACTGGTCCGCCGACGGCGGCTGGGTCCACCTCGCCAAGGCCGGGTTCGAAAGCTATTTCCTCGGCAAGATCCGCGGCGGGGTGGGCGAACCCTTCTACGAGAAGGCCGTGTTCGACCTGCTGGGCATCCACAAGGTGAAGAAGGAGGGCTGAGCCAAGCTCTTTGTCATCCCGGATGGATGCCCCGCGTAGGCGGGGCGGAAGTCCGGGACCCATCATAATCCCGGTGGTTATCCAGCTGTCGCTGACATCGAGCCTGCTTCCGGCCGAAAGCGAGCGTATAGGTCCCGGCCCTGCGGCCTGCCTTCGCAGGCCATTCGGCCGGGATGACAAGTGTTGTTCCTCTACCAATTGCGCTGGTGTTCCGGCGCGAGTTCGGCCGGATCGGTTCCACCCAGACCCGGGTAGAGATCATTCCAGTCGGGATTGTCTTTCTCGATCAGATTGATCTTCCACTGCCGCCGCCAGCGCTTGATGCGCTTTTCCCTTGTAATCGCTTCATTGATATCCTGGTGGCGCTCGTACCAGACAAGCCGGTCGACACCGTATTTGGCCGTAAACCCGGGAACCTGCCGGATCTTGTGCTCGAACACCCGGCGCAGCAGCGCATTGGTGACGCCGCAATACAGCGTTCCGTATCTGCGCGAAGCGAGCAGATAGACAAAGTAGCAGTTTTCCATAACGCAATTATAAATTGCGCATCGTGAATTGTCATCCCGGATGCACGCCCTGCGCAGGCAGGGCGAAAGTCCGGGACCCATAACCCCGGTGATTGTCCAGCTGTCGCTGACATCGAGCCTGCTTCCGGCCGAAAGCGAGCGTATAGGTCCCGGCCCTGCGGCCTGCCTTCGCAGGCCATTCGGCCGGGATGACAGCGGCGCTTAAAGGCACAAACGGCGGATAACCCGTCCGCTATCCCCGCATCGCGGAAAAACTTCCCCCACGTTCTCAATCACTTCGCCAAAAAACGCCGCCGGAAATCAGACCGGTATCGGCGCCGGGCTATGGTTCGGCATGCTTGAGAAAACCGAGAGAAAACGGCGCGACCGGGTCGACTGGTATCCCTGGATGGTGCGCTACGAGGCGGGCGAAAGCGCAAGCGCGCTCGCCGCCGAGGCCGGCTGTTGCCGGAACACGATCTACCGCAACTGGGCCTGGTTCTCGGCGCTTGCGCCGGAGGAAAGAGCCGATCTGCGACGGCGGGCTTTCCGCCGGCTGGCGGCACGGATCGAGTCCGATGCCCTGCGTTGCCGGATCGACGAGGCCGGCAAGCAGGCGCGCGGACTGGAGCCGGTCCGGCGGCTGCTCGAAGCCATGGAGGACGAGATGAAACCGAACACGACACGACCGGCAGCAGGGGGCCAGCATGACGAGATCTCACCTGCCGCAGCCCGGGCCGAACTACTTGCGCGACTTGCTGAGCACGCAAGACTGCGACGTACAAAAGCGCTGGACGGACAGTCTGAGCGAAGCGGAGCTGGCGCAGATGCGCCGCGACTGGGCGCTCTGGAAACCAAGCAGGGCACAGATCCCGCCTGAGGGTGACTGGCTGATCTGGCTCTTCCTGGGCGGCCGCGGTGCGGGCAAGACCCGCGCCGGCGCCGAATGGGTGCGCGGTGTTGTGGAGGGCGGGGCGCAGCGGATCGCGCTGGTCGCGCCGACCTTCAACGATGTGCGTGAAGTGATGATCGAAGGGCCGTCCGGCCTGATGAATATCGGACCGGAGGCGGGGCGGCCGCGCTATGAGGCCAGCCGCAAACGCGTCGTCTGGCCCGGTGGGGCGGTGGGCTATGCCTTCTCGGCCGAGGATGCGGACGGGCTGCGCGGGCCGCAATTCGATTTTGCCTGGGGCGATGAAATGGCCGCCTGGTCGAACCCGCAGCGCGTGATCGACACGCTGCGCATGGGGCTGCGCCTGGGCGATCATCCGCGCCTGATGCTGACCACAACACCGCGGCCGATCCCGGCGCTGAAACGCCTTGTGAAGCAGGCCGGTGTGAAGCTGAGCCATCAGCCGACCGCCGACAATGCGGCCAATCTGGCACCGGGCTTTCTCGATGCGATGACGGCCGCCTATGGCGGCTCCGCGCTGGGCCGGCAGGAGATCGAGGGTATATTGATCGACGACCCGCCCGGCGCGCTGTGGACGCGCGGCCAGGTCGAGGCCTGTTTTGCCGAAACCGTGCCCGATCTCGACCGGATCGTGGTCGCCGTCGACCCGCCGGCCTCGGGCGGTCCGCGCTCGGACGAGTGCGGCATCGTGGTGGCGGGCGCGGCCGGCGAGGGGCCGGGCCGGCGCGGTGTCGTGCTGGCGGACATGTCCTTCGGGCCCGCCATGCCCGCCGACTGGGCCGCGCGCGTGGCCTCCGCCTTCGACAGTTTCAGCGCCGACAGCGTGATCGCCGAGGCCAATCAGGGCGGGGAAATGGTGCGCTCGGTGCTCAAGGCCGCCGATGCCGCCCTGCCGGTCCGGCTGGTCCATGCCACGCGCGGCAAGCATGTGCGCGCCGAACCGGTCGCCGCCCTCTATGCCGCCGGACGGGTGAGGCATGCCGGCCGCTTTGCCGCCCTGGAGGACCAGATGTGCGCCTTCGGCTCACCCGAGGCCGGCGGCACCAGCCCCGACCGCGTCGACGCCCTCGTCTGGGCCCTGACCGACCTGCTCGTCGGAAACCGCGGCGCCCCGCGCATGCGGTGGATGTAGCACCGGCCAGGCTTCCCCTGCGAAGCGGGGGAAGTGGCCGAACCCGGCCTTGGGCCGGGTGAGGTCGAAGGGGGTGAGTCACGGTGCGCGCTTCGCGCTCCGCGGCGCTTTCGCGCCGCCCCCTCAGTCCGCTGACGCGGACAGCTCCCCCGCAAGCGGGGCGAGCCTTTGATAAAAAAAGAAAGGACACACCATGTCCAACTGGTTTTCCCGGTTTTTCGGCCGGGATGTGAAGACGGCTGCGACGAGCCGGCTGGTCTCGCTGGCGGCGGGGCGGGTGTCGCGCTGGCTGCCGCGGGCGCTGCCGGCGCAGATCGAGGCGGGCTATGCGCGCAATGCGGTGGCCAATCGCTGCGTCAGGCTGATCGCCGAGGCCGCCGCCGACGTGCCGTTCCGGGCCTCCGATCCGGCCGTGCAGCGTCTCCTCGACCGGCCCAATGCCGAGACGTCCGGACCCGAGCTGTGGGAAAAACTCTACGGTTATCTACAGCTGGCAGGAAACGGCTATCTCGAGCTCGTCACCCTGGACGGCGAACCGCGCGAGCTCTTCAGCCTGCGCCCGGACCGTATGCGTGTGCTGGCCGATCCGACGGGCTGGCCGACCGGGTGGGAGTATGGCGCAGGGGGCTATAAACGCCGCTTCGAGCGCGATCCGTCCACAGGCCGTTCACAGGTTTTCCACATGCGGCTCTTCCATCCGTCCGACGATCATTACGGCCTCTCGCCGCTGGAACCGGCGGGACGGGCGGTCGATCTGCACACGGCCGGGGCCGACTGGGCGCGGGCGCTCCTGGACAATGCGGCGCGGCCCTCCGGTGCGCTGGTCTTCAACGGCGCCGACGGACATCTCACCGAGGACCAGTTCGAACGCCTCAAGGGCGAACTGGCCAACACCCATACCGGCGCGGCCAATGCCGGGCGTCCGCTGCTGCTGGAGGGCGGTCTGGACTGGAAGCCGATGGCGATGAGCCCGGCGGAGATGGACTTCATCGAGGCGCGGCGCGAAGCCGCGCGCGAGATCGCGCTGGCCTTCGGCGTGCCGCCGCTCATCCTCGGCCTGCCCGGCGATAATACCTATGCCAATTATCGCGAGGCCAATCTCGCCTTCATCCGCCAGACCGTGACGCCGCTGGTGCGCAAGACCGCGCGGGCGCTGTCGGTCTGGCTGCAGCCCTGGTTCGGCGGGACGCTGACCATCGAGGCCGAGCTGCCCGATCCGGAGGCGACGCCATGAGCGAGATGCCCCGCTGGACGCTGCAGCGACAGGTGACCGCCGGCGTCCTCCTCGCCATCGGCCTGCAAAGCGCCGGCGCGCTGATCTGGTCCGGCCGCGTCGCCGAACGCCTCGACCAGCTGGAACACGCCAATGACCGCGCCGGCCCGCTCGCCGAACGCCTGGCCCGGCTGGAAGCGGAAATGCGCCTGGCGCGCGAGAGCCTGGTGCGCATCGAGCGCCGGATGGAGGAATAGGCGGGGCGAAAGTCCGGACCCAAAATCCCGGTGCGCTTCCAGCTGCCGCTGAAATCGGATCCGCCTCCGGCCAAAAGCGAGCGTATGGGTCCGGCCCTGCGGCCCGCCTGCGCGGGTCATCCGGCCGGGATGACATCGCAAATTCATGAGGAAACCCAAATCATGCCCCAACCCCTCCTGATCGAGGGTCATGCGAGCCTGTTCGGGCTGGCGGACCTGGCCGGCGATGTTGTGCATCGCGGCGCGTTTGCCCGGACGCTGCGGGCGAAGACGTCGATCCCCATGCTGTTCCAGCACGATCCGGCCGAACCGGTCGGCGTGTGGACCGGGCTGCGCGAGGACCGGCGCGGGCTGTTCGTCACCGGCGAGATCCTGGCCGAGGGGCCGCGCGGACGCACGGCGGCCGGCCTGGTGGCCCGCGGTGCGGTGAACGGTCTGTCCATCGGCTTTCGCACCCGCCGCTCCGCCGCCCGCAAGCCGCGCGGCCGGGACCTTTTCGACATCGATCTCTGGGAGGTCTCCATCGTGACCTTCCCCATGATGCCGCAGGCCCGCCTGCGGCTTGTCCGGCCTGCCGTGGCCGCCTGATCTCCTTCACTCAAAAGGGAAAATCCATGACCAAGGAAACCAAGATGACGCCGGTCTCGGCGGAAACCCGGGCCGCGCTGGGCGAGGTGCTGGCCGCGTTCGAGGCCTTCAAGGAGGCCAATGACGCCCGCCTCGACGAGCTCGACGCCAAGGCGTCGTCTGACGTGCTGCTGGACGACAAGGTCGCCCGTATCGACGCGGCCCTGACGCAGCAGAAATCCGCTCTCGACCGCCTCCTGCTCGACCGGGCCCGCCCCGGTCTCGACGGCGCTCCGGCCAATGCCGGCTCGGCCGCCTGGTCGGACTATATGCGCCGCGGCGATGCGGCCGGGCTGAATGAGGGCAAGTCGGCCAGCGCGGGCTCGGACGCCGATGGCGGCTATGTCGTGCCGGCGGAAACCGAGGCGCGCATCGATCGCCTCCTGACCGAAGCCTCGCCGATCCGCGCCATCGCCTCGGTGCGCCAGACCTCGGCGGGCATCTTCCGCAAGCCCGTCTCGAAAGGCGGCGCTGCCACGGGCTGGGTCGCCGAGACCGCCGCGCGGCCGGAGACGGACAGCCCGACGCTGGACCTGATCGATTTCCCCTGCGCCGAGCTCTACGCCATGCCGGCCGCCACCCAGCAATTGCTGGACGATGCCATGGTGGATATCGAGCAATGGCTGGCGGAAGAGGTGCGGGATGTCTTCGCCGTCCAGGAGGGTGCGGCCTTCGTCAATGGCAATGGTTCGGGCAAGCCGCGCGGTTTCCTCAACTATACCAAGGCCGCCGAAGGCACACAGGCCTGGGGCGAGATGGGCTATGTCGCGACCGGAACGGATGGCGGTTTCGATGCCGGCGATCCGGCCGACGCGCTGATCGATCTCGTCTATGCGCCCAAGACCGCCTATCGCGCCCGCGGCCGCTTCGTGATGAACCGCCAGACCGTCTCCGCCGTGCGCCGCTTCAAGGATGCCGACGGCAACTATCTCTGGCAGCCCTCCCTGTCGGAAGCCGGCACCTCCACCCTGCTGGGCTATCCCGTCACCGAGGCGGAGGACATGCCCGATATCGGCTCGGACGCCTTCGCCATCGCCTTCGGCGATTTCGAAAAGGGCTATCTCGTCGTCGACCGCCAGGGCGTGGAAGTGCTGCGCGATCCCTATTCCGCCAAACCCTACGTCCTCTTCTACACCACCAAGCGCGTCGGCGGCGGCGTGCAGGACTTCGAGGCCATCAAGCTGCTGAAGTTCGGGACGTCGTAGAGGCGCCCGCCCACCCTTCCTTGTCATCCCGGCCGGATGCCCCGCGCAGGCGGGGCGCAGCGCCGGGACCCATACGCACCGCTTCTGGCCGCAAGCAGGCTCGTTATCCGCGCCAGCCGGGCGATCACCGGGGTTATGGGTCCCGGACTTACGCCCGGCTCAAGGCCGGGCATCCATCCGGGATGACAATACGTTTTGCGAGGTCCCAGAATGTCCCTCACACTCCACACTCCGCCATCCGCGGAGCCTGTCACGCTGGCCGAAACCAAGCTGCGGCTGCGCATCGGCAATGATGTGCATGACGATGCGATCAGCCAATGGATAGCGGCGGCCCGTGAGCGCGTCGAGCGGGAAACGGGGCGGGCGCTTCTCGCCCAGACCTGGGTCGAGCGGCGCGACCGCTGGGACGGGGACGGGCGGCTGGCGGCTTTCGGGACGCAGTTCCGATTGCTCAAACCGCCGCTGATCGCCCTGGAGGCGGTCACGACATACGACACGGACGGCACGCCGTCGGATCACGATCCGGCGGCGTTTTTTGTGGACACGATGGCCGATCCGGGGCGCATCGCGCTGAAGCCGGACACGCTCTGGCCCGAGCCGGGCCGCGCGACAGGCGGGATCGAGATCCGCTTCCGTGCCGGCTATGGCGATCAGCCTGCCGATGTACCCGCGCCGTTGCGCGAGGCGATCCTGCAGCTGGTGAAAGCCATGTCCGAAGGCGGCGACGCCCTGCCGCCGGTCGCCGGCAGCCTGATGGCGCCCTACCGCCGGGTGACATTGTGAGCGGGCCGGAAGCGGGGCTGCGCGCCGTGATCGATGCGGCGCTCAAGGCCGATCCGGCGATCCAGGCCGTGCTGGGCGACCCGGTGCGGCTGACCGCCCGGCGCGGCCGGCGCACCCCCTATCCCAATGCCAGCTGGGGACGGATCGAGACCGTGGAAACCGGCGCCGATGGCGTGTCGCTGCTGGAATGCCGGCTGAGCCTGGACATCTGGTGCCGCGATGCCGATCCGGCCGAGCTTCTCGGCCCGTTGCGTACCGCGCTGGCCGGGCTCGACATCGCGCTGCCGGAACCCTGGACCCTGCTCTCGCTTCTGCCCGCCTACAGCGATGTCTTCGCCACGCGCGACACCGATATCCGCCGCGGCCTGATCCGCCTGAAAGCGGTGATGGGGCGGGCGGGATAGCCTCTTTCCTCCCCACAATACGTGGGGAGGGGGACCGCGCCGCAGCCGCAGGCGAAGGCGGGGTGGAGGGGCCGCGGCGCCTCGCGCAGCGGCATGTCTGTGCTTCGTCAATGATCCTCCCGGCGCTGCGCGCCGGCCCCTTCGACCCGATGCTTCGCATCGGCCCACTTCCCCACGCGTGGGGAAGAAAACCCACGAGTGGAGATATGCTGATGACCCTCCAATCCGGGCGCGATGTCCTGTTGCGGATCGGCGATGGCGGTGAGCCGCCGGCCTTTGCCGCGGCTGCCGGGCTGCGCATGAAGACGATCTCGCTGAATGCGCGGACGGTGGATGTCACCCATGCCGACAGTGCCGATGGCTGGCGCGAATTGCTGGCCGGGGCCGGGGTGAAATCCTGTTCCGTCTCCGGCGCAGGCGTTTTCGTCGACGCGGCCGCAGACGCCCAGGTGCGCCAGGCTTTTTTCGACCAGGCGGCGCGCGACTGGCAATTGGTGATCCCGGGTTTCGGCACGATCACCGGCCCCTTCCTGGTGGCGAGCCTGGATTATTCCGGCCGCCATGATGGCGAGGCGGCCTGGGCGATGACCCTGGCCTCTGCCGGTGCGCTCACTTTCGAGGCACTCTGATGGCCAATCCCGTGCGCGGCGAGGTCGAGCTGGTGGCCGGCGGCGAGACGCATGTCCTTTGCCTGACGCTGGGTGCGCTCGCCGAGATCGAGACGATCTGCGCCGATAGCGCACCGATGACGGCGACCCGTCTTCTCGCCGTTCTGGAGGCGCTGCTGCGCGGCGGCGGTTCGACGCTGACGGCCAGCGAGATCCGCGCCCTGCCGCTGGACATGGAGACCGCCGCCGGCGCCGTGGCGGCCTGTTTCGAACGGGCGGGCGCGTGACCGGCGCCATGGACTGGCCGGCCGCGCTGCGCCTGGCCGTGCGGCTGGGCCTGACGCCAAACGCCTTCTGGCAATTGAGCCTGGCGGAATGGCGCGCCCTGACCGGCGGCGCCGCGCCGGCGCTCGACCGGGCGGCGCTCGATGCCCTTCTTCAACGCTATCCGGACCCTTCATCATGACCGATTATTCCGACCGGGCTGGCGAGGCCCTGCAGACGCTGGCCGACGGTCCCGCCCGCCAGGCAGCCGATGCCATTTCCGCCGCCTTCGAACGCACGGGCGAGACCATCGAGCAGGCGCTGGGCCGGGCGGCGCGCTCGGGCGAGACCAGTTTTTCGCGCATGACCGACGCCATCCTGCGCGATCTGGCGCGGCTGGCCGCCGAACAGCTGATCGAGAAACCGCTGGAAGGCGCCATCAATCGCGCCCTGTCCGGTCTCGACCTGTTCGGTGCCCGGGCCGGGGGCGGACCGGTGACACCGGGCGGCGCCTATCTGGTCGGCGAACGCGGACCGGAACTGTTCACGCCCGCCAGTGCCGGCGAGATCGGCCCGGCCGGGGCGCCGAATGTCACCGTCAATCTTGTCCTGCCGCCGGGCAGTGACGCCCGCGCCGTCGAAGGCTCGCAGACCCGCATCGCGCGGGCACTGGCCCGGGCCGTTGCCCGGGGGAGCCGCTGGTCATGAGCGCGTTTCACGAGATCCGCTTTCCCTTCGCCATCGGCCTGGGCGCCTCCGGCGGGCCGGAGCGGCGAACCGAGGTCGTCACGCTGGTCTCCGGCCGCGAGGAGCGCAATTCGCCCTGGGCGAATTCCCGCCGTCGCTGGGATGCCGGGCCGGGTATTGCCTCGCTGGACGATATCCACACCCTCCTGGCCTTCTTCGAGGCGCGACGGGGCCGGCTGCACGGTTTCCGCTTCCGCGACCCGCTGGACAACCGCTCCTGCGCGCCCACGGCCGAACCTTCGCCGGCGGACCAGGTTCTGGGGACAGGCGATGGCGGGGCGGCTGCCTTCCAGCTGGTCAAACACTATGCCAGCGGTGCGCAGAGCTGGACCCGCATCATCGCCAAACCGGTCGAGGGATCGGTGCGCGCCGCCATCGACGGTGCGGAAACGCCCGTCACCACCGATCACACGACCGGCCTCATCACCTTCGACACCCCGCCCGCACCGGGCGCCGTGATCACCGCCGGCTTCGCCTTCGACTGCCCGGTCCGCTTCGACACCGACCGCCTCGACATCGCCCTCGACACGGTCGGGGCCGGGGCCGTGCCGCATGTGCCGCTGGTGGAGCTGATTTAGCAGTGCGCGCTGCCGCGCTCTGCGCCGCTTCGCGCCGCCCCCTCAGTCCGCTGGCGCGGACAGCTCCCCCGCAAGCGGGGCGAGCCCTGAACCAGGCTTCCCCTGCGTCAGCGGGGGAAGTGGCCGAACCCGGCCAGAGGCCGGGTGAGGTCGAAGGGGGTGAGTGCGCCGTATTCCGAAAGGACATCCCATGCTCACGTTTTCCCCTGCGCTCGAGGCCGTGCTGGCTTCGGGGGTGACGACGCTGTGCTGGTGCTGGCGAGTGACGCGCCGGGACGGGGCGGTGTTCGGCTTTACCGATCACGACCGCGACCTGACCGTGGACGGGCTGGTTTTCATGGCCGGGTCCGGCTTTGGCGGCGCGGATCGCGAGTGCGCGGCCGGGTTTGCACCGGGTCAGACAGGGCTTGCCGGCGCGCTGGATGCGGAGACGGTGACGCAGGCCGATCTGGAGGCCGGGCTGTGGTCCGGGGCGCAGGTGGAGATCCTGCGGGTGGACTGGTCGGCGCCGGAGATTTTCGTGCGCACGGCCCGCGGCGAGCTGGGCGAGATCCGCTGCCGTGACGGCCGGTTCGAGGCGGACCTGCTGGGGCCGGCCCACCGGCTGGAGACGATGACGGGCCGGGTGTTCGCCCGCCGCTGCGATGCGGAACTGGGCGATGCGCGCTGCGGGGTCGATCCGGGGCATGGCGGGTTTGCGCTGGGCTGCGACAAGCGCTTTGCCACCTGCCGCGACCGGTTTGCCAACACGCTG
The DNA here is from genome assembly GCA_036231565.1 of Pseudomonadota bacterium. GTDB lineage: Bacteria > Pseudomonadota > Alphaproteobacteria > Caulobacterales > Maricaulaceae > Maricaulis. Next base: position 157,893 of record JAZAHA010000019.1, read on the forward strand.
AACTTCCGCGGTTTTCCCTACATGGTCGGCAATGACATGCTGCAGGCCTCGCCCGCCAGCGAACCGGTCCGCGATGGCGGATCGCGGGGGCTCGTATCATGAGCCGGGCGCAGGTGCTGAAGGAGGCGCGGACCTGGCTGGGCACGCCCTATTGCCACCAGGCCAGCCGCCGCGGGGCGGGGTGTGACTGTCTGGGCCTGATCCGCGGTGTCTGGCGGGCGCTTTATGGCGCCGAGCCGGAGAGCGTGCCGGCCTATACGCCGGACTGGGCCGAGGTGGCGGGCGAGGAAACGCTGCGCGATGCGGCGATGCGGCATCTCGTGGAGATCGATCGCGCCGCCGCGCGGCCCGGCGATGTCCTTCTCTTCCGGCCCGACCTGGCCGGCCCCGCCAAGCATTGCGCCATCCTCTCCGCCCGCGACCGCATCATCCATGCGTATTGGGGGCGGGCGGTTGCCGAGACCGCCCTGTCGCCCTGGTGGCAGCGGCGCTGCGTGGCGGCCTTCGCCTTTCCCGAATGCGAAGCTGACCAGCCCGCACGGTCGCTGGCCGAGCGGGTGTTTGGTCCTTCCTAGACTCACCCCCTTCGACCTCACCAGGCCCCTGGCCGGGTTCGGCCACTTCCCCCGCTGACGCAGGGGAAGCCTGGTTCAGGGCTCGCCCCGCCTGCGGGGGAGCTGTCCGCGTCAGCGGACTGAGGGGGCGGTGCGAAGCGCCGCGGAGCGCGGCAGCGCGCAATCTTGCAAAAGCACAGGACACAAAACCCATGGCGCAACTTGTTGTGACGGCCGGGCAGGCCGCGCTGAGCGGGGTGCAGGCGCTGGCACCGGCGATTGCCTCGACGGCCGCGAATGTGGCGGTGAATGCGCTGCTGGCGCCACATCGCGAGGCGCCGCGGCTGAGCGAATTGCCGGTGCAGACCTCGACCGACGGTGCGCCGATGGCACGGCTCTGGGGGCGGGGACGGATCGCCGGCCAGGTGATCTGGGCATCACGCTTCTCGGAGCATCAAAGCGAAAGCGGTGGCGGCAAGGGCGGGCCGTCGCGCACCGACTACAGCTATTCCATCTCCTTTGCCGTCGGCCTGTGCGAGGGCGAGATTTCCGGCATTGGCCGGATCTGGGCGAATGGCAGCCTGCTGGACCGCTCGCGCTATCCGGTCCGCGTGCACACCGGGGCCGGGGATCAGGCAGCCGACGCGCTGATCCAGATCATTGAGGGCCCGGAGGTACCGGCTTTCCGGGGCACCGCCTATGCGGTGATGGAGGACTGGCCGCTCGACGCCTTCGGCAATCGCATCCCCAATCTCTCCTTCGAGGTCTTTCGCCCGGTGCGCAATGCCGGGCTCGAGCAGCAGGTGCGGGCGGTGAATCTCATCCCCGGATCGGGCGAGTTCGCCTATGCCGTCGAACCGGTGATGCGCGAACTGGGCCCGGGGCATGAGGCCGCCGAGAACGCTCATAACGGCCGCGGCCTGACCGATATCGTCGCTGCGCTGGACGATCTGGAACGCGATCTGCCGGCCTGCCGGTCGGTCCAGCTCGTCGTCGCCTGGTTCGGCACCAGCCTGGACTGCGGAGCCTGCGAGATCCGTCCGGGCGTGGAGACGCGCGACAAGGTCACGCGGCCGCTGGGCTGGTCGGTGGCCGGGACCGGACGGGCCGAGGCGCATCTGATCTCGCAGGCCGATGGCCGTCCCGTCTATGGCGGCACGCCGGACGATGCCTCTGTCATCGCCGCAATCCGCCATCTCAAGGAGCGCGGCTTTGCCGTCACCCTCTATCCCTTCATCCTGATGGACATGCCCGGCTATCCCTGGCGCGGCCGGATATCCGGCCCCGATGGCAGTCCTGATGCCGCCGGCGATGTCGCCGCCTTTTTCGGCACGGCTGTGGCGGGCGATTATTCGGTCTCGGGAGAGACGGTCACATATGCCGGGCCGGGCGAGTGGCGCTTCCGGCGCTTCATCCTGCATTGCGCCGCTCTGGCCAAGGCCGCCGGCGGCGTGGACGGTTTCCTGATCGGGTCGGAAATGGTGGGGTTGACGACGCTGCGCGATGCCGCTGGCCAGTACCCCGCCGTCGATGCGCTGTGCGATCTGGCGGGGGAGGCGCGCAGCCTGCTGGGCAGTGGTGTGCGCCTGTCCTATGCCGCCGACTGGACCGAGTATCACGGCCACCAGCCCGGTGGCGGCGCGAAGGTTTTCCATCTGGATCCGTTGTGGAGCGACCCGGCGATCAGCGCTGTGGCGATCGACTGGTATGTGCCGCTGAGCGACTGGACCGGCGGCGGGGAGGAGGCGGATGCCGCGATCGCGGCCGGTCCCCACGATCCGGCCTATCTCGCCGCGGGCGTGGCCGGCGGGGAGGGGTATGACTGGTATTATGCCTCGGACGCGGATCGCGAAGACCAGATCCGCACGCCGATCGCCGATGGCGCCCATGGCGAGGACTGGATCTGGCGCGTCAAGGATCTGCACGGCTGGTGGTCGAATGCGCATCATGACCGGCCCGGCGGCGTGCGTGACGCTGTGCCGACCGGCTGGGTGCCGCGCTCCAAACCGATCTGGCTGACGGAAGTGGGGTGTCCCGCCGTCAATCTCGGTGCCAACCGGCCCAATGTTTTTCTCGATCCCAAGAGCGATGAGAGCGCGTTGCCCTGGCATTCCAGCGGTACGCGCGACGACCTGATGCAGCGCCGCTATCTGGAGGCGCTGCTGTCGCACTGGGAGGCGGGGGCGAACAATCCTGTCTCACCGGTCTATGGCGGGCCGATGGTCGATCCGGACCTGATCCATGTCTGGACCTGGGATGCCCGGCCCTGGCCGGATTTCCCGACGCGCACCGATATCTGGTCGGACGGACCCAACTGGCAGCGCGGGCACTGGCTGAACGGACGCGCCGGCCAGGTGCCGGTGGCGGGCATCGTCGCCGATCTGGCGGAGGATGCCGGCATGCCGGCGCCCGACGTGTCGGCGCTGGACGATCTGGTCTCCGGCTATACGGTCGACCGGCCGATGAGCGTGCGGGCGGCGCTGGAACCGCTTGCCAACCTGCTGGGCTTCGGCGTTTTCGAGCGCGCGGACGCGGTGCATTTCGTGTCGGCCGGGCGCTCCGGTGCGGTCTTCGCGCTGACCGAGCCTGCGGCGGGGCCGGATGGCGACCGGCACTGGACGTCGCTGCCGCCGGCCGAACTGCCGCGCGATGTGGCGCTGGGCTTTTTCGACGACACGGCCGCCTACCGGCCGGGCCGGGTTTCGGTGCGCGAAGCCTTTGGCACGGTGACGACCCTGGCGCAGCAGGTCTGCGTCGTTGCCGACCCGTCCCTGGCGCACAGCTGGTGCAGCGCGGTACTGGCCGATCTCGCGCATCAGGCATCGGTGACCGGTTTCAGCCTGCCGCCCTCGGCGCTGGCTGTCGAAGCGGGCGATACGGTGCAGATCGGCAGTCAGGCCCTGCAGGTGGTTTCGCTGGATGGCGGCGATATCCGTCAGGCCCGGGCCTGCGCGCCTTCCCTGCGCCGGGCTGCGGTCAGCGGGGCGGATAGCGGTACCGATGCTCCGGGACCGGCACTGCCCTCGCGGCCACTGGTCACGGTGCTGGATATTCCCCTGGTCGCCGGGGCGGAGATGCGGGCCGGGCCTTTGCTGGCGGCCCATGCCGAACCCTGGCCGGGGCGGATCGTTTATCATGCCGGCGGGGCCGCCCGGGCGGAAAGCCGCCAGCCGGCGCGGATCGGTGCGCTTGTCGACGATCTGCCGGCCGGACCGGCCGCGCGCTGGGACCGGGCGAACGCGGCGGGGATCGAACTCTTTGCCGGCGCGCTCGCCTCGCTGCCGGCTGGCACCGTGCTGGGCGGCGGCAACCGGTTAGCGGTCGCAGGAGCGGACGGGGCGTGGGAAATCCTCGCCTTTGCCGATGCCGAACTCGTGTCGGCTCAGACCTGGCGGGTGCGCAACCTGTTGCGTGGGCTCGACGGGAGCGGGTGCATGGATCATGTCGCGGGCAGTCAGGTGGTCGTGCTGGCCGGCGTGAGCGATGTCCTGCCTGTCGCGGTACATGAAACCGGTGCGCCGCTGTCTGTCACGGCCGTGCCCGACGGATTGCCCCTTCATCACAGCCAGGCGCGAACGGTGGAATTCGTGCCACGGCAGCGGCATCTGCGCCCCCTGGCACCGGTCCATCTGCGTGCGCGGCGGACTGACGGTGCGATCGACCTGAACTGGATCCGGCAGACGCGCATCGGCGGGGACAGCTGGGCGGCCGGCGATGTGCCGCTGGGGGAAACATTCGAGCGCTATCGCGTCACCCTGTCGGCAGACGGAGAAGCCGGTCTGGAGCTGGACGCCGGTGCGCCTTTCCTGTCGGTACTGCTGACAGCCATCGATGACGCTTTCGGCGGGCGTCCGGCAGCGCTCTCCGTGAATGTTGCCCAAGTGTCCGACCGCTACGGCCCCGGCGAGACGGTGTCGCTGAGCCTCGACCTGTGAGCTGGCTTTGCGAACCGGGGCAAACCCGCTTACATGAAAGGCGTGTAGACCCCGACCGGTGTGGTAACAGGAAGCATGGACGATCCCTACAAGACGCTGGGCGTCTCCAAGACCGCTTCGGCCGAGGAGATCCGCAAGGCCTACCGCAAGCTCGCCAAGGAGCTGCACCCCGATGCCAATCCGGGCAACAAGGATGCGGAAGAGCGTTTCAAGAAGGTCTCGCAGGCCTTCAAACTCCTGTCCGACGCTGAAAAGCGTGCCGAGTACGATGCGGCGGCGCGCGCCGGATTCGGCGCGGGGATGGGCGGCGCGGCCGGTGCCGGGGGGCGGCGTCCGTTCAATTTCCGCCAGTCGCGCCACCAGGGCGCCGATTTCAGCGATATTTTCTCCGACCTGTTCACCGATTTCGGCACGCAGACGCGCCAGCCCCCGCCGCGCAAGGGGGCCGATGTGCGCTATTCCCTGACCGTCGACTTCATGCAGGCCGCCCAAGGTGGCAAGCATCGCGTGGTACTGCCGGACGGGCGCAAGCTGGAAGTGGCCGTGCCGGCCGGTGCGGCCGATGGCCAGGTCCTGCGCCTGCGCGGGCAGGGAGAGGCCTCCGCGGCGGGCGGTCCGGCGGGCGATGCGTATATCGAGGTGAAGGTTTCCGAGCACAAATACTTCTCCCGCGAGGGCGATGATGTGCGGCTGGAACTGCCGATCTCCGTCAAGGAAGCCGCTCTGGGCGCCAAGGTGCGGGTGCCGACCATTGACGGACCTGTGGATCTGCAGGTGCCTGCGGGCTCGTCTTCCGGTACGCTGCTGCGGCTGCGCGGGCGGGGTTTTGCGACGTCCAAGGGCAAGCGTGGCGACCAGCTGGTACGGCTGATGGTGGCCCTGCCGGCGAGCGACAAGGCGCTGCGGGATTTCCTGGAAACCTGGACGCCGCCCTCCGGCTACGACCCGCGCAAGGGCATGCGGTCGTGACCTGAACGATTTGGTAGTAACCTGTTCAGCGCGGGTTCAGGGGATGTCCGCAAGAGTAAGGGCCATGATGAGACATCTGCTGATAATTGCCGGCGCCTTCGCAAGCGTTCTGGTGCCTCTGGCCACAGTGTCCGATGCCGATGCATCGGTTGCGATGGTGCAGAAGCAGGATCACGACCCGCGGGGCCGTTATTCGCCGAGCGAGGCGCGCGACGAGCGCCAGCAAGGCAATATCGTGCCGGCCCTGCGTGTGATCAATGACGTGCGCCGGCGCTATCCCGGCGCCAACGTGCTCGATGCCGAGCTCGAAGGCGGCGCTGCGCCGCGCTACGTCATCAAGATCCTGACGAGCGATGGCCGGCGGGTGGATGTTGTGGCCGATGCCCGTAACGGGCGGATTCTCTACGAACGTTAGGGGGAAGAGATGCGTGCGCTTGTCGTTGAAGACGATCCGGACCTGAACCGCCAGCTCGGGCGCGCCCTCGAGGATGCCGGCTATGCGGTGGACACCGCGCTGGACGGCGAGGATGGCCATTTCCTGGGCGATACCGAACCCTATGATGTTGTCGTGCTGGACCTCGGCCTGCCCAAGATGGACGGGGTGACGGTGCTCGAGCGTTGGCGCCAGGGCGGCAAGGGCTTTCCCGTGCTGATCCTGACGGCGCGAGACCGCTGGTCGGAAAAGGTCGCGGGCTTTGATGCCGGCGCTGACGACTATCTCACCAAGCCGTTCCACACCGAGGAATTGCTGGCTCGCCTGCGCGCGCTGACCCGCCGTGCGGCCGGTCACACCACGTCGACCATCGAGTGCGGCGAGCTGTCGATCGACACGCGCGGGGCGCGGGTCTTTATCGATGGCGCACCGGTGAAGGTGACGTCGCATGAATTCCGGATGCTGTCCTATCTGGCCCACCACCAGGACCGGGTGATCTCCCGAACCGAACTGGTCGAGCACATCTACGACCAGGATTTCGACCGGGACAGCAATACGATCGAGGTCTTTGTCGGCCGCCTGCGCAAGAAGATCGGCAATGACCGGATCGAGACTGTGCGCGGGCTGGGCTATCGCCTGGTCGACCCGGAGGCCCGGCCGGTTTCGTGACGGAACGCCGGTCCTCCCTGGCCTTCAGACTGTTTGCCGGTGCCGCCGCCTGGGCGCTGGTCCTGCTGCTGCTCGGCGCCATCGCACTGACCACGCTCTATCAGCGTTCGATCCTGCGCACGCTGGACGACCGGCTGACCAGCGTGGTGGGTGCACTGGTTGCCGCCGTGGAAATAGATGCTGCCGGGGATGTGCTGCTGGCACGCCGTCCGTCGGACCCGGCCTATGGGCGGGTCTTTTCCGGCCGCTACTGGCAGATCGTCGATGATGACGGCAGCGCGGATGGCGGCGAGGTGCTGGCCGTATCCCGCTCGCTCTGGGATGAAGTCCTGGTTCCCGGCGATGCGCTGCTCGACCGGCTGCGGGCAGAGCCCGGTTCGGTTGTCACGATCGATACCAAGGGGCCGGGCGGGGAACCTCTGCGTCTTACGGGGCAGGCGGTCCAGCTGTCCGATCGCCCGGGGCTGGTCGTCTTCATGGCGGCGGAGGACCGGCGGCCGGCGGACCGCGACGTGCGGACTTTTGCGATCACATCCGGCCTGATGTTCCTGGGCTTTGCGACGGCTATCGCTGCCGGCGTTTTCTTCCAGGTAAGGATCGGTCTCGCGCCGGTCCTGCGCATGCGGGACCGGGTGGCTGAGGTCCGTGAAGGCCAGGCTGAGCGGGTCGACGGGACCTTTCCGGCCGAACTCCAGCCGCTCGCCGACGAGCTCAACGCCATGCTTGATCATTCCCGCGAGCTCGTCGAACGGTCGCGGACCCATGTCGGCAATCTGGCCCATGCGCTCAAGACACCGATCGCGGTGTTGACCAATGAAGCGCGGACCTCCCAGGGCGCACTGGCCGATCTGGTGGAACGCCAGACCAGCATCATGGCGGAGCAGGTCGAGCATCATCTGCGCCGCGCCCGGGCTGCGGCTCACGCGAAGGCGGTTGGTGCCCGTACGGATGTCGCCCCGACGGTCGACGATCTCGTGCGCACGCTGGGCAAGATCAATGCCGCCCGCGCCCTGACGATCACCGCCGATGTTCCCGGCGAGCTGCGCTTTCGGGGCGAGCGGCAGGATCTCGAGGAAATGGTCGGAAACCTCATGGACAATGCCTGCAAGTGGGCGCGTGGAACCGTCCGGGCCAGCGCGGAACGCACAGGTGAACGGACCCTGGCGATCGTGATCGAGGACGACGGGCCCGGGCTGGATGAAGGCGAGGCACAGGCTGCTCTGCAACGTGGCGTCCGGCTGGACGAAAAGGCGCCGGGTTCCGGGCTGGGGCTGGCGATCGTGTCGGATCTTGCCCACGCCTACGGCGGAGAACTGACCCTGTCGCGGTCAGAACTCGGCGGGCTTTCCGCCCGTATCGACTTGCCAGCAACCAGCCGATAAACTGTCTTTAACTTTGCATCTTCACAAATACGGATTGGGTAAGGCGGACTTATTTCGGTCTATGGTGAATTTATCGCCGACCAAACGAGCACAGCTCGAAGCATTGTGGCGCAGGATGCCTGCGAACACGCGCGCTGCCTTGTGTTCGGCTGTGGAAGCGGGCAAGGATGCCGATCCGCAAGCGGCCGCACTCCATGAAGTCCTGACCAGCCTGGAAGACAGTGTCGGCAAGCCCGCCGGCGAGCTGGCCAAGCCTTTCATTCTCGCGCCCCTTCGCCCGATGGTCGGCACGCCTGGCGACACGCCGCCTTCACGCTTCCGCTTTGCTCCGGACGATCTTTCCAAGATCTGGGGCTGGCTGGCGCGGGAACTGGCGAAAGATACGGTCGAGCGCGCCAAGAAGTGCCGCAAGCCGGAGAAGGACCCGGTCTGGTTCGAATTCCGCCGCGAGGCCGGTCAAGCCCTGAAGACCGCTATCCAGGCGGCCGACCGCGTGCCCAAGGACATGACGGCGCTGACCAAGCGTTTCGGGCCAGACGGCAAGGGCATGCTCACCGATGCTGCGACGCTGCTCAGCTGTTCGCAGGAAATCGCCGAGGCGATGATCGATATTCCCGAACGGATCGAGGAGCTGGACGAGGAACTCGTCTACACGCTCAAGGATAATTACGAGCGCCTGTCGGCAGAAAGCCCGGAAGCCGCCCTGTGGACCCTGCTGCTCACGATCGGACGTCTGGACTATCCCTGGCAGATATTCCGCGCCGTCGCCAAGATCGGCAATCGCGAGGACGATCTCGTCGTCTCGAAGACTGACATGGCCGCGGTCGGCGATGCCGTACTGGCCGATACGGGCTATTTTGCCGCCAAGCTGAAACAGCCGCCGCAGACGCTGGAAGAGGCGAAGGCCGCCTTCGACCTGTTCGACCGCTTTGTGGCCCACTCGACCGGCATGACCAAGGAATTCGGCATCCGCAAGGCCGGGCGCTGGGGACAGGTGCTGTTCAGCCTGCGAGCCGAAGCGTCTTCGAATGTCGAGAAGACGCTGAACAAGGTACCTCTATCGCTGGATACCGGCCTGCCGGAGCCACGCCGCGGTCGCAGCGGACGGATCATTCCCGCACAATTGCCGCCGGAGCAGGCGATCGATCGCGCCGAGGGGCTGCTATACTTCCTGTCGAACTGCCGGGCTCACGCGTCGGCCGCGGCCATTGCCAGCACGCAGAAGCGTATAGCCGATGCGGCCGAGAAACGTCTTCAGGACGCCGGTGCCATGCTGGTAGACCTGATTGCGGACAGCGAAGGGCAGAATCGAACCACAGCCCAGGACGGGCTGGAAATCACCGCGCGCCTGCTCGATGCGGCCGGTCGTGCGGACCTGGCCGACATCCTGCGCCGGCGCGGCCTCGCCGCCGCGGCATAGCGTCCCGTCCGGCATTCCCGGCTTGCACGGCACGCCCGGCCGGACTACCTCGACCGGTATGAAGCCGCCGATCTCTTCTCCGTCCTCTTCTCCGGCCATCGCGCTCGAGACGCGGGGCAGCGATGCCGATCGCCTGATGTCGCCCAGCGCGGCGCGCAACCGTGCGCCCATTGCCGGGATGCTGGCGGGGATTCTTCCGGAAGATGCCCGGGTTCTCGAGATCGGTTCGGGCACGGGCGAGCATGCGGTTGCTGCCTGCCGGCAACGCCCGGACCTTCGCTGGCAGCCCAGCGATCCGGATCCGCAGTCGCGTCGCAGCCAGGCGGCCTGGGCGAGCGAGGCTGACGGCCGGATTTCCGCGCCGCTCGCGCTGGACCTGCGTGATCCGCACTGGTTTGCCGGTGCCGGAACGGCGGATGCGCTGGTCTGCATCAATGTGATCCACATCGCGCCATGGATCGTGACCGAGCACCTGGCAGCCGGTGCAGCGGCGCTGCTGGCGGCCGGTGCCCCGGTCTATCTCTACGGCCCCTATCAGGAGGGCGCGGCCACGGCGCCGTCGAATCTGGAATTCGACCGCTCGCTGAAGAGCCGCAATCCGGACTGGGGCGTGCGGGCGCTGGCTGATGTCGTAGCGGTGTTCGGCCGGGCCGGCTTCGATCTTGAAAGCCGCACCGACATGCCGGCCAACAATCTCTCCCTGGTTTTCCGAAAGCGCGAGGCTTCGTGATGCGTCACCGTAACCGCCGTCTGGCCACCATTGCTGCTGCCGGGATCGTGCTGGCTGCGGCCGTCGGGCTCGGGCTGACCGCGATGCGCAGCGCCATTGTCTATTTCTATTCGCCCAGCGAAGTGATGGCCGAACATCCCGCCTTCGGCGAACGCGTGCGTGTCGGCGGGTTGGTGGAGACCGGCAGTGTCGACGAGGAGAGCGACGGCACGATCCGCTTTGTCGTGACCGATGGTGCCGCAAACGTGACCGTGCGTTATGCCGGCATCCTGCCGGACCTGTTCCGCGAGGGGCAGGGCGTGATCGTGCAGGGCCGGTTTGTCGAGCATGGCCTCCTGTCCGCCGAGACAGTGCTGGCCAAACACGATGAAACCTACATGCCGCCCGAGGTGGCCGAGGCGCTGCGCGAGGCGGGTGTCTGGCAGGGAGAAGGCGAGGGCGAAGCGGCCGCGGGCGAGCCCGGGACTGACTGACCGGTCCTCGCGGATGCTTGCGATCCGGCGCACAGGCTCTACCTGTTGAGCGAGCGAACCGGAGGCGCAGCATGGCGCATACATTGAGCGTGAGTTTCGAAGGATCCGGCGGCGACACGCTGGACGCCCGTCTGGAAATGCCGGCCGGCCCGCCGCGGGCCTATGCGCTGTTTGCCCACTGCTTCACCTGCTCCAAGGATTATTTCGCCGCCAGCCGGATATCGCGCCGGCTGGCCGATCGCGGCTTCGCCGTCCTGCGCTTCGACTTTACCGGTCTGGGCGAGTCGGAGGGCGAGTTCTCGGAGACCTGCTTTTCCTCGAACGTCGCCGATATCGAAAAGGCGGCGGACTTCCTCAAGCGCGAGTATCAGGCACCGGCGCTCCTTGTCGGACACAGCCTGGGCGGAGCTGCTGCGATTGTCGCGGCGAGCCGGATCGCGTCCGTGAAGGCGGTGGCCACACTCGCTGCGCCGGCCGATGCCAGCCATGTTATCAAATCAATGGGCGTCGATACCGATGCCATAAAGCGCGACGGCCAGGCCGAAGCGACGCTGGGCGGGCGGGCCTTTACCGTCACGCGCCAGTTTCTCGACGATATCGCCGACCAGAATGTCGAGGCGGCGGCGCGGGCGCTGGAGCAACCGCTCCTGATCGCGCATTCACCGGTCGATGCGGTGGTCGGAATCGACAATGCGTCGCGCCTTTTCCTGGAAGCCCGGCATCCCAAGAGTTTCGTCAGCCTGGACCATGCCGATCACCTGGTCGGGGACCGCCGGGACGCCGCCTATATTGCCGACGTTATCGCCGCCTGGGCTGCGCGCTATGTCGCCGAAGAGCGCGATGAGCGCCTGCCGGAACCGGCCGGCGAGGGCGGTGTCGTGGTCGCCGAGACCGGACAGGGGCGATATGAGAACCATGTCGTGATCGGCGACCATGTCATGCTGGCCGACGAGCCCGAGCATGTCGGCGGTCATGATTCCGGTCCGTCCCCCTATCAGTATCTGCAGGCCGCGCTGGGCGCGTGTACCTCGATGACGATGCGCATGTATGCCGAGCGCAAGGACTGGCCGCTGGAGCGGGTGACGGTGACGCTGCACCACGAGAAAGGCCACGCCGAAGACAGCGAGGCGACCGTCGAAGGCGAAGTGCGCAAGGTCGACATCATCGAGCGTTCGATCCGTATCGAGGGCGATCTGGATGAAGGCCAGCGCGCCCGTCTGATGGAAATCGCCGACAAATGCCCGGTCCACCGCACGCTCAACGATCCGGTCGTGATCCGGAGCCGGTTGGTGTGATTGACACGAAACCGCCTGCGGGCGCTGGGCGTTGGGGTGAAACATGTCCGGTATCTTACCGGAAGTAATGTTATTGTAATGTTCGAGAAACGCGCCGGATAACCGTCAGGCGTGAAGTTCGTGCTCGTACGCAGCACACATTCGCAACGAGGAAGGTTGTTCTGTCCCATGATTTCTGTTGATCGCATGCGCCGCCTTGGCGGTGTCTCGCTTCTGGCCCTGTCCACCGTGGCCGCCGCTTCCCTGGCGCTCCCGTTTGGCGCGCCTGTCATGGCCCAGGAAACGGAAATCCGTCCGCCTTTCGCTGCCGCCGTGCCCAATGGCGCGCCGATGTCCTTCGCCGACCTGATCGAGACGGTCAGCCCGGCCGTCGTGACGATCCGTGCCAGCACGCCGCCGCGCGAACGGGAAACCGAAATGTCGCCGGATCTCGAGCGCCTGCCGCCGCAATTTCGCGAATTTTTCGAACGGTTCGGTGAAAACGGCCCCGCCGTGCCGCGTGGCGGCCGGGAATCGCTGGGGTCGGGCTTCTTCATTGATGCCGAGGGCCACATCGTCACCAATAACCACGTCGTCGCGGGCGCCGAGGAAATCACGGTGGGTCTGAGCGATGGCAGCGAGTACCAGGCGCGCATTGTGGGGCTTGACGAACAGACCGACCTGGCGCTCTTGAAGGTCGAGGCCGATGTCGATTTTCCTTTCGTCACGCTCGAGCAGAATGCGAATTACCGCGTCGGTGACTGGGTCGTTGCTGTCGGCAATCCCTTCGGTCTGGGCGGTACGGCGACCGCAGGCATCATCTCTGCCATCGGCCGCCCGATCGGCAATGCAACCTATAACGACTTTATCCAGGTGGATGCCCCGATCAATCGCGGCAATTCCGGCGGCCCGACCTTCGACCTTGCCGGCAATGTGATCGGCGTGAACTCGCAGATCTTCTCGCCGACCGGCGGCAATGTGGGTATCGGCTTTGCGATTCCGTCCGATGTCGCCGCCCGGATCGTCGAGCAGCTCAAGAGTGACGGCCGTGTCGCGCGTGGCTGGCTGGGCGTTTCGATCCAGAATGTCACCGACGATATTGCCGGCGCCATGGGGCTGGAGGAAGCGCGGGGCGCGATCGTCAGCTCCATCACGGCGGGCGGCCCGGCCGCAGACGCCGGGTTCGAGCGGGAAGATGTCATCCTGGAAGTGAATGGCGAGGCTGTCGAAGGTTCGCGCGACCTCACCCGCCGGGTCGGATCGTTCGCCGCCGGCGAGGAGGTCCGCTTCCTTGTCATGCGTGACGGACGGGAACGGACCCTTCGGGTGCGCCTCGGCGACCGTCCCAGTGAGTCCGATCTCAACGCGATGCAGAATGTCGGTCAAGCTGAAGCAGAGGAATCCTATTTCGGCATGACGCTCGTCCCGATGACGGACGAGGACCGCGAGCGGGCCGGGCTCGCGGGCAGCGACAGCGGTCTTGTGGTCACCGCGCTTGCGCGTGATTCCGAGCCGGCCCGCAAGGGCATGACGACCGGCGACATCATTCTGGAAGCCGGCGGGTCGCCGGTCGCATCGCCGGACGAGTTCCGGGCTGCCGTGGCGCGCGCCCGTGAAGATGGCCGGACGGCCGTTCTGCTCCTGGTCGAGACGCGTGGCGGCCAACGCTATGTCGCGCTCGAGCTGGACGAAGAAGACGAATAGGAGAGACCGGGGTGCGCATCCTGATAGTCGAAGACGATCGCGAGGCCGCGAGCTATATCCGCAAGGGCCTGCGCGAGAGCGGCCATGTGGCCGACCACGCCGGTGACGGCGAAGAGGGCCTGGAAATGGCCCGCGCCGCGGACTACGACGTGCTCGTCGTCGACCGCATGATGCCGCGCATGGACGGGCTGTCCATGGTTGAAACCCTGCGAGGGGAAGAGGATCGCACGCCGGTCCTCATCCTCTCCGCCCTCGGCGAGGTCGATGACCGCGTCGAAGGCCTCAAGGCCGGTGGCGACGACTATCTGGTCAAGCCCTACGCCTTTGCCGAACTTCTGGCCCGCGTCGAGGCGCTCGCCCGGCGCCGGGACCCGGAGACCGTCCGCACCAAGCTGGTAGTGGGCGATCTGGAGATGGACCTCCTCGCCCGCACGGTTGTCCGGGACGGCGAGGAGATCCTGCTTCAGCCGCGAGAGTTCCGCCTGCTGGAATTCCTCATGAAGCATTCCGGCCAGGTGGTGACGCGCACCATGCTGCTGGAGAAGGTCTGGGACTATCACTTTGACCCCCAGACCAATGTGATCGACGTGCACATTTCACGACTGCGCTCGAAGATCGACAAACCCTTCCCGCGGGCGCTTCTGCACACCGTGCGAGGGGCCGGCTATCGCCTTCAGGCCTGATCGGGCGTGACCCAGCGCAGAGCCGCCTTTCTCAGGACGACAGCGTTCCGGCAGACCCTCCTGTCGGCAGCGCTGTTCGCCCTGTCCAGCTTCGTCATCCTGGGTTTCGTCTATGCGGCCTCGGCCGGCATGGTCGTGCGCCGGGCGGACGCGGTTGTTAATGACGAGGTCCAGGTCCTGAATGACCGGTTCCAGTCCGGTGGTATCGACAATATCCGTCTCTACATTCTCCAGCGCACGGTCGGCGGTGGCGACTATCTCTACCTGCTTATCCATCCGTCGGGACGGACCCTGGGCAATCTGAGTTTCCTGCCCGACGTCCAGCCGGACGAGGAGGGCAGGGTCCAGTTCACCTACAGGCGGCCTCCCGCAGGTGGTGTGGATGACGACAGCGAGAAGGAAGACCGGATTGTCCGCGGCCAGATCGTGGAGCTCCCGTCCGGTTATCGCCTGTTCGTCGGCCTGGATGTGGATGACGAGACGCGCCTGATCTCGCGCATGCTCAACACGATCCTGGCGGCCTCGGCCCTGGCCCTGGCGCTGGGCGTAGCAGCGGGGATCTTCGTCAGCCGCCGGTTCGTGCGCCGCCTGGACAAGATCAACAATGTCGCCCGCCGGGTCCGGGCCGGCGACCTGCAGCCGCGGGCTCCGCGCAACTATACCGGCGACGAGCTCGACGAGCTGTCCGAGAATTTCAACAACATGCTCGACCGGGTCGAGGCGCTGATGCACCGCATGCGTCACACCGGCGACAGTATCGCCCATGATCTGCGCACGCCGCTGACCCGTATGCGCAACCGGCTCGACGAGGCCCTGCGCGAGGATGGCGATCTCGATGCCCGCGAACAGGCCCTCGAACGCGCCGTCGCCGATACCGATGAGCTGCTGGGGATCTTCAATGCCATCCTGTCGCTGTCGCGCCTGGAAGCCGGTGAAAGCCGGGCCTCGATCGTGCGGCTCGATCCGGCCGAGATCGCGGCAGACATGGCCGAGCTCTACGAGCCGGTCTGCGAGGATGACGGCCTGTCCTTTGCCAGCGAGATACAACCGGGCCTGGCCATGCTGGGCGATCGCGGCCTCCTGTCCCAGGCGCTCGCCAATATTCTCGACAATGCCGTCAAATACACACCGGCCGGCGGAGCCGTCACCCTGCGGCTGCGCGAAACGGGCGAGGGGATGATCGAGTTTTCCGTGACCGATACGGGCCCGGGCATTCCCGATGTCGACCGCGAACGCGTGGTGCAGCGCTTTGTGCGTCTGGACAATTCGCGCTCCCAGCCGGGTTCCGGGCTTGGCCTGTCGCTCGTGCAGGCGATTGCGGATGTCCACAATGGTCGCTTTGAACTGAATGAAGGCCCGGGTGTCGTGGCGGACGGTCACGGTCCAGGGCTGCGCGCTTCGCTCTGCTTTCCCAAGGCGCCACTCGAGCTCTAGTCCTTCGCGTTGCAGGACGCGCCGCTCGAACAGGCTGCGCACCGATGCCTCCGTCGGATACGTCCAGCCATTCGAGGCTGTCTTCGCGCGGTTCTCTCTTAATAGCTCACGCGATCCGGCAGCGACGCAGTCCCAGATTCAGCTCCGCAACCGTCAGCGCTCTCGCCAGCCCGCCACTGACGAAAAAGGCGCGCTCCATTTTCGGGTCTACCCACAGGTCGCTCCCCGCTAGCGCGGCCGTGCTGACGGCGATATCGCCGTCCTTCATCAGGATTGGCGGGCTCCAGAACCCCTCCCGGTAGCGAATCTTCCGCGCCCTCGGGGAGCCGTCCGGCTGAAAGGCTTCCTTCACGGTTCCGAAATTCAGGCTGTAGTAGGATCCGGGAACCGGCGTCGTGCGGTCTCTCTGGAAGATTTCGACCGGGTAGAGCCCACCCGCTCCTAGGTGGAAGCCCCTCAGGATATCCGCGCAGGCACCGGAAACGGCCCAGTAGCCGCCGCAACTGAAGAAATCGGGAAGGGAGTCGATCCAGGTCGCATTGTCGGTCCCGTAGACTTCCTTCGGCATATCCTCGGCGGCCAATACCTCGCCGCGGTTGTTGCGCCTTTGCGCCTCTATGGCCTGGTTCCTGTCATGCAGGCTGATATCCGAACGCAGCGGCAGCATTCTCTCTTCGTCGATCATCGCATTGCTGATCCAGACGCCGTCGTCCATGTCATTCCCTCTAGGTCCGGCCCGCACCGAGCCCATTCCCACAGAAGCCGCAAATCCAAGACCAATCGCCGACGCTTAATCCCGCAGCCATGGTGCGCTGTGCGTCCATTCCCGCCAGGGCGGCAAGCCTGGATCGGCACAGGCCGAAAGCCTTCGCAACCATTGTCGTTTCCAATAAACAACTTTTGCGAGCTCGGGGGCAACCGGTAGGGCTCGCCTGGGCACCCGCAAACAACACTCCGATCTTTGCTGTCCGTTTCGATGTGACTGAAGACCGATCTATTTTCCACCGGAGGCTGATAGAGCACTGGCAAATCGACACTTTCGAGGTCGACGAGCGAATGGACCAGGCCGTTGAAAACTGGCTTCTGAAGACAATCTCTGTTGCAACGCGAAAAATTGACTGCCTCCCAGTGGACTTCCCGACGGCGCCGCCGGAGGCCGGGTAGCGCCTGCGGTCGATATGCTGCAGCGCAGCGAATAACCGTGCCCGGCTTTCCCTTGATCGATTCCCGGGCCAGTCTATCGAGCAATGACGACCGCACTGCTACATCCGGATCTCGTCCCGCTGCCGGGCCGCTCCACCGAGCGGACCGCGCATGTCTTCGAACGCTTGCCGGAGACCACGCGCACCGCGATCGAGCCCGCACGAACCTTCCTGGCCAGTGTGTTCGATGCCGCGCCCTATCTGGCACGCCTGGCCCAGCGACGTCCGGCGACACTGGCCGCGTGCGCGGTCGAGCCGCCGGACAGTCTGATCGATCACGCGATCGACAATGCCCGTATCGCCGGTGAAGCCGCGCCGGATACCGAGGCGCTGGACCGGGCCCTGCGGCAGGCGAAAGCCGATGCCCATCTGGTGATCGGGCTGGCGGATCTGGCCGGCATCTGGTCCGTCGAGCAGGTGACCGCGGCGATGACCCGCTTTGCGGATGCGGCCGTCGCGGGCGCGCTTGCGGGGCATGTGCGCCTGCTGGCCGGGCAGGGGCGGGCCTTTCCGCCGGAGACCGCCGACAATCCGCTGCCGGGCCTGTTTCTCCTTGCGCTGGGCAAGATGGGCACGGGCGATCTGAACTACTCCTCCGATATCGATCTGGTCGTTCTCTACGACGCTGATGCGCTGGTGTTGCCGGAGGACCAGGAACCGCGCAAACGCCTGCCCCGCCTCGTGCAGGCCGTGACGCGTTCGCTGCAGGAAATCACCGCTGACGGCTATGTCTTCCGCGTCGACCTGCGCCTGCGGCCGGATCCGGGGGCGACGCCGGTAGTGATCTCGACCGAGGCGGCGCTGAACTATTACGAGAGCCTCGGTCAGACCTGGGAACGGGCCGCCTGGATCAAGGCGCGCGCCTGTGCCGGCGATTTTGCAGCGGCCGAGTCCTTCCTGCGTCACATGCAGCCCTTTATCTGGCGTCGCTCGCTGGACTTTGCGGCCGTTGACGACATCCGCGGCCTTGCCCGTCAGATCCAGACCGTCGGCCGCCGGGCCGAGGTGCGGCCTGCAGGGCATGACCTGAAATTGGGGCGTGGCGGCATCCGCGAGATAGAATTCTACGCCCAGATCCCGCAACTCGTGTTCGGCGGTCGCAACGAGGCGCTGCGGATGCCCGCAACGCTGGATGCCCTGCAGGCCTTGTGCGAGGCCGATGTGGTTGAAGCCGATGTGGTCGAGGCCCTGACCGCCGACTATCGCCGGCTTCGCGCGTGGGAGCATCGCGTGCAGATGCGCCAGGACGAAGCCAGCCAGACCCTGCCGGAGTGCGATGAGGACCGCGCCGCGATCGCCGCCATGGCCGGGTTTGACGATCTTGCGGCTTTCGATGGCGCTGTGGAGGCCTGCCTGCGGCGCGTGCACGGGCATTTTTCCGACCAGTTCGAGGATGACGAACCGCTGGCGTCGGAAGCCGGATCGCTGATCCTGACCGGTGTCGAGCCGACACCGGACACGCTGGCCACGCTTGAGCGGCTGGGCTTTGCCGAGCCCGAGGCCGTGTGGAAACGTCTCAATGGCTGGGCCGCCGGTCGCGTGCGCGCGGTCCGCACGGCGCGGGCCCGCTCGCTCTTTGCCCGTATCGCGCCGCAGCTCGTTGACCGGATGGCCGCGACCGGGGAGCCGGACGCCGCGCTGGTCCGGTTTGCCGGCTTCTTTGAAAACCTGCCGATGGGTGTGCAGCCGCTTTCCCTCCTGTCCAACGAACCGGGACTGGCCGCTGATCTGGTCTCCATCATCACGCTGGCGCCCCGCATGGCGGCCGACCTGGCCCGCCGGCCGAACCTGCTCGACGCCATGCTCGACCGCCGTTTCACGGCGCCACTGGCGGAGGAGGGGCCGGACGCGTTCGGCACGCTCCTGTCCGACGCGCTGGCGCGGGCTGGCGGCTATGAGGATGCCCTCAATATCGCCCGCCGCCTGGTGCGCGAGGAACGCTTCCGGATTGGCGCCCAGGTCCTGCGGGGCACGGTCAGCGCCGAACAGGCCGGCGCGGCTTTCTCGTTGATGGCGGAAACCTCCCTGGCCGCGATGGCGCAGGCGGCGCAGGCGGAAACCGAGCGCCGCTTCGGCGCGATGCCGGGTACATTCGTGCTGCTGGGCATGGGAAAGCTGGGCGGGCGCGAACTCGCCTCGGACAGCGATCTGGACATCATGATTGTCTATGAGGGCGAGGGCGATGCCCAGTCTTGGTTCGGCCGCTTTGCCCAGCGACTGATCTCGGCGCTCTCGGCGCCGACGGAGGAGGGCGAGCTGTTCGAGGTCGACATGCAATTACGGCCATCGGGCAAGGCCGGGCCGGTTGCTGTCAGTATCGCCCGCTTCGAGACCTATTATCCCGGCGAGGCCTGGACCTGGGAGATGATGGCGCTGACCCGCGCCCGGGTCGTCACGGGCGATGCGGCCCTGTCCGAGCGGGTGAGCACGGCCATGCGCGACGCGCTGACCCAGCCACGGGACGCACGGGGTGTGCGCGAGGATGCGCTGGCCATGCGCAAGCGCCTCGAGGAGGCGAAGCCCGCACGCGGGCCATGGGACCTCAAGGCGCGGGCGGGCGGTATCCAGGATATCGAATTCATCGCCCAGACCCTTCAGCTGGCCCATGCCTCGAAGAAGGACGTGCTGCGGCCGTCGACCCGCGCCGCCCTGTCTGCCCTAGCGGATTGTGGCGCGCTGCCGGACGAGGATGCGGAGTTTCTCGCAGCGTCACTGGATCTCTATCTAGGACTGCTGCAGCTGATGAGAAGCGCGCACGGGTCCGGTTTCGATCCGTCTGCGGCGAGTGCCGGTTTTGCGGAACGCTTCGCCGGACTGGCCGGTGTAGGCAGTCTTGCAGAACTCGAAACCGCGCTAGATGCGCGGGCTGAGCGGGTGCGGAAGGGCTTCCGCCGCCATGTCGGAAAAATCTGACCACCGGTCCGCGACGGAATTTCCTGCCACTGGCGTTGAAGGGTCAGCGAGGTGATCAAGGACAAGGAAATTCTGTCATGAAACACACCAAGATGATCGTTCTGCTCGCCGGTTCGACCCTGATGCTGGCCGGTGCCGCGGCCGAAGCTGCCGGTCCCGGTGGCATGCGCGGCCATCATGGCGGCGGTCGCGATGGCGGTCATGGCCATGCCATGATGGTGCTGCGTGCGGCCGACGCGAATGGCGACAACTCCATCACACGGGCCGAAGTGGAAAGCCTGCAGGCGGAAATGTTCGCCTGGATGGACCGCAATTCCGACGGCTATCTGGATGAGGCTGACCAGTCTCCCGTCCATGCCCGCATGCGTGCGATCCGGGCTGAGGAACGCGCTGAACGGGCCGAAAATGGTGAAGGCCGCCGCTGGGGCCGCCGGGGCGGGGCCGAAGGCGGACCGCGTCACATGCGTGCCGATGCCGATGAGGACGGCCGTATCTCCCGCGCCGAATTCCTGGATCGCGAAAACCGCCTGTTCAATCGCCTTGATGCCGACGAAGACGGTGTCGTGACGCCGGCAGAGCTGGACGCTGCCGTCGAGCGCCGTCAGGATCGCCGCTTCTGGTGGCGCGACTAAGCGCCATCGCGATGTTTGACGGGCGCGGCATGGACGACGACACGGCGGCTGGAGAAAGCCTGGCTTCAGGCCGTGCCGCCCTGCCGGCCGGAGAGCCGGACGATGCGGAGCTGATTGCCCGCGTCGGCCGCGGTGACCGGCCGGCCGCCCGCCTGCTCATGTCGCGCAACCTGCCGCGTATTCTCGGTCTTGCTCGTCGCATGCTGAATGACGAGATGGAGGCCGAGGATATCGCGCAGGAGACCTTTATCCGCGTCTGGAAGGCGGCGCCGCGCTGGCAGGCCGGTTCGGCCCGGGTCTCCACCTGGATGTGCCGGATCGCCATCAATCTTTGCTATGACCGGCTGCGTCGGCGGCGCGAAGTGGTGACGGATACGCCGCCCGAACAGGTCGATGAGACGCCGGATGCCGAAACGGCCATGACCCGCGCGCAGAGCGGTGACCGGATTGCCGCCGCGATGGCGCAATTGCCCGACCGGCAACGCCAGGCGCTCGAGCTCGTTCACTTCCAGGACATGAGCAATATCGACGCGGCGGACATCATGTCGGTCTCTGTCGAGGCCGTGGAATCCCTGCTGGCCCGCGGCCGGCGCAAACTGAAGGCCATTCTGACCGGGGATGCTCCGGATCTGATGGCCAGCTATACAGGGCAGCGAGATGCCCGCTACGGTGCAACACAATGACCGAAGAACGCTTTTTCCAGATCGTTGAGGCCTACGGCGCCAATCCGGCCCGCTGGCCCGAGGGCGAACGTGCGGCCGCGATGGCCTTCGCGGATGCGCACCCGGGTATCACCGACGATGTTTTGCGAGCTGAGTCAGCACTGGATGACTGGCTTGTCGGGCGGGACGTTCAACCATCCGAACTGCTTGAACGCCGTATCCTGAACCGCTTTCCGGCGCCGGCGGCATCGCCTGTGCGCTGGCAGGTCCCGGCCGCCGCCGCAGCGGCGCTTCTGGTGGGGGCCTTTATCGGATTTGCCAGCGGCGCGCTGACGGTCACCGAACCCATGACGCCGACGCTGTATGCCGCTGCCGATGCCTATGCCGGACTGGATGAAGACTGGATCACCTGGCTGGGAGATGACGTTTGAAACCGTCCACACCCTGGATCGCCGCACTTCTGGTCTCGGTCCTCACCAATGGCGTGCTCGCCGGCTTCCTCTTGCACCGTACGACGGAAGGCCCGGACTGGCGGCAGGCGGAGGGCGAAGACCGAGGGCACGGCGAGCGCCGCCATCACCAGTCCCGTCGCGCCGGGTTCGATATGCGGGACATGCTGTTTGCCCTGCCCGACGATGCCCGCGAGGAGGCGCGTCGGCGTGCGCGTGACAATATCGACCAGATCCGGGCCCTGTTCGCCCAGAGCCGCCAGGCCAAGGAAGATTTCGAGGCCGCAGTGCGCGCGGAAACCTTCGATCGCGATGCCGCCGCCGAAGCGCTCGAGCGTCTGCGCACCTCACGCGAGGCGCTGGAGCTGGGGCTTCAGGATGTCATGCTCGATCTCATGTCCGAACTCGATGCAGAGACGCGCTCGGGCATGCTTGAGGCGACCCGGGAGCGGGACGGTCACGGCCATCGCCGCCGTGATGGTGACCGGGGTGACCGCGGGACGCCGCCAGATGGTCCGCGTCCGGACTAGCCTGCCTGCTCCGGTATCGAGGACCGCTATTCGCCTGCAGCAAGCCGGGCCGTGGCTGCATTGTCGACAAACTCATCGTCGGCATCGAAACCGTCATCCATGGCTTCGGACAACAGCGCCTCGACGCGGTTGATATCGTCATTGTCGTCGATGTCGGAATAGGCGTCGGCCTCGATCTCGGCGAGTGCGTCGAGATCGACCGGCTCGTCCTGGCTGATGGGCATCACCACATTCACCGTCGTGCCTTCACCCAGCACCGAGTCGATGGTCAGCGTGCCGCCATGCAGCTCGATCAGCGACTTGGACAGCGCCAGGCCGAGGCCCGAGCCCTGGTGGCTCTTGGAGTGCTGGTTCTCGATCTGCTCGAACGGCCGGCCGAGACGGGGCAGATCTTCCTTGGCGATCCCGATACCCGTATCGGAAACCTGGAAGGCGACACCGACGCCGGACAGGAAGCCACGTACCGTGACGCGTCCGCCTTCCGGGGTGAATTTCACTGCGTTAGAGATCAGGTTGATCATCACCTGTTTGAAGGCGCGCGGATCGAGCTCCATTTCCGGCAGGTCCGAGACATCGGCGCGCAGCTGGAGGCGTTTCTCTTCGGCGCGGCCGCGGACGATGCGCACGCATTGCCCGATCAGCTCGCTCGCATCGGTCGGTTCCGGCTGGAGCTGCATCTTGCCGGCTTCGATCTTCGACATGTCGAGAATGTCGTTGATCAGTTCGAGCAGGTGCTGGCCGGACGTCAGGATGTCCTTCATGTAGCCGGTGTAACGCTCGTCACCCAGGGGGCCAAACATCTCCTTGAGCATGATCTCGGAGAAGCCGTTGATGGCGTTCAGCGGCGTGCGCAGCTCGTGACTCATATTGGCGAGGAATTCCGACTTGGAGCGATTGGCTTCCTCGGCGCGGATCTTCTCGGCTTCATACTTGCGGGCGAGATCGGCGATACGTGCCTGCGAGCGCTTCACGTCCTCGACGGTCTTGCGCAGCTGGGCCTGGTTCTCGGTCAGGGCCGCTTCATGGTGCTTGAGATCGGTGATGTCGGCGCCGACACTCACCATGCCGCCATCGGCCGTGGCGCGGTCGGAATAGTGCAGCCAGCGCCCGTCGGCGAGCTCGATCTCGTACGCGGCCTTGTTCTCGGTGCCACCGTGCACGGTCTTGATGGCCCGCGCGGCGGCCTGCTCGACCGCGGCATAGCTCATACCCGGCTTCAGCATGCCGTCGGAAAAGTCGAAAGCGTCGCGGAATTTGCGGTTCCACAGCACCAGGCGGTGGCGTGAGTCCCACAGAACGAAGCTCTCCGACATGGATTCCAGTGCCGCCCGAAGCCGGCTTTCGGCGGCGACGACACGAGCCTGGGCGCCCTTGCGCTCGGTGATGTCGATGGCCACGCCGACGATGCGCGCCTGGTCGCTGCCCACCGCGCCGGGGAGGATACGGCCGCGCATCTGCAGCCATACCGCGGCATGCGCGGCGAGTACTTCAAGGTCTACCTCGCCGCCGGCGGGAGCCCCGCGCATAGCGGCCCGCAAACGTTCACGGTCAGGCTTGGAGAAGAGACGCAGGAATTCGCTGCCGCTGCATTCCAGAGCGGTGTCCATGCCAAGAATACGCGCAAGGCTGTCGGTGACGAAGACGGTGTCGGCTTCCGGATTCCAGTCCCAGACACCGCAGCGGGCGCCTTCGATCGCGACGCGGAAGCGTTGCTCATTGTTTTCAAGCTGCTGGCGGGTCGAGCGCAGGCGTCCCATTTGTGTGAAGACCAGTGCGCTGAGGCCCATGGCCACGAAGATCGGTGCGATGAACATCAGGCCGTAGAAGGAGATGGTGCGGTACCAGGCATTCTGGTTGATGCGCATGGCGCCGAGCGCATAGACGCGCAGCTCGGTGCCGGCGATCGGCGCAACGGCGAAGGTGACGCGCTCTTCGCCGAAGCGGGCCTCGGATGTTGCGCCACCGCCTTCACCGGCGAGCCGTTCGACAAAGGCATCGTCGAGGCCGAAACGGGAGGCGAGGGGGGTGCCGGGGCGCACGCTGCGCATCTGCGGGCGGATCGCCAGCATGCCGCCATTGCTGTCGGCCAGAGCGACCACGCGTTCATCGCCCCAGTCGGGCAGGACGAGGTCGGTGGCCAGCCGGGCGACAAAAGCGCCGACCGTGCCATCGGAAAGCTGTACCGGCACGGCAAGGACGAGGTGTGCAGGCTCGCCGTCGACGATTTCCGCCGTCAGTCCCGACGGCGCGTCGAGCGCCTGGCCGGCCATTTCACGCAGGCCGTCGCCCGGATTGGCGGCTGCGATGGTGCGCCCGTCCGGCAGGAGAATGGCAACGTCCTGTACGATGTCGGAGTCGCCGATCGCGCTCAGCCGGGCGCGTGCCGCCGGCACGATCTCGTCGATCGGCGTGTCGCGCAGGTCTGCGCTGGCAAAGGCGAGGGCATAGCGGGCTTCCGCGATGCGGGCGGTGACGCGTTCGGCCAGATAGCCCGCGGCATTGGCCTGAGAGCGTTCGGCCTCGGCGATCAGCGTTTCGCGTTCCTGCTGGATCTTGACCAGCAGGATGCCGCCATAGGCGAGGGTGAAGAGCAGCACAGCCATGACGATCCACAGCGCGCCGGTTCCGCGTTTCGACGCACGCACCTTTGCCGTCTCGCCCGGCGAAGGGGCGCGGGTCGCCTTGTCGATGGACGGGCGCGTATCGAACCGCATGTGATTCATGGTCTCAAACTAGGGTGTGTCGGCCTGTACTGTCGACACCGGGCTTGGCGTTACGAGCCGGTTTGCGCCGGCTTCGTTCCTTCTGTTTCCCCACCCTCGTTCCTGGCGGCCGCTTTCTGGCGGCTCTTGCGTCGTTCCGGCCCCTTGTACGCGGACTTGTCCGGATCGTTCCGGCGTCGGTCGGGGCCGAAATAATGGCGGTTGCGGATGAAGGGGCGAGGCTCGTTGATCACCGCCGCGATCTTGGAGAACATCTCCTTCGCGGTAATCGGCTTGCAGCAGAACTCCGTCACCCCGGCATCGCGGGCCGCCATGACTTTGGAGCGCTCGGAATAGGCGCTCAGCATGATGATGGGCACGAGCGGATTGGGGCTATCGTCGGCCGTGCGCACCAGGCGTACGAAGTCGAGTCCGTCCAGAATGTCCATCTGATAGTCGGTGATGATGATGTCGATCGAGTCCGAACGCACCATGTCGAAGGCTTCCGCCGGGTCGCGTGACTCGTAGATCTGCTTGATCCCGAAACCGTGCAGAATCGTCCGCAGGATCGTCAGCATGTAGGTATTGTCGTCGACGATAAGCGTCCTGACGCGGCTGAAATCTGCGGCCATGGCGGCGGTCTCGTGGTTTGGTTCAAGCAGCCCGCGTTTTAGTGATTCGCGGATCCTTGAGTTCTTTTAGCGCGACAGGCTTACCGAAAAAGAAACCCTGTCCGTACCGAACGCCAAGCTTGCGCATCAGTTTCGCCGACGCTTCGCTTTCGATCATCTCCGCCACGGTTTGCGTGCCCAGAGCGGTGCACAGATCGATCATGCCGCGCAGCAGCGTGGTGTCGCGTTCCGAGCGCGAGGCGTTGCGAATATACGAGCCGTCGATCTTCACCACATCTGCCGGGAAGTCGCGCAGATAGTGGAAGCCTGCGGCGCCGGCGCCGAAGTCGTCGAGACAGACCGCATGCCCGCGCTCGCGGATCTTGGCGATGACATTGTTGGCGGCTTTGATGTTTTTTACCGAGGCCGTCTCGGTCAGCTCGAACATGAGCCGGCTCCGGTCGATCTTCAGGTCGGCGAGAAGCGCCAGGAATTTCTTCGCCCAGGACATGTTGGTCAGGGACTTCCCGGACAGGTTTACTGCCAGGGCAGGGCGGTCGAAATCGTCGCGCAGGAACTGTGCTGCAATCTCGGTCATCGCATAGTCGATTTCATGGATCAGACCGGTGCTTTCGGCAAAGCCCACACTCTCCTCGATCGGCCGTCCGCCGGGCAGACGCAGCAGCAGCTCGTAGTGGTGCACCTTGCCGGTTTCCAGGTCGACGATGGGCTGGGCGTGCGGCTCGATCACGCGGCCGGCAATCGTCGTTCGCAGTTCGGTCATGCGTTTGCGGGTTTCGTGCATCAAGCGATCCGCGGTCTCCTGCAGGGAGATCACGTCGAGGGCCTGACCGCTGTCGGCTGCTTCATTGATCGCATGGAGGAAGGCCTGAACGGCGATCTCAGGCTCCAGTTCCGGCGCATCGCAGACCGACTCGATCCGGATGTCCGCATCGCCGAGATCGAAACTCTTCAGTGTCGCTGCGATCTCGTCACGCAATGCCGCCAGATCGACGGATCTGGCGTGGATCAGGGCGATGCGCGTGGCGTCGATCTGGCGGGCGACGCCGTCATTGCCGATCGCCAGGGCGCACGAGGCAGCCACGGATGCGCGCAGTTGCTCAGCGTTGGCCGGTCCGATCAGGCGTTCGATATCATCGCCGGCCTCGATGCGCAGGACCGACATGGCCATATCGGTACCGGTGTCGCGAGCGGCGGTGATCGCGCTTTCAGCGCAGCGTTCGAACGCCTGGGGGTCGACATCGTCCGGCGCATGCATGGCGTTGAAGGAAATCGACCAGCGGATGCGCTCGTCATCGCCCAGCGACCAACCGCAAAGCTGGGCTTCGCGGCCATCAATCGTGATACGGACGGGACCGAGCCGGTGGCCAGGCTTCAGCCGGCGTACCAGCGCCTTCAGAATCGGGCGCGAGGTGCGGTCTAGACGGGTTTCGAGCAGATCCCCCACACCATCGTTGTCGGCACCCGAAGCCCCCTTGCCGAGGGCTGCAACTGCACCGGCCGTGTACGTGATACGGCAGGATGGGTCGGTTTCGACAAGGATATCGGCCGAAGCAAAAGCGAAGGACAAAAAGCGATTGCGTTGTTCGACAAGCGACATGAAAGCGGCCCGACCCCGTTCAAGACAGAACGCTCAAATTCTCAGCTAAACGTTAGAAGGCGATTAAATTTTATCAGTCGCCTAGGCGGCTTGCCGTGATTTGGCATTAACCTTGCCGGAGGGTTTCGTATTGATCTCACGAAGCGTTTTGCTTGCCTCGTGACTCAATTTGGCTAATGCCGGGGGCAGTTCGCCGTCTTCACTCGCCAGCCGTGCCAGCTGTTCGGCAATCGCCATGAGGTGGGGTGCATTGGCAATCAGCCGCGCCTGCCCTTCGATACGCGCCGGATCGCGGTCATATTCCGCAGCCGGTACGCGCCAGCCGCCCCAGTCCATGCTTTCGGTGACAACGACGGGAAAAGTGCCAGGATACGGATGGTGCCCGCATTCCTCGACAGATTGCCACTTGTTGCGGGCACGCAAGACACGCCAGCTTGCCGTATCGATCTCGTCGGCCTGTTCGGCAGCCAGTTCATCCGCCACGAAATCCCGGCCGAGCCCGCAGTCGTAATAGACCCGCACAGGCTCCTCGACATCCTTTACCCATTGCGGCTTGACCTGCTCGACGAGCGCCCAGGTTCCCACCGGGCGAACGAATACGCGCTGATGCTTGTGATAGACTGCCTTGGCCATGAAACGCCTCCCTCGCACTCCAAGCAGACCATGCCGCGATTGAGATCGCGTGAAGCGAACAGGTTGCATTTGAATGGTTTGTGGCGACCGGGCGTGCGAACGAGAAATGGATTGTGCGTTGCGGCGACTTGGTTCCACGGCCCGTACGCGCTACATGGCGCGCATGACCGCAGCCTGTACGCCTGACCGCCGCCTTTCCGTGGCCCCGATGATGGACTGGACCGACCGGCATTGCCGGGCGTTTCACCGCGTCCTGACGACGGGCGCGCTGCTCTATACCGAGATGGCCGTCGACAAGGCGGTGATCCATGGTGATCGCGAGAAGCTGATCGGTTTCGACCCTGCCGAACATCCTGTGGCCATCCAGCTGGGCGGTTCCGATCCGGCCGACCTCGCCAAGGCCAGCCGGATTGCCGAGGGTTTCGGCTATATCGAGATCAATCTCAATGTGGGTTGCCCGTCCGACCGCGTGCAGTCGGGGCGGTTCGGGGCCTGCCTGATGCAGGAACCGGCACTCGTCGCGGATTGCGTGAAGGCGATGCAGGATGCGGTGTCGGTACCGGTCACGGTGAAGTGCCGGATCGGCGTCGACGAACAGGACCCCCAAGTGGCCCTGTTCGATTTCGTCGAGACGGTTGCGGCGGCCGGGGTGGCGAGTTTCACCGTGCACGCCCGCAAGGCCTGGCTGAAAGGTCTGAGCCCGAAGGAAAACCGCACGGTGCCGCCGCTCGATTATGATCTGGTGCGCCGTCTCAAGGCACAGCGTCCGGAACTCGAGATCATTCTCAATGGCGGTCTGGAAACGCTTGAACAGGGGCTCGCGGAAACGGCATCGCTGGACGGGATGATGCTCGGCCGCGCCGCCTATCACACGCCCTGGATCCTGGCCGAGGCCGACAGCCGGCTGTTCGGCAAGGCCGATCCGGTTGCCAGCCGTGTCGAGGCGGTCGACGCCTACCGGCCCTATCTGGAAAGCCAGCTGGGCAAGGGCACGCGTCTGCACGACATGACGCGCCATATGCTGGGTCTTTTCACGGGCCAGCCCGGCGCGCGGCTGTGGCGGCGTATCCTGTCGGAAAAGGCACCCAAGCGCGGTGCCGGGCTTGAAGTGATCGACGAGGCACTGACGGCGGTCGTGCCGCATGACGAGGCGGCATAGCGATGCAGGATATCTGGGTTCTGGTCCTGGCGATGGCCGCCACGGGCGCGTTTGCCGGTCTGATCGCGGGCATGTTCGGCATTGGCGGCGGCATCGTCATGGTGCCGGCGCTTTATTTCGCCTTCAACTCGCTGGGCTATGAGGACCCGCGGGTGATGCATGTCGCGGTCGGGACCTCGCTGGCGGTGATCGTCGCGACCTCGCTGCGCAGTGTTTCGGCGCATGCCAAGCGGGGTGCGGTGGACTTCAAGGTTCTGCGCGAATGGGCGCCATGGATCATTGCTGGCACGCTGATCGGGACGGTCATCGCGCACTATCTTTCCGGCCGCATGCTGACCGGCATTTTCGGCGGCATGGCGATGCTGCTTTCCCTGCAATTCTTCTTCGGCCGGCCCGACTGGACTCTGCGCGAGGACATGCCCGGCGGGATCGCCCGCATTGGTCTGGGCGGCACGATCGGGGCGTTCTCGGCGCTGATGGGCATTGGCGGCGGCGTCATGGGCGTCACCCTGATGACCTTGTGCGGCAAGCCGATCCGTCAGGCCGTGGCCACGGCTGCCGGTTTCGGCGTCGCGATCGGGGCGCCCGGTGCGATCGGCTTCATCGTCAATGGCTGGGGGCATGAAGTCGTGCCCTGGTCGCTGGGCTATGTGAACGGGCCCGGCTTCGCGCTTCTGGCCAGTTGCGCCTTCTTCGTCGCGCCGCTGGGGGCCAAGCTGGCGCATGATCTGCCGGAGCGGACGCTCAAACGTCTCTTCGCCATCGGACTGGTCGTGGTCGGCTTCATGCTGGTCCGTGAAGCGGTGATCGGCGGCTGAAGCGTGATCAGGTGAAGTGGAAGCAGGTTCGCCGGTTCGATCACGCGGCCGCTCAAGTAGAGCGCGATCAGGTGAAGTGGAAACCGGTTCTGACTAGGGCTGCAAGATCAGCTGGTTTTCGCGGATTTCCAGCGAGCTGAAACGTTCCAGCACTGACATGCCGAGCAGCGAAATCTCCCCGCCGGGCATGACGACGGCCGGTATCTCTTCGAAGTGGTGTCCCCGCAGGTCGAGCGAGCGGATCGTCACTGGCGCGGCCATGGCTTCGCCGGATGCCATCGATACCGGTATCGAGAAATCCAGCCGGTGGGTGCGGATGCCGATACGTCCCGCATCGCTCAGCGTCAGGGCGATGCCGCTGGCGCCGGTATCGACCAGAAAGGGCACCCGGGCGCCATTGATCTCCGCCTCGATATAGTAATGCCCGTCCTGCTGGCGGTTGAGCACGATGGGGCCGTCATTCCGTGGTGCACCAGCGGCATCTTCCTGCCCGGTCTGGGACCTCACGGCGGCCGGCGGGGCGAGCCAGGTGCGCTGATAGTCCAGGTCTTCGAAATCATGGTCGAAGACGGGGATGACACCGATCATGGCCGCGATGCTCAGCCAGGTGACGAGGTTGCGGTGACGGGTGCCCGCGGGCGCGAAGCCGGCACCGAACAGGGCAATCAGCAGCACGAGCATGATCGCCGTTGCCACAAGCAGGCGCAGGGACGGATCGAGGCCGTCCCAGAACGGCCACAGCACCAGTCTCAGGGCGAGCAGGGCGAGGCCGGCCAGCAGTGCGGGGCGGGCAAAACGGGTCACCAGATGCTGCATGCTCAGCGGCCCCCTGCCGCGAATGAGGCGGCCGGACGCATCACGCTTCCCGCGCCCGCCGATAGGCCGTTTCCCGCTCCGGCAGGGCCTGCATGATCGCGTCGCGCTCCGCGTCCGAATAGCGGGTCCAGCGTCCCAGCTCCTCCATGGTGCGGAAACAGCCCAGGCAGACGCCGGCCTTGGGGTCGACGAAACAGACTTTCACACAGGGTGTCTTGATCGGGATGCGCTCCATGCGGCGCAGCATTCCGTGTGGTCTTCATTGTGGCAAGTGCTTGCGGCGGCGGGGCCTGCCGGAATATTGTCCCGCCTTTATCTGCCTGGGGACATTCATGGACGATCTGGTGCTGCAGGCCCGCAGCTTTGTGGGACTTTTTGCTCTTGCCGGCGTGGCGTGGCTGTTGGGCCCGCGCAAGAAGATCTCCATTGTCCTGCTGGTCGGCGCCATCGCCCTGCAATTGCTGATCGCCTGGCTGCTCTATTCCGTCGCGCCCTTCCGCGCCTTCCTGCAATCGCTGACCGGCGTCGTCGCCGTGTTGCAGGAGGTGACGAATGAGGGCGCGCAATTCGTGTTCGGCTATCTGGCCGGCAGCGAGGCGCCCTGGGAGACCGACCCGGCCGGCGGTTCCGGTTTCCTCTTTGCCTTCCAGGCCCTGCCCATGGTGATCGTACTGTCGGCGCTGTCGGCCCTGCTGTGGCGCTGGCGGATCCTGGAATTCCTGGTGCGCGGTTTCGCGGCGGCTTTCCGGCGCCTTTTGAACCTGTCCGGCTCGGCCAGCCTGGGCGCTGCGGCGAATATCTTCCTGGGCATGACGGAGAGCCCGGTGCTGATCCGGCCGCGCCTGCCGGAGATGACCCGGCCGGACCTCTTCCTCATCATGACGGTCGGCTTCTCGACGGTCGCCGGTTCGGTGATGGCGCTCTATGTCAGCCAGCTGAGCGGTGTGATCGACGGGGCGGCCGGGCATATCTTCACCGCCTCGCTGATCTCGGTGCCGGCGGCGGTTCTCCTGTCGCGCCTGATGATGCCGGCCGAACCGGTCTCCGAGGAAGCGCTGCAGAAGGAGAAGATCCCGACGCCGATCTACCACTCCTCCATGGACGCGCTGACGACCGGTGTGTCGGACGGTATCCGCCTGTATTTCAACATCATCTTCATGCTGCTGGTCTTCACCGCCCTGGTCGCGCTGGTGAATGTGCTGCTCGGGCTTTTCCCGGATGTTTTCGGTGCGCCGCTCTCGGCCGACCGGATCCTGGGCTGGGTCTTCGCGCCGGTCGTCTGGCTGGCGGGTATTCCCTGGAGCGAGGCCACCCAGGCCGGTTCGCTGATGGGGCTGAAGACGGCGCTGAACGAGGTCTATGCCTATGACCAGCTGTCCCGGGTCGGCGGCGAACTGTCCGAGCGCACGCGTCTGATCATGACCTATGCGCTGTGCGGTTTCGCCAATTTCTCCTCGGTCGGCATCCTGACCGGCGGTCTGGTGGCGATTGCCCCGTCGCGCCGCGAGGACATCCTGCAACTGGCCCCGCGGGCACTGATCTCCGGCACGCTGGCAACGCTGATGACAGGCGCCGCCGTGGGCGCCCTGCCGTCGGGCCTGTTCGGTTGAAGCGTGATCAGGTGAAGTGGGAACCGGTTCACCGGTTCGATCGCGCGACCACTCAAGAATCAGGAGTAAGAGCGGTCCTGCAGGAAACGATCCTGCGCTAGTCGCCGCGTTTCGGCCAGAGACGGCTGCGCAGCCAGCCGGGGGTGGAATTGCCTTTCAGGGCCTGGCGATAGGCGGTGTCGAAGAAGCGGTGCAGGCCTTCGGCATCGGCGTAGAGATCGCTGCGGGTCTTCATCGGCGCGTCCGGATCGATGCGCTTGACCACTTTGGCCGGATTGCCGGCGACGATGGTCCAGGGGTCGACATCGCGGGTGACGACCGAGCGGGCGCCGACGACGGAGTGGGCGCCGATGGTCACGCCCTTGCCGATAAAGGCGCCGTCACCGATCCAGACATTGCGTTGAAGTTTCACGGGTTTCCAGGACGGATCCGGGTCGACGCGGTCGTGGATGGAATGCCAGTCGCAATCCGAGATCGTGGCCTTGTTGGCGATCAGGCAGTCATCGCCGATCTCGATATCGCCGGCGGCGAGAATGCGGGTTCCGCCGGCCATGAAGACATTGTTGCCGATCGCGATCCGGCCGGCCTGGGTTTGCGGCGACCAGACGGTGAGCCGTACGGGATCGGCCTTGTTGGCGACGATATGCAGGCGGTCGCCGGCGGTGATGTTGGGGCCGAAAACCTCGACATGCCAAGGACATACGACTTTCGGCTCGATGCCCAGCGCGGCAAAGTGGGGGGCGAGGAAATGGCCCGTCCAGGCGTTTTCGAACGCTTCCCAGGCGCGGTGCATCCAGTAGGGGCGGTGGTCCCGTTTCATTCTGTGCCGGCGCTCCCTATATCCATCCGGCGCGTTCGGCGTCCGGCGTTTCGCGGCCTGGACGCCCATGAGACAATACCGCTTCCTACTTGTCTCGCAGCGGGTACATAAGTGCCCCATAACTGCCCCATAGGCGCAACACGGGAGTAACGCCCAGTGACATACAAGGTCGCGATGACGGCCGACGCGGTGACCGGCTTCCTGGAGGAGGTTTTTCCGGAGATGAACCGCGCGGGCCGGATCTTCACCATCGACACGATCGAACCCGGCCGCGCCATCGTCCGGGCGCGCACGGATGCTACCCATCTGCGCCCCGGCGGCACCGTTTCCGGACCGACGCTGTTCTCCCTGGCCGACTTTGCCGCCTATGTGGTGATCCTCGGCCATATCGGACCGCAGGCGCTGGCGGTGACCACCAATCTCAATATCAACTTCCTGAGCAAGGCCGGCCCCGGCGACCTGATCGCGCGCTGCCGCATCCTGAAACTGGGCAAGCGGCTGGTCGTCACCGATTGCGACATCACGGCGGACGGCAGCGACGACTTGATCGCACAGGCCAGTGCGACCTATTCCATCCCGCCTGCAAGATAACTCCGGCAGCGCGATAACCCCGCGCACCGAGCGAAGGAAAGCAAGATGAGCGAGACCGAAGGCAGCGATCCGATCGAGGCGATCATCGTGAAACTCGTGGCGGCCGCGCCCGAGGGGCGCTCGATCTCGCCGGCCGATGTCGCCAAGGCGATCGATCCGGAGCGCTTCAACCGCCAGTTCGGCCATGTGCGCCAGGCGGCGATCCGGCTGGCCCGGCGCGGCGAGGTGACGATCCTGCGCAAGGGCAAGCCGGTCGAGGATCCGGAGAATTTCAAGGGAGTCTGGCGGATTGGCCGCGCCTGATCTCGATCCGCTGCTGGACGAGATCCGCGCCTGCCGCGTGTGCGCGGCGGCCATGCCGCATGAACCGCGCCCGGTGATCCGGGCCGCCCCCACTGCCCGCATCATGATTGTCGGCCAGGCGCCGGGCACGCGGGTGCATGCCTCGGGCAAACCCTTCACCGACCCGTCCGGCGACCGGCTGCGCGACTGGCTGGGGGTGGACGAGGCGACCTTCTACGACACGTCCCGCATCGCCATCGTGCCGATGGGCTTCTGCTTTCCCGGTCTCGATGCGAAGGG
Organism: Pseudomonadota bacterium; assembly: GCA_036231565.1. GTDB lineage: Bacteria > Pseudomonadota > Alphaproteobacteria > Caulobacterales > Maricaulaceae > Maricaulis. Next base: position 191,904 of record JAZAHA010000019.1, read on the forward strand.
CGGCGACCTGCCGCCGCGCAGGGAATGCGCGCCCTTGTGGCAGGCGCGGGTGCGCGCAGCCTTGCCGGATGTGCGCCTGACCCTGCTGGTGGGACAGTATGCCCAGCGCTTTCACCTGGGTTCGCGGATGCAGCAAACACTGACCGAAACCGTCCGCCGCGGCGATGCGTACGGGCCGGAATTTCTGCCGCTCCCCCATCCCTCCTGGCGAAATAATGTCTGGCTGAAGAAGAATCCGTGGTTCGAAGAAAAAATTCTCCCCATGTTGCGCTGCCGCATGAAAGAATTATTACGCTGAGCGGCATTCGGGGTGTTTTCGCGCGCTTGTAAGGCGGCTCGCGAACGGGTATTCCACGGCCCGACTTCGCAGCCCGCGGACGGGCTGCCACCGTTGAAAAGGGTATGCCCGTAATGAGTGTTCTCGAGCACGTATCGTTCGACAATCACGAAAAAGTCCTGTTCGCCACCGACGAGACGACCGGCCTCAAGGCCATTATCGGTGTGCACTCCACGGCCTCCGGCCCGGCCTGCGGCGGCTGCCGCATGTGGTCCTATCCCAATTCGGACGCGGCCCTGACCGACGTGCTCCGCCTGTCCCAGGGCATGAGCTACAAGAATATCATGGCCGACCTGCCCATCGGCGGCGGCAAATCCGTGATCATGAAGCCGGAAGGCGCCTTCGACCGCAAGGCGCTGTTCGAGGCCTTCGGCCGCGCGGTGGAAAGCCTCAACGGCCAGTACATCACCGCCGAGGATGTCGGCGTCAGCCCGGACGACATGATGGCCGTGCGCCGTTCGACCGAGCATGTGGTCGGCCTGCCGGAAGGCAAGGCGGCCTCGGGCGATCCCTCGCCGGTGACCGCCGAGGGCGTCTATCGCGGCATCATGGTGTCCGCCGAGCGCGGCCTGGGCAAGCGCGACCTCAACGGCGTCAAGATCGCCATCCAGGGCGCGGCCGGCCATGTCGGCACCTATCTGGCCGGCCATCTGGCCAAGGCCGGTGCCGAGCTCTTCGTCACCGATATCAACCAGGACGGGCTGGAAAAGCTGAAGGCGGAATACGGCGCCACCATTGTCGGTCTCGACGAGATCTACGACCAGGATGTCGACGTTTTCGCCCCGTGCGCCCTCGGCTCGATCATCAATCCGGACACGATCGACCGCATCAAGGCGAAAGTGATCGCCGGCGCCGCCAACAACCAGCTCGCCACGCGCGAGATGGGGGCGGAAGTCCTCAAGCGCGGCATCGTCTACGCACCGGACTATGTCATCAATGCCGGCGGCATCATCAACGTGATGGGCGAGATCGCCGGCGACTTCAATCCGGCATGGGTGAAGGGCAAGCTGGACGGTCTGGAAGCGACCCTGGGCGAGATCCTCGACCAGTCCAACAATGAAGGCCGCCCCTCCAACATCATCGCCGACGAAATCGCCCGCCAGCGCATCGAAGAGAAGCGCGCTGCCAAGCTGGGCAAGGTGGCGTAGGTTTCAAGCGCCGGACGCCTGAGGGTGTCCGGGGTTTTGATGGTGAGTTCGATCTGCCGCGCCCGCTTGGGTGCGGCAGATTTTTTTGTGCCCGCGGCGGCGTTGATCCGCCGTTGAGAAATTATATGTATATTGCTATAAGTCCGGCGCATGAGCGGGACGGGCGAAAAGCGTGTTGTCTGGGTCGGATCCAGCCAGAAGGACCTGCGCAACATGCCGGACGCGGTGCGCAGCGAGATCGGGTTCGCCCTTTACGAGGCCCAGCTGGGCCTGATGCCGGCCAGTGTCAAACCGCTCAAAGGGTATAAGGGCGCCGGCGTTCTGGAAGTGGTGGAGAATAATGACGGCGACACCTTCCGGGCCGTCTATACCGTCCGGTTCGAAGGCGTTCTCTACGTGCTCCACGCCTTCCAGAAGAAGTCCAGCCGGGGCATTGCCACCCCGAAAAAGGAGCTGGACCTTGTCGAGGCGAGGCTCAAGGAAGCCGCCCGTCATTACGCCGCTCACTCCGCCCGCGCAAAGGCGGGGTCAGCGCGGGGCGGACCGGCCAAAAAGGGGTGACGCCGGAACGGCGTGCGTCCGACAGATGGAGAATGGTGTGAGTATCGAGATGACACCGGGCAGCGACAATATCTTTGCCGATATCGGCCTGCCCGAAGCCGACGATCACAAGCTGAAGGCCCAGATCGTCATCCACATGAAATTGCTGATGGATGCCGAAGGGCTCAATCAGGCCGAGGCCGCGCGGCGCATGAAGATCGCCCAGCCCAACCTGTCCAGACTGCTGCGCGGCCAGTTCCGCGGCGTCTCGATCGCCAAACTCCTCTTCATGCTGAACGCGCTCGGCCAGGACGTGGAAATCCGCGTGAAGCCGAAACCGGCCAGGCGAGGTGTGGCGCGGACGGCGCTTAAAGCGCAGAAGCCGGCGGCGGCTTAGGCATTTGCGAGGCGCGGGGGCTGTTGAAGCCCACCCGGTATTAGAATTGGGGACACACACCATTTTCAGCTCCTTTTCGCGGTCCTGCGTCCAAGTCTGCTTGGGCGGGCCGCGCTGAGCGGTGCTTAGTTGGTGCGTGTCACCATTTCCCGGAATGGGTGAAGGGCAAGCTGGACGGTCTGGAGGCGACCCTGGGCGAGATCCTCGACCAGTCCAGCAATGAAGGCCGCCCCTCCAACATCATCGCCGACGAAATTGCCCGCCAGCGCATCGAAGAGAAGCGCGCCGCCAAGCTGGGCAAGGTGGCCTAGGTTTCAAGCGCCGGGCGCCTGAGGGTGTCTGGGGTTTTGATGGTGAGTTTGATCTGCCGCGCCCGTTGGGCGCGGCAGATTTTTTTGGGGGGTGTGGAAGTCGGGACAGTCGACACGTCGTCGCCGCCTAGCGAGACTATCCCGAAGGCGTCTATCAGCGTTGGCTTTTGCCCAGAAGGTCACAGATATCACGGCACCAAGAGGGGCTGAATAAGATCCACCGTGCTAATTCACTTTAAGGTTGATGTTGATCGTGCCACAGCTGCATCGAAGCTGCTCTGAAGAGCCCTTTCGAGGCATCAAGTAGGGATAACTGCCACACTTCGGATTTGGGCAGCGGATATGGTCGAGCAGAGCCTTGAAAGCGTCGGACACTTCCTGGAAATCGGCTTTGGTAAAGTTTTCCCATTCATTGAAATGCACGGACTTGTTGATAGCCCACTGCTCGGCATTGGTTTTCTGGACTAGAGCCATTGCTTCTTTCAGCTTCGCCTCAAGCTTGACCTTGGTCTCGTCATGCCCCCAGTGCTTTGCTGATTTAATACCCTTGCCCAACCGGTCGCGCCACCGGTTCAGTACTGATGGCAGAAGATCGCCAAGATCATAATTGGCATCGCCCTTATACTCGACTTGCGCACGAAAATTATCCGCCAACACGGCCGCGATATATTCGAGATACCTGCGAAGCAGCGCAGAAGCGCGCGGTACGTCATCTTTAGCAAGAGCTGCCTCGATCTCCGTCCAGATGTCCATGTCGTCCCATATTCGCGGTCCTGTATCGACGTTCCAGCCGCCGAAGAACTGGCCGCCGCCAATCAGTCCTTCGGTCTTCATGTACTGGAGCCAGACCCGGTCGTGTGTGGTAAGTATGAACTGCGTGTCCGGGAATTTCGTCTTGAGTAGCCGGCACACTTCTCGACGGTGGCCTGTATCGACTGACATCAATACATCGTCGAGTACGGCGAAGGTGAACTTGTCGCCAAGCGTGTGCTTCATTAGAGCAAGGTAGAGACAAAGTCCCATCCCGTCCTGGTGCCCTTCGCTGTGATAAGCGCCGGGCGGGAACGTGCCTCTGCCATAGAAATCGACGTTGAAGCTGAGCTTGGCGGGTTCGGCTTTCAGTTCGCCGACGAACGCATCTTCATCGGCGTTGATCGCCTTATAGAACTCCGTGAATTCCTTGGCGACTGCGTCGTAGATGCCTTCAAGGACTTTGTTGGACACGGTGTTGTAGTGGTCCCGAACTTTGTGCGCGGTGGCGCTCCTCGTAGCCGCCGCCTTGGCTGCACTGCTTGTCGCTAGAAGCCTCTCGTAGCGGTCCTGAAGGATGGCAAGGAAGTCGATCGCCTTGTCCTTAGCTGAACTATCAGGAAGAGCTGCCACTCCCTTTTGCGTCTCATCCAGCCGCGCCTGCGCATTCCCTGGCAACTCCCACCAATTTTTTTGGATGGCGGCAATTGCCGCTTCAATCTGGGAATGGTCCTCTTGGAAGGCTTTGAGTGCGGCCTTAGCATCTGCGAGGGTCTGAGCGTGGGCATCTAGCTCAGCGGTCGGTACAGCGGGATTCAATTTGGCGGCATAGTCCGCGGCTTTCTTTATGGCAGCCTCGCGTACTTCAAGACCGTCCATGAGGGCATTGATCGCTTTGCCAAGGCTTTCCAGCAAGGTGCCCATCGCTTCGGCGCTCAAGAGCTTTGCCTTCAGGTGTTCGCGCAACTCACCGGCGTCCCACGGCTTGTCGCACAGCGGACAAGCATCGTCTGTGATTAGGTCAAGACCAGTGGTGATAAAACCGTGCGCCCGCGCTAAAGACAGTGCCTTTTCGTCGTCTTGCAACTTCTTTAAGTCAGCAAGTGCGTTTTCCCGATGCTCTTTCAGGGTGTCTGGTTCACCCGCCTGGACAGCGGTAGCCAACGAGGAGAGATCAGCGCTTGCAACATCCTTGACGATACCGGGCTTATTATCCTCCTCGCCTCCTACTGCTATGCCTTCCTTAAATGACGTCTTAGGAGTGAGTTCGGAGAGAGGTGACAAGCCAAGAAGGTTGCGCTGCTGGTTGGCTTTTTTGAGCACCTTGTCCCGGTCGAGGGTTTCAAGGCCAAGGGCGGCCTTCAGTTCGTTTTCGGCGGTATTTCGCGCTCGCTCCGCTTCTTCGGCGTCGGTCTTGCGCCTATTCGCGTACGTGACAAACGATTTGCGCAGATCGCCGATGTAATCGAGACGCAGCAGATTCTGTACATCTGAAGAGCGCTGCGCGGGCGGGGTCACTACGTATTTGGCGATCTCGCGACGGGAAAGCGCGAATTCTGGGTGCGATTGTAGCTCCCCAATGATCGTTTCGATCTGAGCGCCAGCGGGCGCGATTTCCACAGCACGTGAATTCTTGACTGATCGCGTTATTGTGAATTCCTTGCCCAATGAGGGGACGGCAGCAGTTATTGTGACTTTGGCTTTGTCGGGGCTCTTGTTCTGATCGACATGCGGCCCATGAGCCTTGACGCTTAGTTCGCCTTGGCCCTGCCCGGACAACCTCGTAATATTGCCCGTCAGACAAAACTCGATCGCATCAACAACACCACTCTTACCTGTGCCGTTCGGGCCGCAAATCCCGAAGTTCTTGCCGTCGAGGGTGAGATCAAGTTCCCTTATCCCACGGAATTCTTCGATACGAAGAGTCTTGATACGGATCATGAGTTGCCCCCTTTTTTCGGTGGAAAAAGGGCTGCGTCGATTTCATCGGGCTTTGGTGCCTTGCCTCGTCGCAATAAGGAATCCAACCGATCAGCCATTTCGTTCTCGAAATCATCATCGGCATGGAGGGCCGCGAGATACTCGTCGAGTACTTTGCTCACGGTAGGTGAAAGCGGTTTGTCAGTGCTCGCTGCCATGCTCAATTTCTCGTCCCTTGAACGGATACCCCTGAGACCTGCATCTTGAATGGCAGAGTAATTGTATATGGTAAGTTGTCTACTTCTAGTGGGTAGATATCTAGAGCAAGAATGTCTGCGGCAAACTGATCTCAGGTGCAATTTTGAGGCTACGTCTCAAATTCTGTTGGCGCTGATCCGCGCCACACCCCCTCAAGCCCCCACCACAGTCACAAACGCCTCGTCCAGCTCCACGCTCACCCGGTCCCCCACAGCCAGCGTGGACGGCACCGGTGTGTGCGTCGTGAAGCTCTGGCCTTCCGCGTTCTCGATCGTGAAGGCGAGGTGGGTGCCGGCGGAGCGGCGGCGGGTTACGGTGAAGGGGCCGTCGGCCGACAGCGTGAGGCGGATGGCCTGGGGTCTCACCAGGACGTAGACGGTGCAGCCGTTTTTGAAGTCCGGCGTGGCGATCTGGCCCAGCGGGGTGTCTGCGGCGCCGGCCTTTATGAAGGCCTCGATCACTTCGATATCGCCCAGAAGGCGGGCGGCGGTGACGCTGTGGGGATGGGTCCAGACATGTTCCGGCGTGCCGGTCTGGATGACGCGGCCCTGGTCCATCAGGGCGAGGGCGTCGGCGACGGCCATGGCCTCGTCGGCATCATGGGTGACCATGAGGGCGGTGGCGCCGGCGCGGCGCAGCGTGTCGACGGTGCGCTCGCGCAATTCCTGGCGCAGGCGGCGGTCGAGGCCGGAGAAGGGCTCGTCCAAGAGGACGATGGCGGGCGCGGGGGCGAGGGCGCGGGCCAGGGCGACGCGCTGCTGCTCGCCGCCGGACAGCTCGTGCGGGAAGGCTTTCGCCTTGTGTCCCAGTTCGGCGGCCTCCAGCTGGGCCATGGCGATGGCTTTGGCGTCGGGCCCTTTAAGGCCGAAGGCGACATTGGCCAGGGCGTCGAGATGCGGGAAGAGGGCATAGTCCTGGAACACCATGCCGACGCGGCGGCGTTCCGGGGCGAGGTGGCGGCCGGGCCCGGCCCAGACCGTGTCGCCCAGGCGGATCTCGCCGCCATCGAGACGTTCCAGTCCGGCAATGGCGCGCAGCAGGGTGGACTTGCCGCTGCCCGACGGGCCGAGGAGGGCGGTGATCCGGCCCGGCTCGAGATCGAGATCGGCGCCGGCCAGGGCGGCCGTCTCCTTCACATAGCGGCGCTGGGCGCCGCGTATGCTCAATCCCCTGCGCGTGTGCGTATCCGTCATGCCGTCCCGCCTAGACCTGGCCCGAAGAAGAGCGTGCCCGGGAGAGGTAGCGGGCGACGAAGATCATGGGAAGCAGGGCGACCAGCGGAATCAGGAGCGAGGGCAGTGCCGCCTCGCCCAGGCGTTCGTCGCTGGCGTAATTGTGGGCGATGATGGCGAGCGTGTCGTAATTGAAGGGGCGCAGGATCATCGTCGCCGGCAATTCCTTGAGCACTTCGACAAAGACCAGCAGGCCGGCCGAGGTGATGCCCGCGGCGATCAGCGGCCAGTGGACGCGGCGCACGGTCTCGCCCCGCGTGGCGCCCAGCGTGCGCGCGGCGCCGTCCAGCGCCGGCGTGACGCGGGCGAGGGCGGCTTCGGACGGTCCGATCGCGGCAGCCGCAAAGCGCGAGAGATAGGCGAAGATCAGGGCGGCGGCGCCGCCGGTCAGCAGGACGGGGAAGACCTCGCCCGTGAAGGATTGCCAGGCCGGGTCGATCAGCGCCTGGGTGCCCGACAGGATGGCGATCACGCCCACCGCCGCCACCGCGCCGGGGACGGCATAGCCCAGACCCGCCGCGCGGGCCGAGGCGGTGGCGATGACGGTGCGGCCGCGCAGGGCGTAGGCGGTCGACAGGCCCAGGCCCGCGGCCAGCACGGCGCTGATCGCGGCGAGGGTGAGGCTGTGCCAGCTGGCGGGCAGGAGGTCGGGCGCGGGCTGTTCGTTCAGCGCCAGCCAGCCCAGACGCGCCAGCGGGACGATCAGGCCCAGGGCGAGCGGGATGAGGCAGGCGAGGGCTGCTGCGAGGCCCTGGGTCCGCGAGAGATGGAAGCGCGGCGCCGGACGGTGGCGTCCCGAGGCGGCGTGCGAGCGGGCGCGGCTGCGCTGGGCCCGTTCCAGGCCGAACACGATCAGCGCGACAGCGACGAGGATGAGGGAGAGGCGGGCCGCATCGACCAGCGATCCCGCCCCGCTCCAGGCGCGCACCAGCCCGATCGAGAGCGTCGGCGCGCCGAGATAGGAGACGGTGCCGTAGTCCGCCAGGCTTTCCATGATCACCAGGGCAAGACCGGCTGCCAGGGCCGGCCGCGCCATCGGCAGCGAGGTGCGGGCAAAGGCGCTGAACGGTCCCGCGCCCAGCGTGCGGGCGGCATTGTAGGCGTCGGCGGACTGGCCGGTAAACGTGTCGCGTGCGAGCAGGTAGACATAGGGGTAGAGCACGAGGGCGAACATCAGCCCCGCCCCCCAGGCGCCGCGCACCGTGGGGAAGAGGCCGGCCGTGGCCGCGTGCAGCGGTCCGCCGGCCTGGCTGAGATCGAGCCAGGCATAGGCCGCGACATAGGCCGGCACGGCCAGCGGCAGGATCAGCACCCAGCTGAACAGGGCGCGTCCGGGAAACTCGGTCCGCGCCACCAGCCAGCCCAGCACGGTGCCGATCAGCCCGGCACCGCCGGCTGCGATCGCCGCGACGAGGGCGGAATTGACCAGATAGACAGGCAGGCGCGTGCGCGCGAGGTGGGCGAGATAATCGCCCGTCTCACCGGTCACGGCGATCCAGGCGACGGCAAACACCGGCGCTGCACAGACCAGGGCTGCCAGGATCGCGAGCGCGGTCGCGCGATCCGGCAGCCGGCCGCCCTGCCTGGCTGGCGTCACTGCCAGCCGACGCGGTCGAAGATGCGCTGGGCGGTGGCGTTGTGGTCGCCCAGTTCGGAGACATTGCGGGTGTCGGCGGTGAAGGGCATCACGGCCTCCAGACGCTCATTCTCCCACTCCACGCCCTCGACGACCGGGATTTCATTGGTCATCTCGGCGAACATGCGCTGGGCCTCGTCCGACAGGAAGAAGGCGATCAGTTCGCGGGCCTCTTCCGGATGCGGCGCGTTCACGGCGATGCCGGCCCCGGAAATGTTCACATGGGCGCCGGACGTCTCCTGGTTCGGGAAGAACAGGGTGACGGCCTCGGCGGCGGCGCGATTGGCGGCCTCGCCGGAATTCTGCATCAGCAGGTAGTAGTAATGATTCGTGATCGCGATGTCGCAATCGCCGGCGGCCACGCCGATGATCTGCGTGATGTCGCCGCCCTGGGGCGGGCGGGCCATGTTGGCGACGATGCCGGCGGCCCAGGCCTCGGCTTCCTCCTCGCCCAGGCGCGCGACCATGGAGGCGAGCAGGGACTGGTTATAGGCATTGCCGCTCTCGCGCACGCAGATCCGGCCTTCCCAGCGCGGATCGGCGAGATCCTCGTACGTGGTGACCTCGCCCGGCTGGACGCGCTGGTTCGAATAGGCCAGCACGCGGGCGCGCTTGGCGATGGCGATCCAGTAGCCGTCCGGGTCGATCAGATTGTCCGCGATCTCCGGCGTGAATTCGGCAAAGTCGCTCTGCGCAAACAGGCCGGCTTCCTCGGCACGGTGCAGGCGGGCAGCATCGACCGTGATGATGACATCGGCCGGGCTGCGCGCACCGTCGGCGCGCACGCGCTCGATCAGCTGGTCGCCGCTGGCCTCGATCAGGTTGACCTCGATGCCGGTCTGCTCGGTGAAGGCTGCGTAGATCGCGGCGTCGCTGCGATAGTGGCGCGCGCTGTAGACATTCACCACGCGCGGCGTGTCGGCCTGTTCGCTGCCGGCACCGGCAGTTGTGTCAGGCTGGGAGCAGGCAGCGGCGAGGACGCTGAGCGCGCCGGCGGCCAGGAGCTTGGCATATTTCATGAGTCACCCGTTTTCCTTGCAGTCTCCGCATCCCTGCCACTCTTGCGAATGTTTCGCAAGTTATTGCCGCAGGAAATCCGGTGCGGTGGGGTGACGCAGGGGGAGGAGTCTATGGCCGAAGGAAATTGTGCGTGTCGCAAACATGCCCTCCTTCGCCAAGGCTTCGGAGGGCACCGCCTCGCCCTGGTGCGCGCTGCGGGTGGCTTGCCACCCGAAGCCCGCAGGGCGAAGGGTGGTGGGCGATACTGGGATTGAACCAGTGACCCCCTCGGTGTGAACGAGGTGCTCTCCCGCTGAGCTAATCGCCCGATCCATAGTCGGAGGGCGCCGTATAAGCAGGCTCTTGGCGCCGGTCAACTACATGTGGAAGTTGAAGTGCAGATCGAGTGCGCCATACGTGCGACAACTTGCCACACCGTCATGGTCTCGTCATATGCGCCGGGCCCATATATCAGCCTGCCCCAAGCTGGGTTCGGGGCCATTGAAGGCCCGTCCTGTCAATCACTCGATTGGACACATTTCCCGGCCGAGGGAAGCTTCGGTCGACTAGGAGGTTTTGTTAATGAGCAACGATCTGTGCACGCCGGAAGGCGCTCGCCGTCTCAAAGCGCGAATTGAAGCCTACTGGGCCGAGCGCGGCTATGATGTGAGTGTTGATCTCGTCGAAGCCGGTTTCATGCCGGCCATGCGCTCCGCGCGTACCGACGTCCGGTCCAACCTCGTCAACGGCATGCCGACCCGCCCGGCCAACGATACCGGTCGCGAGCGTCGCACGGCGTAATCAGCTGGCGCGCTGCCAGATCTCGGCCAGCGCCCGCGGTACATCGCCAAATGAATGAAGAACCCGGTCGGCTCCCAGCGAGCCGGCCGGGTTTTCGCTATAGCCATAGCTCATCACGATGACAGGCAGGCCCGCCGCCCGGGCCGAGCCGACATCCGGCGCGCTGTCGCCGATCAGGGCCGCCCGCGCAAAGCCCGCACCCAGCGAATCGCGCAGATGCGCCGCATCCGGCTTCTTCGCCGTGGTGCGCTCCGGCCCGACAATCCGCTCGAAATAATCCGCCAGCCCCAGTTCCGCTATCAGAAGATCGGACAGGACAGAGGGTTTGTTGGTGCACACCGACAGGCGCGCGCCGGCGTCCTTCAGCCAGGCCAGCGTGTCCTCGACGCCGGGAAAGGCCCGGCTCTCGGCGGCGACATCGGCCTTGTAGATCTCGATGAATTCAGCGACCAGCGCGTCGCCGTCCTGCATCTCGGCGCCGCTGCGGGCATGGGCGCGTTCCAGCAGCACGCGCGCGCCGCGGCCGACCATGGCCCGCACATCCGCCAGCGGCACGGCCGGCAGGCCGCGCGGCACGATCACGGCATTGAGGGCGCGCACCAGATCGGGCGCCGTATCGACCAGCGTGCCGTCGAGGTCGAAGGCAATGGCGGCATTGTCGAACAGGGCGGCCTGGCCTGTCTCCAGCATGATCTGCATCCTTCTGCCCCTCACGGGCTCGCAAGCATGGTTACGTGCCCCGGCCCGATAGGCTATAGCGCCTGACAGACACAGGTGCAGATTCTCGCGACAGGACGGTCCATGTCTCATTCCCGTGCCGCCATCATTCTCGCTGCCGGTCAGGGCACGCGGATGAAGTCCAAGACGGTCAAGGTGCTCCACAGCGTCGGCGGACGGCCGATGCTGGACTGGTCGGTCGACCTGGCGCGCAAGAGCGGGGCGGACCGGATCGTCACGGTTTACGGCGCGCATTCGCCGGCCGTGAAGACGGCTGCCGAGGCTCTGGGCACCCAGACCGCGCTGCAGGATCCGCCCAAGGGTACCGGCCATGCCGTGCTGGCCGCGCGCGAGGCGCTGGCGGATGTCGAGGGCGCGGCGATCGTGCTCTATGCCGATACGCCGCTGATCACGCCGCAAACCGTGGCGAAGGTCTTTGCTGCACTGGACGGCGGGGCCTCGGTTGCCGTGCTCGGCTTCGAGCCGGAGGACCCGGCTGCCTATGGACGCCTGATCACGGATGGCGCGGGCAATCTCGACCGCATCGTCGAGTACAAGGATGCCAGCGAGGCCGAACGCGCCGTGCGCCTGGTCAATTCCGGCGTGCTGGCCGCCCCGGCGCCGCTGCTGCTGGAGCTCTTGGGCGAGGTCGGCAATGACAATGCCAATGGCGAATACTATCTCACCGATGTCGTGGGCCTGGCGCGCGGGCGCGGTCTGAAAGCCGTCGTTGTGAAGGCCGAAGCGGGCGAAGTGCTGGGCGTGAATTCGCGCGGCGACCTGGCCGAGGCCGAGGCCGCCTTCCAGGCACGCATGCGCAAACAGGCCATGGCGGACGGGGTGACGCTGGTCGCGCCGGAAACCGTCTTCTTCTCCCACGACACGCAGATTGCCCGCGATGTGATCGTCGAACCGAATGTCGTGTTCGGCCCCGGTGTGACGATCGGCGAGGATGCCGTCATCCATGCCTTCTCGCATCTGGAGGGGGCCAGCGTGGCGCAGGGCGCCAGTGTCGGCCCCTATGCCCGCCTGCGCCCGGGCGCCGAGCTGGGCGCCGGTGCCAAGGTCGGCAATTTCGTGGAAGTGAAAAAGTCGCAGCTGGGCGAGGGCGCCAAGGTCTCGCATCTCACCTATATCGGGGATGCGAGCATCGGCGCGAACGCCAATATCGGAGCGGGCACGATCACCTGTAATTACGACGGATACGACAAGCACCGCACCGTGGTGGGCGAGGGCGCCTTTATCGGCTCCAATACCTGCCTGGTGGCGCCCGTGACCGTCGGTGCCGGCGCCTTCACGGGCACCGGGACCATCGTGACCGAGAATGTGGAGGCGGATGCGCTGGCCCTTGCGCGCACGCCGATGACCACCAAATCCGGGTGGGCGGCCCGTTTCCGCGCCGCCAAGGAAGCCCGCAAGGCCAAGAAGGAGAGCCTGTGATGACCGTACTCGACCGCCCCGAAACCGTCTCGGACCGCCTGACGGACAAGAGCCTCTTCCGCACCGAGAGCTTTATCGGCGGTGAGTGGGTGGCCGGTTCGGCCGTCTTCGAGGTCACCAATCCGGCGAACAACCAGGTCATCGCGACCGTTGGCGATGTCGGCGAGGCCGGTGCCCGCCAGGCGGTCGCCCGGGCCGCGGACGCCTTCGAGACCTGGAAAAAAGTCTCGCCCTTCGAGCGCGCCAAACTGCTGATGAAATGGCACGATCTCATCCTCGCCAACCAGTCCGACCTGGCCAAGCTGATCACGCTGGAAATGGGCAAGACCTATCGCGAAGCGATGGGCGAGGTGGTCTATGGCGCCGGCTTCATCGAATGGTCGGCCGAAGAAGCCAAGCGCGTCCATGGTGAAACACTCGCCACGCCCTTCCCGGGCTCGCGCGGCTGGACGATCCGCCAGCCCATCGGCGTGGTCGGCTGTATCACGCCGTGGAATTTCCCCAATGCCATGATCACCCGCAAGTGTGCGCCCGCCCTGGCGGCCGGCTGCACCATGGTGATCAAGCCCGCCCCGGAAACGCCGCTCTCCGCGCTCGCCCTGGCCGAGCTGGCCAAGCGCGCGGGCATCCCCGACGGCGTGTTCAACGTGGTGTGCGGTGACGCCCAGAAGATCGGCCCGGTGCTGACCGGTTCGCCCGAAGTGCGCATGATCGGCTTCACCGGCTCGACCCAGGTGGGCAAGCTGCTGATGCGCCAGGCCGCTGACGGCGTGAAGCGCGTTGCGCTGGAGCTGGGCGGCAATGCGCCCTTCATCGTCATGGACGATGCCGATATCGAGAAGGCGGCCGATGGCGTGATCGCCTCGAAATTCCGCGTTTCCGGCCAGACCTGCGTCTCGGCCAACCGGATCATCGCCCAGCCGGCGATCGCCGACAAACTCGTCGCGGCGCTGGAAGCGCGCGTGTCCAGGCTGAAGGCCGGTGACGGTTTCGCCGAGGACAGCGATCTGGGGCCGCTCGTGCACATGGAAGCGGTGACCCGCGTCGACAAGCTGGTGCAGCAGGCCCGCGAGGCCGGCGCCCGCATCGTCACCGGCGGCAAGCGCCTGGACGAGGAGCTGGGCGGGGCCTTCTATGCGCCGACCCTGATCGATGGCGGCGATCCGAAAATGGATGTCGCCTGCAACGAGATTTTCGGCCCGGTCGCCTCGATCTACCGCGTCGAGAGTGAAGCCGACATCATCAAGCTGGCCAATGACACGCCTTACGGGCTGGCGGCCTATATCTACACCCGGGACGTCAACCGCGTGCACCGGCTCACCGAGGGCATCGAATACGGCATGATCGGCGTCAATGCGCCGATGGTCGGCGCCGCCTCCACCCCGTTCGGCGGTGTGAAGGAAAGCGGCATCGGCCGTGAAGGCGGCAAGTGGGGCGTGGAAGAGTTCACCGAGCTGAAATACGTGCTGCTCGGCGGGGTCGGCTGATGGGCGCAGAACGCCAGAAGGCCCACGCCGCTGCGGCGGCGCTGGGCTATGTCGAAACCGGCATGACGCTGGGGCTGGGCTCCGGCTCGACGGCGGAGATTTTCCTGCGTCTGCTGGGCGAGCGCATCAAGGACGGTCTCGATGTGCGCGGCGTGCCGACCTCGCAGCGCACCGCCGAAGTCGCCCGCGAGAACGGTGTGCCGCTGATCGAGGTCGACCATGTCGACCATCTCGCCGTGACCATTGACGGAGCCGACGAGGTCGATGGCCGTTTCCAGCTGATCAAGGGCGGCGGCGCCTGCCTCTTGCGCGAGAAGATCATCGCCCATGCCTCCGACCTGATGGTGGTCATGGTCGACGAGAGCAAGCTGGTCGACACGCTGGGCAAGTTCCCGCTGCCGGTCGAGGTCGACCCCTTCGGCTTTTCGCTCACTGCCAAGCAGATCTATGACGCGCTGAAGAAGGCCGGTGTGACATCGCCGGATGTGCAATTGCGCCGCAAGGGGGACGGTCTGGCCCCTTTGGTCACCGATGGCGGTCACTACATTCTCGACTGCGCCTGCGGCGCCATTCCCGACGCGGCCCTGGCCGACCGGTATCTCAAGGAGATCCCCGGCGTCGTCGAGCACGGCCTCTTCCTGGGCCTCGCCCGGGTCGTGATCGTCGGCGAGGACAATGAAGCACGGGTGATGGAACTCTGACGTTTTCTTCCCCACCTCGTGGGGAAGTGGGCCGATGCGTAGCATCGGGTCGAAGGGGCGGCGCGAAGCGCCGGAAAAGCGGTCGAACCTGACGCGAGCGGTCACGCCGCGCGGGGCGCGGCGCCCCTCCACCACGCCTGCGGCGTGGTCCCCCTCCCCAACGGTCGTTGGGGAGGAAAGGCGACCCCGCTGCACCCGATCTCCGCCGGCTCTTGTTTCCGCGCGCCGCGCGCGCCACCTTCCTCCGCGACCGGAGCAGGCAAAGAAGGACACACGCCGTGGCAGACTACGACTACGATCTTTTTGTCATCGGTGCCGGGTCCGGCGGGGTGCGTGCGGCGCGGATGGCCAAGCAGCATGGCGCCGGCAAGGTGGCGATCGCCGAGGAATACCGGTTCGGCGGCACCTGCGTGATCCGCGGCTGTGTGCCCAAGAAACTCCTGGTCTATGCCAGCGAGTTCTCCAAGACGTTCAAACTGGCCGAGGGCTATGGCTGGACGGTCGGCGAGACCGCATTCAGCTGGCAAAAGCTGATCGCGGCCAAGGACAACGAGATCGACCGCCTGTCGGGCATCTATGAGCGCAATCTCAACAATTCCGGCGTCGACACGATCGAGGACCGGGCCGTGCTGGAAGATGCGCACACGATCCGCCTGGTGAAGTCGGACCGCACGGTGACCGCCGACAAGATCCTGATCGCGGTCGGCGGCACGCCCTTCGTGCCGGATATCGAGGGTGCCGAACTGGGCATTACCTCCAACGAGGCCTTCCATCTGGAAGAATTGCCCAAGCATGTCGTGATCGCCGGCGGCGGCTATATCGCGTGCGAGTTTGCCCAGATCTTCGCCGGACTGGGATCGGAGGTCTGCCAGGTCTATCGCGGGGAAACCGTGCTGCGCGGGTTTGACGACGATATCCGCTCCACCGTGCACGAGGAGCTGGTGCGGTCGGGCGTGCGGGTTGTCACCCATACCGTCTTCGAAAAGATCGAACAGCTCGAGGATGGCCGCAAGCGGGTGCATCTCGACAATGGCCATCACGTGGACACCGATGTCGTGATGTATGCCATCGGCCGCAATCCGTACGTCGCCGATCTGGGCCTGGACAAGGCCGGGGTCGAACTCGACGAGGCGGGCGCCATCAAGGTGGATGCGTATTCAAAGACCTCGGCCGACAATATCTATGCCGTGGGCGATGTGACCAACCGGGTCAATCTGACGCCGGTGGCGATCCGCGAGGGCGCCGCCTTCGCCCAGACCGTGTTCGGTGGCCAGCCGCTGGCCTATGATCACGAGGATATCGCCTCGGCCGTGTTCACCCAGCCGCCGGTCGGATCGGTCGGCCTGTCCGAGGCGCAGGCCCGGAAAAGCGTCGATACGGTCGATATTTACAAGACGTCCTTCCGCCCCATGAAAGCGTCATTCTCCAACGACGCTTCCCGCATGATGATGAAACTTGTTGTCGACGGGGAGACAGACCGGGTGTTGGGCGTGCATATTGTCGGGCCGGATGCGCCAGAGATGATCCAGCTGGCCGGTATCGCCGTGAAGGCGAAGCTGACCAAGGCGCAATTCGATGCCGCCTGTGCGGTGCATCCGACAAGTGCCGAAGAACTGGTGACCATGAAGGAGAAGTGGACACCGCCCGAGTTGAAAGCAGCTGAGTGATATGACCTGGTCTCCGAAATCCTGGCGGGACTTCCCCGTCAAGCAAATGCCGACCTACAAGGATGAAGCCGCCCTGGCCGGCGTGATCGACGAGCTTTCCGCCCGTCCCGCGCTCGTCTTCGCCGGCGAGGCCCGCAAGCTGCGGCGCCAGCTGGCCGATGTGTCGGCCGGCAATGCCTTCCTCCTGCAGGGCGGCGATTGCGCGGAAAGCTTCACCGAATTCTCCACCGAAGGCGTGCGCGACACGTTCCGCGTCCTGCTGCAGATGGCGGTGGTGCTCACCTTTGCCGCCTCCAAACCGGTGGTGAAGGTCGGCCGCATGGCGGGGCAGTTTGCCAAGCCGCGCTCTTCCGACACCGAGACGATCGACGGGGTCACCCTGCCCAGCTATCGCGGCGACAGCGTCAATGGTGTGGACTTCACGCCCGAGGCCCGCGAGCCGGACCCGAAACGCCTGATCCGCGCCTACGACCAGTCGGCCTCGACGCTCAACCTGCTGCGCGCCTTTGCGTCCGGCGGTTATGCCGACCTGCACAATGTCCACCAGTGGACCCAGGATTTCGTCAAGGACAGCCCGGCGGCGGAACGCTATGCCGAGACGGCGGTGCGGATTTCCGAGGCGCTGGACTTCATGAAGGCCTGCGGCATCGGCCGGGATTCCACCCCGTCGCTGGAAGCCGTCGACTTCTTCACCAGCCACGAAGCCCTGCACCTGCCCTTCGAGGAGGCGCTGACGCGGCGCGACCCGAATACCGGGCAGTGGTATGCCACCTCCGCCCACATGATCTGGGTCGGCGAGCGCACCCGCCAGCTCGACGGGGCGCATCTGGAATATGCCCGCGGTATCGCCAACCCGGTTGGCGTGAAGTGCGGTCCCACCATGACGGCCGACGAGCTGTTGCCGCTGATCGACACCATCAATCCGGACAATGAGGCCGGCCGCCTGGTGCTGATCGTGCGCATGGGCGCGGACAATGTCGGCAACAACCTGCCGGCGCTGGCGCGGGCGGTGACCGAGGCCGGCCGCAAGGTCGTCTGGTCGTCCGATCCGATGCACGGCAATACCGTCAAGGCGTCCAGCGGCTACAAGACGCGGAATTTCGACCGCATCCTGACCGAGCTGGAAGGCTTCATGGACGTGCTCTACTCCGAGGGCGCCTATCCGGGCGGTGTGCATTTCGAGATGACCGGCCGCGACGTGACCGAATGCACCGGCGGTGCGAAACCGGTCACCGAGGCCGATCTGGCGGCGCGCTATCACACCCAGTGCGATCCGCGCCTCAATGCCGACCAGGCACTCGACATGGCCTTCCGCATTGCGGAGTCGCTCAAGCGCGTGCGCTCCAACAACTCGGCCGCCAACGCGGCTTAGACGGTGGTTCTTTCCTCCCCATTTCATGGGGAGGGGGACCCGCGAAGCGGGGGAGGGGCCGCCGCGTTAGCGGCGGTGTGTTCGAGACAAGCTGCTCCCCCCCGGCGCTTCGCGCCGCCCCTTCGACCCCTCCTTCGCCAAGGCTACGGAGGGCCCACTTCCCCACGCTGT
>JAZAHA010000020.1:0-25842 GCA_036231565.1 Pseudomonadota bacterium
CCGGTGTCCCCGCAGATGGCCACGCCGGAGCCTGATGCTGTCACCCACCAGGCGCGGACGAGCTCCGCACGCTCCCGGGCATAAGTGACTGAGCTCATGCCTCCCATCCCGGAAACCGCTGACGATCTTACGCGCAGTTGAGCCGGCGGGGATAAGTTTGCGATATCCGCTCCTTGCCGTTCTGTTGTCATCCCGGCCGGACAGCCTGCGCAGGCAGGCTGCAGCGCCGGGACCCATACGCGCCGATCTCTCCCGAAACCCCGCGCCGTCCGGGGATAAACCGGGATTATGGGTCCCGGACCTGCGCCCGGCCTTCGCCGGGCATCCATCCGGGATGACAGTGGGTAGGAATCAAAGCCGAGGGTGGCCGCGGGCGTGAAACGCGTCGTCTCCAACTGCGCCCGATCCCCCGTGCAGCTTGACATTTCACCCTGCAAACCGGCACATCGCGGCACCTGTCTAACACCGATTTCCGGACGCTTTACCCATGCACGCATACCGCACCCATACCTGCGCCCAGCTGCGCAAGGACCATGTCGGCCAGACGGCCCGGATTTCCGGCTGGATCCATCGCAAGCGCGACCATGGCGGTCTGCTCTTCATCGACCTGCGCGATCATTACGGGCTGACCCAGGTGGTGCTGGAACCGGAGAGCGCACACTTCGCCACACTGGAGCGCCTGCGTGTGGAAAGCGTGATCACGGTGACCGGCGAGGTGATCGCCCGCTCCGCCGAGACGGTGAATGCCAATCTGCCGACCGGCGAGATCGAGGTGCGCCTGGCCGATCTGTCGATCCAGTCGGCGGCCGAAGAACTGCCGCTGCCGGTGTTCGGCGAGCCGGACTGGTCGGAAGAAGTGCGCCTGAAGCACCGCTATATCGATCTGCGCCGCGAGAGCCTGCACAAGCGTATCGTGCTGCGCTCGAAGATCATCGACTCGATCCGCCGCCGCATGGTCGACGAGGGTTTCACCGAATACCAGACGCCGATCCTGACGGCTTCCTCGCCGGAAGGCGCGCGCGACTTCCTGGTGCCCTCGCGCCTGCACCCGGGCAAGTTCTATGCCCTGCCGCAGGCGCCGCAGCAGTTCAAGCAGCTGATCATGGTTTCCGGCTTTGATCGCTATTTCCAGATCGCCCCCTGTTTCCGTGACGAGGACGCCCGTGCCGACCGTGCGCCGGGCGAGTTCTACCAGCTCGACATGGAAATGAGCTTCGCCACCCAGCAGGACGTGTTCGACGTGATCGAGCCGGTGATGAAGGGGCTGTTCGACGAGTTCGCCGACGGCCGTCATGTGCCGGACGAGCCCTTTGTGCAGATCCCGTATTTCGATGCGATCCGCTGGTATGGATCGGACAAGCCGGATCTGCGCAACCCGATCAAGATGTCGGACGTGTCGGAAACCTTCCGCGGTTCCGGCTTCAAGGTCTTTGCCGGCATGCTGGAGAAGAATCCCAAGGTCGAGGTCTGGGCGATCCCGGCCAAGACCGGCGGCAGCCGGGCCTTCTGCGACCGGATGAATGCCTGGGCGCAGAAGGAAGGCCAGCCGGGGCTGGGCTATATCTTCTGGCGCGAGGAAGGGGGTGCTGTGGTCGGTGCCGGCCCGATCGCCAAGAATATCGGCGAGGAGCGCACCGAGGCGCTGCGCGCCGAGCTGGGCCTGGAAGCCGGCGATGCCGTCTTCTTTGCGGCCGGCGATCCGAAGGATTTCTACAGCTTTGCCGGCAAGGCGCGCGACGTTGTCGGCACCGAGCTGGATCTGTGCGAGAAAGACACCTTCCGCTTCTGCTGGATCGTCGACTTCCCGATGTATGAGTGGGACGAGGAGAACAAGAAGATCGACTTCTCCCACAACCCGTTCTCGATGCCGCAAGTCGATCTGGACGAATTCCTGAAATTCGACGGTTCCGACCAGGAGGCGCTACTCAGCCTGAAGGCCTTCCAGTACGACATCGTCTGCAACGGCGTGGAACTGTCGTCCGGCGCGGTGCGGAACCACCGTCCCGACGTGATGCTGAAAGCCTTCGGTTTTGCCGGCTACGATGCCGAGACGGTGGAAGAAGAGTTCGGCGGCATGCTGAACGCTTTCCGCTATGGCGCTCCGCCGCACGCCGGTATCGCACCGGGTGTGGATCGCATCGTCATGCTGCTGGCCGGCGTGGAAAATCTGCGTGAAGTCGTGATGTTCCCGAAGGACCAGCAGGCCCGCGACCTGATGATGAACGCCCCGGCCGAGGTGGAGATGAAGCAGCTTCGCGAGCTTCACCTGCGCACCGTGGTGCCGGACAGCAAGAAAGACTGAGGCCTGGCCTCACCACCCAGAAAAAAGGCCCCGGAGATAGCTCCGGGGCCTTTTGCTTTTCAAGGAGGCGAGCGCCGGCAATCAGGGCGCGGCGGTCTCGTCATCGCCGGTGGCCTCGGAGACGCCCGGCTGCAGGAAGTGCGGCGCGTCGAACCGGTAGGCCGGTGCCGCCATGCGCCCCGTCGAGCTCGCGATCTCGATGGAATAGCCCACACCGCTGCACATGCCGGGCTCGGCGGGCAGGGTGCGGTTGAACACCATCAGGGCCGCATCGGAGAAGCCGGTCGTATCGAACACGCCATCCTGTCCCAGCGAAATGGCCACGACTTCATCGCCGCGGCGGCCCAGACCGATCAGTTCCAGCCCGTCCTCACCTTCCAGCGTGACCTGGAAACGGCCGTCCAGATCGAACACAAGATAGTCCGCACCGAGCTCTTCCAGCCCGCCCTTGGACATCCAGCGTCCGGTCTCTTCCAGCGTGTGACGTACGGCGACGGAGCCGGAGAAGAGCGATGCCAGATCATAGGCCCGAGCGTAGTTCTGCGCCCGCCAGCGCTGGATCGTCGCGGGAATGTCGGTGCCATATTCGGCCAGCGTTGCGGATGCGGTTTCAAACCCGTCCAGCGTCACACTGTTCTCCCACAAACGCCGGACCACCGCTTCGCCGTGGATGTCGGCCATGGATTGCAGCAGCGTCCACTGGGCATAGTCGTGCCCGCTGATCTGCGTCGTCCAGCACAGGTGCGGCGTGTCGAAATCGGTGCCGACATAGTCGGTCGCATCCTGGTCGCTGCCCATCGTCGCGACCTCGATCCAGGAGGCCGTGGCCTCGTAGAGCCAGTCCAGGCCTTCCTCGGCGTCATAGCCGAACTGGACGACATGGTTGAACTCATGGGTCGCCGTGGCGCGCAGCAGGCTTTCCGCCGGAGCCTCCTTGCCCAGGCCCAGGAAATCATTGTCGATCACGAAGGCGGTGCGGGCCGCCAGGGTCTCGCGAACGTCCGGCGTGTTGGGATTGTCGAACACGGTCTCGACAGGCTTGGTGAAACCCATCGCCCCGTCGACATGGGCGACATAGGCGCGGTAGCGGCCATTATCGTCGCGCAGCGGTTCGGACCAGCCCATCCGCTCGATCTGGGCCTCGTAGGAATCCTGCAGGGCGATACCCACGAGTTCGGCATAATGCGCCGAGGAGGCATCTCCACCGTCCAGCGTGTAGTGGACGATGAAGTCCTCGGTCTCCAGCGTCAGCTCCGGACCGCTCAGCGTGACGACATTCTCGTTCAGCGCCTGGAGCGTGTCGACGACGCTCGCATCCACCGCGCTCAGGACGATGCGGTATTCGCCGCTCGTCTCCGAACCGTGATAGCGCGAGATTTCCAGTGTGTAGGTCCCGCTGAGTGCCGCGGTATAGGCGATGGCCGAGTTCAGCGTGCCGTCGCCGCGATCATCATTCATTCCGACGGGAAATCCGTCCGGGCCGTTCAGCGTCAGCACCGTGTCCAGATCGTCGGTGATTGCATCGGCGACAATCATCACCGTCTGGCCGGCGGTCAGTTCGATCGGGTAGCTCTGCTCGCGATTGTCGGCGCCGAGCGTGCCCGTGTATTCGGCGAGGGTTTCCCCTTCAATGCCGGCAAAATCGAACGGTACCGGGGCATTGGGATCCAGGGCGAGGGAGAGGACGAGATCGCCCTGGCCCTGCCGGTCATAGCTGCTGGTCAGCACGGTATAGCGTCCGGATTCGGCAGGCTGGTAGACGATCTGCGAGTTCAACGAGCCATCGCCGCGATCATCATTCTGGGCGAGGACATTCCCGCCGGCATCCAGGAGGGTGAGTGTGGTATCCAGCGTGTCGGTGAGGGCATAGGTGGAGGCGACGAAAATGGCGTCGGCATCCAGATCGATCTCGGTGCGCACTTCGCTCACGCTGCTGTCCAGCGAGACCACGTCTTCACGCAGCGTCTGTGCGGCATAGGAGAGGCCGACATCCGCGCCCTCGGTGATGGCGAGTTCGAACGCGCCGGTGGTTTCGCCATAGCCCGTCACGCGGGCTGTATAGCGGCCGGCCTCGCGCGGCATGAATGTGATGCAGGACTGCAGCGAGCCGCCGCAATCATCGTTCTGAGCGACCGGTTTTCCGTCCGGGCCGAGCAGCGCGAGAACGGTGTCGAAATTCTCGACCGAAGACGTGCGCAGTGTCACGATCTGTCCGGCTTCCAGCGAGAGCGGGAACTCCGCCAGAGCGGCCGTCTCTGTTACGGTGCCGGCAAACGGACCGTCCGGCGCTTGTGCCATGGCGGCTCCGCTGGCCGAGATACCAGCCAGAATAATGCTCGAGAAACGCATAAATGCCCCCTGGAAATGAGTCCGGCCACTCAGCCTGCGGCCCTTGACCACCGGAGTAGCGGTGCGAGACGCTCGGCACAAGAACAGGCCTGAGGCAAATTACGGTTCGGAAGCGGGTAAGCGAAGCTGCAGATCTGTCAGCGTTCGGGCGGCGGCGGCGGTGTTTCCGGCGGCGGCGGTGAGATGCGGAACTCGAACCGCGTCGAGTTGCGGGTCCGGTCGGTCTCGCGCTGCAATTCGCGAATCGCACGTTCCTGTTCGCGGGCCTCGCGACGCAGCTCGTCTTGCAGCGCCCGGTGTTCCCGCAAAGCTTCTTCGCGTTCACGCTCGATCTCGGCGCGCTCGACATGGCGCTCACGCTGGATCTGGCGTAACTCCCGCTCGGCACGCGCGATTTCCCGCAAGGCCTCATTGGTGGCCTCACGGATGGCTTCACGGTCGAGGTCCTCGGCATGGATTTCCAGCGCCTGGCCGATCTGGGTGAGAACTTCAACCCGGGCGTTTTCCAGCGCCCGCAATTCCATCACTGTCTCGGCATCCGATTCACCCCGCAGGCGCAGCACATAGCTGTATTCCTGGGCAGGCCCGAAGCGCATCTCCTCACCGCCGCTGCAGACTGGCAGCTGGAGGCCATCATTCAACTCGGTTGCCTCATTGCCGCAGGCGCCGGTCAGGCTGTCCTTGGTCAGGCCGATGGCCTCGCGGATGCGGGCCGAGGAGAAATTCGTTCCGGCGAGATTGGCGCCGGTGAAATCCACCTCGTCCAGTTCGGCATTCTCGAAGCTCGAGCCAGTCAGGTCGGCATCGCGGAAACTGACCTCGGTGCCGGAGACTTCGGCGAAGTTTGCGCGGCGCAACTCGGCGGCCCGGAAATTCGTCTCGTTGAGCTCGGCGCGCAGGAAATTCACCTGCCGCAGCCGGGCACCGTTGAAGAGCGTGTTGTTGAGCCGGGAGCCGATGAAGGTGACGAACACCATTTCCGAGCCGGAAAAGTCGGTATCGTCGAGATCGGCCGCCGAGAAATTCACCCGCTCGATCCGCGCGCCGGGGAACCGGGCGCCGGAAAGGTTGGCGCGGGAGAAGGTGACACCGGTCAGCTGGGACGCTGGCATGTCGGCATCGGAAAAGTCGGTGTCGTTGAACCGGCTTTCGACGATCGTGACGCCCGGCAGTTCACTGTCGGCAAAGGAAGCGCCTTGGAAATTGGCGCCGATAAAGACGGCACCGGCCAGGTTCTTGTCGGAGAAATCCCAGTTCTCGAACTCGCCGCCAATCGTCAGGCCGCGCCGCGGATGATCGCCATCGCCGCCCGCAAGGGCCGGAGCCGTTGAAAGGCAGGTTGCTGCAAGCAAAGCCGAAATGACGCGTGTGTGTATCCGCATATCCACTCAGATACGGCAGTCGCCGGGTGAGTTCGACTTAAATCACAGTAACCCCGATGCATATCGTATGAAGCCGGCCTGTCATTGGCCAGCCTTGGCGCCCTGCTTTTCGAACAGCGGGGATGTCTAATTGCAGCGCGGGATGCGAAGGCCGGCCGGCAGTTCCGTGGACGCATCGCCGCATGCCGCGCTCAGCTGGGTCTGCGTTAACCCGCGCGCTGTGCCCAGCTCGGCACCGGACAGGTTGGCGCCTTCAAGGTTGGCACCGGTCAGGTCGGCGCTGTGCAGATAGGCGCCAACAAGATTGGCGCGGCTGAGATCGGCGCCGCGGAAACTGGCGCTGGTGAAACGGCCGCCGAACAGGTTCGCCACGGACAGGTTGGCGTTGTCGAACCGGGCGCCATTCATGGTCACGAGCGCCAGGCTGGCCTGACGCAGCCGGCTGCCGGACACGTCGATACCCGGCAAGTCCAGATAGGACAGGTCGGCCTGGAACAGGTTGCAGCCGGGACAGGACTGGCCGGACTGGACCCGGGCAATCTGCGAGGCATCCTGGGCATGGGTGGCGGTCCCGAGGGTCAGGACGGCCAGTGCGGCAAGCCAAAACCGTTTCATTCTGGAGCGCTCCGAACGACTGGCCTCTCGCGGAGCAAGAGCCGTACCGGCGGGCAGGATCAGCCAGTCGCCGGCCCTGTCCAGCCGCAGGCATCGCAATTGCGCGGCTCGTCCTCGCCGCCGGCGACGGTGAAATGGCCGCACTCGGGGCACGGATCGCCGGAATAGGCCGTGATGTCACGGCTGCCGGCCCGCGTGATCGTGTGATCCTCGAGCTCGTAATGCCCGGTTTCGCCGGCCCCGTCACCGCGTCCGCTGGCGGCCTTGCGCGGGGCATTGGCGAACATCAGGATATTGTCCGGCACCTGGCCACGCGAGAAGCCGCGCGAGATGAATTTCGCAGCGTCCTCCCGGGCGAGCTTTTCCTGCTGGACACCTTTGCCCAGCCCGCCCGGATCGGCGCGGTCCGGCGAGACTTCTGCGAGGTCCTCGCGGCCCAGATAGGACACGCCCAGTTCGCGGAAGAGATAGTCGAGAATGGACGTTGCCTGCTGGATCGAGTCATTGCCCTCGACCGGGCCGGCCGGTTCGAACCGCGTATAGACGAAAGCGTCGACATATTCTTCCAGCGGCACGCCGTATTGCAGGCCGATGGAGATCGCGATGGCGAAGTTATTCATCAGTGAGCGGAAGGCAGCACCTTCCTTGTGCATGTCGATGAAGATTTCGCCCAGCTCGCCATCGTCGAACTCGCCGGTGTGAAGATAGACCTTGTGGCCGCCCACCGTGGCTTTCTGGATATAGCCCTTGCGGCGATCCGGCAGTTTGCGGCGCGCTGCGGGCTTCTCGACTACTCGCTCGACGGTCCGTTCGACAATGCGTTCATGGATCTGCGGCGCAGCGTCGGTGGCATAGTCGCCCTTGTCGAAATCGATCGCCGGCAGGAGGTCGAACAGGCCTGATGCCGTCCGGCGGATATCCAGCCGGCGCAGGCCAAGCTCGGCGCCGGCGTCGATCAGTGCCGACACATCGTCGATGGTCGCATCGCCGTCCAGCTCGAGGGCGATGGCGCAGGCCCCGCCAATCTGCTGTTCGACTGCATGCGCCATTCGCATGAGGCCGTGCGGTGCGACCGGTGCAAATACCGACCGGATCTCGGCGGGCAGGACGGGAGAATCATGCAGTTCGCCCGTGCCTTGGGCATGGCGGTCGGCGGCCACGATGTCGGCTTCGGAAAAGCCCAGAGCGCGGCACAGGGAGGCGCCTTCGGCATCAACCACATCGCTGGACAGGCCCAGTTCGCGGCAGACCCGGTCACCCAGCGTCCAGCGGTTGAGGGCGTGGCGAATCGAGGCGCCTTCCGCGATCGAGTCCTCCAGCCTTTCCAGCACGTCTTCGGGCAGACCGCGCTTGGCCAGCGCATCGAGCGACAGGGCAGGCGCGCCCGCCAGCGTGCCGCGGCCGGCTGCGTGATCCTCGGCCTGCTCGATCCGGGCGGCCGACTGGTCCAGCGCCTCCAGGCCCTGGCGGACGCAGCGCCGCAGGGTGCGGCCACCGCCGAAGACGTCGCCGGTTGCCGTTGTGGCGCCCAGCACGGGGGCCGCACCGTCGCTGTCAGCATCCATCAGACCCGCGACAGCACTGTCGACAGGACCGCAGGCCAGCACCACGCCCGGACGGGCGAGGGCGGCCTTGGGCAGGAAGGGGGTTGCTGCGTCTTCCAGACGCGCGGCCACGGCCTCGAAGCCGGCCGGCAATGTGTCGAGCGGGATATCCGGGCCCAGGCCCGGTGCGCTGGCACCGGTTCCGGCCGCCGCATCGCGCAGGGCGAGGGTCGCCAGCCGGGCGATCGCCGCGGCAGCGCTGCGTCCCTCATCGCTGTCATAGGCCAGCCCGCAGCCGGTCAGGGCTGCGCCGAGCCCCGTCAGGTTGATCGTGCCGGCCGAGGCAGCGCCCTTTGGCGCGCTCAGGGCGAGGGCTGCCGCCCAGTAGCGTATGGCGTCGAACAGGAGATCGGCGTCGAAGCTGCCGTCTACACCGATATAGGCAGGCAGGTTGACGAACAGGGTCGGCCCGGCCGCGTCCGGGCTTTCGTGGAAGGCGAGAGACGGGGTGCCGAAGCTCCAGACGGTGCGGGCAATGCCGGTGCGGAAATCACGGGCACGCACGCTGCCGCCATCCTGGTCGAAACTCCAGGCCTCGTCCTTGGCAATCGCCTCGCACAGGGCCGGCGGCACATACAGCCGTGCCTTGCGCTGCGGCAGCGGGTCGGGGATCAGCGCGCCCAGCGCATCGTCGCCGGTTCCCTGGCGGGCCAGCGACAGGGCGCGTTCGACGGCTTCCTCGGGAATTCCGTCCTTCAGAGCGCGGCGCATCGCCCGGGCAAGCGCGGCATTGCTGCGCGGATCAAAACAGTCCTCGGGCTCGCCGGAACAGCGCCGGCAGGCTTCGCCTATGGCCTCCAGCCGCTCCCGGGTGACCCGGGCACCGACCTCGAGGATCGAGCCGCGCAGGGCGGTTTCCGCCACACGGCGCAACTGGCCGGGAGCGGTGCGGGCGGCCGCGCGGATCTGCAGCGGAAGTTCAGGCGCTTCGGGGCTTTCAGGCGTATCGCCATAGGCCCAGTCGACCCCGCCTTCGGCGATCAGGTTCGCGTCGGGCATGACATGCCGGCTGGTCAGGCTGGCCGCGAGTTCACGGGCAAACGTCTCCGCCATTTCCGGCGTCTCGAACGCACCCTGGCGGGCCGCCGACCAGGCCAGCGATCCGGCGAGGCGCGTCGTTACGCTTTCCAGCCCGCTCTCGGTGATGCGGGTCTCGTCATCGGCAATGTGCGGCGTCAGGCTGCCGATCACCTTCACACCCGGCCGCGGCTTGGTGCGCAGCGGGCGGGGCGTGTCGAGAAGGTCCGCAAGGCTCTGGGCGGCGTTCGCGCTCCAGTCGGCAGGAACAATGATCGTCCGGCTGCTGGCTGCCAGTTCGGCATCGTCGCCGGATGCGGTCACCGTACGCTCTTCCGGCGCAAGGCGTTCGCCTTGCCGGGCCAGCTGCTGTGCGAAACGATCGAAGACTTCCATGCGTCCACCCTCAGACACCGGCCGGGCCCCGGTCATGCGCCGCGAATCGCCCGGACAAGCTGCCAGTCTACCGTGTGGCGGAGCCGGTCAGAAGCCTGCGGGCGGGCAGGCTGCGACACCGTGCAGCCGCGTTCGGTACTGGACCCGCCCGCGCCATGCGGGCATATAGGCCGCAACCTGTGTCGACCGACTCGGAGCCGCTGACAATGTTCGGAACGATCGCCAAGATTTTCGTGTGGTGGAAAGACGCCACGCCAGGAACTTTCCTGACGCTGGCCATGCGCGGCGCCAGGAAGGTCGGCGAGGATGAATACGGCAATCGCTATTTCGAGGAGCGTGGCGTGACCGGCCCCGACGGCAACAAGCGCCGCTGGGTGGTCTACAAGGGCTATGCCGACGCGTCGCGCGTGCCGTCCGACTGGCATGGCTGGCTGCATCACACCTTCGAGACGCCGCCCAGCGAAGAACCGCTGCGCCGTCAGCCCTGGGAAAAGGACCACCATCCCAATCTCACGGGCACGGTCTATGCCTATCGCCCGTCGGGCAGCCTGCTGACACCGCAGGGCCGTCAGTCTGCCACCGCCGATTACGAAGCCTGGTCGCCCGACGAAGCCTGAGTTTTCCGTGGAGAGACGGCGCGGTCCTGCCTCAGGTCCGTCTCGACACGGTCATAATTGTCAGGGCAGAGTACGCGTCATGAAAACCGTCTTCACCGCCTGTCTTCTTTCCCTGGGTCTTGCCGCCGGCGCGCTGGCGCAGGACAGCGACCCTATCGGCGATATGTTGCGGGGCGATGATCCCGATGCGCGCGACGGCGAGGAATTGTCGAGCGAGCCGGGCAGCATCGTCGTGCTGCGCGGTCTCGACAAGGTCACCGCCCGGACCCGCGATTTCGAGATCGCGATCGGCGAGACCGTGAATTTCGGCGCCCTGGCCATCACGCCGCGCTATTGCCGCCGCCGCCCGCCGGAAGAGACACCGGAAACCTATGCTTTCCTGGAGATCCGTGACCGCCGTACGGACGGCTTCGGTGTGGATACGGATGGCGAGGAGATTTTTTCGGGCTGGATGTTTGCCTCGCGGCTGGCCCAGAATCCGCTGGAACACCCCGTCTACGACGTCTGGGTGATCGACTGCAGGGCCTGAGCTCCGCTCATCCCCTCCGGCACAGCCGGAAACCCCGTCCTTATCTTCAAGGCGTCAGCCAGGCGCAGATGATAAATCGCGCGCGGTATGGTGATCGCGCCGAAGCGTTCCAGATGTTCTGTGGTGAATTGGGTATCCAGCAGGATGAAGCCGCCGGCCTTCAGCTGGGCGACGAGGTGGACCAGCGCCACCTTGGATGCGTCGGTGCACCGCGAGAACATGCTCTCGCCGAAAAAGGCCCCGCCCAGCGAAACCCCGTACAGACCACCAACCAGTTCGCCGTCCCGCCAGCTCTCGACGCTGTGGGCGAAACCCAGCTGGAAGAGTTCACGGTAGAGGCTGAGGATACCGTCATTGATCCAGGTTTCCTCGCGGCCGGGCGCCGGCTCGGCGCATCCGGCCACCACGGCCTCGAAGGCCGTGTCGAAACGGATATCGAACGCGTCCTGGCGCACCGCCTTGCGCAGGCTGCGCGGGATATGGAACCCCTCCAGCGGCAGTACGCCCCGTTCGTCCGGGTCGAGCAGGTAGATCCGCGGATCATCGCGTCCCTCGGCCATGGGAAACACGCCGCGGGCATAGCATTCGATCAGGTCTTCTGCGCCGAAACCGCGCATCGGGCTACCGCTCCCAACGCGTGACCGACCGGGCAGGAACGGCCACGCAATCGCTCAAGACGCGGGACCGTCAGGTCCCGGCGGCTAGCCGTTACGCTTGGCCAGCCATTCCTCGAGCCAGCGGATGTGGTAGTCCCCGTTCACGAAATCAGGTTCCTCGAGCAGGTCGAGGAAGATCGGGATTGTCGTCTCCACTCCGCCGACCACCATTTCTTCCAGCGCACGGCGCAGGCGCAACAGGGTCTCGGTGCGCGTACGACCGTGAACGATCAGCTTGCCGATCAGGCTGTCATAATAAGGCGGAATGGAATAGCCCGCATACAGGGCGGAATCGAGGCGGACGCCGAGGCCGCCTGGCGCATGGAAATCGGTCACCGTGCCCGGCGAGGGCGCGAAGGTCCGGGGATTCTCCGCATTGATGCGGCATTCGATCGCCCAGCCCTCGAAAGTGATGTCGTCCTGGGTGATACCCAGCGGGGCACCGTCGGCGACGCGGATCTGCTCACGCACCAGGTCGATGCCCGTGATCATCTCGGTGACCGGGTGTTCGACCTGCAGGCGGGTATTCATCTCGATGAAGTAGAACTCGCCGTTTTCCCACAGGAATTCGATCGTGCCGACGCCGCGATAGCCGATGGCCTCGATCGCCTTGCGAACCGTCTCGCCGATCTTGGCGCGCTCTTCGGCGTTGAGAGCGGGCGAGGGGGCTTCCTCGAGGATTTTCTGGTGGCTGCGCTGCAGCGAACAGTCGCGCTCGCCCAGATGGACGACATTGCCGTGCGTGTCGGCGAGCACCTGGATCTCGATATGGCGCGGCTGGCCGAGATATTTTTCCAGATAGACCGTGCCGTCGCCAAAGGCGGCCGAAGCTTCCGCCGAGGCGGTCTCCATGGCTTCCTTCAGCTTGTCGGCGCTCTCGGCGACCTTCATGCCGCGGCCACCGCCGCCGGATGCAGCCTTGATCAGCACCGGATAGCCGATCTCCGCGGCAATCGGCTTGGCATCCTCATAGGTCGCCACGCCGCCTTCCGAACCGGGGACCACCGGAATACCGGCTTCCATCACGGCCTTCTTGGCGGTGATCTTGTCGCCCATCATGCGGATGTGCTCGGCCGTCGGGCCGATGAAGGCCAGGCCGTGTGCTTCGACGATCTCGGCGAAGCGGGCGTTTTCCGACAGAAAGCCATAGCCTGGGTGGATCGCCTGGGCGCCGGTTACCTCGGCCGCCGTGATGATGGCGGGAATGTTGAGATAGGACTTGCCGGCCGGCGGCGGGCCGATGCACACGCTCTCGTCCGCCAGGCGGACATGCATGGCGTTGGCGTCGGCCTCGGAATGGACGGCCACCGTGCGGATGCCCATTTCGCGGCAGGCGCGATGGACACGAAGGGCAATCTCGCCGCGATTGGCGATCAGGATCTTTTCGAACATGTCGGCGCTCGCGTCGGCTTGGGCGTCAGGAGAGGACGAAGAGAGCTTCGCCGTATTCCACCGGCTGCCCGTCCTCGACCAGGATATCCGTGATCGTACCGGCCTTCTCGGCGGTGATCGGATTGAATGTCTTCATCGCTTCGACCAGCAGGATGGTGTCACCCTGTTTCACCTGGTCGCCTACGCGCACGAACAGGGCGGCGTCCGGATTGGGCTTGAGATAGACCGTGCCGACCATCGGCGATTTCACCGTGCCGGGCTTCTCGGCGGCTTCGGCTGCAGCCGGAGCCGCGCCGGGGCCAGCCGCAGCGACGGGTGCCGGAGCCGGAGCAGCAGCCGGAACCGGGACAGTCTGCATGACCGGCGCTGCGGTCAGCTGGCGGGCAATCCGCAGACGCAGATCGTCATGCTCGACTTCGATCTCGGACAGTTCCGTCTCGCGCAGGATATCCGCGAGTTCGCGGACCAGCTGGGGGTCGATCGGGGAGCGGGAACGGGAATCAGAACTCATGATGATCAGGCCTTTGGTTCCGTCTATTGCGTTTCGAGGCATCCGGTGGCGGCAGTGATACCGAGCAGGTAGCTGTTCAGCCCCAGACCGGTAATCGAGCCCCGCGCGGCGGATGCGATGTAGGAGTGGTGTCGGAAAGCTTCGCGTGCCGCTGTCTGACTCAAGTGAACTTCGATGACCGGAGGTTCTATAGCGCGAACGGCGTCATGCAAAGCGACCGATGTATGCGTATAGGCACCCGGGTTGAAGACAATAGCAGACGCGTTGACGTTTGCGTCATGCAGCCAGTCGATCAGTTCGCCCTCATGATTGGACTGGCGAAACACGATGGAAAACCCCAGATCACGGGCGTGGGCGATGCAGGCCTGCTCGATGCCGGCAAGCGACATGGAACCGTAGACCTCGGGCTCGCGGGTGCCGAGAAGATTGAGATTCGGTCCGTTGAGGATGTGAATGGGTTTGCTCATGGCCTTGCCTTGAAGCCTCAAGGAGAATTACGAGGTGAGTGATACCGGGACTCACGAAAGGTCAAGCGAAGCCGTGCTGCAGCTAACAGTCAATGGCGAAAGCCGGTCGATTGCCGATGGCGCCCGTGTGGCGGATCTGGTGAGCGACCTGAAACTGGACGGGCGAAAGATCGCCGTGGAGCGGAATCTGGAGATCGTTCCGCGGTCGCAATACGCCGGAACGGCGCTGCAGGACGGCGACCGGATCGAGATTGTCGCATTTGTTGGAGGTGGATGAGATGGATGATGCCGTAACCCCGAACGCCGCGGAGGACACGCCGTTGGTGGTCGCCGGCCGCACCTTCACCTCCCGCCTCATCATCGGCACGGGCAAGTATGCGACCTACGCCCAGAATGCCGAGGCGTTGAAGGCGTCCGGTGCCGAGATGATAACCGTTGCGGTGCGCCGGGTGAATTTGTCCAATCCGGACGAGCCGCGCCTGGTCGATTTCATCTCGCCCGAGGACTACACCTATCTGCCCAATACGGCGGGCTGCTTTACCGGCGAGGATGCGATCCGCACGCTGCGCCTGGCGCGCGAGGCGGGCGGCTGGAATCTGGTGAAGCTGGAAGTCCTGTCCGATCCCAAACACCTCTACCCCGACATGGCCGAGACGCTGCGCGCGGCGGAGATGCTGATCAAGGACGGGTTCGAGGTGATGGTCTACTGCTCCGACGATCCGGTCTACGCCAGGAAGCTGGAAGAGATCGGCTGCTGTGCGATCATGCCGCTGGGCGCGCCGATCGGCTCGGGCCTGGGTATCCAGAACCCGGTGAATATCCGCCTCATCGTCGAACAGACAAAAGTGCCGGTGATCGTTGATGCCGGTGTCGGTACGGCGTCCGATGCCGCCGTGGCGATGGAGCTGGGCTGTGACGGTGTGCTGATGAACACGGCGATTGCCGAGGCGAAGGATCCGGTCCGGATGGCCCGTGCGATGCGTCACGCCGTGATTGCCGGCCGCGAGGCCTATCTGGCCGGCCGCATGCCGAAGAAGCGCTATGCCGATCCGTCCAGCCCGCTGTCCGGTCTGATCTGATTCATTTCACTCTTGCGGTGTTCTGTTTTTGTTCTATTCTGGTTTTCCAACAGGGAGAACCGGGATGGAACAGCGTGTCTCGCTCATCACCCTCGGCGTCGCCGATACCGCGCGCTCGCGGGCTTTCTACGAAGCGCTGGGCTGGAAGGCGGCCTTCGAGAATGAGGAAGTCGTCTTCTTCCAGCTGAACGGCATCGTGCTGGGCCTGTTCCGGCGCGACAGTTTCGATCTCGACATGAAGCGCGACAATGACGGCACGGGCCGGATCGCGCTCGCCTACAACGTCCGTGACCGGTCCGAGGTCGACCCGGCGCTCGACCGGGCGGTGGCCGCCGGGGGCAGCGTGCTGAAGCGGGCCGAGGAGGCCCCCTGGGGCGGATATTCCGGCTATTTCGCCGATCCGGATGGGCACGCCTGGGAAGTCGCGCACAATCCGGCCTGGACAATCAGCGCGGCCGGGCATGTCGAGATGAGCGTCTGACCGCTTGTCCGGCTAGCGATGGCGGGCCTCAGGTCAGGAGGACAGAACCGGAAAGCCCGGCGGCTGTCACCTGCGTTCATTACAGGGGATCATGCGGTCGCCGCGCCGGGGCTCGTCGAGCCGGCGGCGCTCTCCCGTCGTATCGTCGATAAAGAGCCGGTGGTTATAGGTCCGCAGGGCGGTCGTGCGCCCCGGCCCGCCCCGGATCGCAAGACGCATCTCCTGGCGTCCGGTCTCGCCGCTGCCGTCCGGGGCCGGACCGTGCAGGATCCACAGCATGTCGGTCCAGGCCCCGCTGCCGGACGTCAGCCCGTTGGAATAGAGGCCGCGGCGCTCGTCCAGGCGCAGATACCCCGCAATCTCGCCCTGGCTGTAGATCGTGATCCGGTCGCCGGCGATGTCCCAGACATCCGTGCGGTCTTTGCAGCCGGCCCCATTGCCCCAGCCCCAATCGCCGTCCTGCAGGACATATTCGCGCAGCTCTCCCGGCATCTTGCCGCAGGCGGCCGGCAGGATGGCCAGACAGGCCAAGGGAATGAGCGCATACCGCATCGCGTCTCCGGCTCCGGATCCGCCATTGTCTAGCTGAACCGGACCAGGTGCGGGCATCCCCTGTTCCGGGGACGCGAACGCGGGTCGCAGGGGTTACTCGGCGAGTGCCCGCTGCAGGGCCTGGTCGAGCGCCAGCTCGTTGGCGCCGGATACGATCGTGCCGTCGACGATGAAGAAGGGTGTGCCCGTCACACCCAGCACCTGGCCGAGCGAGCGGACCTGGCTGATGTGTTCCATGATGGCCGGGCTCTCCATGGCCTCGCGCATGCGCTCGACATCGACACCCGACACGCGGGCGAGCTGGTTGATCCGCTCGCTGGGCAGCGGGCCGGAGGAGGACACCATCGCATTGTGGAAGGCCTCGTAGATGTCCGTGCCCTGTTGCAGGGCCGCGATCGCCGCGCGCGAGGCTTCCAGCGAATCCTCGCCCAGGATCGGATATTCCTTGATGATGAACTGGATGCGGTCGCCATGCTCTTCGCGGACATCCTCAACCCAGTCATTGGCGACCCGGCAGTAGGAGCATTTATAGTCCATGAATTCGACGATCACGATGTCCGCATCTTCCGGGCCGAGGCGCGGGTCGCGCGGGTCGTTGTAGATCGCCTCGGACTGGGCTTCGACGGCGTCATAGGCGGCCTGCATCTCGCGGGCGCGAGCCCGGCGCTGCAGCTCGATCAGTGCCTCCTCGATGATTTCGGGGTTCTCCAGAATGTAGTCGCGCACGATGTCGCGTACTTCCTCGCGCTGGGTATCGGACAGCTGAGCGCTGGCATCGCCCTGCTGGCAACCCATCAGGAGAATGGCGGCGGCGAGAATGCCGGCGAAACGTGTCATGATCGAACCCCTTGAAACCGGTAGCGCCGCACATCTAGCCGGTCTTGCTCCACACTGCGAGGTTTTCCGGTGTAAAATCATCGTGTGAGGCTTCGAAGCGCACCGATCGCTTGCAGCTCTGCATCGTCGCGCCTATGCGAGGGCATGATCTCGGTTCTCACACTCCCGCTCACCAGTCTTTCCCTGTCGACCGACGCGTTTGCTGCTGCGCTCGCCCGGGGCGCTTCGGATCCGACCGCGCGAACCCTGAGAGCCATGAGGGTGGGGGCGGTGTTCGGTCTCACCGAGGGGCTGATGTGCCTGGCCGGCTGGCTGCTGGCACGCGTGGCCGCGCACTGGATAACCGCCGTCGACCACTGGATCGCGCTGATCTTGCTGGCCGCAATCGGTGGAATGATGATCCGCAATGGGCTGGGGGATGCAGACGAGGACGGCGCTGATGAACCGGCCGCCGCCTCGTCCGGCCTGCTGGCAACGGTCGTCACGGCGCTGGGGACCAGTATCGATGCCGCCGCGGTCGGGATCGCCCTTGCACTGGCAGGCGGTCCGGCCTGGTCCGCTCTGGCGATCGGATTGACCTCATTCACCATGGCCAGCCTGGGCTATCGGATCGGTCCCAAGGTCGCAGAACGACTGGGCGGGTTCGCCGAGATCGCCGGCGGTGTGGTGCTGATCGGGATCGGTGTCTCGATCTTCGTCAGTCATATGACCGGCGGTTAGTCGCTGTCGACATCCTCGACGACCAGAATGCGCGCTTCGCCCAGGGGATGGGCGACATGCTCCTCGCCGTCGCCGATGGCCAGCGCGTCACCGGCTTCCAGCAACATGGATTTCTCGACGCCGGCCTCGCGGTATCTCATCTCGACCCGGCCATCGAGCACCACGAAGACCTCGTCGCCGGTATTGCGGTGCCAGCGATAGGGCTGGTCGGTCCAGTGCAGGCTGACCCCGGTGGATCCGAACAGGGCGAGGCGCTCGGCGCCCCAGGCCCGTTCGGCGGTGAAGTCCCGTGCGCGGATGCGTTTCATCAGGCGATCTCGAAAACCGCGTCGACCTCGACGGCGGCGCCCAGCGGCAGGACCGGGCAGGAAACGGCGGAGCGAGCGTGCCGGCCCTTGTCGCCGAACACATCGACCATCAGGTCGGAACAGCCATTCACCACCTTGGGAATGTCGGTGAAGGACGGAGTGGCGGCCACGAAACCACCGAGCCGGACAACGCGCGCCACGCGCTCCAGATCGCCCTCGCAGGCGGCTTTCATCTGGGCGATGAGATTGATGCCGCACAGCCGCGCTGCGGCCTGCCCGGCCTCCAGATCCATGTCGCCACCCAGCGTGCCGGCGACCAGACCGTCCGGGCCGATGGAGACCTGGCCGGACAGGAAGACCTGATTACCGGTGCGCACGAAGGGCACGTAATTGGCGACCGGGGCGACCGGCCGGGGCAGGGAAATGCCGAGCTCGGCAAGACGGGCTTCGATGGCGGACATGGGGCGCTCCTTGGCTCGATATGCCGACAACTTAGTGACGTATCGGGCCTATGCAATCTGCCCGCTTGACTTGACGTGAGCGTCATCCGGCACACTGCGGACATGACGACGATGATCCGTGAAGACGAAATCCGATTCGATGCGCGCGACGGCTACTCGCTGTCGGGGCGGATCATCACGCCCGAACAGCCGCGGGCGGCGGTTCTGATCTCCTCGGGGACCGGCTTTCCCAAGGGCTTCTACCGGCGGATCGCGCTGGCCGGTGCCGAACGGGGCTATGCCTGTCTGATCTATGATTATCGTGGCATCGCGGGGTCGGCGCCTGAACGCATGCGCGGTTTTACCGCGAATATTGTTGATTGGGGGCGGCTGGATTTTCCGGCGGCGCTCGACCAGGCGGAAGCCCTGGCGCCGGGCAAGCCGCTCTTAACGCTGGGCCATTCTGTCGGCGGGCATCTTGTCGGGCTGGCTGACAATACACCGAAGGTTCGTGCTCATGCTTTCGTCTGTGTGGGGTCTGGGCATTGGGGGCGGCATCTTGCTCACTACAAGCCGCGGGTCCGGTTTTTCTGGTCTGTGTACGGGCCGGCTTGTCTGGCCGTGAAGGGATACATTCCGGCAGGGGGGATGTGGGGCGGAACAGCCTTGCCGAGAGATGTTTTTCTGCAATGGCGCCGCTGGGCAGGAATGCCTGGTTATCTGGGGGATGATCTGGACCTGATCGGTACCCATGGTTTTGACCAGATCACGGCACCGATCCGGTCTTTCCAGTTTACCGATGATCCGATTGCCACGCGCCAGGCAGCACAGGACATTCTGGATCTGTATTCCGCCGCTCCGCACGAACTCGTGACGCTGGCCCCCGAGGATATTGCGACAGACCGGATCGACCACTCCGGGGCTTTCCGGCGTGGAGCAGAGGCCTTCTGGCCGATGCCGTTCGACTGGTTCGACACAATCGCCGGATAACCGGTTCTAGCGCTCGCGTTTCGGCTTGGCCCGGAAGGCGATTCCCTTGACCACGGCATCGCCGCCGAATTTTGCCCGGGCCTTGTCGATCGCGCGTTCGGCCGTTGCGCGGCGGATGGCATTGGGATCGAGCAGATCGCCGCTGTCGGCGACGGCGGGCTGAAGGCCGGAAAAGCCGATCCCGATCAGCCGGTAGCGCGTACCGTCAATTTCCGGCGCCAGCAATTCCTTGCCCACCCGGAACAACGTGTCGGCCAGCTGGCTGGGCTCGGACAGGGTGCGCCGCCGCGTCCGCGTCTTGAAGCCGGATGTCTTGAGCTTCAGCGTCACCACCGAGCCGGAAATCGCCTGCGCCTTCATCTGGTCCGACACGCGGACGCACAGGCGCCAGAGCTGCTTTTCCAGCGTCTCACGGTCGTCATGATCGGCATTGAAAGTGGTTTCGCTCGACACGCTCTTGCGGTCGCGTTCGGGCTTGACCCGGCGTGTGTCCTCGCCGCGGGCGAGCCGCGCCAGGTGGAAACCCGTCTCGCCATAGCGCCGCGCCATTTCCTTGTCGCCATGCCGGCTGATATCGGCGAGCGTACGGATCCCGTCGCGTTCCAGCTTGGCGGCAAAGGCCGGGCCGACGCCATAAATGGCCCGCACGGGCTGCTTCTCCAGGAAGGCCTGTGCATCGCCTTCACCGATCACGGCAAAGCCGTGGGGCTTGTCCAGATCGGACGCGGTCTTGGCGAGGAATTTGTTGAAGGACAGGCCGACAGAGACAGTGATGCCCACCGTCTCGCGGATACGGCGCTGCAGGCGCAGGAGCGTGAGGGCCGGCGGCGCGCCGTGCAGCCGTGTCGTGCCGGTCAGATCGAGGAAGGCTTCATCGATCGACAGCGGTTCGACCAGCGGGGTGACGTCCTGCATCATCTCGCGGATACGCCGTCCCTCGGCGGCATATTTGCCGTGCTCGGGCTTTATCACCACCGCGTCCGGGCAGGCTTTCAGGGCCTTGAACATCGGCATGGCCGAGTGCACGCCATAGAGCCGCGCCACATAGCAACAGGTCGAGACAACACCGCGCTGACCGCCGCCGACAATGACGGGCAATT
Source organism: Pseudomonadota bacterium (assembly GCA_036231565.1). GTDB lineage: Bacteria > Pseudomonadota > Alphaproteobacteria > Caulobacterales > Maricaulaceae > Maricaulis. Next base: position 20,345 of record JAZAHA010000020.1, read on the forward strand.
CCTCCAGGGCCGGATTGTCACGCTTCTCGATGGCGGCAAAGAAGGCATCGCAATCGATATGGGCGATCGACAGCGTGTTGATCTCGCGATGCCGCAGCAGCTTGTGCGAACCGCAGGCCGGGCAGGCATCGCCAGCGCTTTCCGGCAATGGTGCCAGGCAGGCGCGGCAATAGCCCGGACCGCCGCTCATCGCGGCTCGGCCGGCCACAGCCAGGCCGCGCCCCTCACGCCGGAACTGTCGCCATGACGATGGCGGACGACGCGGGTCTCCAGAACGTCGGAGAAGATGTGAGCGGACAGGCGTTCCTGTACCGTCTCCGCCAGGCCGTCGACATTCGAGACGCCGCCACCCAGCACGATCATGTGCGGGTCGATCAGATTGACGACGCTGGCCAGCGCGCGGGCCAGCCGGTCGGCATGGCGGGCCATGCTGTCCTGGCAGGCAGGGTCCGGCGAGCGGGCGATTTCGAGTGCTGTCAGTGTTATGCCCGTGCGTCGGGCATGGTCCTGGGCGATGCCGGGGCCGGACAGCCAGGTTTCCAGACAGCCGGTCTGACCGCACCAGCATTGCGGGCCGGGATATTCGTCCGGTTGAGGCCAGGGCAGGGGATTGTGGCCCCATTCGCCCGCGATCCGCTGGGCGCCGTCGAGCAGCTTGCCGTCGATCACGATACCGCCGCCGGTACCGGTACCCAGGATGACACCGAACACGATGCCGGCACCGGCTGCGGCGCCGTCGCGGGCTTCGGACAGGGCGAAACAGTCGGCGTCATTGGCGAGGCGGACCGGGCGGTCGAGCCGGGCTTCCAGGTCGCTGCCGAGCGCGCGGCCGTTGAGCCATTGCGAGTTGGCATTGCGGATATGGCCGGTCTTGGGGCTGAGGGAGCCGGGGTGACCAACCCCCACCTTAGCAGGCCCATAATCACTCTCCAGGTGCGCAATAAGTGCAACAATCGTGTCCAGTAGTGCACCATAACTGCCCGGTGTGGGACGCCGCTCGCGTGCCAGGATATCGCCGGCGGCATTCATGGCGGCGGCCTCGATCTTCGTGCCGCCCAGGTCGATCCCGATTCGTATCATGCCGCCCCTCGCCCGTGGCCAAGACTGATCCTCAAATTTGCCATTTTGTTCTTATCTTGTTCCGAAAGAGACGAAAAGCACTCGTTGACTCATGGTTGGTTAAGGAAGATCGGGTTTGATGCAGGCGGGGTTAAACACGCACGGTACAAACAGTGCATCAAACGGGAAGCGCGTCGCCGACATGCTGCAGGTCATGCCCAAAAAGGTCCTGATCGTCGAGGATAACGAGCTCAACATGAAGCTCTTCAACGACCTGTTGGAGGCCCATGGCTACGAGACCTTGCAGACCAAGGACGGCTTCAAGGCGTTGGAGCTGGCGCGCGAGCACACACCCGACCTGATTCTCATGGACATCCAGCTGCCGGAAGTGTCCGGCCTTGAAGTCACCAAGTGGCTGAAGGATGACGAGACCCTGTCGGCGATCCCGGTTGTGGCCGTGACGGCGTTTGCCATGAAAGGCGATGAGGAGCGGATCCGGGAGGGCGGCTGCGAGGCCTATCTCTCCAAGCCGATAACCGTAACCACCTTCATCGAGACGGTCCGGCAGTTTCTGGACTAGGGACAGGCGTTAGCGTTAGGGGCGGTCAGATATGAGTGCGCGTATCCTCGTCGTTGACGACCAGGCCGCCAATGTCCGCCTGCTCGAAGCCCGCCTTCAGGCCGAATATTTCGACGTCTGCACCGCCACCAATGGCTACGAGGCCATCGAGGCCGCCCGTCTCGAACAGCCTGATCTGATCCTGCTCGATGTGATGATGCCCGGCATGGACGGGTACGAGACCTGCGAGCGGCTCAAGGCCGACAATTCCACCCGCCATATTCCGGTCGTCATGGTCACGGCGCTGGATCAGCGCGAGGACCGGATCCGCGGGCTCGAAGCGGGGGCCGATGATTTCCTGACCAAGCCGATTGACGATGTCGCGCTGTTCGCCCGCGTGCGCAGCCTGCTGCGGCTGAAGGCCGTGCTCGACGAGCTGCGCTATCGCGAGACCAGTTCGGCGATTGCCGAGCTGCAGGCCGACTTTGCCGAGGATCCGGCCGGGATTTCCACCGCCATTATCGTCAGCGCCGACCCGCGGGCCGGTGCCCGCTATGCCTCGGCGCTGCCGGAACAGGTGCGCGCCCAGGTCCTCAGGGACCCGGTCGAGGCGCTGGCCGAGATGCGCAAGGGGATCGACCTTCTGATCGTCGATCTCACCCATCCCGAATTCGACGGACTGCGCCTGTGCGCGCGGGTGCGTTCGGATACGGCGACCCGGCCGCTGCCGATCCTGACGGTCGTCAGTCCGGACGATACGGCCCAGGCCGTGCGGGCGCTCGATCTCGGCGTGAACGACATCATCTACCGGCCGGTCGATGCGGGCGAACTGAACGCGCGCGTGCGCACCCAGCTGCGCCGCAAGCGCTATGCGGACCGGCTGCGCAGCCAGCTCGACCAGAGCCTGGAAATGGCGGTGACCGATCCGCTGACCGGGCTGCACAATCGCCGCTACATCAATTCGCGCCTGCGCCAGGCGCTGGCCAGTGCCGACAATGGCGGTGCGCCGGTTTCGGTGCTGATCGCCGATATCGATCACTTCAAGTCGATCAATGATCTCTACGGTCACGAGGCCGGCGACACCGTGCTGCGCGAGTTTGCCGAGCGGATCCAGAAGGCCATGCGCGCCCTCGATCTGGCTTCACGCTATGGCGGCGAGGAGTTTCTGGTGCTGATGCCGGCGGCCGGCCTGGCCGAGGCCCGCATTGCCGCCGAGCGCCTGCGCAGTGTGGTCGCCGATGCACCCTTCCTGCTCGAGGACGGCACGGATATCGCGGTCACGGTGAGTGTCGGTCTGGCCCAGGCGCTGCCGGGCGAGGGCGTCGAGGCTGTGCTGCGCCGCGCCGACCAGGCGCTCTATACGGCCAAGAATGAAGGCCGCAACCAGGTCCAGGTCGCCAGCGCCGCCGCGGCCTGACGGCTTGCCGGTCAGAGAACCAAATAGAACGGCCCCGCCGGATTTCTCCGGCGGGGCCGTTCTGTGTCTGTCGTCGCAAGATGCGTTCGGAAAAGCGTCGGGCGCCTGTCCTACTTGATCTTGGCTTCCTTGAATTCGACGTGCTTGCGCGCGACCGGGTCGTACTTCTTCAGCACGAGCTTCTCGGTCATCGTGCGGGCGTTCTTCTTGGTCACGTAGAAGTAACCCGTACCGGCCGTCGAGTTCAGGCGGATCTTGATGGTTGTCGGCTTCGCCATGGCTCTAAATCCTGTCTGCAGTCCCGGATGTCACGTGCGCCACGGCGCATGCCGTCGCGGGAGCGCGCGAACATACGCATGGGCGCGCCAGTGTCAACTGTTCTCGGCGGTCAATCGGTCTGTGCTGTCAGGCGTCTGAAGCCGAACACCAGCACATAGGCAGCCGAGACGGCGGAGAGTGTCCATAACAACCCCCAGGGACCGATCGTGTCCATGGCGCTGCCGGCAATCGGCGGGCCGGCGAAACTGCCCAGCCCGTAGGCAAAGATGAAGCCGGCATTGGCGGCCGCCACGGCACCGCCGGCAAAGCGTTCGCCCAGGAGGGAGAGGCCGACCGAGTAGAGCCCGCTGGCGACGCCGGCCTGGATGAAGAGGAGGGGCAGGAGGGCCGGTGTGAAGCCGCCGGCAAGCCCGATCCCCACGGGTACGAAGGTCGTCGTCACGGCGATCCAGAACAGGGTGGCGCGCCGGTCGGTCCGGTCGGCGATCCAGCCCAGCGGGATCTGGAAGCTCAGCGCGCCCATGGCGACGGCGAACACCATCATGCCGATCGTGGCATGGGTCAGCTCGATCCGCTCGCCATAGACCGGCAGGAGCGAGAAGAGCAGCGTCTCCAGCGCCCCGAAGGCCAGGCCCGCCAGGATGGCGGCCGGGGCCGAGCGGGCCGCGCCCAGCATCGCCTTGAGCGACGCGCCGTCGCGGTCGGGCGCCACGGCCTGGGGGCCGCGCAGCAGGGCCACGGGCAGGGTGCCCAGAAGGAAGATGGCGGAGGCGACGTAGAAGGGCAGGTCGCCGGTCGGATCGAGCACAGAGAACAGAAGGCCGCCAACGCCGAAACCGCCGGCCAGCGCCGTGCCGTAGACGCCCAGCATGAAGGCGCGCCTTGCCGGCGTGACCACCTGGTTGATCCAGCTTTCGGAAATCACGAAGACGACGGTGATATTGCAGCCGCTCAGGAAGCGCAGGGCGAACCAGATCGCCACCACCGGGAAGGCCGGGAAGAGTGCGAACAGGGCCGCAGCGACAACGAGATTGCCGATCAGCATGTAGCGCGGCGGCGCCAGCGTCATCAGGCGCGGCACCAGCGGCGCCATCACCAGGGTCGACAGGGCTGCGGCCGCGCCATTGAGCCCCACCAGCACGCCGGACCCGGTCATGTATTCCAGGCGCAGCGAAATCAGCGGCATGGACAGGCCAAACACGATCCCGCACACGCCGGCACAGCAAATGGCGGCAATCAGGGCGCGCGTATTGCCCCGGCGCAGATCGGTCAGTTCGGCAGCGGCAGTCATGCCGCAGCTATAGCCAAAGCGCCGCGATCCGTCTCGTTTCGGGGGCAGGGTGGCGGATTCCGTAGGTGCGGACTCTGCTCATTTCTCAGTATGTGCCATACGATGGCGTGGAAATATCACGCCTTCAGCCACTTTATTTGGCTCCGTTTCTTAGTGGATACCATGCCAATTTATTCCGAACGAACAGAACGACACATCGTATTGACCGCGAGTCAAGCGGACATGGTGCGTGGGGCTACAAGCCCTGGTCACGTATTAGAGCCCGTAGACATGCTTGACGGGCGACACATCTTGCCAGTCGGAGTTCTTAAGGACCCTGCGCATACGACCCATCACTTACTTCTTTCAAGTCTTCCGCAGGAAGACATTCCTGTTTCAAAGATCCTTGCGATAATCGCCCCTCCGGAACCTTTGATTGAAGAGCAGGCTCCACAGCCACTGCGTGGCGCGCCGTCTGAACGAAAAAAAGATGACCCTCTATTGGGCCCAAAGCTGAAACTTGAATGGGCGAAACGCCACATCAACGAATTGAAGAACACTATCAGGGAGTTTTTTGAAAGTGAGCCTTATGAGCTCGTTCACGAGGTGGACTCTCAAACAGGCGAGAATGTTTATCGCTTGCGCGTCCACAAAAGCGTTCCGGTCGAGTTAAGCGCGATTCTCGGGGATGCCGTTCACAACCTGCGAGCCGCGCTCGATCAGCTTGTCTGCACCTTGATACGGCACAACAGCAATTTCCCCGAGGGCATGCAAGGTTTCCCTATCGCCACGAGCGGAGAGGGCTATGAGAGTTTTGTTCGCAAAAGAATAGCCGGCGTCAGCACGAAGGTTGAACGACTCATATTTCGGCTGAAGCCGTACCGGGGAGGGAATCGCCGTCTTGGGCTCCTCCA
>JAZAHA010000021.1:0-14658 GCA_036231565.1 Pseudomonadota bacterium
TTCCCACTTCATGGCGATCTCCAAACTATGGCGGCCCAGCCTTGACCGCTACCCTCTCTTGCCGCGCCCAACACACCGGCTAACGTGTGCAGTTCTTACACAGGCGCTCGACCCGAGAGGGCGAAACCGTCCGGGAGCCCGACGTGCAGCGTCTCCCGGCGCCTTCTTCAAGGCAGGTAGTCAGGATCAAAGACCGGTTGCCCGTCTCCCCTGACCTCAGCCACATACCCCAGCACGTTAGGGGCGACCCGAAGGCCGTGACCTGTCCAGATTAACGCTCTGGCGGGCGGCTACCCGAAGCTGTCGCAACGGGTAACTGTGTGCTGGCGACCTCGGCGTCCGCCCCGAGTGACTGGCTGGTAAGGCCTATCTCGCCCAGAGTGACCACCGAGGCCCCCATTGTCGGTTCGGTATCTGTCTAGCCGTTTCCGCCACCACAGCGGCCCGGTGCTATTCAGCCGTCACCCACAAATCTCTACCGGGGATAACCGACCCCGGAGGCGGACCGGGTGCTATACAGCTATCCCGGATTTACGCTGTCAGGAGAGACCTTCCCGGTGACTGCTGTCTAGGGCGCTACCCATCAAGCAGGTTCCATCCTCTCGCTGCTCCCTGCCGGGCATATTTCAGCGCCGCTGACAGCAACACCGAGATAGTCGATATATTCCCAGCTTTCAACCCCAATAACCGACATCCTCGATGAAAAAAGGGCCACCCCGAAAGGCAGCCCCGTCTTCATCTCGCTTCATGCAGCGACCGGCTAGTCGGCCAAGCGCTCACGAAGGGCATACCCTTCCAGCGGCCAAATCTGCCGCACCGCATCCTCGTAGGCGAACTTGCACCCAAGCTCCGGATTGAAGTTCTCAGGATCGGCCGGCGCCGACTTCCCGACAATCGCATAGCCGTTCTTCATCGTCACAACCGCAATCGTCATCGTCGGAAGCGCATTGGGGTGCAGATACTCCACACCCGAAATCTTCTCCTTGATGCTCTCAAGGGAAACGCGATGCGGCGTCTTCTGTACCGCAGCGCTCTCAGCGTCAGTCTGTTCCAAGCCTCCCATTTCTACCTCCGTTTGACCTGATGGGACGCCACCAAGACAAACGCAGCAGACCGGCTGCCAGAACGCACTGGCCTCGAAGGGTCAGAAAAAAATTGGGGGGGGGATAGATATCGCTCGTGAAGCCGGCGCGATTTTTGCCCCCGCCCTGGCCCTGCAGAAACCGACCCCCACCCCCTCCATTCGGCCTGTGACCATGCAGGCGATGTGCACACATTGCCCGGATTGCCCTGCTATTGCTGGAGATTTCAGGATCGTGCAGCAGCCTAGCAAGCTGCTGATGTGCCAATTCGGAAACAATCAGGCAAGATCAGACCCGATTGTTTCCACGCGCGAGTTGATCGAAGGCGAGGGAAAAACAGAAGCCTCCTCTTTGCCTCTGGTGTGCCTGGTTGTGCCTGGATGTGCTCGCTGATGGCTGGTGCGGGTGTGGCGAATGGCTTGCTTGCCTCGCATAGCTACATACATCCCCATAGTATTCTATGAGAACTACCGAGCTGTTTCCCCCACCCTCCTTAAATGGTTCCCTCCCCCGCTCTGGTCAGGCTATGCTGGCGGTGGTCAGCGCGGGCGGTCACGTCAGCGCTGTCTCGCAGTGCGGACACCGATCCAGATTGAGATCCAGCAGGACGAGCTTTGAGGCATCGCCTTTGTCACCGCCGGAGCCGCGCAGCTCCTGGCCCATCATCTCGCGGGCTACGTTGATCGGGAAGCGGGAGTTGTTGGCAGCCATGGCGCGGCGCTGTTCGCCTTGCCAGTATGCCTTCATGGCTGCATGGGCCTGACGTGCAGCGCTGGCCAGCTCTTCATGCTGCCGGTTCCAGGTGTCCCAGGTGTCAGCGCTCAGGCCCAGGGCAGCAATCCATTCGGCCTCGCCCATACCTTCTTGACCCATGGCAACGACACGCTTGCAGATATCCGCGCTGTATTGCGTTACCGGATTGACTGCGACCGCTGGGCCGTCTGGGTCATCAATGCCGTGGACCGCCATGAGCTGGCGCAGTCTGGTGACTTCTGCCTCTGCCTTGTCGGCTCGCTCTGTGAGTTCGTCGTATCGCTTGGCCTTGGCCGGGCTTCCCGCCATCGCTATCGCTCCTGTTTCCATCCAGCGCGCTCAACAGCGCACCTCAGCCTTTCGGCCTCTTTCTGTTCCAGCATCAAGCGAGCTGCGACCGCAACGACTGGCGATGGGTCACGGCCTGTCGGTGCACGAGAGCACATTTTAGAGATGTGGGACGGCAGAACATTAAGCCCCGACAGATCAGCAACGCGCGCTGCGAAGGCGCCTTGGCTGATATCCAGCCTTTCCAATATCTCCCGCAACTCTTCGCGGGTCATTTTGCGTACCATTGTTCAACGGCTCGATTGACAATCTCTCGCCTGTACTCGCGCGCATCATCCATGCTGTCAAACTCCCCGAGAACAACGCCTAGAGGCTGCGGCCCGAGCTGGACCAATAACTTCCCCTCAAACGTGCGCCGCCAATACAGCCGGTTCACCATGTTCTCACGGTTGCCGCAGGCTCGCAGGTTCATAGGCCGATTGTCCTGCTTGTCGCCGTTCCAGTGGTCGACGATTCCAAACATGCCGCGCCGGTGCCAAAGCGCATAAATGACCCTGTGAGCGCGGTGGATGGTTTTGCCGACCTTCACCGTCCTGTAGCCGTCCGGCGTTTCGCGATCATCCATGCGCCGACCCGTTGTTCTGCAGTACAAGTGTCCAGCATCGAAATCGGCTCGCACGGCCTTGGATATAGCCCGCCAGTCAATATAATTCGGTGCTCTCATATCAATCCCTCGCTTATGTACTACAGTACATTTTCGGATTGACAGGGCTTCGCGCAAGTCATATGGAATGACCGTCAGCAACGACACAACGGCAATGGAGGCCGATATGTTTGACAGCACCCACCACTGGACCCGCAGCAAGTCGGGCGAACTCTCGCTTGTCTATACCCACACGGGTTATGGCACGCCCTGCCGCTCCTGTTATTCCCACATCTTTGGGCCGCGCGCCGAACGCATCCAGGCCGGATTGATCGAGATGCAGGCGCCCGGCGTCGATATGCGGTCTATGACCGAGCCCGACGCCATCGAGTTCGCGTTTGCCGGCCCCATGTGCTCCGACGACCACCGCCCAGCAGACGAGCCTCGCGACGGCTGCGGACTCTTTGGGCTTGGATATGGCCCCATGAGCCGCGCCCCCCTTCCCGTATGGCTGGATATCGCCAAGCGTCTAGGCGCCACCGTTTACCCCTGATCCCACCGGTTACGGGCTGGCACGACACCGGCCCGCTTCCCGTGCGATTGGCACGACAACGGTAATGGAGACCGAAAGATGAATACCGACGATATGCCTATTCAGGAAATTCGCGCCCGAGCCTACGCCGACTTTTCCGGCGTCGATATCGAGGACGTTTGCGAAGAGCGTGAGGAAACGCGCTTCGAGAGCCTTCAGCATGGCAACGCTTCAGCCCGCGTTCTGACCGACGAAGAAGCGGACAAGGCATGCAAGGAAAGCATCGCGGATTCGCTTTGGGCTTTCAATCCGTCGTTTCTCGCGTCCTTCACTGGCTTGCCCGAGGAAGCCTTCCAGGCCATCGCCGACAACGGACGCTGCGAGAGCAACAACGAAGCTATTCGCGCCATGATCGACGGAACCGGCAACTTTGACCAATTCGTTCAGGAGGCGGTCAGCGCCGATGGTCGCGGGCATTTTCTCGCAGGCTATGACGGCAATGAGACCGAGCACGAATTCATCGGCCGGACATTCTACATCTACCAGGACTAGCGCCCCGACTAGGCGCCGGCCATGTGCTGGCGCCCTTTCCGGCCGCTAGGAGCCGACACCGGTACGGAGACCGACCAAATGCACCACCCCAATTTCGAACACGCCACCCCGGCATCATGCCTGCGCGTCTTGGACGCAATGGGCCTTGAGGCCTGGGAAGAGGGCGAAAACATCTTCGCTATCGAGCCGACGCGGGACGGCGTCCAACTCGCTTCGTTTGAAGCCACCGGCAACGGCCTGCGGGCTTTTCTGGAGGCCTACGAATGCGTGGCCTGATCCGGGACGCATCATGGGCCATGGTGCTGGTTGCGCTCGTGGCCCTCTTTCTTATCCTGACACCGCCCTATTGAGGAGATCGAAATGGGACAGCAGATATTTACCGCTCATGGCTTCGACTTCGTGGCCGACACCATGGACTGGATTGACAGGGCAGATGCCGACGAGGCAAGCGAGCGCCTTGGCGAAATAATCCGCTCATTCAGCGCCGAAGAGGCCGCCGAGCTTCACGGCCTGCTCACCGCAGCGGCGGAGGGTGAGGTTGATTGGGATCACCCGAAGCTGGAAGCCCTTGAAGACCGCTGCCGTGATGTCGCCAGCGAGGTCATGAAAGACTACCTGAGCAGCCCCGCTACAGGCCACAACTGCACGATCGCTGCGGCATGACCCCCGACGAGATCCGGGCAATTCCCGCACTCATTCTGGCCCTGTTCCTGCTGGTGGGCTTGGTCTGGCCCAAATCGCAGGACTAGACGCCAGCACCGAAGACACCATATAGACCCGGCCGGTTCGCACTGGCCGGGTTTTTCCATGCCTGCGCCAAATCCGCACAGAAGCCGCTGGAGAAGCGTTTGACCACCGAGGCACACCAGACCACCCGCCGGGACCTTGGCGCGCTCCTGGCCCCGCTCTATGGCCCGGAATGGAGCATCGAGCTTGCGAACCTTCTGGAGTGGAACCCGCGCACAGTGGAAAGGCTGGGAACGCCCAGGATGCCGCTGGATGCTCGACGGCTCGCACTCATGGCATCGGTGCTCGAAGAGAACGCGACCGGGGAAACGGGCGCCCGGATCGCGGAATGGTGCCGGAAGCGGGCAGAGCGGGAAACCCGAACTGACTAGGACAGCAGTCCCGTTGCGGCATCGTATCCGCGCATCCATGCATCACGGCCTTCGCGGTTCCGGGCCTGATACGTCCGGCTTGCCCCGCACATCGCTGCCCAGAACCCCTCATCCTCGATAGCCTCGATCGCAGTAGCCCCGTGCAAGTCGGAATCGTGGAGCCCGACGAACTCCAGCTGTACCGGTGCCCGCATCGACGCCAGCAAGCGCTGGGCCGACCGCATTTCGTCGTGGCTGCCTTGAGCGTCGGAATCCAGCAAGTCCAGTGCACGTTCGACAGCCCGGCGCGGGAAACCCAAACGCTCCAGCCGTTCATGTGCGTTCTGACGCATGGTTTCGGCGCGCTGCATCGCTCTGCGAACGCGTGAAAGCTCGCGCAGGGCCTCCATCAGGTCTGATTGCGCTTCACGATCCATGTCTGCCTCGTTGTCTTCCGGGCGACTTTGCCGCCGCGGGGGATTTGCTTGATAATGCGCGTTGCTTCGGGGTCTGCCATCTTTGCCGCTTCGTCGGCCGGCATCGCGACCAGAACGAGATCGAGGGCTTCGAGCACATCGCGAGCATTGGCGGTCATGTTGAACGGGCGCTTGCCCCACGGGCGATCACCACCCTCGACCTTTGATGCATAGGCGTCCTGCCAGCCGACGCGGTGGTCAAGATCGCCATGGGTCAGCCCCATTTCCTTTCGCCGCTCCTCGATCAGCAGCATGAAGTCTTCGGTGCATGTCAGCCTACGCGGTGTCATCGGCGCCTCCACGCAGGGCCGCGATTGCGCGATCCGCGTTCTTTTCCGAAACGAAATACCGGCCTTCGCCCACCGCATCGATCCGGACGCTGTGCCGGCGCATCTGTTGGCGCAGTTTAGAAACCATCTTCCGCACCGAATCCGCGTTGGGCTTCCGGCCCTGCGGCCACGACGCCATCAGGTCTTCCATCGGCACCGGTTCAGGAGAATACGCCAGCAGGGTCAGCATCAGCCGCCGCTCGGTCAGCGTCAGCGGAACATGATCGTATGCGAGCAGAATACCGCTCAGCCACAGTACGCGCGTCAAATCAGTTTCCATCGCTATCCTCCTTGGCCTGGATGTCCCGATAGGCCCGGAACTCTGCCTTGGCCCTGCTGACCTGATCGCCGTATTCGATCATTGCGGCGCGCTCCTCGAACGCATCACGCTTCCAGTCCGGCCAGTTCTTCACCTCTTCCAGAAAGCTCGTCATGATCCGCGCCCCTGGTCGTAATAATCGCTGTACCGGCCGGTTTCCGGGTCGAGCTTGAGCGCAACGGCGCCGGGCTTTCCCATGATGCGGTGACGCTTCACCTTCCATGAGATCACCTTGGCGATGGTGTCTCCGGTATCGGTGATTTCCCGGTATGCCGTAACCCCGAGATCGACCATGTTGTACCAGTGAGCCGAGCCCGAAATGTCGTATCCGCCGGGCACCTCGTATGAGCCGTCCGATTTCTTCTGCACCTTGCGGGGATGGGCCACGACAGCGACATGGACATCAAACTTGCGGGCAAACCGCTTCAGGTCATTGAGCACCCGGCCGGTATAGTCGCCCTCGCTCTCGGCCCGGTCTCTGGTGTGATCCAGCTTTGACCATGGGTCGATGACAATCATGTCGGACCCATGCCGGACAACAGCGGTTTCCATCTTCTCCAGCAGCCAGTCGATGGTCATCCGGGCATTGGTTTCTTCATCCTCGACGAAGAAGCAGAAATGCTCGTTCAACCGCTGGTCCGTCAGGGCCCAGTGATCGGGCTCCAGCGCTGCCTCTGGCCGGTTGCCGATGTAGCAGGCCATCGCCGTGCGATAGTCCTCCTGCACATCATCCTCGAAGCATCCGATTCCGAAGCGCCAGCGGTGTTGCCGCATAGCCTCCCAGCAGACCGCGTTGACCAGCGTGGATTTCCCGTGCCCAGGAACGCCTGTCCAAGCCGACAGCTGCTTTCGAAGCAGTGCTATATGCCGGTCAAACCCTGATTCCCTTCCGCCAAGACCGACGCGAAAGACTTGCGGCTTCGCGACCGGCGGCATGTCAGCGACCTTGACGACACCCGGCACCGAGATCCACGACGCGCCAGAGATCAGCGCCTTCACCGCATCGACGCCTTGCTTCAGCAGGACATCATTGGCGTCCTTGGAGCCCTGAGGATACCGGACCCATTTGCACCGCGCCTTGCCCAGCCTCTTGGCCAGATAGTTGCGCAGATACGAACCGTTCTCGTCGCCATCCACCGCCAGAATGATGACCTTCTCACCCCGAAGCCGGTTCAACAGATCGGGGACATATGCCCACTTCGGGCTGTCATCATCGGCGACTTCGTTGTTCGGAGCACCGTCCGGCACCGAGATGACCCGCTCGAAACCGCACTGGATGAACACCAGAGCATCGACCTCGCCTTCCGTGATGATGACCGGGCCTTCACCGAGCTTCAGCGCATCCTCGTTCCAGCACGATTTGAACGGCGGTTCAGCGTCCTGGCTGAACCCCTTTTCCGGTGCGATCCGGCGGTACTTGTTTGTGACGTGCCGGCCGTCCCGCTGATACGGGAAAGCCAGCCACTCACCACCAGCGCGATCCACGCTGCTGATGTCGTGGGCTTCCGCTATGGCCGGGTCGATCTTTCGGGCCCTGAACCATGCGGCGGCTTTCTCGCTCAGCATCAAATCCTCCTGCCCATCCGCAGTGATGGCAACAAACGACCACTTCCGTTGACGACTTGATCGTCACGCTCAGACAGCGGTCCTTCTTCTTTTTCCTGGTGTGAGAGCACTTCGGGCATGTCGTCGTGTGATTGCCGGTCTGATGCGACCGCAGCACGACGCCCTGGTCATGGAGCCAGTCCGTGACGGTCATCGGCCTTTCTCCATCAGAACAAACTCGTTTGGGGCTGCACCCCTGGCGACAAGTCGATGGAGGCAAGTGCGGATGCCATTTGCGAGCGCCAGCGGGTGAACTCCGTTTCCGCACATGCGCAACCGGTCCACCCGATTGGCCATCCCATCAGCCACTCGACGAACAGCGGGTTCAGAGACGGTCTCAAAGACCGCTCGGGCCGGTTCCAGGGTGGGCCATCCTTCGAGGACGGTTCGCCATCCGTCGGCGTCTCCTGGTCCGGGCGGACTGAGTGGCAAACCGCCTCGCCCTCCAGCGTCAGGCGCTCCGAACCCTTTACACCTCGATCCCGCGTGTATGCGCCCACGGCCACGCGCGGTGTGCTCCAGAGTCTCGCCTGCGCCCCTAGGTCTACCTGCCGTTTGCGGCCGTCCGGATGCTGACCTGTCAAACTCGTTTGCGGGTCCATCGCCCGGCCACCGTTCGGCACATTCGGCGTCTTCCAGTACGTCGCCTGATCCTGCAGGTTGACAGTGTGGCCCTGCTGCTTCCGGCTCGCCGGGTCCGCCGGGCCGCCGCGCCGGCTGTCGTCTGTCGGCGTGCGCCAGAACCGCTCCGCCGCCCAGTCCAGCATGTCGTTGCGCAGTTTCCCGTCCGCCCGCGTGGTCGCCGTCCCAGATCCCTTGTGATCCCGTGCTGCTGGTGTCGGCCTGGCCGACACCAGCGCGCCATCCGACGATGCAGACGCGATTGCGGCGATGCGGGAAGCCGACTTCTGACGCACTGAATAGTCCGCCCTCCACGATGCAACCAAGGCGCTCCAAGTCACGCACGACGCGCTCGGCCCCGCCGGTCGAAAGCATTCCCTCGACGTTTTCGATGACGATCCCGCGGGCGCCGGATTGCACGAAGATGCGCCGGGCGTGTGACCAGAGGTCGCGCTCGTCTTCCCGTCCGAGCCGCTTGCCAGCTTGGCTGTGCGGCTGACACGGGATGCCACCAATGACCCAATCCACAGCTCCACGCCAGCTTCGGCCTCGGAAGGTGGTGACATCGCTCCACACAGGGCATTCATCCAAGAAACCTTGCCCCATCTTTTCGACCAAGTGCGCGACGGCGAAGGCTTCCCTCTCCACCATGCAGACCGTTCGAGCAGCAGGCACTGCCAGCTCGAAGGCGAGATCGAGCCCAGCGCCTCCGGTGCATAGGCTGATGACGTGTTGGGGGTGTAGAGCCATGTCAAATCGCCACCCCCAGGGCTCTCAGCTCCTCGACGTGGTTCCGTGGCTTCACGATCTTGGGCTTGGCCTGATCGGCATAGCGCTCGTACTTCTCGTCATTCAGCCAGCTATCGAGCCCCTTGCCGCCGCTGATCTTGAAATCGTCGTGATCGAAATAGGCTGTGACCCCGGCCATGATCCGGGCGATGCCAGCCTTTTTCCGGTGACGGCAGAAGATCGGGTAAATCTTGGCGGGTGTCTTTGAGCGACCGGCACCGTTCGGGGTGGCCTTCCATCGGTCCCAGAGATCCACGAATTCCTGATCGGAACGCCAGTCGTCCGCGTCAGCGGGCAACAAAGAATCTTTCTGGTTATAATTGTTATCTTTGTTCTCGTTTGTCCCGCCTCTGTCCCGCCTCTGTCCCGGTATGTGTCCCGCCTCTGTCCCGGTATCGTTTTCCGCATTCTGATATTTAGCGTAATTACAGATCGTTACGATGGTTACGCCTGTCCCAGCTTCGGTTCGGATGATGTCCCGCTTTTCGAGAGATTTTAGAAAACGGTGTCCCGCGCTCTTCGACCAGCCCCAGGCTTCCGCCATGAAACGGACGGAGTGCGCGAGCTGTCCGCGCTCGATTTCCAAGACTGCAGAACCACGCCGAACCTTGCGCGATTTCCACGCTGCTTCGGCAACCATCCAGATAAACGCCTCGCGTTGCGTCATCGGGGCACCGTCATCGAAGTCAGGGTCATTCCAGAGCCCGCGGCTGATCGCGACAAAGCCTTGTTCGCTCATGACGCCCTCCCGATTTCACTGGAGCCGCGGCCGAGGCAGCGGAACCGGGTGGCCAGCAGATAGTGATCGGCAGTATCGGGCCCGCCCTCTTCGGCAATCAGGCGCGTAGCGGCCACCAGATAGCCGTGGAGCGCGTTGAGGCGTGTTTCCTTCCCCGTGACCCCAACAAGCATGTCGCGCAGTTCCTGACGCGAATATGCGGCCTCTTTCTCGACTGCATCAGACATTGGCCCCTCCCAGCGCATTTTCGGGGGCCTGCTTACGAACACGGTCACTGCCATACGGACGGGACTTTGCCCCTTTCCGCTTCAGCCAGATCGTGCCGGGCGTACCGGTGTATCCGTGCTTGAAAACGATCCAGCAGTAATCGACGGACCCGCCGCCGGGCTTCTGGCCAGCAGCAAGCAAGTGCCCCGGCAGCATCGACGGCGGCGATGACAGGATGCAGACCCGCCAAATCGGAAGCTGGGTGAAAAGCGGGTACCGAGAGTTCGAGGCAAGGAACTTCACCGGAACCAGAAATGCCGCCTTGTCGCGCGAGAATTTCAGCCCCTGGTGGATGAAATCCTCGGTGTGCTTGTACGGCGGGTTCGTGATGATGTTGTCTTCGCGCCGGATCAGCTTGCGGGAGAACTTCAGAAAGTCCTGCCCGCCTGTGCCATATCCGCGATCAATGAGATCGGTGCCGATGACATGCTTGATGCCGGCACGCTGGCAGGCTTTCGGGATCGTTCCGAAGCCACAGGCCGGGTCCCAGACCGATCCGGTGAACGTGATAGCATCAAGCAGCAGGTCAACCGTCCAGTCCTGTTCGACGTAGTGATCATTTTCCTCGCGCTCGAAAATGTGCGCGTTCTTTGATTGCGGATCAGGCATAGCCGTTTCTCCTTGTTCTCCGGCTCTTGCGCTTGCGACGGCGCTTCAGATCGGCGGGGATGAATTTCTTGGCGGGGAGCACGACAGTGCAGATGCGATTGTCGGCGACACGGATGACGCAGCCACAAGGCAGCTTGAGCTTGCTGGCACCGCACCGGATCGCTGCACGGCGCTCAGGTGTAAGAATGGTGCTGATGAGATCCAGGTTCGTCCGGCCGGTGCGGCGCAGAAGCTCGTGAAGAACGGCGCCATCGACAGCACTCATCGGTGCGTCTGGCATTTCCTTGCGGAACGTGCGGCGCAGCTCGGCAACGGGCAGCTCTTCGACACGTTCGAGCCAGCGGATCTGTGCGTGGAGCGTGACCTCAACCATGGGAGACTTCCCCCACGGTGACTTCGACACGCGCATGGTCGGAATAGAACTTCGTGACCCCCATGCCAACGACCTGTTTGTCATCGGCGAAGACGACACCATTGATGCCGTCCAGAACCGCCTTGGCCACATTGTCGGCATCCGGGGTGCGTGTCGGCCGGATCGAACCGTCGCGCATCTGGGCTTGTTTCCACTTCGGTGCGCTGACGGGGATCTGGATGAAGATGTTGATCCGCACCCAGACCGGCCCGTCGAGCGGTTCCCGTGTCGCCATCACGGAGCGAGCCGCCGACTGTATGGTGCGCTCATATGCGACCGTCTGCTTGTCGGTGAAGGCGGTTGCACGACCGCGGACAACCCCGAACCGGGGGCGACCCTTGCCGCGCGGCGCTCCGTGGATGACGAACGAGATCGGCATCAGGCTTCGATGCCTTTCAGAGCGGACTCTTCGTCTTCGACGGGATCGGCTTCGTCCCGCTCATTGCGCCAGTCATCGCCATCATCCAGCGGATCGCTGTCTTCGGCGCTTTCAGCCGGCTCTTCGGTTTCCGGTTCCTCGTCCGTGTCATTCGCCGGTTCGGGTTCAGGCTTGGTGTCGTCGTCCTGCGTGGACTTCGACATCTCCATGCCAGCGACAATGCACTTCTGGGCATCGTGCCAGCCCTGGAGCCAGTGCTTGTGTCCGTCATCACCCTGGCGATGCGGGTTTTCCTCGGCGCCGACATTGTTGGACCCGGCGCGGAAGCCGTCGAAGCGCCAACGGTCTTCAAGGGCGGCACGGTCGGGCTGCTCGAACAGGTCGAACTGGTGGCCCATGGGGTGATTGAACGCCCGCAGGATCGCGCCCTGTTCTGCCAGATCGTTGCGGACTTCATCGTCATCGTCGGCCAGCAGAATTTCGCGGGCACGGTCGAAGTTCTTCAGCTTGACACCATCGGCCTTGATCGTGGTGCGATACTTCTTCTTCCGGGCCGCGATCTTCTTGACGACATCCTTGGCGGCCTGTTCCTCGGCCTCCAGCTTCGACAGCTCGGAATGATGGAAGACGATCAGACTGTCCGGCACATTCGATGTGGGGGGATTGGGGGACGTATTTTCCCCAGCTGCATCCGTCATGGCAGTTCCTATCTGGATGAGGCGGCAGAGTTGTTGCCGCTCTTTTGGAGGGAGTGATGCGACACCTGCGCATCCATGAAGTCGCGAGCACGCATTTCGGTCCTGGCGTAAGGCTGGGACCCGTCTCGCAATCGCCGCATCAGACCGGGCGTCATGGCCCCGTTTTCAAACTCGCGTTCCGTCATATCGACGCAGGCCAAAAAGGATTCGATGTCCTGCAAGAGGGTCAAAGCTCGACCCCCGCTGCTTCGATCATTTCAGCCGCGAGCAGACGAAAGGCCTCGAAGCGATCGACGCCGAATTCTTCTGCGTTTCGAATGATGGTGACGCGCCGTGAAAACGGGATGTGCCCCTTGGCCACCCATGACGACACCGTTGACTGGTTGGAGGCTCCCGCCGCCTTCGCCAGCCGTGTTTGATTTCCAAAAAGGGAGATCACTGATGCAACAGACATGCACCCAAAATATCGACATTCTCGATATTGGCAACCGAGTAGATCGATTTGTCGGCATCGGCATGGCGAGTTACGCCGTAAATATGAGCCTGGGAAAGCGCATAAAGAAATTCCGGCGTGAGCTCGGGATTAGCCAGACCGAACTTGGCAATGCTGTCGGTGCCGCGCAAACTACAATCGCCGGTTATGAAGCGGATTCCAGCGAACCATCCATGGATATGATCTGCCGGATCGCACGGGTTCTGGACAAATCTCCCGGCGTTATCGCCTTCGGAGGAATTGACACGGCCACCGCCAATAGCCTGAATTACGCCAAAGTTGTGGGTGTGATAGAGATTGGGGCATGGAGAGAGGTGGTGGACGTGGCAGCAGAAATGGATCGGGTGGCCTTTGTGCCCCACCCGAGCTTCCCCGCAGGCGAGCAACTGGCCTTCAAGGTCAATGGCTCGTCATGCGACTTGGTAGTGCCGGACGGCGGATACGCAATAGCGGTGCCGTTCGAGCTTTTTCCCGGTGGCATGGAGGGCTTGCTTCTGCGTGACAAGCCGCCCCTGGTCATAGCGGAACGCCAACGCGGCGGGGCCTATGAGTACACGCTTCGAGAGATGCGCCGGGACGGTGACGAGCTGTCGCTGAAGACCCGGACATCAGATGCCGGCCACAAGCATGAGATCCGGTTGCCGCTTGATGGGCAGGCAGATGATGCCCGTGTCGCGTTCGTTGTCGTTGCCGTGGTCAGCAAGACGATCTGACGAAATTCGAGTTCGCGTTCTTGAGCCGCCAGCGCCTGCTGAGCGGCTTTTTTGTACCTGAACACAGCATCAAGTCGCTAATCGGTCGCAAAAATCGTTAGAATATCGAGTTTCTCGTTGACAAAGGATATCGAGTTAGTCGATATTCCCTGCACAAACCCGGCACAGACCGGAATTACCGTGCAGGAGAACGCCCATGTCTGGACGCCCCGGATACCCGGATGGCTTTGCCGATCTGCCCCAGGATCAGCAATCCCGGATCGACCCCACCAACCGCTACGTCATGTCGAACGGTCGGCTCGATACAGACACGATGGATCTGGATCGCGTTGCGATTAATGCGATCCGGTCGAACATCAAATCCAGCGCCGCAATGGTGTGGGTCCTCACCGGCAGCCGGAAGCTTTCCGAAGAATTCGATGAGCTGATTTCCGAGGGGATCAACGAGATTTTTGCCGAGCGTGTCCGGCAGCTCGAAGAGGCAGAGGAGGCGCTGGCCAATGGCTGAAGCTGTCTCTGCCCACACCGCAGCTTTGTCCGTTCTGGCTGGCATCAAGCGCCCTGCCGGTCCTGTTGACGAGCGCCGCGTGTTCCGCAGCCGCATTATTCGCGCCCTGACCTATTCGGGATTGAGCGGCCTGCGTGAGCTGTCCCGTGATGACCTGAAATCCATTGTCGCCAAATACGGCCGCTATCCGTGGGTCCAGTCCGAATTCGAGATGATGCTCGATGACGGAACGCTAGTCCGTACCGGAGGGCCCCATGGGGATGAAGAGCTGTATCGCCTCTCGCCGGAGGCAGCGTAGCCATGAAGACCGGCCCCTCCAACACGACGATCTACCCGGCTGACTTTGTCGGAAAGCTCCTGGTGGCCATCGCCGCCGGGTGCGCTGGCGGGCTTCTGCTGGGCCTTCTCACCGCAGGAGCGATTTTATGACTGAAGCACGTTTCACACCGGGGCCCTGGGATGTGCTCGCTCGCATTCAGCCCGCCAAGCACCCCACTTCGGAAAATCCGTACGAGTGCGTGTATCGCATCAAAGGTGATCTGTCGCACGGCCAGAGCCCCGACCTAACAGACGAGGGCGCACCGGTCTTCTCGTCCGAAGAGCAGCGCGCCAACGCCCACCTGATCGCCGCCTCTCCTGATCTGTATGAGGCGCTGGAGTGGCTCATCAAGCAAATCGACGAGCAGTGCGTTTGTCTTGAGTGGGGGAGCCCGCCCAGCACGCTTGCGGAAATCATTGAGTCCCGCGTTGACGG
>JAZAHA010000022.1:0-28245 GCA_036231565.1 Pseudomonadota bacterium
CGCGGCGCCCCTCCGTCTCGCCGCCTGGCGGCGATCCACCTCCCCATGAAATGGGGAGGAAACAGCACAAAACCCTCCACGGGCAGAACCCTGGAGATATGAGAGGGGTGCGGGATGCACGGCGGACATCGTGTCCGATTTGAAGGTTTGGTGGTGATGCCCGAGGCATCCCGCACGCGGAGATTTACCCGGATCCCTTGCGGGACCGTCTCGAAACCTGCAGGCACGGGCCGGTCGAGCTTTTTGCCGGTGTCCCCGCAGATGGCCACGCCGGAGCCTGATGCTGTCACCCACCAGGCGCGGACGAGCTCCGCACGCTCCCGGGCATAAGTGACTGAGCTCATGCCTCCCATCCCGGAAACCGCTGATGATCTTACGCCCAGTTGAGCGGGCGGGGACAAGTTTCCCGACCCGCCCCCACGCACCGTCATCCTGACGAAAGTCAGGACCCAGATCGCAAAGGGATATTTTCGCCAGGCGGGCTCGGATCGTACTGCGCCATCATGGGGGATAAGTGCGAGATCGCGGGCACCGCGCCTCACGAACTGGGCCCTGACCGAAGCCTGCGCCCGCGAAAGCGGGTGTCAGGGTGACGGTGCTTGTAGGGGCACTCTCACTTTCTTTTCCAACGCTCTCATTTTTCCCGGACGGAGGCCTGCGCAGGCAGGCTGCAGATCCGGGACCGACCGAAGATCGTTTCAAGCGACGAGCTTCCCGCAGATCCCGTCACTGCGCCCGGCCTGCGCCGGGCTTTCAGCCGGGAAAAGCGGAGTGGTGTTCAGGGGGACAAGGAAGACGCCGTACATTCCACGCGCTAACCTTCAGCTATGGAATCGCCTGCCCTGCTTTTGATCGCGCTGGCTATCCTGGCCTATGGCCTGGTGGCGCGGCATCTGCGCCGGATCAGTCTGACGGCGCCGGTCGTGTTTGCTGCACTGGGCGTGCTGATCGGCACGGCCGCGCTCGACCTGTTCGATGTCGATATTGCCTCGCACCAGATCGCGGTGCTGGCAGAGCTGACCCTTGTGCTGGTGCTGTTTGCGGACGCGGCCGGGATCGATCTGCGGCTCCTGCACGCCGATCAGGCCGTACCGGCGCGCATGCTGTTGATCGGCCTGCCCCTCGCCGTGCTGATCGGGACGGGGGCGGCGCTTGTCCTGCTGCCGGATCTCGATCTGTGGCAGGCGGCCCTCCTGGCAACCATGCTGGCGCCGACCGATGCGGCGCTGGCGCGCTCGGTGCTGGTCGACGAGCATCTGCCGGTCCGGATCCGGCAGACGATCAATGCCGAGAGCGGGCTGAATGACGGGCTCGCCCTGCCGCTGGTCTTCATCTTCCTGGCGCTGGCGGGGGCGTCGGCCGACGCTCCGGACAGCCATCCGCTGGCGCACTGGTCCGGCTTCCTGCTGGCCCAGATCGGGCTGGGCGTGCTGGTCGGCCTCACCGCCGGCGGGCTGGGCGGTCGCCTGGTCGAGCGCGCGGTGAAAGCCGGCGAGATGGACAAGGTGTTCGAGCGTCTCAGCGCCGTCGCCCTGGCGGTCGCGGCCTATGTCGGGGCCAGCCTGATCGGCGGCAATGGCTTCATCGCTGCCTTCACGGGCGGCATGGCGTTCGGACGGTTTGCCCGGCGCGCCCGCCAGCCCGTGATCTCCTTCGGCGAGACCGAGGGGCAATTGCTGGCAATCATCACTTTCGTGATCTTCGGCGCCATCCTCCTGCCCGATGCGCTGGAAGCCCCGGACTGGCGCGCCGTGGCCTATGCCCTCGTCAGCCTTGTCCTGGTGCGCCCCCTCGCGATCTGGCTGAGCCTCACCGGTACCGGCCTTCTGACCAGTACCCGGCTTTTCTTCGGCTGGTTCGGCCCGCGCGGCCTCGCCTCCATCGTCTTCGCGCTGATCGTGGAAGGCCGGCTGGGCAGCAGCGAAGCAGCCCCGCTGGTCGCGGCGGTGTCGATCACGGTGGGGCTGAGCATCATCCTGCACGGGCTGAGCGCCGGCCCGCTGGCCGCCCTCTATGCCCGCCGGCTGGACGCGCGCGGCGACCGCGATGCGCTGATGGAGTTTGCGCAGGTGGAGCATGGCTCGGACCTGAGGCGGTCGCGGTTTTGATGACGCGGCGCTTCCACAAGGCTTCCCCTGCGAAGCGGGGGAAGTGCCGAGTGTAATGAGGCGATGGGGGTGAGTCAGTTGCGCGCTGACGCGCTCTGCGGTGTTCTCGCACCGCCCCCTCAGTCCGCTACGCGGACAGCTCCCCCGCAAGCGGGGCGAGCCCTAATTTTGCCTACCGCCGCCCGAACAGGCGTTCGATGTCGGCGAGTTTCAGTTCGACATAGGTGGGGCGGCCGTGATTGCACTGGCCGGAATGGGGGGTGGCCTCCATTTCGCGCAGGAGGGCATTCATTTCGTCGCCGGTGAGACGGCGGCCGGAGCGCACGGAGCCGTGGCAGGCCATGGTGCCGACGACGTCTTCCAGCTTTTCCTTCAGTGACAGGGCCTGGTCGGTTTCGGCCAGATCGTCGGCGAGGTCGCGGATCAGGCCCTGCACGTCGAGGCGTTTGAGAAGCGCCGGCGTTTCACGCACGGCGACAGCGCCCGGACCGAACGCCTCGACCACCAGGCCGAGCTCTTCCAGCTCTTCGGCGCGTTCGAGAATGCGGCGGGCTTCGGCCTCGTCGAGATCGACAATCTCGGGCACCAGCAATTGCTGCCGCTGGACACCTGTTTCGGCGATCATCTTCTTCATGCGCTCATAGACAAGGCGTTCATGGGCGGCATGCTGGTCGACGATGACAATGCCGTCGCGCGTCTGGGCGACGACATAGGTCTCGTGCAGCTGGGCGCGGGCGACGCCGAGCGGCCAGTCCGGCGACGGCGCGGCGGCCTGGGCCTGGTGCTCGGCGACCTCGAAGCCCGGTTCCGGTGCAGATGGCGAGGACCAGGGCGCATCGGGTTCGACACGGGCCGACATGCCCGGATCGAAGACCTGGCCCTGCACGGGTTCGGCGGGAGCAGGCGGACGGCCCCAAGCGGCGACATGATGCGCGGCGGACTGATAGGGCTGGCCCGGCGGCGGCGCGCCTTCCGGACGCACCCGCCCCAGCGCGAAACCGGCGACCGTGGTCGAGGCGCGATGGCCCGCGGCGGCCAGCGCATGGCGCAAGGAGCCGACAATCAGGCCGCGCACCAGTCCGGCATCGCGGAAGCGTACCTCGGCCTTGGCCGGGTGGACATTGACGTCGACCAGATGCGTCGGCAGGTCGACATTCAGCGCCACCACCGGATGCCGGTCGCGGGCGAGGAAATCCTGATAGGCGCCGCGAATGGCGCCGTGCAGCAGCTTGTCGCGCACGGGCCGGCCATTGACGAAGAGATACTGGTGCTGGGCCGAGCCGCGCGAGAAGGTCGGCAGGCTGGCGAAACCGTGCACGCGCACGCCCTCGCGTTCCTGGTCGACCTCCAGCGCATTGTCGCCGAAATCGGCGCCGAGCATGGCCGACATGCGCGCCTTGCCCGCCTCGGCCTCATCGCCCCGCTCGGCGGCGACACCGAAACGCTTGCGCCCGTCGAGGGTGAGGTGGAAGCCGACATCCGGCCGCGACATGGCCAGGCGTTTGACCACATCGGTGATGGCCTGGTTTTCCGAGCGCTCGCTCTTGAGGAATTTCAGCCGCGCCGGTGTGGCGTAGAAGAGATCGCGCACCTCGATCCGCGTGCCGCCGCGGCCCAGTGGCGCCGCCGGAGCGGTGCCGTGGGTCTGGCCGCCCTCGACACTGATGGTGAAGGCATCGCCCTCGCCCTTCGCCTGGCTGGTGATGGACAGGCGCGCGATGGAGCCGATCGAGGGCAGCGCCTCGCCGCGGAAGCCCATGGTGCCGATATTGAGAAGATCGTCGCGCCCGTCCTCGCCGACGGGAAGTTTCGAGGTGGCGTGGCGTTCGATGCACAGGGCCAGCTCGGCCTCGCTCATCCCCTTGCCGTCATCCTCGATCACGAGGCGCACCAGACCGCCGCCCTCGGCGGCGATGTCGATCCGCTTCGCCCCGGCGTCCAGCGCATTCTCGGCGAGTTCCTTGACCACGGAGGCCGGCCGCTCGACGACCTCGCCTGCGGCGATGCGGTTGACGGTTTCCGGCGGCAGGCGGCGGATGATCGGCTTGGAAGCGGTCAGGGACATGGCAACAAGGTCGGCACGGCGCCCGAGTCGGTCAAGGGCTGGGTGCGGGCGTTTTCCTGCGAGACCCAGAGTGTTTCACCGGACGCGTTCGTTTTCCCCGGACCTGTTCCGGGGTCTGGTGGCAGGGCGGCGTTTTCAATGGCGCGAACAAGAACCACCGGCGCCGGAACCGGCCCCGGTGTTTCTCGTCAACTCGGGCAGGCCCCGGAACAGGTCCGGGGAAACTGCGAGATGTGGATCCCTAAAGCCCCGGCAGTTTGGGCAGGAGGCGGCGGTCGCGTTCGATTTCGACATTGCCGCCGCCGGTGACGTTCTGGATCCGCTCCTGGCGTTCGGCCTCGTGCTCGGGATCGAGCGGCGTGGCATCGACATCCGGCGGCGGAGCGTATTCGCCGTCGCGCCAGAACAGAATGCGGTCGGCAAAGCTGCGTGACTTGCGCACGATGCTGGCCTCTTCACCATCGATGATCGAGCGGATGAAGGGGTCGGCCGAACCGCCGCCGGCGCGGGCGACCAGAAGGGCTTCGGCGTCGGAGCCTTCAAAGGCACCGGCAGAGCCGAGCAGCGCGGCGCGCGCCTGCTGGTCCGGATAGATCTCGTCCGGGCGCGGCTGGCCGGGGGCCGGCGGGCGCAGATTGTATTCCGGCGGCACCGTCAGCGGTGCGATCGTGACCGTGCGGAATTCGTCCGGCGTGACCTTGTTGGCACCCAACGCCGAACGGACGCCGGAACAGCCGGTAAGGGCGAAAGCGGCGGTCGAGGCCACCAGAAGAGCAGTACGCAAACGCATCTCGACGAAGCTCCGTAAAATCGTGAATCCTGTTTTAGCGAAGAGCGGCGTTCATCTCCACCCCGCTTGCCACCCTATCGTACCGCGCGGTCTTTGCGATCATTGAGCACGACGTCGAGAATGACGGCCGCCACGCCCAGATTGATGCCGACATCGGCAATATTGAAGACGTAGGGGAAGTACACGTCCGAAAAATTCAGGAAGTCGACGACGGCGCCGTAGAGCGCCCGGTCGACGGCATTGCCGATCGCACCGCCGATGATGAAGCCGAAGGCAACAGCCTGCATGCGGCGCACGGCCTTGACCGGGCCATAGCCCAGGAGGCCGGCGATCAGAAGGCAGGCCACGGCAATGGAAAACGCCACCAGGATGAAGCGGCCGAGCGGGCCGTCGGCGCCGAACAGGCCGAAACTCACCCCCTTGTTCCACACCATGGTGAGGTCGAAGACGGGCGACAGCTCGATATGACCGCAGGTATTGGGCAGCGCGATGCGTTCGACACCGCTGGCGCGCTGGAAGTCCAGACAGCCCGGCGGCGAGAAATGCAGCACGTTGAGGACCAGCCATTTGCTGATCTGGTCCAGCACGATGATGAGAACGGCCAGGCCCAGCCCGATCCGGGGCGCCGGCGACGCCGTCGCGCGACGCCGGATTTCACCCCAAAGATCAGCCATGCGTCGCATCCCAGTAGGCCACCGCATCGGCATCGCGCGGCGAGAGTTCCGGATAGCGTTTGTCCGCCCCGATCTGGGTGGAATATTTCCACGAGCGGGCGCACTTGCCGCCCTCGGCCCGGCCCGGCACGACGGCGATGTCCGCGATATCGTCGATGCGGAACGCCCCGTCCGGCGCAGCCCCGTCGATCAGCACGGCCTGGCTGGTGATGGCGATCTCGGCGAGGAAATCGTCGATATCGCCCGGCGCCTCGGCCTTCATCGCCTCGCGATAGGCCGGATCAGCGACATAGACCTGCGGTGCGGCTTCGAGGCTGGAACCGATCCGCTTCTCGCGGCGCTCGACTTCCAGCGCGCCCGTCACCACGCGGCGCAAGCGGCGCAGGGTGCGCCAGTTCTCGGCCAGCGCGCCATTGTGCCAGTCCTGCGGCGTTTTCGGGAAAGTGCGCAGGTGCACGCTGTCATCCTCGGACGGGAAGCGTGACAGCCAGACCTCTTCCATCGTGAAGGGCATGATCGGCGCCAGCCAGGCGGTCAGACGCATGAAGACCTCGTGCATCACCGTGCGGCAGGCGCGGCGGCGGTCGGCATCCGGACGGTCGCAATACAGGCTGTCCTTGCGCACATCGAGATAGAAGGCGGACAGGTCGACGACACAGAAATTGAACAGGGCGGAATAGACTTTCTTGAAGTCGTAGGCCGCATAGCCGGCCTTCACCACACCATCGAGTTCCTGCAGCCGGTGCAGCACCCAGCGCTCCAGCGAAGGCATGCGCTCGAGCGGCAGATGCTCGACCGTCTCGTCATAACCGTGCAGCGCGCCGAGCAGGTAACGCAGCGTGTTGCGCATCTTGCGATAGGCATCGACCGAGGTCTGCAGGATCTCCTCGGAGATGCGCAGATCGTCGGTGAAGTCCTGGGCCGCGACCCACAGGCGCATGATCTCGATGCCGTACTTCTTGGCGATCTCGTTCGGCGCAAGCGTATTGCCCAGCGACTTGGACATTTTCCGCCCGTCGCCGGCCATCACGAAGCCATGGGTGAGCACATTGTCGTACGGCGCCCGGCCGCGCGTGCCGCAGCTTTGCAGCAGCGAGGACTGGAACCAGCCGCGGTGCTGATCGGAGCCTTCAAGGTAGAGATCGGCCGGCCATTTCTGGTCCGCCCGCGGCTCCAGCGCGAAGGCGTGGGTACAGCCCGAGTCAAACCAGACATCGAGGATGTCGGTGACCTTCTCGTAGTCGTCGGCAGCATACTCGTCGCCGAGGAATTCGGAGGCCGGGCGTTCGAACCAGGCGTCGGCACCGTCTTCCGCGACCGCCTTGATGATGCGGGCATTGACCTTGTGATCGTTGAGCACGCGCGTGGTGCCCTTTTCCACGAACAGGGTCAGCGGCACGCCCCAGGCGCGCTGGCGCGAGACGAGCCAGTCCGGCCGCTGCTCCACCATCGAGCGGATACGGTTCTCGGCCGCCTTCGGCGTCCAGCCGGTTTCGGCAATGGCCGCCAGCGCCTTTTCGCGCAGCGTGCCACCGGACTTCATCGGCCGGTCGATGGCGACGAACCATTGCGGCGTATTGCGGAAGATGACCGGTGCCTTGGAGCGCCAGGAGTGCGGATAGGAGTGCTCCAGCCGGCCCCGGGCGAGCAGCATGTTCAGCTCGACGAGCTTGTCCATCACCGCCTTGTTGGCCGGACCGTCCTGGCCCTGCTTCTTGCCATCCAGACGGATGATGTGCAGGCCGGCAAACAACGGGATGTGGTCGTAATAGGCGCCGTCCGGACCGACGATATGCGGCACGGCCTCGTGCTTGTCATGCCATTCCGGGAAGGACATCCAGGCGACGTAGTCTTCCGCACCGTGGCTGGGCGCAGTGTGCACAAAGCCGGTACCGGCCTCGTCGGTGACATGTTCGCCCGGCAGCAGCGGCACCGGGTAGTTCCAGTAGCGGTCGGCCTCAGCCAGCGGGTGCGAGCAGATGAAACCGGCGGGATCGACGGTTTCCAGCCGCTCCCAGCTGACGATATTGGCGGCCTTGGCTGTCTCTTCCCAAAGGGCGTCAGCGAC
The DNA here is from genome assembly GCA_036231565.1 of Pseudomonadota bacterium. GTDB lineage: Bacteria > Pseudomonadota > Alphaproteobacteria > Caulobacterales > Maricaulaceae > Maricaulis. Next base: position 7,706 of record JAZAHA010000022.1, read on the forward strand.
CATCAGCGTGTCGCCCGGCATGGCCCAGGGGGTGAAGCCCTCGGCCTCGACGCCGGTCACCTTGTAGAGGCCGTAGCTGATCTCGGGCGAGAAGCAGATGGCGCGGTTGCCCGGGATCGTCCAGGGCGTGGTCGTCCAGATGACCACGTGGGCACCGATACAATCCTTGGGAATGGCGGTGCCATCCTTGCGCACGCCCCGCAGCGGGAATTTGACGTGGATCGTGGTCGAGATCTTGTCGTGATACTCGACCTCGGCCTCGGCCAGCGCGGTCTGTTCGACCGGCGACCACATCACCGGCGCCGACCCGCAATACACCAGGCCCTGTTCGGCGAATTTCAGGAATTCGGCGACGATTGCCGCTTCCGCGTCGAAGGACATGGTGAGATAGGGGTCGTCCCATTCGCCGGACACGCCCAGGCGCTGAAACTCGCCGGACTGCACGCCGACCCATTCTTCGGCATAGGCGCGGCATTCGGCGCGGAATTCCTTGACCGGGATATCGTCCTTGTTACGGCCCTTGGCGCGGAAATTCTGCTCGACCTTCCATTCGATGGGCAGGCCGTGACAGTCCCAGCCCGGCCGGTAGGGCGCGTCGAAGCCCATCATCTGGTGCGAACGGACGACGATATCCTTGAGGATCTTGTTCTGGCCGGTGCCGATATGGATGTGGCCGTTCGCATAGGGCGGGCCGTCGTGCAGCACGAAACGTTCGCGGCCTTCGGCGCGTTGACGCAGCTTGCGGTACAGGTCGAGCTTGCCCCAGCGCTCCAGCCATTCCGGCTCGCGCTGCGGCAGGCCGGCGCGCATGGGAAAGTCGGTGGTCGGGAGGAAAAGCGTTTCGCGATAGTCGCGGGAAGCGGTCTCATTGCCGGTTTCGGCGGGGGTATCCGTCATCGGATCGGTCCTTGCGGTCTGGATCGTCTAGGGGTCAAGGCAGGACATATCCCGGCACCGCTCGGAGCTATTCCTCGCGGCCCGGGCCGGTAATTCGCCCCGTCGTCAGCGACGGCATCGGCGCCGCGCGGCGTATGAACACATATGTGAAGACCATGGTCATGGCGTGTAACAGAGCCTGTCAGGCCGGTCCAGACGCGTCGGTCAGCGCCGCCCGCGCGGCCTGGGCATCCTTCGCGATCTGGTCCTTGAGCGCCTCGATCCCGTCGAAGCGGCGTTCCGGCCGCAGGAATTCGTGGAACTCGACCTCCAGCGTCCTGTCGTAGAGATCGCCGGCAAAATCGAAGAGGTGGATTTCCAGCAATTCGGTGGCGCCATCGACCGTCGGCCGCTTGCCGAAATTGGCGACCCCCGGCCGGGCCGGCGTCTCGCCATCGATCCCGGCCCGCACCGCGTAGACGCCGTAGGCCGGGCGCGCATAATCGCCCAAGGCCAGATTGGCAGTCGGGAAACCGATCGTGCGGCCGCGCGCATCGCCATGCTTCACGACACCCTCGACAGCCCAGGGAGCGCCGAGCAGCGTCTCGGCGGCTTTCATGTCGCCATCGAGAATGGCCTTGCGGATCCGTGTCGAGGAGACCTTGTCGGCGCCATTGCCGTGCAGTTCGGCAAAGGCGGTGCGGATGCCGTGTTCCGCACACAGGCGCTCCAGGTCGCCGGTCGAGCCGGCGCGGCCCGCACCGAAGCGGAAATCGGCGCCGGTGACGACACCTTTCACGCCCAGGCCCTCGACCAGCACCGTCTCGACGAACTGCCGCGGCGTCATCTTCGCCATGGCCGCATCGAAGGGCAGGACATGCAGGCGCTTCACGCCCAGCGCTTCCAGCGTGAGATTGCGGCGGTGCGCGCTCATCAGCCGGAAGGCGGGCGCCTCGGGAGCGAAGAAGCGGCGCGGATGCGGATCGAACAGGGCCACGCCGAGTTCGCCGCCCGTCTCGTCCGCCAGATCGCGCGCCAGCGCGATGACATGCCGGTGCCCCAGGTGCACGCCATCGAAATTGCCCAGCGCGATCACCGAACCGCGGGCGTCTTCGGGAATGGATGAGAAACCGTGGACGACCTGCATCAATCGATCAGTCCGCTGTCTTGCGCCGGCGCTTGCGGACCATGACCTCGGCCTCGGCCTGCATGGTCACATTGCCATTGACCTGACACACACACTCCATGACCGCCTTGCGGGCCTTCAGATCAACTGACTTGACCGAAACCCGGGTCGTCACCTCGTCACCGATCCGCACGGGATGGAAGAAGCGCATATTGAGACCGAGGAAGATCGCGCCCGGTCCGGGCAGCTGGTTTCCGAGCACGCCGGAAATGTAGGATGCGACCAGTGCACCGTGCGCAATCCGGCCGCGAAACGGCGTCGCGCGGGCGAATTCTTCATCCATATGCACGGGATTATAGTCGCCAGAGACCTTGGCAAACATGTCCAGATCGGCCTCTGTGACGGTTCTAACCGCCTCTGCCGATTGACCAATTTCCATTTCTTCCAGAGCGATACCGAGCACTTCCGCCATGAGCGACTCCCTCTTTGCAACCGCTTTAACCGATTTTTATCGGCGATTGTCTAGGGTCCTCGCTGAAGACGGCAGAACAAGCCGTCACCCTAGTGTAACGCACCGAGTGGATGGAGACTACGCATGGCTGTCGAGATGACGATGCCGATCCTGGTTGTGGACGACTACAAGACCATGATCCGCATCATTCGCAACCTGCTCAAGCAGATCGGCTTCGAAAACGTGGACGAGGCCTCTGATGGCCAGGAAGCGTATGAGAAGATGCAGAAGAACAAGTACGGTCTTGTCATTTCCGACTGGAACATGGAACCCATGACCGGCTACGAGCTGCTTCAGAAGGTCCGGGCCGACGAGTCCATGAAGGCCACCCCCTTCATCATGGTGACCGCGGAGTCCAAGACCGAGAACGTGGTCGCGGCGAAGCGCGCCGGTGTGAACAACTACATCGTGAAACCCTTCAACGCCGGTACGCTGAAGGCGAAGATGTCCGCGGTACTCGGCGACTTCTAGGAGTCCATGACCGCCCCTTCGCCGATCGAGACCCCAAGGAAGGAGGGCCCCATGCCCGCCGCCAATGTTGCTGCGCAAGTCCGCACGTCCCTGGCTTCCCTGAAAGCCAGCGACCTGAAGGACGCTCAGATCATGGAAGTCCTGAAGCTGGCTCACCAGCTGACGGATACGATGAAGCTGTTCTTCAGCTCCCTCGACCAGTCGATCTGTCAGGAATTCAATTATATCGCCGACTATATCTCGCGCACCCGCGACGAGATTGCCGCCCTGCGCCCCAATGACATCAAGACCGAGCGCATCCCCTCGGCTGGTGTCGAGCTGGAAGCCGTCGTGGGCGATACGGAAAAGGCGACCGAGACGATCATGAGCGCCGCGGAAGCCGTGCTCTGTGAGGACGCCACGGATTACGACGAGTACCGGGCCAATGTGGAAGCGCGCATGATGACGATCATCGAAGCGTGCTCTTTCCAGGACCTGGCCGGTCAACGCGTGTCCAAAGTGGTCAACTCGCTGCGCCATGTGGAAAGCCGCGTTTCGCGCTTCGCCGAAGTGATGGGCGTACGCGATGCCGACGGATACGAGTCCGAAGCCGAGAAGGCCGAAAAGGCCCGGGCCGAGAAGAATCTGCTCAACGGTCCCGCCATCGGCGGTCCGGAAACGAGCCAGGACGATATCGACGCCATGTTCGCCGATGCCGGCGGCGCGGCGCCCGATCTCGACCAGTCCTCGATCGACTCGCTGTTCGATTAAGGACGGGGCTCAACGAGCCCGGCTACCAGACAAGTCTCGGCGCCAGCCATCGTGCCGAGACGCCATACTCATCGAGTGCACGGGCGACGGCTTCCTCATCGAAGCCGTCGCTTTTCATGTCGGCGCCCAGAATGCCGTCGGCAATGAACAGCGCGTCGACACCGATGCGCATGGCCCCGGCCACATCGGTCTCCGGCCCGTCGCCGATGGCGAGAACCCGGTCCGGTTCGACCTTGAAACCCCGCTCCTGCAGCGCAGTCCGGGCCAGATCATAGATCGGCTTGTGGGGCTTGCCCGCAACCACGCTGGTCCCGCCCATTTCGCGATACCGCCGTGCAATCGCCCCGGCGCAGAAGATCAGGCGGTCACCCGCCTGCACCACGATATCCGGATTGGCGCACACCAGGTCAAGGCCGCGCTCAAGCGCGACGGCCAGCCGGTCGGCATAGTCCTCCGGCGTGCCGTTCCAGTAGTCGTCCGGGCCGGTGCAGGTGATGAAGTCGGCCTCGCCGACATCGGTGAAGGTGATATCCAGCCCGTCATAAAGGCCCAGATCATGATCCGGGCCGATCCGCCAGGCGCGGCCCGGCGTGCGCGCGACGAGTTCGGCATGGATCGCATCGCCGGATGTCACCATCGTATCGGTCGCATCTGCCGGCAGGCCCATCTGGGCGAGCATGTTCGCCAGGCTGGGACTGCGGCGCGGCGAGTTGGAAACAAGGCAGACGGCGCCGCCCGAGCGCCGGAAGGCCTGCAGCGCGGCGACAGCTTCAGGCAGAAGCGCCTTGCCGTCCCGGATCACACCCCAGACGTCGCAATAGAGAATATCGTAGTGATCGCGCAGCGCACCAAGGCGGGGAAAACCGGTCATGGCGCGCTTGAAGCAGGGGGGAGTTCCTGCGTCAATCGCGCATGGGCGCTGCCGGGACTTCATCCCTCCCCTACGATCGTCATCCCCCGGCTTGTCCTGGGGCTGAAGGTAGCAAAGGAGCGATCCGACGGCCTCAGCCGACCAGGCGAACCGCCGGCTGCTGTCCGGTCTCTTCGAGCACATCGTCGCGGACCGGGCGCGGCTCACCGAAGAGGTGGCCCTGGCCGTAGGCGACATCGAGCTCGAGGACTTCGACGACCGTGTTCTCGGTCTCGATCTTGTCGACGATCAGCTCGATACCGTGCCGCGCGAAGAGGCCTGCCAGATCTTCGTGAGCGATCGAGCCTGACTCATAGCCGGCAATCGACTCATAATTGCTGATCGCGTCGAGCAGGCGCGCGCCGCCAATCTTCACGAAGCGCACGCCGGCGCGTTCCATCTCGCTCAGGTCGAGATCGACATGATTGATCTGGTCGACGGAGAAGCGGAACCCGAAATCGGCCATGCGGGCCATGTTGCGGGCCGCGATCGCGTCGCGCTCCTCGAAGGCGCGCTGGGAAATCTCGAAGATCAGCGAGCCGGACAGGTCCTTGTTCTGGCGGACGAAATCGAGGAACTCGGGGAAGAAGTCCTCATCCGACAGCGAGTTCAGCGAGACATTGCAGAAGATGCCGACCTTGCGGTCCTGGCCGGTCAGGCGGCGCACGATCTGCACGCAGCGGAACAGGAGGAGGTTGTCGACCTCGGTCATCACGCCGGCCTCTTCGGCGGCAGCGATGAATGAGGCCGGTGTCAGCACGCGGCCGGTCGCATCGCGCAGGCGGGTATAGCCTTCATAGAAGGCAACGCGGCGCTGCGGCAGGGTGACGACGGGCTGGAGATAGAGATCCACCCGGTTGGCGCTGAGCGCATCGCGCACCGTGTCGATATCGGTCGAGCCGCCACTCGCGGCCGGACCGGCACCGGACCGGGCACCGGCTTCGCGCGGACCGCCGACCCGGCGGACCAGGTCTTCGAGCACCTTCACCTCGTGCACCAGCGCATTGTCGCGCTCGACTGCTTCGGCGCGCAGTTCGTCAGTGATCGCATCGATCCGCTTCTGGGCCGCCTCGAACTCCTCGGCGAGCGCCAGATTGGAGGCCTTGAGATTGTGGATTTCCTTTTCCAGCGTGCGGCGCTCCTGCGAGCGCGACGCTGCGGAATGGGCCATGCCGGCGACGATGAACACGATCGCGCCCATCATCCAGGCGGTCATGCCTGACATCAGTCCGAGCCGCTCGAAACCGATCGCAGCCACGGTCGCGATGGCGACGTAGGTCATGAGGATGAGAATATCGAGCGCGCGGGGCATGCTGGCCTTCCGATGCAGCGAATCGTCACGAATGCTTGAAGGTTAATCTGCGTCGCTGCCAGTTGTCGTTTGGTTAACGAAAGTAAACCCTAACTCGGTTCATCTATCCAACATATTGATCTTTATTGGAATGTATAAACTAAAACGGCCCGCCGAAGCGGGCCGTGTTGTTTCTTCCCCGCCATGTGGGGAAGTGGGCCGGTGCGCAGCGCCGGGTCAATGGGGCCTCCGAAGCCAAGGGCGAAGGAGGGAAGCGGTGAAGCTTGTACAATCACCTACGCCGCTGCGCGGTCCCCCTCCCCGCTGGAAGCGGGGAGGAAAGACGGTAAACCCCTACGAAGTGGTGTGGGGGCGGATGAGGATTTCCACGCGGCGGTTCTGCTGGCGGCCCGACGGCGTGTCATTCGACGCGATCGGGGCCCGCTCGCCCATGCCGGCGACATAGAAGCGGTCGCGCATCACGCCCTGGGCAATCAGATAGTTGGCGACGGACAAGGCCCGGTTTTCCGAAAGCGTCTGGTTATAGTCCGCAGGACCGGTCGAATCGGCATGGCCGACCACGTCGACATAGGTCGCCGGATACCGGTTCAGCACCGTCGAGACGTCGCTCAGGATGCCGTAGAACTGGCCCTGGATATCGGCCGAGTTGGTGGCAAAGGTCACGTCGCCCGGCATGATCAGGCGCAGATCATTGCCTTCGCGGCGGACGCCGACGCCTGTATCGCTGAGCGCCTCGCGCATGGCCGTCTCCTGACGGTCCATGTAATTGCCGATGGCACCGCCGGCCAGCGCGCCGATGCCGGCGCCGATCAGGGCGTTGGTGCGGCCTTCCTCGCTGTCATTGGTATTGGTGAGATAGCCCAAGGCGGCACCTGCGGCCGCGCCCAGGAGCACGCCGCGTCCGGTATAGTTTGGGCGGGTCTCGCCGGTATAGGGGTCGGTGGTGGTGCAGGCGGTAACCGCCAGCGCCGCCAGAGACGTGACGACTGCAGTGCGAAGTTTCATCGGGTTTCCCTCTCAGCTACGCAACCGGTTGCGATCATAACCTGAAATGTGACAGGCGTTGCAACGTCGGATTTATGGTCCGTCACATGAACGCGCGATGACCGCAATTCGTTCGCGGCGCACTGCGCGCAGTCGCGTTTTTTGCAATCCGCGCCTCTTGACGCTCCCGACGCTGGCCCTTATCTGGCCGCTGTTAGCAGTCGGCCGGGGTGAGTGCTAAACTCCGGTCCTGCCAGGAACCACAGTCCTCTTTTTGGAGATAGACCAAGATGACCTTTCGTCCTCTGCACGACCGCGTGCTGGTGAAGCGCGTCGAAGAAGAGTCCAAGACCAAGGGCGGGATCATCATCCCGGATACGGCCAAGGAAAAGCCCCAGGAGGGCGAGATCGTGGCCGTCGGCGGTGGCGCGATCAAGGAAGACGGCACGATCCGTCCGCTCGACGTGAAGGCCGGTGACCGCGTCCTGTTCGGCAAGTGGTCGGGCACCGAAGTCACGCTGAACGGCGAAGAACTCCTGATCATGAAAGAATCCGACATCCTCGGCATCATGGGCGCCTAAGGCGGCCGCCCTTCCGAAGATCCCTCGAGACACCCAACACACAGGAATAAAGCAATGGCTGCTAAAGACGTACATTTCGGTACCGATGCCCGTGAGCGCATGCTGCGCGGCGTCGACATCCTCGCCAACGCCGTGAAGGTCACGCTGGGCCCGAAAGGCCGCAATGTCGTGATCGAGAAGTCCTTCGGCGCTCCGCGCACCACGAAGGACGGCGTCTCCGTCGCGAAGGAAATCGAACTGGCTGACAAGTTCGAGAACATGGGCGCGCAAATGCTGCGCGAAGTTGCCTCGAAGACCAATGACGTCGCCGGCGACGGCACCACGACCGCCACGGTCCTGGCCCAGTCCATCGTCCGCGAAGGCATGAAGTCGGTTGCCGCCGGCATGAACCCGATGGACCTGAAGCGCGGCATCGACAAGGCCGTGGCCCTGGTCATCGAGGAAATCAAGTCTGTCTCCACCCCGATCAAGGGCTCTGACGAAGTCGCCCAGGTCGGCACCATTTCCGCCAACGGCGCCACGGAAATCGGCGAGATGATCGCCAAGGCCATGGCCAAGGTCGGCAATGAAGGCGTGATCACGGTCGAGGAAGCCAAGTCGCTGGAAACCGAGCTGGATGTCGTGGAAGGCATGCAGTTCGACCGCGGCTACCTGTCGCCCTACTTCATCACCGACGCCGACAAGATGCAGGCCGAGCTGGAAGAGCCCTACATCCTGCTCTTCGAAAAGAAGCTGACCTCGCTGCAGCCGATGCTGCCGATCCTCGAGTCGGTCGTTCAGTCCGGCCGTCCGCTGCTGATCATCGCGGAAGACGTCGAGGGCGAAGCGCTGGCCACCCTCGTGGTCAACAAGCTGCGTGGCGGCCTGAAGATCGCGGCCGTGAAGGCTCCGGGCTTCGGCGATCGCCGCAAGGCCATGCTGGAAGACATCGCCATCCTGACCGGCGGCCAGGTCATCTCCGAAGACCTCGGCATCAAGCTGGAAACGGTGACGCTGGACATGCTGGGCTCGGCCAAGCGCGTCAACATCACCAAGGATGACACGACGATCGTCGACGGCGTCGGCGCCAAGGCTGACATCGAGGCCCGCGTCGCCCAGATTCGCCGCCAGGTCGAGGAAACCACCTCTGACTATGACCGCGAAAAGCTGCAGGAACGCCTCGCGAAGCTCGCCGGCGGCGTGGCCGTGATCAAGGTCGGCGGTGCCACCGAGATCGAAGTGAAAGAGAAAAAGGACCGCGTTGACGACGCCCTGAACGCCACCCGCGCTGCGGTGGAAGAAGGCATCGTGCCGGGCGGCGGCGTCGCCCTGCTGAAGGCCTCGGCCAAGCTGGCCGGCCTGGAAGGCGACAATGCCGACCAGACCCAGGGCATCGCGATCATCGCCCGCGCCCTGCAGGCTCCGATCCGCCAGATCTCGGAAAACTCCGGCGTCGAAGGCTCGATCGTGGTCGGCAAGGTGATGGAAAACTCCAGCGCGACCTTCGGCTTCAACGCCCAGACCGAAGAATACGGCGACATGCTGGCCTTCGGCGTGATCGACCCGGCAAAGGTCGTCCGCACGGCCCTGCAGGACGCTGCCTCGGTCGCTTCGCTGCTGATCACGACGGAAGCTGCCGTCGCGGAAGCACCGAAGGAAGAAGGCGCCGGCATGCCGGACATGAGCGGCATGGGCGGCATGGGCGGCATGATGTAAAACATCATGAAGCCGCCCATCATCGAAGGGTGAGCAGACCGGCAAGCCGGTCTGCGGGGGCGGCATGATGTAGTCATCCGCCTGAGCCTAGCTCAGACAAGAGAGGCCCCCTCCGATGGAGCGGGCCTTTTCTTTTGTGCTTGCGACCACTTCCCCTTTTCGCGCTAAACTCCGCGCAGCTTTCGAGGGGACAGACATGAAGTTTCAGATCACGGGTTCCAGCCTGGTGCTGGCCGGCTTTCTGGCCGCCTGCCAGCCAGCCGACACCGGCACGCAGGCCACACCGGACGAAACGGCCGCTGCCGGACAGGCGGCGCCGGCCGTCACGCAGTACGATGCCGCCACGTTCCACCAGACCACGAGTTTCGGCCTCGCCTCCTCGGCCGGTTTTGCCTGGTCCGCGGATGACAGCCGGATCCTGATCTCCTCGGACGAGACCGGCGTGTTCAACGCCTATGCCGTCGACCCGGCCAGCGGCGCACGCGAGGCGCTCACCGCGTCAGAGACAAATGCGACCTACGCCCTGAGCTGGTTCCCGAATGACGACCGCGCCGTGGTGACGGCCGACAGCGGCGGCAACGAGATCAGCCACATCTATGTGCGCGAGCTCGACGGACGCCTCAACGACATCACGCCGGGCGAGGAGGTGCGCGCGCAATTCCTCGGCTGGTCGCCGAACGGCAATGACATGTGGGTGCTGACCAATGAGCGCGACCAGAGCGCCATGGACATCTACGCCTATGACACGCTGAGCTATGAGAGCGGCTTGGTGTTCCAGAATGATGACGCGCTGGAGATCGGCGATGTCAGCCCGGACGGCCGCTGGCTCGCCCTGGTACGCAACCGCACCTCGGCCGACAGCGATATCCTGCTGGTCGACCTGGCCTCCGGCGATCCCACGCCGCGGCTGATCACAGAGCATGAGGGCAACATCGCCCACGGCGTCTACACGTTCACGCCGGACAGCACGGCCCTCGTCTATGCCACCGATGAGCATGGCGAGTTCAACCAGGCCTGGACCTATGATCTGGCGAGCGGCGACACCGCGCCGCTGATCGAGGCGGACTGGGACGTCTCCTTCGTCACCTATTCGCCCTCGGGCCGCTATCGCGTCTCCGGCATCAATGCCGATGCGCGCACGGAAGTCTCGATCATCGACACGCAGAGCGGCGCGGCGCTGGACCTGCCCGAACTGCCGGCCGGCGATCTCGGCTCGGTGCGGTTCTCGCGCGACGAAGGGCGGATCGCCTTCCTGATCGACAGCGCCACTTCGCCGGCGAACCTGCATGTCGTCGACCTGGCCAGCCAGGATCACGCCCAGCTGACCAATGCCCTCAACCCGGCCATCTCAGAGGCCGAAATGGTGGAGGCCGAAGTTGTGCGCTTCGAAAGCTTTGACGGGCTGGAAATCCCCGGCATTCTCTACCGTCCGCATGGCGCCAGTGCCGACAATCCGGTGCCGGCCCTGGTGTGGGTGCATGGCGGCCCGGGCGGGCAGAGCCGGATCGGCTATTCCGCCACCATCCAGCATCTGGTCAATCACGGCTATGCCGTCTATGCCGCCAACAACCGGGGCTCGTCCGGCTATGGCAAGACCTTCTACCATATGGACGACCGCCGCCATGGCGAGGAAGACCTGCGCGATATCGTCGCCGCCGGCGACTGGCTGCGTCAACAGGACTGGGTCGATGCCGACGAGGTCGGCGTGATCGGCGGCTCCTATGGCGGCTTCATGACCGCTGCCGCCCTCACCTTCCACCCCGACGCCTTCGAAGTCGGCATCAATATCTTCGGCGTCACCAACTGGGAACGCACCCTCGCCTCCATCCCGCCCTGGTGGGAGAGCTTCCGCGAGGCGCTTTACGACGAGATGGGCGATCCGGCGACCGATGCCGAGCGTCATCGCGCCATCTCCCCGCTCTTCCACGCTGACAACGTCACCAAGCCGCTGCTGGTGGTCCAGGGCGCAAATGATCCGCGCGTGCTGCAGGTGGAAAGCGATGAACTGGTTGAAGCCGTCCGCGCCAATGGCGTGCCGGTGGAATATGTCCTCTTCCCGGACGAAGGCCACGGCTTCCGCCGCCGCGAGAACCGGATCGCGGCATCCGAGGCATTTGTGAGTTTCCTGGATACGTATCTGACGGGTGAGGCGGAGGAGGAGTAGGTTTTCCACCACCCCTTTTTCCCCGGACTTGTTCCGGGGCCTAGCGAACGGCGATTGAATTTCGTCGGGAACGGCGCTCGTGCAGCCGGCCAACTAGGCCCCGGAACAAGTCCGGGGAAAGCAGCTCGAACATCAACCGCAGCGCTAAGCCACCCGCGCCCGCAACACATCGAGCCGCGCCACGGAGGCGTCGATCCGCGCCTCCGTCAGCCGGCCTTCGGCGATCGCGGCGATGACCCAATCGACGATGCGCTGGGGCAGTTCCGGATCGGGTGCGGCCGAGTTGGACAGCATGATGATGTCATTGCCGGCCTCGATCGAGCGGATCACGGCTTCGCGCTGATCGTAGTTCTGGCGGATCGCAGCCATGTCGAGATCGTCCGTCATGATCACGCCGCGATAGCCCATACGCTCACGCAGCACGCCTTCCAGGATCGGCCGCGACACCGTGACCGGCGCACCGCTGGGGTCGAGGGCGCGCAGGGTGAGATGCCCGCCCATGATGATGTGTGCCCGGTCCATGGCGATGAGCTGTTGGAACGGGATCAGCTCAGCCTCGCTCCAGGTGTCGGAAATATCGACAAACCCTTCATGGCTGTCGCCGCGCGACCGGCCATGCCCGGGGAAATGCTTGATGGCACACACGGCACCGGCCTCTTCATAGGCCTCGATGAAGGCGCCGGCATAAGCGGCGATCGTGCCGCCATCCGTCCCGTAGGCGCGGCCATGGCGGCCGATCACGGCATTGTCCGGATCATGGACGTCGGCAACGGGCGCCAGATTCATGTTGAAGCCGGCAGCACGGAATTCCGCCGCGCCCAGCCGGTAGAGCTCGCCGGCGGCTTCGGGCGATCGCGCCTCGGCAACCTGCATCGCACGCGGAATATGGGTATAGCCCAGATCACGGGACAGGCGCTGCACCAGCCCGCCTTCCTGGTCGATCGCCATCCAGGCGGACGGATCGATTTCACGGAAACGCCGGGCCGAGCTTTCCGCACCTTCGCGCGAGCGGACATTGTGGCGCAGGAAGAGCACGCCGCCGATCCGCCGGTGAGCGAGGTGGTCGGCGATCACGTCGGCGCCTTCCGTCTCCGCACTCGAACCGATGAAGCCCAGCAGCAACATCCGGCCGATCCGGTCCGCCAGGGGCATCGCCGCGATATCGGCCAGCGCGGCAGGACAGGCAGCGGCCAGCGCACCGGCAACACCCCATTTGAGAACTTCACGCCGGTCCGGTCTCACCACATCCAACTCCCACGACAAGGCCTCTCCCCGCCGACCATGCAAACCCCGCTTCACGCAGGCAAGCCTGTATGGCTGCGAGGTGTCGAATTCGTCATTCTCCGGCATAATTCCGGCATTCTTTGGCGTCATAGTGTGTTCTGGCCGTTTTCGCTCACGATTGCGGCCCCTAACCATAACTGGCGCGGCGAGCCGATTTCGGCTGCCGCGTCTTTTCTTTTCCGGATGGCTTTTCCCCGGCCCGGATTGCGGCAAGAGTGTGACGAAATATTCAGGCGACCGCACAGGCGCCGTAAGGCACGGCCTGCAAGATTGAGCGCTCACACGGGGCTTTCAGCGAGGGATAAACATGAAACGCATTCTTCTGGCGGGCGGCGCGATCGCCACTCTGGGCGCAGCCGCCTGGGCCATCGACGACGACAAGCAGCACACGCGTATCCTGGTCAGCGACGGCCACCAGGTCATCATGAATGCCGAAGGCCGCGGGCCGGTGGTCGAGATTCGCGGTGAAAATGGCGAACGCACCATCCACATGGAGCGCGATGGACGCGACACCACGCTGCGTATTGACGGTCAGACCGTCGAGATAGCCGACGGCGTGGTTACTGTCGATGGCGAGCGGATCGAGGCCGGCGCTGACAGCATGATCATCGTCGGTGAAGGCGATATCCGCGTCGTCGAGCGCAATTTCGAGATGGCCTTCGACACCGAGTTCGCGGCCCATATGGCCGAGCGCGCCGAACACCTGGCCCGTATGCAGACGGAACTCGCCGGCAATTTCGACATCGAGTTCGATTTCGACGGCGAAGAGGTGCAGGCCGAGGTCATGCGCTCGCTCGAGGAGGCGCTGGCCAATCTGGAGCGCAGCGATTTCCACCATGATGGCGACTGGGACGACCTGACGCCCGAGGAACAGGCGGAAATCCGCGAAGAGCTGCGCGAAGCGCGCGAGGAAATCCGAGAGGCGATGGCCGAAGTCCGCATCGAACTCGCCGAGGTCGAGCGCGAGATGGAAGGCGAGCGCCGCCGGGTGCGCATCGAGCTGCGCGACGCCGAGCGGGATATCGCCCGCGCTCAGCGCGATATGGTCCGGGCCGAACGCGATATCGCTCGCGCCGCCCGGGACGCCGCCCGCGAGGAACGCCGCCGGATCGAGATCCACCGCCGGCGCGAGCATGAAGCCGCCCGCGCCGATGAAAGCCGCCACCGGGTTCTGGCCTGGCGTGAACGCACCGAACGTCTCGACCTGGACGAGAACAGCAGTGTGCGGATCGAACAGGACGATGACGGCCGCCGCCGCGTCTGGGTCGATGGCGAGGAGCAGACCGGCGATGCCCTGATCGACTGGCTCAATCGCCTGGAAGCCGACCGGCTCGCCGGCAATAGCGAGGGCGAGCGCCGACGCCGTCATGTCGAACGCCTGCATCTGGAAGGCGACCGGGAACACCGCATTATCGAGAGCGATGACGGCGAACGCGTGGTGATTCTCGAATTCCGCAGCGAGGACGACGAATAACCGAATCGCGAATCTGCCATGAGAAGCGGGCCGGTTTTCCGGCCCGTTTTTCTTTCGGCGGGCAAAAAAAGAGGCTGGCACAGGGCCAGCCTCGAGATAACGGTTGGTCGATAAAGGGCGTCTCCTCCCCGAAACGCCAAAGGGACAGGACGGTCAGGTCCGTGTCCTGTGCCTACGTTTACGTGGCCACCGAGTTACGTCAACCCCAATGTTTGACGTTTTGTCGCAACGATCCGCGGTTTGGCGCAAACGCGCCTAAGCGCGGTCGCGGCCGGAAACCTCTTTGACTGCAGCGATCCAAGCATCCCGGGCGACCGTCTGCTGGGCGGGCTGTTCCTCCCTCCACTGACGATTATCGCTGATATCCGCTGCCAGGCGCGCGCCCAGCTTGAGGTCCTTGATGGTGACCAGACCCTGCTCGCGCTCTTCGGAACCGACAATCACGGCGGCCACAGCGCCGCGGCGGTCGGCATATTTCATCTGCTTGCCCATGTTTCCGCCGCCGACAAACGCCTCGGCCCGGAAACCTGCCGCGCGCAGTTCGGCCGCCATCCGGAGGTAGTCAGCCGAACGGTCCTTCTCGGAGGCGACGACAATAACCAGCGGCTTTTCCGCCGCCTCGCCCGTAAGGCCGAGTGCGGAGAGCGCCGCCGCAAAGCGGCTGACACCGAAGGAGAAGCCGGTGGCCGGCACGGCCTGACCGGTGAAGCGGGCGACCAGATCGTCATAGCGCCCGCCGCCGCCGACCGAGCCGAACTGGATCGGCTTGCCATCCTCATAAGTGGCCTGGGCGAGCAGCTCGGCTTCGAAGACGGGACCGGTATAATAGCCCAGACCGCGCACGATCGAAGGATCGAACGCCGCACGCGTCTCGTCGACACCGATGGCGCCGAGGACGGCGTGGATCTCCGACAGGGCTGCGAGCCCGGCCTTGCCGGTTTCCGACGCGCCTACCAGCGGTTCCAGGCGGGCAATCACGGCCTCGCGGCTGCCGCCCGTCGCATCGAGGAAATTCAGCACGGTTTCGATACCGGCCCTGTCCAGCTTGGCACCTTCGGTGAAGTCGCCGGACTCGTCCTTGCGGCCCTCGCCCAGCAATGCCGCTACGCCATCCCGGCCCAGACGGTCCAGCTTGTCGGCGGCGCGCAGCACGCGCATGCGGCGGTCCGGATCAGACGCACCGATGCTTTCCAGCACACCGTCCAGCACGCGCCGGTCATTGACGCGAATGACATAATCGCCGTCCTTCAGGCCGACCTCGCGCATCACCTCGGCCGCCAGTGCGATCATCTCGGCGTCGGCGGCCGGGTTAGACGAGCCGACCGTGTCGGCATCGCACTGCACGAACTGGCGGAACCGGCCGGGGCCCGGCTTTTCATTGCGCCAGACATCGCCCGCCTGATAGCGGCGATAGGGCTTGTTGAGGTCCTGGAAGTTCTCGGCGACGAAGCGTGCCAGCGGTGCGGTGTGATCATAGCGCAGCGCCATCCACTGGCCGTCATCATCCTCCATCGCGAAGACGCCCTCATTCGGACGTTCCTCGTCCGGCAGGAATTTGCCCAGCACGTCGGCATATTCGAAAGCCGGCGTCATCAGCGGTTCGAAACCCCAATCGTCGTAGACCCGGCTTGCGCACTCGACCAGATGCCGCTCGACCCGCAGGGTCGAACCGGTGCGATCCTCGAAACCGCGCGGGCGGCGGGCCTTCGGACGGAAGGTCTTCTGCTTGCTCATGGTGTCTCTCCGGATGCGGGCGGCCCGGGATCGCCCCGGGCCCTGCGCGCCTGACAGCGCTGTTTTCCATACCAAACGGCGCTCTGTGAACCCGTGATAGCAGGACTGGTCCGGGATTTGCGACACGTTCACGGGAAATCAAGGCCTTACTGCCAAGATCACAGTGATCGCAACCGGAGCCGTACCATGATGCGCCAGATCCTGTTCGCCGCCCTCGCCGCGACCGTGCTCGGCGCTCATGCCCATGCCGGACCGGGACAGGATTTTGCCGATTTCGCCGCCCGCTTGGGCAGTGAGGCTTCGGCGCGATCGCAAGCCGCCGCGCAACGCCCGGCCGCGCCGGCCCATCCACTGGATATCGAGGACCCGTTCGGCTTCGAGCTGGAGCAGTTCTCCGTCGAAGCCCTGATGCTGAGCCGGCAGATCGATGCGGCAGGAGGCCCCGTCGACCTGCGCTGCATCTTCCGCGGCATGTCAGCCGATGCAGAACGTCGTCTGGGCGCGCTGAACGCCGCCGAGACAGCCGCCGAACAGGCACACATCTATTCGGCCCTGGCCGACCTGATGCGCGATGCCAGCGAGATCGCCCCGGCCGCCGACAACGATGCGGATCTGAGCGGGGTCGAACTGCCTGCCAGCTGTCCGGCCACCGGTCGCGGCGGCTAACCGTTGCGGCGCGAGGCCCTGGCAAGCGCCTGCTCCAGACCCGATTTCGTCAAAACCGTGGGCAGGACCTGTGCCGGACCGCCTCCGGCGGGATAAAGCAGGTAAAGCGGCACTCCGGCCTGTCCATATTCGGAAATCAGTGCGCCGATCGACTCGTCACGATTGGTCCAGTCGGCCCGCAATTGTGCGACGTCCAGACGGTCGAAGGCGGCCTGGACATCTTCGGTGTGCAGCACGCGCAGCTTGTTGACCTGGCAGGTGACGCACCAGGCGGCTGTAACATCGACGAAGACCGCACGCCCCTCGGCCTGCAGCGCGTCGACCCGCGCCCGCGACCAGGGCTCGAAGTGATCGCTGCCGGATGCGGTCTGTCCAACAGCCGCCTCGGGGATGCGCGCCACCCAGACCGTGCTTGCCACGCTGATGACAAGGGCCACAAAAGCAACCGTCTTCCAAACGGCGCCGGCGCCGCGATTGGCCCACACGGCCAGCCCGAGCGCGACCATGGCAGTCCCGAGCAGCAAGACCCCCGTAGGACCGGACTGGATCGACAGCACCCAGAGCAGCCAGATCACCGAGGCGAACATCGGGAAGGCCAGCGCCTGGCGGAACACCACCATCCACTCACCGGGCCGGGGCAGAACACGCAACATGGCCGGAAAGAAGCTGAACAGCACGAAGGGGGCCGCGAGGCCGAGCCCCAGCGCTGCGGCAACGGCCAGCACGACCGGCGTCGGCTGGGTCAGGGCTAGCCCCAGCGCACCGGCGGCAAGCGGTCCGACACAGGGTGCCGCCACGACAACAGCCAGCACGCCGGTGAAGAAGGCACCGCGCCAGCCCGGCTTCTCGGTTAGGCCCGAGCCCAGCCCCATCAGCCGCGTGCCGAATTCGAAGGCGCCGAGCAGGTTGAGACCGATGGCAAAGAGCAGCAGCGCCAGCACGGCGACCACGACCGGCACCTGCAGCTGGAAACCCCAGCCGACCGGCAGACCGAATTCGCGCAGACCGACCAGCAGCGCAGCAAGACCGACGAAACTCACCAGGACACCGGCCAGGAAGAACAGCCCCTGCTGGCGCACCTGTCCGGCGTCGGAATGGGCGACCTGGACGAATTTTAGCACTTTGATCGACAGGATCGGGAAGACACAGGGCATCAGGTTGAGAATGAGGCCCCCACCGAACGCCAGGACGAACAGCCAGGGCAGGCTCGGCGGCAGGCCGGCTTCGCCTGCACCGCCTGTATTCGCCACGGCGATGGCCGGTGTGCGGCTGGCTGGCTCCGGCGCCACCGCAACGGCATGACGCTGCCAGCGCCCGCCGGCATTCACTTCATAGGACAGCACACCGCCGCGGGCTGACTGAAGCTTGTCGCTGGCCGCATAGCCCGGCTCCATGACCAGCAGCACACGCTCGCCATCGCGCTGGACATCCTGCGGCCCGGCATGACGGATCAGGCCGGCCTCATAGGGGAAGAAGCGCAGATTGCGCCACTCGACCGCCTCGCGCACCAGCGCACCGCCGCCCAGATCCAGCACGACCCGGCCCGACGTCAGACCCATTTGCGCATCGAGATCGTCGGCCAGCATCGGCTCGGCATCCAGGGCCGCGCGGATTGTCCAGTATCCCGCTTCGTCACGTTCGGAGGCGGCCCCGACCGGCACGGTCAGTTCCAGCGTGCGCTCCTCGGGAATGCAGATATCCTCGCACACCAGCCAGGTCGCGTCGGCCACCAGGGTGATACTGTCACCGGCAAAGCCCGGGTCGATCGCGACCGGCATGGGCAGGGTGACCTCGCCCTTGTAGCCATAATCCATGATCTCGTCGGTCAACGGCAGTTCGATCGGGGCCGGCCAGACGATGTCGCCGATACTCACCCCTGCAGGCGCAGTCCAGTCGATCTCGACGGGCAGGCCATTATCGCCGGGATTGCGCCAATAGGTATGCCAGCCTTCCGGCATGACCTGGTGCAGGCCGATATGAAATGTGCGTCCGGGTTCGGCCTGCGACAGCTCGGAGACGAGGCGCGCCTCGATGATCGGTTCACCGCTGGCCCAGGCCGGCTGGGCATCTGCCCTGCCCCCAAGGCCGAGCAGTATCAGGACGAACAGGACGAAACGCATGGACGGAACCTCACAGGATGGCCGATGACCCTTTCGAAACACCGATATAGGCGGATTTCAGCAGAGTTCGAACCGGGCTCCCGAAATGGTGATGTTAAAAAGCAAAACGGCCGCACCCCTTGGGGCACGGCCGTCTTTTTCAGGACGCCATGATCCGATCAGGCCTGGGCCGCAGCCTGGGCTTGGCCGAGCTGCGACGTACGGCGCAGGATGCGATCCCAGCGCTGCAGCGAGATCAGGTGCGACATGACGGCCGTCAGATCGCCATTGTCCATCATCTCCTTGAGCTTGGCCGCCGGCAGAGCCGCGAACTTCTCATTGGAAACGCCCCAGTATTCCGCGACCGTGACCGGGTTCTGAGGATCCTGCGGGTTGGCAACCTTTACGTCTTTCTGCTCGAGCAGATCGAGCGCGATCAGGCGCTCGACGAAAGCTTCGGTCGCGCGGGCATCGTTTTCGAAAGCCGACACGAAATCGATCGCCTGCTTGGTGTAATCGGTGGGCTCACCCTTCTCGTCAAAGAAGGGACGCTCCGGGCTTTCCGAAACCACAAACTCTGCATCCAGGTCGACACAGACCGTCGAGGCTTGGTCGTTCGGGTTCGTCGCGCTGACGAACGGATAGCGGCGCACATAGGCCGGGATGTAGTGCTCGTTGTCGAACTGGCCTTCGCCGGTCACGAAAACATTCGAGCCCTGGCGCAAGCCCATCACCAGCACCGGCATCTTGCGCTCGCCGAGGAAGATGATCGGGTAGCTGCCGCAGGCAAACGAGAATTCCGGGCTGATGGCCGGCACGAAATGCCAATCCTTCAGGAAGGAAAACGGATTGGCGACAGTCTTGACGCCGTAATTCTTGTGCTTCTGCCGGTTCAGCGGCTCCACATTCTTGTAGAGCGGAACGGAACCCGTGAGACGCGGCTCGGTGGCGGGTGCATCGGCCATGGAACAAACCCCTTCAGTTCTTTGGGCGCTAGATAGCGGATATGCCCAGATGCGGCAACGCATCGGCGCAGGCAGATCATTAAACTGCACGCAAGAAAAATGCCGGACCCGGAGGGAGGCGGGCCCGGCATTCGAAATAAAGATCGCTCGATCCTGGGCGGTCGGCGCTAGAAGGTCCGGCCGAGACCGATACCGAAGATCACCGGATCGATATCGACGTCGGCGGAGATAGCGCCGTCGATGAGAACGTCGGTATTGATGTCGATGTACTTCACATCGAAATTGACCAGCCAGCCATTCTCGAGCGCGTAGTCCAGGCCGGCCTGAGCGGCCAGGCCGAAGCTGTCGTCATAGTCGATGGTCGACAGCGCGGACCCGTTGGGCAGGTCTTCGTTGAAGAAGGTGGTGTAGTTGACGCCGGCGCCGAGATAAGGCCGAACCTTGCCTTCCGGATTGAAGTGATATTGCAGCGTCAGGGTCGGCGGCAGCAGGGTGACATCACCCAGGTCGACATTGCCCACGCTGGTGCCAACGGCGGAGACGTCGTGCGGCGTGACGCCCAGGATGAGCTCCACGGCCCAGTTGTCCTGGATGAAATAGGAGATGTCCAGTTCCGGCACGATCGAGGTGTCGATGTCGACATCGCCACCGATCGGATCGATCGTGGCGCCTTCATTCGGCATGACGTGCAGGCCGCGCAGACGGATGAGCCAATCGCCCTGTTCGGCGGCGGCGGGAGCGGCAGCGAGAAGGCTGGTTGCGATGGCACTCAGAAGGAGGCGTTTCATGGGTCTGTCCTTTCGTCCCTAGAAAACTTGAGGACTTTCTGAACCCACTTCACATTCGTCTGTAGTGCGCGTTTCGCCGCGGGGGGGGCGGGGGCGGGGCCGGGGGGGGGCCGGCCCCCCACCCCACGAAAACACACACTACACACCACC
>JAZAHA010000023.1:0-4823 GCA_036231565.1 Pseudomonadota bacterium
GAGAAGGCCCAAAACAGCGCCTGATCGCCGCGGATGAACACACCCGGCCAGTCTTCATCAAACTGCAGCGGGCCAGTCTCTACACGGGAAAGACCCGGCGGCGTGGCGGCGCGAGTTAACCGGCCCGGAGCGTCAGCGCAGGCAACGGAGCGGGAACGACCGGAGGGAGTGGAGCCATTCATGACGCGCCCTCCCTCGCAGCAATAACCACGCTGGCGTCATCAAGAGCCTTGCGAAGGATCTCCATGCCGGTTTCGGTGGAGCGCTTTTGGACCTTGCGGAAGAAGCGGGAGTTGTATCCCGCGTCCAATCCCGGATCGGTCTCAGACAGGCACAGCACTGTCACTTGATACCGCTCAAGCCAGAACAGCGATGCCACGGTATAGACCCGCCCGCGCTCCAGGTTGAAGTGAGCAAGCTCTGCATCGCTCCACTCCCGATCGACCGGCGTCACCTCATCACCCGGTTTAAAGTCACACATCAGCCAGCCCTCCGGTCTTGGGATTGGATAAGCGGGTCGCCGTTCACGGTGGCATCCACCGCGTCCACGCGTTCCCGGATGTTGCGAAGAATGGCGTTCAGGCGGCGGCGCTCGGCTTCGTCGATACGGCCATCACGCATCGCAGAATGTGCCTCGGTGGACAGGTGCGCGGCCCGTTCATTCAGGTCGAGCGCGTCAACCACAATGTCCTCGCTTGGCGTGGCGCCGCCGTTTCGCTCTGCCAGCGCGCGCGAATAGATCGCTTGGCCGCAGTAGTCCTCCAGCTCGGCAATCACATCGACAGGCATGGTCGCCGGGTGGTTCGGTGAGCAATAGTTGTAGAGCTGGCTGCTTCCAACACGGCATGCGCGTTCGGCGTCTTCAACGCCATCACAGGCGTCAATCAGCGCGCGGGCCAGCAAGGCATGTTTACGCGGGTTCATGTGGACAACCTCCCGATTATTCCAACTGACAGAACCGCCCCGGCTCGCGCATTCTTGGCGCGGCACACACAGGGGCGAACGAAATGAATGCTGCGGATACGCTGCGAGACGATCCGATCCGGCTGCGCAATATTGCTGTTGCGGCGGATCGACGTGCGGAAAGCCTTCCCGCGAACGACCCGGAACGCGCGGTTCAACGCGCCGTCTGCGAACACGCCATGACGCGGCTTGCCCGGCACCACGCCAAGCGGGGTGCGTGAAATGTGCGCCGGGACATGGTGTAGGGACACGCCCCGGCGCGCGTCTGGCAGAGGGGGGAGAGCCAGACGTATAGGGGTGGCCTGCCCGGCTTCAGGGAGGGGGACCGGGCAGGCCGTCGCGCGATGGGGAGGGATAAGCCCCGCGCGAACTGAAGTTGAAGACGTATTCAGCTTGGAGGCGAGCACAGCGCGGCCGAACAACGCTAAGTTATTGGCGCGACTCACTTTTTTGGCAATTTCCGATTGCGTGACAGGTTTTGTCGTGCTGCCATGTCCCAATACAAAAAAGTATTGGGAGGATACATGTCTGCACTTACAGCCAAGCTCTTCATTGACCAGCCACCCATTGCTGTATGGACCGGCTGCTGTCTGGAACTCACTATCAGGTGCGGAGATCTGGAGTTTACTCGCCTCCTCTCCCGGCATGCCGCTGTCGGCCTGTACATGGAGCTGCACAGAGAGCTGGCACTCGGTCAGGAACCGGGGCCGGAAGCGCTCTTCGCAAAACTGGCGGGGGGCGGCGCATAGCATCAGGCCGCGTCCCTCTGCTGTACAAGCTCGCGAACCGGAATCCCGGTTACGTCTTCAATCTTCAAAGCAAGCTCAAGACTGCATCGCGCCCCGTAGCTGCGCATGTTGTGCATATGCTGCCGGGAACACCCCACCTGCCGCGCCAGCTCGGCTGACGTCAGGCCCCGTTCCGACAAGTATCGCGTGATTGGATGTGTCATGAGCACGGAGTATGCCATTAGTATACTTTCAGCGCAAGCAGAAGTATCCCATTGGCGTGACGACCGTTCCGCGCCCCGGCGGTATATTCCGCCCATGACTAAGGTGCGGCATTTCTATCTGAAGCAGTGGCGGAAACACCGGGGGCTGACGCAACAGCAGCTCGCCGAGGCTATCGGCATGACTAAGGGCTATATCTCCAATCTGGAGACTGGCGAGAAGCGCTATAACGAAGACCTGCTAGAGGACTTCGCGCGCGTGCTTCGCTGCGAGCCTTGGGAACTGGTCGCCCGCAACCCGCTAGACGATAGCTCTGCCGAGATAGTCAGCATTTGGGACCATATTGATACGTCGCAAAGAAAGCTCGCCCTGGACGTGCTCAAGACATTTACGGGGAAGAAGCAGGCATAGGGGGGATCATGCGCATTCTTATCATCGCAGGCGCTGCGCTTTTGGCAGGCTGTGCGTCCATGCCGAGCGAAGAGGTGCTGGCCGCGAAATGTGGATCTGACGAAAGCTGCCGCCAGACCGTCGTTTTCCAGATGCAAGCAGAAGAGCGTGAGCGCTGGCGCCGGATCGGAATGGCAATGCAAGCCGTGTCAGTGCCGCCCAGCCAGACCAGCACCGACTCAAGGGCGCCGACCGGATACCTTGTCCGCAACTATGTGGACGGCTTCAATCGGATTTGCGTCTACAACTCCATGGGATCTGACTACGTCGTAACGATCCCGTCTGCGCAATTCTGCCCCCTGTCCCCACCTCGCTAAATCGATGACACAAAACACCTAACTTGCCAGCTCGCCGTGGGGGTATTCCATTGGCGAACTTTTTGCTTGCGTGGCAGGTATGCTATTGGCATACTCTCCCCAACACCAAGGGAGACCTGACATGCCGCAGAACAACCAGATCGAAGACAACTCGCTGGCGGAAAGCCACGAGATCGCGCGCGCCTACATTGACGTGAAGTATCGTGGCGCTGACGCGGAATCCCTCGCAACACGCTGCCGCGATTGGCTGGCCGATTGTGAGGCGCGCGAGTGGCGGGTCCGCGAAGAATTTGCCGGAAACCGCATGCTTCCCTCACAACTCGACCTTCTGGACCGGGCGCGCGAGCGCGTTTGCGCCGTCCACAGCAATCTGGTGCCGGCATGACTGTGCGCGAGGCGGCAGAGGCCGCGGACAACGCAATGGGCGACATCGGGAAGGTCTTTGGGGCGCCGGGCGACTATGGCTACGGCACGAAGGAGGGCGACGCGCTCTTCGCGTTGTCCAAGGCGCGGGCCGCGCTTTGGAGCGCACTACAGGATTCGGACGGCGCCGACTCTGCCGGGGAGGTCTAGTCATGAGCACCCACTACACCGGACCCCGTACAGACGCAGAAGAGCAGCGCGCGGCTTCCCGCCTTCGCAATGCGACCCGCGAGGAGCTTTGGGAAATCTGCGAGGCAGTCGGCAAGACGCTGCGCTCTATGTCGTGCAGCCCTTTTGACGCGGAAGACCTTGCCTGCATTGCAGAGGCAATCAGCGAACGAGATATCCGCCGGTATCCCTTCAGTCAGATCAGCGAAACCGTCTCTGGCGAACCTGCTGGAAGCATCGCTGAACGCGCCATGCTGGCAGGGGCAGGGATCAAGAAGGAGGAAGCGGCATGAGCGGGCAAGAGAAAGACGACGCGGAGCTGTTTGGCGATGCCATGAGCGAAGCCGTTCTGCGCATCACGGAAACGGAACGGTTTGAGCAGTCCAAGCGGGCGTTTCTCGACAACCTCTGGGATGATTTCCAGTACTCGGTTATCGACCGGATGCCTGAAACGCTTGAAATGCTGGTCCGCGACATGGCCGACAAGGCTGTTGAGGCCATGCTCAAGGGGCAGCCGGAGCAGGTTCGGAGATACCTGCACCTAGACGGCTGGACCGGCCGGGATCGCGAGCACCCCGTCATTCACGGCAAGCTGTCTGTCGCGAACACGATGGAGTTGCGTGCGCAGGTCGCCAAGGCCAACGAAACCCTGTTGCGGGATGAGGTTATCAAAGACCTCGAAGATCAGGTGGCCTCGCTGGTGTCGCAGATCAACGCGAAGAACGCAGCGATTGCCGAACTGCGGGAAGCACTCTGGGAGCACACCAATGCGTAGGCTCCTCAAAGACGCGACCATGGGTTTTGTACTGGCTGTACTGACCTTTCCTGCAATCTGTTTGATGTGGGTGATGTGATGGGTGGCTCTCCTTCGGATCGCTCCGTGTCCTCCTCGCAAGCGAGTGCGGGCCGGATACTTGCCTGCGACCATTGCGGCGCTACCGATATCGCCCCCCGCGTCGAAAGCGGCGGCGGTTCGTACAGCGCGCCCCGCACCTTGACCTGTGAGGATTGCTTTCCCGCAAGCGACACCGGCCCGTGCTGGGACGATCTGCCGATTGCCAAGCCAAGTGATGCCGAGCGCGTCCGGGACTTGGTCGCTCAATCTGCCAACGAAATGCGCCTTGCCTACCAGTGCATGTGCAACGGCCGGAATGCTCCTGCCATCGAGCACCGCGAACGTGCCGTGAAGCTGGCTCAAGAGGCCCGCGCGATCAACGCGGCACGCACGGCAACGCCGGAGGACACGCAGCACATCGAAGATGTGCCACCCCATAAGGAACAATCCAATGACTGAGACACTGTTTACGCCGCTGCGCGTTACCGGACGCCTTGTGAATGACTGCACCATCTGTGGCTTCGAAATGGTGTCGGACGACAGCGCTGTCCGCGCCTATGTCGGCGGGCGCGATCTGGCCCACCTGTTCTCCGCCTCTCCTGATCTGTATGAGGCGCTGGAGTGGCTCATCAAGCAAATCGACGAGCAGTGCGTTTGTCTTGAGTGGGGGAGCCCGCCCAGCACGCTTGCGGAAATCATTGAGTCCCGCGTTGACGG
>JAZAHA010000024.1:0-137999 GCA_036231565.1 Pseudomonadota bacterium
TCCCGGAAACCGCTGACGATCTTACGCGCAGTTGAGCGGACGGGGACAAGTTTCCCGACCCAGCCTCACAAACCGTCATCCTGACGAAAGTCAGGACCCAGATCGTAAAGGGATATTTTCGCCAGGCGGGCTCAGATCGTACTGCGCCATCATGGGGGATAAGTGCGAGATCGCGGGCACCCAGCTTTATGAACTGGGCCCTGACTGAAGCCTGCGCCCGCGAAAGCGGGTGTCAGGGTGACGGTGTTTGTTGGAGCGTTGGTGCCTTTCTTCCAACTCTCTCCATTTCTGCCGGACGAAGGCCTGCGCAGGCAGGCTGCAGATCCGGGACCGACCGAAGATCACTTCAAGCGACGAGCTTCCCGCAGATCCCGGCACTGCGCCCGCGCATGCGGGTGGCCGGGAAAAGCGGAGTGGGTTCAAGGTAGGGAGCGCCCCTCATCCGCCCTGCGGAGGAAATACGGCGACACTAGCCCCGCCGGGCGCGGGGGTGGGTCTGGTCGTAGACGGACATCAGGCGGCGGGTCTCGACGTCGGCATAGACCTGGGTGGTCGAGAGGCTGGCATGGCCGAGCAGTTCCTGGATGGCGCGCAGATCGCCGCCATTGGCGAGGAGATGGGTGGCGAAGGCGTGACGCAGCGCATGGGGTGTGGCGCTGGCGGGCAGGCCGAGCCGGCCGCGCAGATCGCTCATCAATGCCTGTACGCTGCGCGCGCCCAGCGCGCCGCCCCGCGTGCCGCGGAACAGGGCGGCGGCGGGGTCCAGATCGAACGGACACAGACGCACATATTCGGCGCAGGCCTCGCGCACGGCGGGCAGGACCGGCACGACACGCATCTTGCCGCCCTTGCCGGTGATCCGCAGCGTGTCGCCGAGGGGATGGTCGCGTCCTGTCAGACCCAGGGCTTCGGAGATCCGCAGGCCGCAGCCGTAAAGCAGGAGCAGGATGGCGCTGTCGCGGGCCTGTACCCAGTCGCGCCCGTCGCGATGGCCGGTCTCGGCGATCAGTTCGCGGGCGGCTTCCTCGCTGACCGGTCTGGGCTTTGAGCGGGCAAATTTCGGCCCCTCGATCAGGGAGAGGGCGGCGTTTTCCAGCGACCAGCGCCGCCGGGCATAGCCGAAGAAGGTGCGCACCGCCGAGAGTTCGCGGGCCAGCGAGCGGGCCGAAAGGCCGCCGCGGCGGCGATCGGCCATCCAGGCACGAAAATCGCTGGCGCGCAGGGAGGCAAGGTCGCAGAGGGCAGGCTCGCAGCCCAGATGCAGGCCGAGAAATCCGGCGAACCCGTCCAGATCGCGGCGATAGGCGTCGAGCGTGCGGGCGGCCAGACGGCGCTCGCCGGCGAGATGGGCGTAGAAGGCGTCCAGTGCGGCGCCCAGGGGCAGGGTCAGCGCGTGTGATGCAGCCATTGCACGATCATGCGCTCGATGGCGCGGGCCAGGAAGTTCAAAAGCTCCGTACCTTGCCCGGCCTCGAACAGGTGCGCGTCGCGCGCCGCCAGGGCCATCAGCCCGTCCTGGCCGTGAAAATCGAGCCGGACGACGGCCTCGCTCTTCACCCGCGCACCCTGCTGGCCGTAGAGCGCATGGGCGATCTCCGGATCGACCGGTCCGAGCCGCTCCACCTTCTGGCCCAGCACGTCGCCGACAAAGCCTTCCGAGGCGCCGAGAATGGACTCGCCGGCCCGCAGCGGTGCGTGGCCCTCGATCAGGATGCGGCAGACATCGACGCCGAGTGCGCCGGTCAGGCGGCCGGAAATCTTGCGGTCGAGGGCGGCGAGACTGTCGGCTTCCAGAAGGGCCAGCACTGCCATGTGGATCTGCGACTGGGTCGCCAGATTGGCGCGTGCGGTCTCGACAATGCCGGCATTGAGCGCCTTGAGCTGGCGCAGCTCCTCGAGCAGCTTCTCGCGGGCGGCCGAACCGAGATCGACCACGTCGCCGCCTTCGTCACGCCGGGCAAGCAGCGCCATCAGCTCGGCGTCCTCGCGGACAATGTCGGGATGGGCAAGCAGATAGTCGCGCACGGCCTTCGCATCGAGCCGGAGGTCTTCGTCCTGGTCTGCGCTGCCGGTCATGTGTGACTCCCTGCCCGTTTCGTGTGCCAGTTTTGGCGCATTCCCTTTCCGAAATGCAAACCCGCCTGCCAGCAATCCGTCACTCCACAGCGGTGCAGCTGCCGGGACTGTCGCAAACCGGGCCGGGGCGGTTAAGCTTGGCCGGAATCGAGGACAAGTCCGACCGTGTCACGCCGCATCGCCGCCATCCTGTTTCCGCTGCCCCTGCCGGAAGCCTTCGACTATGTCGTGCCGGAGGATGTCGAGGTGCAGCCGGGCGATCATGTGCTGGCGCCGCTGGGCAAGCGGCTCGCGCGCGGCGTGGTCTGGGCCATCAAGCCGAACGATCCTGCCCGCAAGCTGAAACCGCTCGACAGCGCCGCCGGCGGTCCGCCCCTGCCGGAGGGTACGCGGCGCTTTGTCGACTGGCTGGCGCGCTATCTGGTGCAGCCGCCGGGGATTGTGCTGCGCTCGGTCCTGCGCGCGACGGATGCGCTGAAACCCTCGCCGACGGAGACGGTCTACCGCCCGGGTGACGGCGATCCGGGACGGATGACCGAGGCGCGTCAGCGCGTGCTCGATGCGGCTGCAGCGCTGGGAGAGGCGACCGCTGCCGATCTGGCGCGCGAGGCGGGCGTAACGGCTTCGGTGGTGAAAGGGCTGGCCAAGTCCGGCGCGCTGGCGGAGGAAAAACGCCTGGTCGATCCGCCTTTCGATGAGCCGGATCCCGATCATGCCGGGCTCGATCTGACCGCCATGCAGGGCGAGGCCTCCGGCGTGCTGCGGCGTCTGGTCCAGGCGGGTGGTTTCCAGTCGGCGCTGCTGGACGGGGTGACGGGCTCGGGCAAGACCGAGGTCTATTTCGAGGCCGTGGCGGAAGTGCTGCGCCGGGACCCGAACGCCCAGATCCTGATCATGCTGCCGGAGATCGCGCTGACCGAGGCCGTTCTGTCGCGCTTTGAAAAACGCTTCGGCGTGAAACCGGCCCTGTGGCACTCGGGCGCCGGGCCGAAGAATCGCCGCCGGGTCTGGCGCGAAGTGGCAGAGGGCCGGGCGCGGATCGTCGTGGGCGCACGCTCGGCGCTGTTCCTGCCCTTCATGAAACTCGCCCTGATCGTCGTCGACGAGGAACACGACCCGACCTACAAGCAGGATGAAGGCCTGGCCTACCAGGCCCGCGACCTCGCCATTGTCCGCGCCAAGCTGGAAGGGGCGATGGTGGTGCTGGCCTCGGCGACGCCCTCGCTGGAAAGCCTCGCCAATGTGCAGGCCGGCCGCTATGTGCATGTGCATCTGCCGGCGCGGCCGGGCGCGGCCATCCTGCCGGAGATCGGCACGATCGATCTGCGCGAGACCCCGGCCGAGAGCGGGTGCTGGCTGTCGCCGCCGCTGGTTGCCGCCATGGCCGAGACCTTTGCGCGCGGCGAGCAGAGCCTGCTCTATCTCAACCGCCGAGGCTATGCGCCGCTGGTGCTGTGTCGCGCCTGCGGTCATCGCATGGTGTCGCCGGACACCCAGTCCTATCTCGTCGAGCACCGTTATACCGGCCGCCTGGTCTGCCATGTCACGGGCTTCTCCATGCCCAAGCCGAAAGCCTGTCCGGAATGCGGGGCGGAGGACGCGCTGACCAGTGTCGGGCCGGGTGTCGAGCGGGTGGCCGAGGAGGCCAAGCGGCGCTTTCCCGAGGCGCGGGTGGAAATCTATTCCTCCGACACCCAGCGCGGTGCCGAGATCGTTGCGGCGATGGAAAAGGGCGAGATCGACATCCTGGTCGGCACCCAGATTGCCGCCAAGGGCCACAACTTCCCCAATCTGACCCTGGTCGGTGTGGTGGATGCCGATCTGGGCCTGGCGGGGGGCGATCCGCGGGCGGGAGAGCGCACCTTCCAGACCCTGGTCCAGGTGGCCGGCCGGGCCGGGCGCGCCGACCGGCCGGGGCGGGCGCTCTTGCAGACCCACCAGCCCGAACACGAGGCGATCCAGGCGCTCATCGCCGGCGATCGCGACCGTTTCCTCGACATGGAATTCATGGCCCGCGAGGCACTGGGCCTGCCGCCCTTCGGCCGGCTCGCCGCGATCGGACTGATGAGCCAGGACCCGGCCAATGTCGAAAAGGCTGCCGCCGACTGGGCCGCTGCGGCACCGGTGACCGACGGGGTGGAGATCTGGGGGCCGGCCGAACCGCCGCGGGCGATGGTGCGCGGCTGGCACCGCCGCCGCATCCTGGTGCGCGCCGACAAGACGGTCGACATCTCCGCCTATCTGCGCGCCTGGGCAGGACGGGTGAAAACCCCGTCCTCGGTGCGGGTGTCAATCGATGTGGAGCCGTACAGTTTCATCTGAGAAACGGGTTCTGTGCAGACATCTGAAGCCCTCGGCGCCGTCATCCTGACGAAGGTCAGGACCCAGATCATCGGGCGAAGCGGTGCCAGGTCTGGCGTCACCCGGTTTTGCGATCTGGGTTCCGGCTTTCGCCGGAATGACGGTCCGGAGAGCGGCCAGCAGGCTGGACAAGACGGAGACAGTTGCGAGTATGCGCCGGATGCCACTCACGGACCGATCATGCTCGACGCCCTGATGACCCCCGAAGTTTTCCTCTCCCTTGCCACGCTGACCTTTCTGGAAATCGTGCTGGGGATCGACAATGTGATCTTCGTCGCGCTGATGGCCGGGCGGCTGCCGGAAGCCCAGCGGCCGAAGGCGCGGGCGCTCGGGCTGGGCCTGGCGCTGATCTTCCGGGTCATCATGCTGTTCGGCCTGGTCTGGATTGCGCATCTGGAGGAACCGGTCTTCTCGATTGCCGGTTTCGACGTGTCCTGGCGCGATGTCATCCTGATGGGCGGTGGCCTCTTCCTGATCGTCAAGGCGACGCTGGAAATCCACCACTCGGTGGAGGGCGATAATGCCCATCACGAGAACCCGGTGGTGGCGGCTTTCGGGGCGGTCGTGTTCCAGATCGTGTTGATCGACATCGTCTTCTCGCTGGACAGCGTGATCACGGCGGTCGGCATGACCGACCATCTGCCGGTGATGATCACGGCGGTCGCCATTGCCATGGCGATTATGCTGCTCGCCTCGGGCACGGTGTCGCGCTTCATCGAGCGCCATCCGACGACCAAGATGCTGGCCCTGTCCTTCCTCCTGCTGATCGGGGTCGCGCTGGTCGCCGATGCGCTGCATTTCCATATCCCGCGCGGCTATCTCTACTTCGCCATCGCCTTCTCGCTGTTCGTCGAGACGATGAACATCCTCGCGAAAAAGGCGCGGGGAAAGAAGGCGCCGTAGGGGCGTCCACCCCGTGAGGGGCTGATGCGCGTCGCGGAGAGTGCGGGTATCGCGCGAAAAACACTGTCCGTGCGCTGAAACGCCCGGTGTGAGTGGCTTGCTGTGCCCCTATCCCTGTGCTATCGCAGCGCCGAACCACGAGGACGTGCGGTGCAACACCGAGTGTCCGGTTATGAAAATCGTTGAATAACAAGCACTTGCGCCATCCGGCGATCCACGGGTGCGATCCAGCTAGAGAGTGACGTCACGGTGAAGACCGGCGAAGACGCCATGACAGCCAACGCGGCAGGACGCTACGCAACTGCCCTGTTCGAGCTGGCGAAGACCTCGGGTGCCGCTGAAGCGGTGGAAGCCGACCTGTCG
The DNA here is from genome assembly GCA_036231565.1 of Pseudomonadota bacterium. Taxonomy (GTDB): domain Bacteria; phylum Pseudomonadota; class Alphaproteobacteria; order Caulobacterales; family Maricaulaceae; genus Maricaulis. The sequence goes on from JAZAHA010000024.1 coordinate 5,704, forward strand.
GCTTTCCGCGCGATGCTTGAGGAATCCCAGGAACTGGCCGAGGCGCTTGCCTCGCCGCTGCATCCGGCCGACGCCAAGGATGGCGTGCTGGCCGAGCTGGCGAAAAAGGCCAAGTTCAACGCGCTGACCCGCAACATGTTCGGCGTGGCCGCGCGCAATGGCCGCGCCGGCGAGCTGGGCGCTGTCGCGAAGATCTATGCTGCGCTGGCTGCGGCCGACCGCGGCGTGGTGACCGCTGACGTGACCACGGCAGCGGCGCTGACGAAGAAACAGACCGAGGCCCTGGCGGCTTCGCTGAAGGGTGCCTTCGGGCGCGAGATCGAGGTGCGCACGGATGTGCGGCCCGAATTGTTGGGCGGGCTGATCGTGAAGGTCGGCTCCCGCATGTTCGATAGTTCCCTCCGCACCAAGCTGGACGGGATGAAGAATGCGATGAAAGAGGCCTAGGTCCATGGACATCCGTGCCGCAGAAATCTCTGCGATCCTGAAGGATCAGATCAAGAATTACGGTTCCGAAGCGAAGGTTTCGGACGTTGGTAGCGTGCTGTCCGTCGGTGACGGTATTGCCCGCGTCTACGGCCTGGACGAGGTGAAGGCCGGTGAACTCGTCGAGTTCCCGGGCGGCATCAAGGGCATGGCCCTGAACCTCGAGCGCGACAATGTCGGTTGCGTGATCTTCGGCGATGACCGGGGTATCAAGGAAGGCGACACCGTCAAGCGTCTCGGCTCGATCGTCGACACCTCCGTGGGCAAGGGCCTGCTGGGCCGTGTCGTGGACGGTCTGGGTGAGCCGATCGACGGCAAGGGTCCGCTGAAGGATGTTGCCGAACGCCGCCGCGTCGACGTGAAGGCCCCGGGCATCATCCCGCGGAAATCCGTGCACGAGCCGATGGCAACGGGCATCAAGGCGATCGACGCCATGATCCCGGTCGGCCGCGGCCAGCGCGAGCTGATCATCGGCGACCGCCAGACCGGCAAGACCGCGATCGCGCTCGACACGATCCTGAACCAGAAACAGGTCAACGAAGGCGATGACGAGAGCGCCAAGCTCTACTGCATCTACGTCGCCGTCGGCCAGAAGCGCTCCACGGTCGCCCAGATCGTGAAGACGCTCGAAGAAAACGGCGCGATGGATTACACCATCGTGGTCGCCGCGACCGCTTCGGACCCCGCTCCGATGCAGTTCCTGGCACCGTTCACCGCCTGCGCCATGGGCGAATACTTCCGCGATAACGGCATGCACGCCCTGATCGTGTATGATGACCTGTCCAAGCAGGCCGTCGCCTATCGCCAGATGTCCCTGCTGCTGCGCCGTCCGCCGGGCCGCGAAGCCTATCCGGGCGACGTCTTCTACCTGCACTCCCGTCTGCTGGAGCGCGCGGCGAAGCTGAACGACGCCAATGGCAATGGTTCGCTGACGGCCCTGCCGGTCATCGAAACCCAGGCCAATGACGTGTCGGCCTACATCCCGACCAATGTGATCTCGATCACCGACGGCCAGATCTTCCTGGAAACCGACCTGTTCTACCAGGGCATCCGCCCGGCCGTGAACGTCGGCCTGTCGGTGTCGCGCGTGGGTTCTGCTGCCCAGACCAAGGCGATGAAGCAGGTTGCCGGCAAGATGAAGGGCGAACTGGCCCAGTACCGCGAAATGGCGGCCTTTGCCCAGTTCGGTTCCGACCTCGACGCCGCGACGCAGAAGCTGCTGAACCGCGGTCAGCGCCTGACCGAGCTTCTGAAGCAGCCGCAATTCTCGCCGCTGTCGATGGAAGAGCAGGTCTGCGTGATCTACGCCGGTACGCGTGGCTATCTGGACGGCCTGGCCGTGTCGGATATCGCCCGCTACGAAGCCGACCTGCTGCGTCACCTGCACGCCGAGCACGCCGACCTTCTCTCCTCGATCCGCGAAGAGAAGAAGCTGACCGACGACTCGGAAGGCAAGCTGAAGGCGGTTCTCGACAAGTTCACCGAACACTTCGCGTGAGCCTGATCGAGACCAACCGCTAGGAGAGCCTTATGGCGAGCCTTAAGGACCTGAAAAACCGGATCGAAAGCGTCAAGTCGACGCAGAAGATCACCAAGGCGATGCAGATGGTCGCCGCGGCCAAGCTGCGCCGGGCGCAGGAAGCCGCGGAGGCCGCGCGTCCCTATGCCGAGCGCATGTCTGCAGTGATGGCCAATCTGTCGGCCGCCATGGCCGGCACGCCGGGCGCGTCTCCGCTGCTGGTCGGCACCGGCCGTGCGGAAACCCATCTGCTGGTCGTGATGACGGCCGATCGCGGCCTGTGCGGCGGCTTCAACACGAATATCGTGAAGAAGGCCCGCGAGCGCATCACGGCGCTGCAGGCTGAAGGCAAGACCGTCAAGCTGATCTGCGTCGGCAAGAAGGGCGGCGACCAGCTGAAGCGCCAGTTCGCCAAGCTCATCGTCGAGCGGATCGAGCTGTCGGGCGAAAAGACCATCACCAGCGCCACCTCGGGCCGGATCGGTGAAAAGATCCGCATCATGTTCGAGAATGGCGAGTTCGATGTCTGCGAGCTGGTCTCGGCCGAATTCGTGTCGGTGATCTCGCAGAAGCCGCGCGCGAAAGTGCTGATCCCCGCGATCGATGCGATCGACGAGGGCGTGGAACGTCCCGACCTGAAGGGCGCGATCTACGAGACCGAGCCGGATGAGGAGACGATCCTCAACACGCTGCTGCCGCGCTACGCCGATACCGTCATCCTGTCCGCCCTGCTGGAAAACGTGGCAGGCGAGATGGGGGCCAAGATGGCCGCGATGGACAACGCCACGCGCAATGCCGGCGAACTCATCGACAAACTGAACCTTGTTTATAACCGCACGCGTCAGGCGCAGATCACCACGGAGCTGACTGAGATCATCTCCGGCGCCGAGGCCCTCTAGGCGAGAGGAATACCCGCTATGAGCACATCCAAAGGCCGTATTGCCCAGGTAACGGGCGCTGTCGTGGACGTTGAGTTCGAAGGCACCCTGCCGGACATCCTCAACGCCCTGGAAACCACCAATGACGGCAAGAAGCTCGTCCTCGAGGTTGCCCAGCACCTCGGCGAGAACACTGTCCGTACGATCGCCATGGACGCGACGGAAGGCCTGCAGCGCGGCACGGAAGTGACCGACACGGGTTCGCCGATCACGGTTCCGGTCGGTCCGGGCACGCTTGGCCGCATCATGTCGGTGACCGGCGAAGCCATCGACGAAGCCGGCGACGTGGCCCACACGCAGCGCGCACCGATCCACCGTCCGGCCCCGTCCTTCGACGAGCAGGCCACGGCTGCTGAAATCCTGCCGACCGGTATCAAGGTCGTCGACCTGCTCTGCCCCTACGCCAAGGGCGGCAAGATCGGCCTGTTCGGCGGCGCCGGCGTCGGCAAGACGGTTCTGATCCAGGAACTGATCAACAATATCGCCAAGATGTTCGGCGGCTACTCGGTCTTCGCCGGTGTGGGTGAGCGGACCCGTGAGGGTAACGACCTGTACTGGGAAATGATCGAATCCGGCGTGAACAAGGATCCCAAGGAACATGGCGGTTCCACGGAAGGTTCGCGTTGCGCCCTGGTCTTCGGCCAGATGAACGAGCCGCCGGGCGCCCGTGCCCGCGTCGCCCTGTCCGGTCTCGCCCAGGCGGAATACTTCCGCGACGAGGAAGGCAAGGACGTGCTGTTCTTCGTGGACAACATCTTCCGCTTCACCCAGGCCGGCGCCGAAGTGTCCGCCCTTCTGGGCCGGATCCCGTCCGCCGTGGGTTACCAGCCGACCCTGGCCACCGACATGGGTGCGCTGCAGGAACGCATCACCTCGACCACCAAGGGTTCGATCACGTCCGTGCAGGCCGTTTACGTGCCGGCCGACGACCTGACCGACCCGGCCCCGGCCACCACCTTCGCCCACCTGGATGCGACCACGGTTCTCAACCGCGCCATCTCGGAAAAGGGCATCTACCCGGCCGTGGACCCGCTGGACTCCACCTCGCGCATCCTCGAGCCGCGCATCGTCGGCGACGAGCACTACCAGACGGCGCGCCGCGTTCAGGAAATCCTCCAGCGCTACAAGGCTCTGCAGGACATCATCGCGATCCTGGGCATGGACGAGCTGTCGGAAGAAGACAAGCTGACCGTGGCCCGCGCCCGTAAGGTCGAGCGCTTCCTGTCGCAGCCGTTCGACGTGGCCGAAATCTTCACCGGCTTCCCGGGCATCCAGGTGCCGGTTGCGGAGACCGTGAAGGGCTTCAAGGCGATCTGCGACGGTGAATACGACCACCTGCCGGAAGCGGCATTCTATATGGTCGGCACCATCGAAGACGCTGTGAAGAAGGCCGAGAAGCTGGCCGCGGAAGCTGCGTAACGCAGCTTCGGTCTAACCGGAGACACGCCTGATGGCTGACAAACTCCATTTCGATCTCGTCTCTCCGGAGCGCCGGGTGTTTGCCGGCCAGGTGGACCAGGTCGTGGTCCCCGGCGAAGAGGGCGATTTCGGCGTACTGCCGGATCACGCCCCCTTCATGTCGGTGATCCGTCCGGGCGCCATCGCGGTGATGAATGACGGTTCGGTCGAGCGCACCTTCATCCATGGCGGTTTCGCCGAGGTGACCCCGGCCGGCCTGACCATCCTGGCCGAAGAAGCCGTGCCGGTCTCCGAGATCGACGCCGACAAGCTCGCCCAGGACCTGGCCAATGCCCGCGAAGACGTCGCGGTGGCCAAGACCGAGGAAGAGCGCGAACACGCCGAAGGTCTCGTCGAGAAGTACGAGGCGATGCAGGCGGTTCTGGCGAACTAGACGTTCGCTGCAGCAAGGATCTCAAAAAGGCCGCTCCTTCCGGGGCGGCCTTTTTCGTTTGGGGGTGCGCAGAAGGGCTCGCCCCGCTTGCGGGGGAGCTGTCCGCGTAGCGGGCTGAGGGGGCGGCGCGAAGCGTCGCATAGCGCGTCAGCGCGCATGTACTTGCCCCCATCGACCTCACCCGACCCAAGGTCGGGTTCGGCCACTTCCCCCGCTCGCGCAGGGGAAGCCTCGCAACCCAACAGCCCATCCCGCTTGGCCAAACCCCTTTTGAATGCTACGTGCCCGCGCCATGAGCACAGATCCGTCCCTGATCCGAAATTTCTCCATCGTCGCCCATATCGACCATGGCAAATCCACGCTCGCCGACCGGCTGATCCAGGTCACCGGCGGGCTCACCGAGCGTGAGATGAAGGAGCAGGTGCTCGACTCGATGGAGCTCGAGCGCGAGCGCGGCATCACGATCAAGGCGCAGACCGTGCGTCTCGACTATACGGCCAAGGACGGCAAGACCTACGTTCTCAACCTGATCGACACGCCCGGCCACGTCGACTTCGCCTATGAGGTCAACCGCTCGCTGGCGGCGTGCGAAGGCTCGCTGCTGGTCGTCGACGCCTCGCAGGGCGTGGAAGCGCAGACCCTGGCCAATGTCTACCAGGCCATCGAGGTCGACCACGAGATCGTCCCCGTGCTCAACAAGATCGACCTGCCGGCCGCCGAGCCGGAAAGGGTCAAGGAGCAGATCGAGGATGTGATCGGTATCGACGCCTCCGAGGCCGTCGAGATCTCCGCCAAGACCGGCCTGGGCGTGCCCGATGTGCTCGAGGCCATCGTCAAGCGCCTGCCGCCGCCTGCCGCCGGCGATCCCGACGCGCCGCTCAAGGCGATGCTGGTCGACAGCTGGTATGATCCCTATCTCGGCGTCATCTGCCTGGTGCGGATCATCGAAGGCACGCTGAAAAAGGGCATGAAGGTGCGCCTGATGGGCACCGGCGCGGCCTACCCGGTCGACGGTGTCGGCGTGTTCCGTCCGAAAAAGGAAGCGATCGCCGAGCTGGGCCCGGGCGAGATCGGCTTCCTCAATGCCTCGATCAAGCAGGTGCGCGATGCGCGCGTCGGCGACACGGTCACCGATGACAAGCGTCCGGCCGACAAGGCGCTGACCGGCTACAAGCCGGCCCAGCCGGTGGTGTTCTGCGGTCTCTTCCCGGTCGACAGTGCCGAGTTCGAAGATCTGCGCGAAGCGATCGAGAAACTGGCGCTGAACGACGCCTCCTTCTCCTACGAGATGGAAACCTCGGCCGCGCTCGGCTTCGGCTTCCGCTGCGGCTTCCTGGGCCTGTTGCATCTGGAAGTGATCCGCGAGCGGCTGGAGCGGGAATACGATATCGAGCTGATCACCACGGCGCCGTCGGTGGTCTACCGTCTGACCATGACGGACGGTACGGAAATGGATCTGCACAATCCGGCCGACATGCCCGATCCGGTGAAGATCGACACGATTGCCGAGCCCTGGATCAAGGCGACCATCCTGGTGCCCGACGAATATCTGGGCGGCGTGCTGAAGCTCTGCCAGGACCGGCGCGGCGTCCAGAAGGAGCTCACCTATGCCGGCAACCGGGCCATGGTGGTCTATGAGCTGCCGCTGAACGAGGTCGTGTTCGACTTCTACGACCGCCTGAAATCGGTCACCAAGGGCTATGCCAGCTTCGACTATCAGTGGATCGAGGACCGCATCGGCGATCTGGTGAAGATGTCGATCCTGGTCAATGACGAGCCGGTCGACGCGCTGTCCATGGTGGTTCACCGCGCGCGCGCCGATGTGCGCGGCCGGGCCATGTGCGAGAAGCTGAAGGACCTGATCCCGCGGCACATGTTCAAGATCCCGATCCAGGCGGCTTTGGGCGGCCGGATCATCGCCCGCGAGACGCTCTCGGCCCTGCGCAAGGACGTGACGGCGAAATGCTATGGCGGCGACGCCACCCGCAAGCGCAAGCTGCTGGAGAAGCAGAAGGCCGGCAAGAAGAAGATGCGCCAGTTCGGCAAGGTCGAGATCCCGCAGGAAGCCTTCATCGCCGCCCTGAAGATGGATGATGACTAGCTTGTGATGGCCAGGGTCTTGTCCCGGCCGTCAAACGCCTCATCTTGTCTGTCGACACTGTCTCGATCCGAGGAGGGGATCCCCATGCGTCATCTCATTGCCGGCCTTGCCGCCATTGCCGCCATCTCCGCTCCGGCCCTTGCCGAGCTCGAGCCGGGCGATACTGCGCCGGACTTCACCGTCGAGGGCTTCCAGGCCGGCGAAGCGGTCAGCTTCCACCTCGCCGAGGCGCTGGAGAGCGGGCCGGTCGTGGTCTTCTTCTTCCCGGCGGCCTTCACTTCGGGCTGCGAGGCCCAGGCGGCCAGCTTTGCCGAAGCGATCGACCAGTTCGAGGCCGAGGGCGCGCAGGTGATCGGCATCACCGCGGGCAATACCGACCGTCTCGCCGACTTCTCCACCCAGCACTGTGCGTCGGCCTTCCCGGTCTTCGCCATCGGCGAGGGCATGATGCGCGACTATGATGTGGGCATGCTGATGCGTCCGGGCTGGACTTCGCGCACATCCTACGTGATCGATCAAAATTCGACGATCACGCTGACCTGGTCGGAAATGAACCCCTACGAACACGTCGACCGGACGATTGCGGCGGTTCGGGCGCTGAACGCCGAATAGTCTTGCGTGACGGGCCTGGTGGGGCGCCGCTGCGGGCTGTGGACATAAGGGGATTTGCATGTTGCGCTGCGGCGAAGCACGCCTAACTTAACCCCGACCGATCCTCAGGAAACCCCGCCATGTCCGACACTGTCGTCCTGTTCGAAAATGTGCACCCGCTCGCCGACCGCGCCTTCGAGGCGGCCGGACTGCCCGTCGAGCGTCATGCGGCCGCGCTGGCCGTCACCGACCTGCACGACCGGTTGTCCGGCGCGCTTCTGGCCGGTATCCGTTCGCGCACAAAGATGGACAAGGCGGCCTTCGATGCGGCGCCCGGCCTGCAGGCGCTGGGCTGTTTCTGCATCGGCACCAACCAGGTCGATCTGGACACGGCCGAAGCGCGCGGCATCCCCGTCTTCAACGGCCCCTTCGGCAATACGCGCTCGGTCGCAGAGCTGACCCTGGCCTCGGTGATCATGCTGATGCGCGGCATTCCCGCCCGGTCCTCGGCGGCCAAGCGCGGCGAGTGGCAGAAATCGGCGACGGATTCCCACGAGGTCCGCGCCAAGAAGCTGGGCATTGTCGGCTATGGCAATATCGGCTCCCAGCTGTCCGTCCTCGCCAGCGCGCTGGGCATGCATGTCTATTTCTACGATGTCGAACCCAAGCTGGCGCACGGCAATGCGCGATCCTGCGGCTCGCTGGACGAGCTGCTGGAAATCTCCGACGTGGTGACGCTGCACGTGCCCTCGACCGAGCAGACCCGCAACATCATGAACCGCGACGCCATCGCGAAGATGAAAAAGGGCGCCATCCTGATCAACCAGGCGCGCGGCGACCTTGTCGATATCGATGCCCTGGCGGACGCGCTGGAAAGCGGTGCCCTGCTGGGTGCGGCGGTCGATGTCTTCCCGAAGGAGCCGGCCTCCAAGGACGAAGCCTTCGTTTCGCCCCTGCAACGATTTGAGAATGTGATCCTGACGCCGCATATCGGCGGTTCGACGCTGGAGGCCCAGGCCTCGATCGGCGAGGACGTGTCGAGCAAGCTGGCGCGCTATCTCTCCCAGGGCTCGACCAAGGGCGCGGTGAATGTGCCGGAGATCGAGCCGGGCGAGATCAGGGCGGGCCGGGTGCGCCTCCTGAGCTTCCACGCCAATGCGCCGGGCTTCCTGACGCGGCTCAACGAGTCGATCTCCTCGACCTCGGCCAATATCGCCGCCCAGCGACTCGAGACGCGCAACGGGCTGGGCTATGTGGTGTCCGATCTGGAAGGCCCGCTGCCGGACGATTTTCTCGACCGTGTCAACGCGCTGGAAGGCTCGATCCGGGCCAGGCTGATCCGGCCGTAGGGGCGTCCGGGCATCGTGCCGGCCCCAACCGGCAGGATGCCCGCGCGCATTCGCTAGACCGGCGCCCGGTCAGTCAGGGCGGCGTCCCACTTTTTGCGGCTCAGCCCGGCCAGCAGCAGCCATGCCGTGAAGGCAAATTCGGGCAAGGCGGCCGTCAGCAGCAGCAGGCTTCCCGCCCCGGTCAGCGTCGGCAGCGCGAAATGGACGATCCCGAGCGTCATGTAACTCAGCCCGGATACGCCCACGAGCAGGCCCAGGATCGCCGGAAAATAGCCGGACCGGAACAGCAGCACGCCGAGCGCAGCGCCGTGCAGGCCGAACACCATCAGGCCGAGAACATAGCCCTCGCTATGCAGCTCGAGCGCCGCGAGCGCGGCAAGCTCGGCGGTCGGGCCGTCGAGCTGTCCGGCGAGAGGCGTTTCGCCGAGCAGCACGAGCGGTGCGATCATGGCGAGCAGGTTCGCGCACATCACCGCACACATGACCAGCCGCGCCGACAGGGCGAACAGCGCCAGACCGCGATCCACCGGTGAGAGCAGCCGGTAGAAGGTCACTGCCAGGACGATGTCGAGGCCGAACACAAGCAGGTCTGCCATGATGCCCAGGCGGAAGAGCGTGTTCTGGTCGCGGATCGCGCCGGCGGTCGCACCGGCATCCTGCCAGTCGATCAGGACGCCTCGTACGGCCAGCTGGGCAAAGAGCCCGCACAGGATAATGGCGAGATAGGCCAGCCCCGAAAGGCGGGCGAGGGTGACGGGATGGCGGGGTATTGAAGCGGCGGTCATGCGGACTCCGTTGGCTGGTTCGACTTGTCTGCCGTCAGCCTGACCCGACCGCCTGTCGGCGTCTCGCCGATTTCGGAATCGGCGAAACAGGGCACAAGAAAACGTCGATCGGCGCGTGCGTCACACCCCCAGCAGCTTGCCCAGACCGTCCACCGTGCGCACATAATCGGCGCCGGAATACTCGCACGCCGCTACGACGACATCGCGCCGCGCGATCAGGCCGAAACCTATGAAACGGTCGGCGGCGCCGCTCTCGAAAGCCTCGAAATCGGTCATCCCGTCGCCGACAATGATCGTCTCGGTGCTGGCCGCGGCGATCCGGTCGAGCACTTCGGCCTTGCCGCCATTGCGCGAGAGCGGGCTGTCGATGTCCAGTCCCACCACGCGTTCGTCCTGCCAGACAAAGCGGTTGGCGTGGATGTCGCCGCGCTGGAAACCCAGATCGCCCAGCACCGGTTCGATCAGGTCGGCAAAGCCGCCGGAAATGGCGTGGATCTGGTCGCCGCGTGCACGCAGCTTCTTCAGCAGGGGCGCCATGCCCGGGGTGACGCGTTTGCGCAGGCGCTCGGCCATGTTGTCGACCCCGCCCCTGTCCAGCGCCGCCAGTTTCAGCCGCGCTTCCAGACTGTCGCGCAGGGCCATGCGGCCGGTCATGCCGGCATTGGTGATCTCGTGCAGGCGGCGGCGCGCCTCGGCCGCGTCCGGCAGGGCCGCCAGCGCGGCCTCGATGGCCGTGTCCAGGGATTCCACACGCAGCAGCGTCGAATCCACGTCAAAGGCGATCAGTCTTTGCAAGCGAGTGTCCCGTCATTCCGGATATACGCGACAGCCTCAACGAGACCGTCCTCACAGGCAACAGGCCTGCACAAGATGAACGTCAGGCCGGGACGCCGGTTCCGATCGGGCAGACCACGCCGGTGCCGCCAATGCCGCAGTAACCATCCGGATTTTTCGCGAGGTATTGCTGGTGATAGTCCTCGGCATAGAAGAATTCGCCGGCCGGTTCGATAATGGTCGTGATCGCGCCGAGACCGGAACGGTCCAGTTCGGCCTGGTAGCGCGCCTGGCTGGCGCGGGCCGCTTCGGCCTGGGCGTCGTCGAGGGTCTGGATGACCGAGCGGTATTGCGTGCCCTGATCATTGCCCTGCCGCATGCCCTGGGTCGGATCATGACCTTCCCAGAAGACTTTCAGGAGATCGTCCAGCGGCAATTGCGCCGGATCGAACACCACGCGCACCACTTCGGCATGGCCGGTGCCGCCCGAGCACACTTCCTCATAGGTCGGATTGGGCGTGCTGCCGCCGGCATAGCCGACCGCCGTGTGCCACACGCCGGGCGTCTGCCAGAACAGGCGCTCCACACCCCAGAAACAACCCATGCCCAGCACGATTTCCTGCATCCCCACGGGCGCCGCGGCCTTGAGGTCCCGGCCGGTGACGAAATGCGTGGGCGCGGTGGCGATGGCATCGGGGCGGCCGGGCAGGGCACGCTCGGCGGGGATGATCTGAGACTTCCAGACAGGGTCGGACATGGCGGGCTCCAGGGTCGCGCTTTGCCCTGCAAAGATAGGCGTTCGCGCGCCGATTGCCAGCCTGTGCAGCGGCACCGCCGGGCCTGCTGACTCAGTCCTTGCCGAATGCGCACTGATGGGTATAGTCCGCGCCTCCTGCGGTGAGGTGGCCGAGTGGTCGAAGGCGCACGCCTGGAACGCGTGTAGGCGGTGTCCCCGTCTCGTGGGTTCGAATCCCACCCTCACCGCCATTTATCCCTCCATACCTGGATATGGCACCGGCGCCCGCCGGAAATCTCCGATGGTTCTGTCAGAGGAGCTTTGCCTTGTGAGCGGGATGGCGGTTTCGTAGCCTCCCCGAATGCGTAACCCGTTCAAATATTTCAAGACCTCACCCGAGATCATCCGCCTTGCGGTGATGATGTATGTCCGTTTCCCGCTGTTGCTGAGGAACGTGGAAGACTTGCTCCACGAACGCGGCATCGACATCACGCATGAGACAGTTCGGTTTTGGTGGAACCGGTTTGGGTTGCTGTTCGCGAAGTTGATCCGCAAGCGCCGCGTGGAGAACAAGCGTTACTCGAATTGGGCATGGCATTTGGATGAGGTTTTCGTCCGCATCAACGGGGAGCTTCGCTATCTTTGGCGCGCCGTCGATCAATCGTCCATCCACAGCCACTTCAACCTCGAACGCCACTTTCACCGCCGCGATGAGTTCAAGAAGAACCGCACCCAGGCCCTGGCCGAATGGCGTCAACTCACCGCCACCGCCTGAGTTCGGTTCAAGTTGAGGTTTCCGAGACCTCGCCGCGTTAGTCTGACAGCACCGCTATTTTTCTTTGCGAAGCTCGTTCACGGTCTTGTTTGTCCACCGCCGTACGGCGCGGCGCAGGTTGGCGGCGTCGCTGAAACCGACTTTCCACGCCACATCGTCCACACTCATCCGGGTGGTCTGCAGGTATTCGATCGCCAGTTTGCGGCGCACATCGTCGACAATTGCGCCGTAGGTCGTGTCTTCCGCCGCGAGCCGCCGGCGCAGGGTGCGCTCCTGCAAGCCGAGTTGCGCGGCCACCGCGGCCATTGCGGGGAATTGTCCCGGCGCATTCAGCAGCACCTGATAGACCTCGCCCGACAAACCGGAAGAGATGCGCGACTGCCCGATCAGCCGCTCACAGGTTTCCTCCAGCATCGTCCGGGTCAGGCGGTTGCCGAGCTCGGGCGTGCTGTCGAGAATCCGGACCGGATAATGCAGTTCGCTCGCCGCCTGATCGTAGAGGCACTCGCAAGACAATTCCCGCGCATCCTGTGCGGCGTGGTCGTCTTCGGGCAGCGCGAATAACGCGCGAACGGGCAGGTTGTCGCTTCCCGCCACGTCCCGGATATGGGTGAAGGTCATCTTCATTTGCTGGCGGGTGAGAAAGGTACGAACGTCGTCGCTCATCATGTCGCGGTAGATTTCCCGGAACTGCCAAATCGCAAAATCGCCTTCCACCCGCCAATGCAGTCGCACGGTCGGCGTGGCCAGCGGCTGGTAACGCACGGCAAAATCGAAGAAGTCGCGCATCGTTGGCGAGCAAATCAGCGCATAGCCGTACATGCCGTAAGCGGACAGGTGCAGACGCGAGCCGATCGCGAAGGCGTCTTCGAACTCGGCACCCGCCGCAACGATGTTCTCGCAAGCGGTCAGGTATTGGCCAATCGAGGTCAGCGTATGCGGGTCGTGAATCTCTGCGAGCGTCAGACCGGTCCTGTTCAGTACGGTTTCCGCCGGCATCCCGCGGTCGGCCACCGTGTCAATCACGGTCGCGATCTTGAAGGGCGCGAAGATCCGTTGATTGAGCGTGGGGAAGCCTGCCCGATCATTGTGCAGCATGGCATCGTGATGGGTCTCGGCCGCGATACTCATCCTGTCCTCTCCTCACATCTCTGTGTCCGCAAATGACACAGAGATGTCCGCTCCTGCGCTTACGCAGGGGTCTGGCACACCGTACACATGTCATCAAGCCGGCAAAGTCCGGCCGCGGCAAAGTCCGCGAACACAATGGGAGAGAGAGAATATGTCGAGGTTGATTTCCACGCGTCGTCGCGCCCGCCTGCTCGGCCAGAGCGCGCTCGCAATTGCGGCGCTGAGCCTATCAGCTGCTGCCTACGCCCAGGAGGACGAGAGCGCCACAACTGAGGCCGCTGTCGAGGAAAGGGCCGAGGAAGTCATCGTTGTGACGGGGTCCCGCATCCGCGGGGTGCCCCCGACGGGATCGGATCTGATTACCGTCTCGCGCGAGGACGTGGCGCGTATTGGCGCAGCCAGCACACCGGAACTGCTTGCCACCGTACCCCAGCTCAACAGCTTCAACACCGCACCGCGCGTAAGCAATGGCGGCGTCGGGTCGTTCGCTCCGGGTTTGCGGGGCCTGCCGACCGCCGCGACGCTGCCGCTGATGAACGGCCACCGCCTGATTTCCGGCAGTGTCCAGCAGACCAACCCTGATTATCCCCTTATCCCCGAATTGGCGGTCGAGCGGGTGGAGATCGTCGCCGATGGCGCGTCTGCCATCTATGGCTCGGAGGCGGTTGCCGGCGTAATCAACTTTATCACCCGCAAGCGCGTTTCGGGGCTGGAAACCAATGTCCGCTATGGCTTCGCGGACGATTACGAGGCCATGAATGCGGGCGCCATCCTCGGCCAGGACTGGGATTCGGGCTCCCTGGTATTCGCCTACCAGTACCAGCAGAACGGCAATATCACCGGGGCCGACCGCGACTACCGCTCACTCGATTTCCGCAATCAGGGCGGGATCGACACGCGTTCGACCGTGTGCCCGGATGCGAACGTCAACCTGTTCGCCGGAACGATCTACGCTGCGCCCAGCCTCGAGCCGGGCCAGAACACCTGCGACCCGCGCGGCCCGGTCGACCTGTTGCCGGAGAGCCGCGCGCACAGCGGGTTGCTGGCGGTCCAGCAGGACCTGACCGACGGCATCGTCCTGTGGGGCGACCTGCTCTATTCGGACCGCGAGGATACCGTGCAGGCGGCCCTGCCGGGGCAGACCTTCGTGCTGATCACCGCAGCCAACCCGTACTTCCGAGCGCCTCCGGGCACGGGCTCGGTGTTCGGGTATTTCGATTTCCGTCCGGACCGGCTGGTGGGCGATGATCACTTCGACCAGACCTATCAAGTTCGCACCGGTAACGCGACCGCCGGGGTCGATATCGACCTGCCGGGTGATTTCCAGGCGACTGTCTACGGCAGCTATAACTGGTCGCGCAACGATACGCTCCAGCCGGGGATCAACACCGCCGCGCTGACGGCTGCCGCCGCCGGAACGACGCCGTCGACCGCGCTCGACCCCTTCGGCTTCGACACCGACCCGGCGGTGGTCGCAGCGATCCTCGACAACCCGACCACCTTCACCAATCGCCAGCGCACGCGGATCGGCGCGGTCAAGATCGACGGGCCGCTCGCTGAGCTGCCCGGCGGCGAGCTCAAGATCGCGGTCGGTGCTGAATACCGCCGCGAGACCTACATGCAGCGCGGCCAGAGCGGCGGGGTCGGATTTCCCGAAGATCTCTCGCGCAACGTGCAGTCGGTCTATGGCGAGCTGTTCGTGCCGATCGTGGGTCCCGACAATGCCGGGCCCATGGCGCAGAGCCTCTCGCTGTCGCTGTCGGGCCGCTACGATCACTACGATGATTTCGGATCGACCACCAATCCGAAGGTCGGCCTCGTCTGGGAGCCCGTGGAGGGGGTGAACCTGCGCGGCAGCTACGGCCATTCGTTCCGCGCGCCCGGCCTGCGCGATCTCGGATCGACGGTAGGTTCGTACTATTCCGCGGCGGCGCTGGTGGATGCCTTCGGGGCGCGCGATCCCGCGCGCGGCGCGGCACAGGTCAACACCATCCTTCTGTATGGCGGGAACGAGGATCTCGAGCCGGAAACGGCGAAGACCTGGTCTGCCGGTATAGATCTGAACCCCACGTTTGCGCACAATCTGCGTGCCAGCGCGACCTACTACAATATCGAATACGATAATGTAATCGGTACCCCGGCGGGGCTCGGCGCGCTGCTGTTCAGCGATCCGACCTTCTCTACGCGGGTCATTCGCGACCCCAGCGCGGCGCAGCTGAACGGCGCGATCGACGGTACCGTGCCGTTCTACTACACCTTCGCTGCCGTGCCGGCGATCGGCAACATCCTCGATCTGCGGCAGGGCAATTTCGGGGTGCGCCAGACCGATGGCATCGACTTCGATGTCAATTACGTCCACCCCACGAGTTTCGGCTCCGTTTTCGCGGGGCTGGCCGGCAACTACATCCTGAACTACACCAACCAGCTGTCGCCGACTTCGGCCGAGAGTGACTCGCTTGACGCCGGGATTCCGCGGATGACATTGCGGACCACGCTCGGCTTCAATGCCGGCTCCCTGACCTTTGTGAACTTCGTCAACCACCGCTCGGGCGTGACGGCATCCTACGCCACCCCGACCGGGACTGCGCTCTATTCGTCGGACGGGTACACCACCGTCGACCTGCGCCTGATGGTGGGCCTGCCCGATACCGGCTTTCTCGAAGACACCGAGCTGAGCCTGCAGGTCAATGATCTGTTCGACGCGACGCCACCGTTCTTCCCCGGCACCGACGGGATCGGCGGCACCTACAATCCGATCGGACGCTATATGGCGATCAGCCTGCGGACATCGTTCTGAACCCTGGCGGGCGGCGCCCCGATCCGGTGCCGCCCACCCAGTCCCTGCGCGCTCCAACTCGCGCGCGACGAAGAACCCCAAGCAAGGTCATTCTCTCGATGAATTCTGGCAGAATTAGCGCGCACGCAGCGACACCCATTCCGCAGATACGCCTGTATCGCGACTGGCTGAAGCAGACGCGGGGGCTGGATTTCGCCACCTATGACGACCTGCATAGCTGGTCGGTGGACGACATCGAGGGCTTCTGGCGCAGCATCTGGGACTGGGAGGGCATCGCATCGCCCACTCGGGCGACCGGGGTGCTGAGCGGGGATGACATGCCTGGCGCGCGCTGGTTCGAGGGGGCCACGGTCAACTATGCGCGGCACGTGTTCTCCCATGCCGAAGCGGCCGAGGCGGCCGGGCAGCCCGCGATCGTCGCGATGGACGAGCGCGGCGGGAGCGAGACGATCGGCTGGGCGGAGCTGCGACGTCGGGCAGCATCGCTTGCTCTGGAATTGCGCGAGCGGGGAATCGAGCCCGGCGATCGCGTGGCTGGCTACCTTCCCAACATACCGGCTGCCGTGGTCGGCCTGCTCGCCTGTGCGGGTATAGGTGCCGTCTGGACACTGTGCTCGCCCGACATGGGCACCAATGCCGTGCTCGACCGCTGGCGGCAGACGCAGCCGAAGGCGCTGATTGCGGTCGACGGCGTATTCTATGCGGGCAAGTCCATGGATCGCAGCGCTGCGATTGCCGAAATCCGCAGCCGGCTACCCTCGGTCGAAACGCTGTTCGTGGTCGCCAGCGGCTGCAATGACCGCGACCTGCCCGATGCCATCGACTTCGCCGCCGCAACCGCGCGCGACGACAAGGCGGTCGCGGCGTTCGAGCCGGCCTGGCTTCCCTTCGACCACCCGCTCTGGATCCTCTATTCGAGCGGTACGACCGGCTTGCCCAAGGCGATCGTCCACGGCCATGGCGGGGTCATCCTCGCGACCGCCGCAGGCCGGCTGCATTTCGATCTCGGGCCCAGCTACGACGCGAACACGCTGGGCGACCGGTTCCACTGGTACAGCGCCAGCGGCTGGGTGATGTGGAACATCCAGGTCGGCGGGCTGCTCAGCGGCACCACCATCTGCCTGTTCGACGGATCGCCGAGCGGCACCAAGGCCGATCCGGACTGGGCGCGCCTATGGGACTTCGCCGCGCGCAGCGGCGTGACCTGGTTCGGGGCGGGCGCGGCGTTTTTCGCCAATTGCCGCAAAGCCGGGGTCGAGGTCGCGCGGATCGAGGGGGTTGAGCGCATCCGCGCGCTCGGCAGCACCGGGTCGCCCCTGCCGCCGGACGTGCAACGCTGGGGGACCGCGCAGTTCGCCGCGCTGGGGCGCCCCGACATCTGGTGGTGCAATGTCAGCGGAGGTACCGAGATCGCCGCCGCCTTCATGGCGGGCAATCCCGAACTGCCCGACACTCCGGGCCGGCTCCAATGCCGCCATCTCGGCGCCGCCATCGAGGCGTGGGACGAGCATGGCGAGCCGGTCATCGACGAGGTCGGCGAACTCGTCTGCACGAAGCCTTTCCCCAGCATGCCGCTCCATTTCTGGGGCGACGACGGTAGCCGCTACCGCGAATCCTACTTTGCCGAATGGCCCGGCATATGGCGTCACGGCGACTGGCTGACGGTCCATAGCGACGGCAGTTGCACCATTTCGGGCCGCAGCGATGCGACCATCAACCGGCACGGCGTGCGCATGGGCACCGCCGAAATCTATGCCGCGGTCGAGCGCCTGCCCGAGATAGCCGACACCATGATCGTCGACGTCGAGAATGGGGAGGGCGACAGCGAACTGATCATGTTCGTCGTCCCGAGCGAGGGCCGGCGTGTGGATGCCGACACCCGGGCGGCGGTCGCCGCCGCGATCCGCTCCAGCCTGTCGCCCCGCTTCGTGCCCGATCGCTTCATCGAAGCACCTGGCATTCCTCGCACACTGTCGGGCAAGAAGCAGGAGCTGCCGATCAAGCGGCTGTTCGCCGGATGGCCGGTCGCCAAGGTGATAAATGCCGATGCGAGCGCCACGCCCGAGCTGCTGCCCTGGTACATCGATCAGGCGCAAGTCTGGCAGGGAGACGAGCGCGGCGGCGCTGATATGCGCGCGGAGCAGACGTCGTGAAGACCGGTGTCGTCGGAGCAGGCCTCATGGGGGCCGAGATCGCGCTGGTGTTCGCTTTGGGCGGACATGACGTGCTTTTGCACGACCAGAATGAGACGGCGCTGACGCAAGCGATGGAGCGTCTGCGTGTGCTGTTGGACAAGGGCGTTACGCGGCAAGCCTATGAAGCGGAGGCGGCCGCTGCGGCGCTGGACCGGATCGAGCCGGTCCAATCCATCGCCGCGATGAGCGGCTGTGCACTGGTGACCGAAGCCGTCTATGAATCTCTGGACGCCAAGGCCGAGGTGTTGCGCGCGCTCGATGCGGCGTGTCAGCCCGAGTGCATCATATCCTCAAACACCTCGACCCTTCCGATCTCGACGCTTGCCGCCACCTTGCCGCCCGAACGGCGGCCGCGGTTCCTCGGCACCCATTATTTCTCTCCCGTCTCGCGGATGAAACTGGTCGAGGTGATACCCGGTTTCGCGACGGCGCCGGTTGTGGTGGAGGAGATCGTCGAATTGCTCGAAGGCATAGGCAAGCAGCCTGTGCGGATCCGGGATGTCACGGGCTTCGCGGTCAACCGCATGCTCCACGCAATGCTGATCGAAGCGGTGAAGCTGGTCGACGAAGGCGTTGCCACGCCTTCGGATATCGATACTGCCTGCCGCCTCGGCCTTGGCCATCCGATAGGTCCGTTCGCCCTGATGGACGTTGTGACGTCGGATCTGTGCCTGCAGGTGCAAGACATACTGCACGAGGCCTATGGCGAGCGGTTCAGGCCGCCGATGTTGCTGAAGCAGAGGGTCGCTGCGGGGTATGGCGGCGGTCGCGGCCGGCCGGGATGGCTGGGCAATGACGAACAAGAACAAGCTTGAGAGAGGAAGAGACCATGAGGCGAGTCAACCCGTACCGCAGGTGGATGCGATGAAGGCGTCGACCGCACCCAAGGCGGCCCCTGCGTCGCCCGCTGCTGCGCGGCTCACGCTGGGCATGCTGGCCTTTGTCTATGTGCTCAATTTCCTCGACCGGCAGTTGATTTCAATCCTCGCCAAGCCAATCCAGGAGGGGCTGGGCATTTCCGACGGGCAGCTTGGCCTGCTCACAGGCTTTTATTTCGCGTTGTTCTATTGCTTTATCGCGATCCCGATTGGCTGGCTGGCTGATCGGACCAGCCGGGTGAAGGTGCTTTCCGCCGCCTGCGCGATCTGGAGTGCGGCGACCGTCGCCTGCGGGATGGCGGCCAACTACGGTCAGCTGGTGATCGCGCGAATGATGGTCGGGGTCGGGGAGGCCGGCGGCGTGCCACCGTCCTATGCGATCATTTCAGATACCTTCCCACGGGAACGGCGGACGACCGCAATGGCGATCTTCAACCTGGGCCCGCCCATCGGCTCTGCGCTCGGCGTGGCTTTCGGGGCCTCCCTCGCCGCGGCGTTCGACTGGCGTATGCCCTTTTATGTGATCGGCGGGATCGGTGTTGTGACAGCGCTGCTGGTCTACTGGCTGGTGCGGGAACCCGTGCGAGGCGAGACCGATGCCCTGCCTGCGGCACCCACGCCAGAGACGGCCCCGGAAGGTTTCGCGGTGACCATCGTGCGCTTCTTCCGTAATCCCCTGTTGCTCATGGCATCGCTCGCGAGCGGCGCCGGCAATTTCATCACCTACGGCTTGCTCAACTTCACCGTACTGTACCTGATGCGCGAAAAGGGCATGACGCTGGAAGACGTTGCGGTGTGGTACGCGCTTGTCGTGGGGTTGGGGATGAGCGGCGGGATCTACGCATCCGGCCGGATCGTCGATTACTTCGTGCGCCGCAGCAAGACCGCCTATGCGACCGTGCCCGCCGCTTCTTTGGTATTGGCCCTGCCATTCTTCCTCGGCTTTGCCTGGGCACCCGACTGGAGACTTGCGCTCGCGTTTCTTGCTGTGCCGATGTTTCTCAATTCCTTTTTCCTTTCGGCGACAGTCACTTTCGTCCAGAGCGAAGTCGCCCCCGAGCGGCGCGTCATTTCGGGTGCCCTGTTGCTGCTGGTAATGAACTTCATCGGCCTGGGAATGGGGCCGACCTATGTCGGAATGATGAGCGACTTCTTCCGGCCAACCTATGGCGAGCATGCTTTGCAGGCCGCCTACTACGCTCTTGCGCCGATGTACCTGATCGGAGCGCTCCTGTTCCTGTGGCTGGCCCGCCTGATCAGGCGCTCGGAGTCGACCGCGACAGTCACGCCATGATGTCTCCATCGGAGGGAACCATGAAACGCATGCACCTTGCCGCCATCCTGGCAACAGCCGCATTCTGCGGAATGCTTCCGGGCGTCGCCCTCGCCCAGTCTTCGATCATGCACGACAGTGACGAAGACCGCTGCGCCGCGCTTGCCGGAGTGGCCCTGCCCGACACCTCGATCGAAAGTGCGACCCTGATCCCGGCGAGGGCCGAGGAGACCACCCTTGCCGGTGTGCTTCAGGGCTATCCCGCGTTCTGCCGCGTCGTCGCCCGCGTCAGACCCGAGCCGGATTCGGATATCGGGGTCGAGTTGTGGCTGCCCGCAGATGGCTGGACCGGGGTGTTCCACGGGAATGGCAGCGGCGGTTTCGCCGGGACTTTCGAGCTTGGCTATTCGGGCATGGCCGAGGGACTGCGGCGCGGCTTCGCCACAGCCACCACCGATGCAGGCACCGCACCAGCCTCCCCGCTCGACGGCGAGGCGCTGATCGACCAGCCGCGCAAGTGGCGCGACTGGGCCCGTCTCTCGACCCATGTGATGACGACAACCGGCAAGGCCCTGACCGAAGCCTTCTACGGCAGGGAGGTGGAATCGTCGTACTATACCGGTTGTTCCACAGGCGGGCAGATGGGTCTGATCGAGGCGCTGTATTATCCCGAGGACTATGACGGCATCCTGGTCGGTGCGCCGGTCATCAATCGCACCTGGGGCCACGCGGCCGTGCTGTGGGACTACGACGCGGCAAACCGCGAGCCCGGGCGTCTGCTGTCAGATGCAAAGCTCGCGCTGCTCAACCGGGCCGCCATCGCTGCCTGCTGGGAACAGGGCCACGCGTTGGCCGGCGACCGATTCATCATGGACCCGATGAGCTGCTCCTTTGATCCTCAGGTCCTGCAATGCAGCGGCGCGGCGTCCGATAATTGCCTTACCGAGGGAGAAGTGGCGACCGCCCGTGCATTCTACTCCGGTCCGACCAGCCGTGCAGGCGAACCACGCTTCCATGGCTGGCTGCCCGGCAGCGAAATGCCCAATATCTTCGGGTGGTCCTTCTTGCAGCAGCCGGTAAATGGCCAGCCCGCGTTCAGCGCCCTGTTCAATTGGGTGTTCGGAGCCGACTGGGACTGGCGGGAGATGGATTTCGAGCGCGATATGCCCATCGTCGATGATCGGCTTGGTGATATCGTCAACGATGCCACGCGGGGCAGCCTGCAGGAATACGCGGCGCGCGGCGGAAAGCTGATCGTGTTCCACGGGCTGGCCGACACGCTGGTGCCGCCCGCCCAGTCGATCGACTTTTTTGAACGCCACGCCGCGCAAATGGGCGGCCCCGAAAATCTGGGTGAGCATGCGCGCCTGTTCATGGCCCCCGGCGTGATGCATTGCGGTGGTGGAACGGGACCGGATGCGTTCAATTCCACGCTGGGCATCCCGCCACGCCCGCCATCGGACGATTCCCGACATGACCTGTTTTCCGCCTTGATTGCCTGGGTGGAGAATGACGTCGCACCCGACCGGGTTACCGCAACACGGTTCGAGGGCGAGGGTTCGCACGCAATCGCCACGCAGCGTCCGCTGTGTCCCTGGCCCCAGCGAGCGGTATATCGCGGTATCGGATCGACCGATGCGGCGGGCAGTTTTACCTGTGAAGCGCCGGCGCGGGCTGCCGATCGGCCCTGAGACGGAGCGGGCGGAACGAGGCATGTTCAATCGTCGGGAGCCGGCGCGTCTGAGCGTCTACGGTGCCGCGGCATCACTCGCCGCGCCGGCTTTCGCACAATCGGCGGGGAGCGTTGCCTTCCACCCGCTGTCATCGGACAACGTGCCAGGTGAGCTGGGCATGGCTGTCTATCATCCCCCCGGCTACTGTGCCGACGCGGAAGAACCCTGTCCGCTGCTGTTATAGCTCCACGGCGGCGCTGTCAGAGGAGGTGGGCTTGAGCGCGTTGGCCTGATTGTGCATCAGGCGAGGCTCTGAAACCGGTGCTCCACGCTCAAGCGGAAGTTCCTCTGATGCTGCGCTCAGCCGTCCGTGTTCCGGTCTGCGGGCTGAGAGTCGTCTTCCTTCAGGACGAGACCGGCAAAGCCCTCGCCGGAGAGCTCCAGGCGGGGGCAGGGTTCCTCGGCCGGGCGGGTCGAGTTCAAAAGGCAATGGTCAACGACGTGGTCGATACGCAGGTCTTCGCAGGCCGTATCGGTGTCGATGCCGGTACGCACTTCCGACACGCCGATGCCGTCCGAGTCATAGCCGTAGAACACATGTTGCAGTGGAAGACGTGTCGTCCCGCCGCCATGAATGTCGGTATACTCGACAGACCCGTACACGGCATAGAGGTCGGTATCGCTCACATTGACCCGGGCAACGCCACGCGGTTGGCAAATGCCATCTTCGGTCTCGTGGGCGTAGTAGGTCATTTCTATCGTGGCCGGCGGCAGCGTATCGGCCGGCGCCCCTTGCTGACAGGCAGCGACCACCAAACCCGAAGCGCCCGCCACAATGGCCGGCAGGATACCTGGTCGAAACTGCATCATGGAAAGTCCTTCTCTGTAATGATGGCACACGGGGTCAATTGCCGAACAGGCGGTTCAGCGCATTGCGGGTGCGTTCCTCGATTTCCTCGCCGGTGCGGCGATCGGCCTGGTCGCGAACCTGGTCGCCATAGTGACCCAGGGCATTGACGAAGGGGTTGGGTTCTTCCCCGGCGGCTGTGGCGGAGGGATCGCCCATATCCATCTCGTGATAGCCCTGCGGGGTTTCGAACAGGGAGGGGGATTGCTGTGCCCGTTGCACAGACGTGACCAGATACAGCGGCTGGTCATCCACAGACTGGCGCAGCAGGATGCCGTCGGTCGTGAAGCAGGCCGCTGACCGGACGATCTCGCCATAGGCGTTCTGTGTTTCCTGGACGTGGTCGGTGCAGGTTTCTCCGGCAATCTGGACGGTTTCGCCCCGGCTCATGCTGTCGGGCTGACGGAAGGAAACCCCGGCCATCGGGCTGCGCTCGGGACTCATATGCAGAATGATGCGCGATCCGTCCGGCACATCGCGTCCGACCGGGAAAATGGCGACCTCCCCCGTATCGAAGTCCCACAGCATGACATGGGCGTACGGGGCGCCGGACAGGACCGGTGGCAAGGTCATGCGCGACTTCGAGCCGGAAGCGCGAATCTCCAGTTCATGTGTTTCGCCCTCGATCGAGATCTGCGCGGTGGCGCGATAGTCGGGCTGGGCGGTGAGGTCGGGCGTCGCCTGCAGAAGCAGGGATGCCGTGAGGGCAGGCAGGATCATTGTTTCACACTCCTTTTCTGAACAATCAGCGGCGCGCCCGCAAAGGCAGCATCACCATCCGCGAGGGCAGGCCGCTGCCGATATCGATGACGGAGATGATCAGGCCGTTCTCCATCCGGGCCTGCTGCACCCCCTGTTCCGCGATGCGGGCAATACCGCTGGAGCGGCCGCGCAGGATGGCTTCGCGCAGTTCGGCGGAAAGCGGGGCTCCGGGCGAGAAACTGTCCCCCGGGAAGAAGCTGTCTCCAGGGAAGAAGCTGTCACCGGGGAAGAAGCTGTCACCGGGAAAGAAATTGTCACCGGGAAAGAAATTGTCGCCCGGGAAGACCCGGTCGCGGCGGTGAACGGAACGGCCGGACAGATCGGCCAGGCTGGCCCGCGAGCGCGGCGGCAAACGGAAGCCGGCAGACAGGTGTACGTCGGCGATGCGCCTGTCCTCGATGCGGATCAGAAGCAGCTGTCCTGCTTCCAGTGCGTGGCCTGAGCAGAGCTCCAGTGCTTCGGATATGAGGCGGTAGAGATCGGCTTCCCGTTCCACCCGCGAGGTTTCGGCGGGCTGGACAGAGAGTTCGATCGACTCGCGGCAATCGGCAGCCGCTGCCGTCGAGAGCCCCAGGCTGGCCAGGGTTGCGGCGAGTGCAAGACTGAATTTCGAGATGTGTCGTGACATGATGGTCTCCACTGCGTGGTCAGGTCAGGTCGGGTCGGATCGGCCGGCCGGGCTAGTTGCCGCTACAGCGCAGATAGCCGTTCTCGTTCCAGAACTGGCGGGACTCACACGCGCTGGCGCGATAGAAATTGCGATAACGCCGGTCGTCGCGCTGCCGCATGAAGAACACGACGCGATTCTCGGTACTGACCAGCGTGCGCGAAGTGCCTTCCCCCAACATGCTCATTGCCGGGCCCGCGCACTCGGTGACGTACGAATTGCGGGTCGTCCTTGGGGCTGCATCGCCCACAGGGCTTCCGCTCACGCTCATTCGGTCGCAGGAACGCGAATAGGAACCGGCCACATCCCGGGCTGCGCAGATGATGGCATTTGACCAGGGTGCCGGCTCCACGGACCCGTCCTGGCAGAGGCTCAAGTCGAGCGCCCGGCGCTCGCGACGGCCTGTGGGCATCGTGCATATCAGAATGTTCGCGTTGGCCGTACTCATCTCGCAGTCCGTGAAGTTGCTCGTGTCGACGTGGCCGGGGA
Organism: Pseudomonadota bacterium; assembly: GCA_036231565.1. Lineage (GTDB taxonomy): Bacteria > Pseudomonadota > Alphaproteobacteria > Caulobacterales > Maricaulaceae > Maricaulis. Next base: position 30,382 of record JAZAHA010000024.1, read on the forward strand.
CGGGAAGACGCGCCGGTGATTCGGGTTCTGGCTGCGGTTGGGGTGCTGGTGGTTGGGGGGCTGGAGCCGGTGCCGGGCGGGCCGGGGGCTCCATGTCGCGCGCAGCGCGCATCCAGTCGTGCGCCGCTTCGGGAAGGCCGGACAGATAGCCCAGGCAATAGCCGGCATTGCGCCGCCACTGTGATCCGGACGGCCGCGTTTCACGGGTTCGCTGGCCATTCCAGGGCTGGGCCCTGGACATCTGTACCTGTGTGCCCCACAGCCAGTGACCGTCGAACGCTCCATCCGCGTTCTGGATCCATTGGAAGATGCCGCGATTGTTCCGCTTGTCGTCCAGCGCGCCATTGCCCTGGTCGGCATGCACGAAAACGCCGCGCGCGAAATGACCGTTGGTGTAGCCGGCGACAAAACCGACATCGTCGTACTCGCCGCAAAAGGCACCGGCTCGTTCCTGGATCCGGACCTCTCCGAAGGAGGTGTCCCAGACGCCTTCATAGTCTTCGGCCCCGGCGGCACCGGCAAAGAGGGCGGTGGCGAGGAGGGCTTGAATCGCGTTTCTCATCATTATCCCCTGTGTTTGGATTTCCAGCTTGGATGGGTGTGCGCCCGATCCTCGCGGGACAGGCGGCAGATCGCGCCGCTTCCCCTTCATGTTTCCGGCATGCCTTGCTCTGCGCCGGTCGTTGCACCAGTATTCAACCGCAACCGAGCGACGGGACGCCGAACGTGATTGGGTTCAACAGGACTAACGATGACGAGTGAGAAAACCGGACATGGCGGGTCCGCGGCTCAGGCCCAAGGCTGGGGTGAGAGCACGGTCAGCGACGCCGACCACCTGTTCCAGAGGCATTATGACGAGCTGGTTTCGATGGCGCGAAAAGTCCGCCGCCGCCGCCGTGGGCGGGATACATTCCTGACCGGCGACCTCTTGCACTCCACTTATCTGAAACTGCGAAACGGCGGCGGGTGGCAGTCGGAAGATCATTTCCGCCGGGCCGCGGTGCTGGCCATGCGTCATGTCGTGACGGATCATGCCAAGGCGCGCCTGGCCCAGAAACGCGGTGGCGACGCCATTCGCGTCGAGCTGGATGATGAGGTGGCGGGACCTGACAATCTCGACCGGCTTGATGTGGTGGTCGATCTGTCCCGTCTTCTGCAAGAATTGCTGGAGGAGGACCCGCGCCTGGTACGGGTGATCGACTGCCGCTTTTTTGCCGGGCTGACAGAGCCGGAGACGGCTCAGTTGCTGGGTGTGACCGATCGAACGGTCCGTCGTGACTGGCACAGGGCCCGTGCCTGGATAGAGCCCCGGCTGTCGGTCGCTGCAACGGCCTGAATCCTTCCGGACCGTCAGGGGGGTGTTTTAATGCCGGTAGCACTTGCGTTGATTGAGGCTGTGGTCGACGAAGCGCTTCTGCTGCCGCCGGACAAACGCCGCGACCACATCACCCGGCGCCTGGAGAGCGCCGGGGATCGCCTTGCGGCGACAAGCCGTCTCGCATTGATGGAAGGCGCGATGAGCTTCCTGGTAACGGCCGGTTGGGCCGCCGAGGATGCAGGCTCTTTGCAGGCGGGCGAGCGGATCGGCGCTTGGGCTGTCGAGCAATTCCTGGGCAGTGGCGGTATGGGCGAGGTCTACCGGGCGCGCCGGGCCGACGGTCATTATGACCAGGCCGCAGCGATCAAGCTCACCCGGGTCGAGGCCGATGAAGGGTATCGTCAGTTTGAGGCCGAGCGGCAGACCCTTGCGCGTCTCGAGCATCCCAACATCGCCCGGCTGATCGATGGTGGACGTGCCGGAGACGGCCGTCATTTCATGGTCGTCGAGCTGATCGATGGCATCCCGATCGATCATCATGCCGATCAGCAGGGACTCGGTCTGCAGGACCGGGTGCGCCTGATCCAGGCCGCCTGTGACGGGGTCGCGCACGCTCACAGCCGGCTGGTTCTGCACCGGGATATCAAGCCAGCTAATCTCCTCGTGACTCCGCGCGGCGAGTTGAAGCTGATTGATTTCGGTGTCGCCACCAGTCTGGAGGCGGCCGAGGGCGAAGCGGCGGCCCGCTTGCCGCTGACCCGTGCTTTCGCGGCTCCGGAACAATGGGACGGCGGCCGCGTATCCGTGGCGGCGGACATTTTTGCACTCGGCGCTACATTGACCCAGCTGGCGGCGGGGCAGCCCCCGCGGCGCGCGGCCGACGGTGCGGCGAGCCTGCCGGAGGATGCAGTCCTGCCGCGTGATCTGCGCGCCATTCTGGAGCGCTGCCTGGCGATCGATCCGGCGCAGCGCTATGCCAGTGTAGATGCGCTGGCCACGGACCTGCAAAACTTCCTCGACCGGGCGCCGGTCGAGGCGCGCAACGGCGGAGCCGGCTACCGGTTTGCACGCTGGGTCGACCGGCATCGGCTGGGGGCCGGGCTGGCGGCGGCCTTCCTGGTCAGCCTTGTTGCCGGCCTGACCGCGAGCACGGGCTTCGCCCTGCGCGCCAATGCCGAAGCGGAACGGGCCAATACCCTGCTCGGCGAAACCGAAATCCTGTTTGAAGCGTCGGAGTATTCGGGCCGCCTGGGCGCTGCCCAGGCCCAAGCTCTGCTCAGCGTCTTCAATTCGGCGGATTCGGATTCGCTGGATCCCGACTTTGTCCGCAACCAGCTGGTCGAATACTCGCAGGACAATCTGGCCTATATCGAGGAGTATCCCGATGATGTCGCTTACAGCCTGGTAGCGATCGGGTCGATTTTCCTGCGCCGCAACGATTACACAGCCATGCTGGAGATACTCGAACCGGCACGGGATCTGACCCTGTCTGTGGCGCAATTGAATGCCGAGCGCGACGCGCTTCTGGCGCGCGCCTATATGGGCGTGGGCCGGAACGCCGAGGCCGTGCCGCTGCTGCGTTCGGCCCTGGCCGCCGAGCTGGCGCGGGATCCCGACTACTATGCCTCGCCGTCGCACGCATCTTCAGTGTCGAGCCTGGCAGTCGCCAGCGGCAGCCTGACCGACCGGCAGACCGCCATCGCTGTGCTGGAAGACGCCATTGTTCGCGACCAGGAGGTGACAGGCTGTTTCTGGTGCCCCTTCCTCTACAATGAAAAGGGCGTGCACCACAGTGCGCTGGGGGATTTTGCGGCGGCCGCTGTTGCGCTTGAGCAAAGCGTCGCGGTGCAGATGCAGGTCGACCCGACCCGGCGCGCCGCCACCGACCGGGCTCTGATGAATGCTGCTCATCTGCGCTATTTCGCGCTTGGGGATGTTGCGGGGGCCCGCACGGCGCTGGAAACGATTCAGGCCATCGCCGACGACACCAAGGGACCCAGTGCGATTCTGGCGGAAGCCCGGGTCCTTGAGGCCGAGATCGCGCTGGCCGAGGGACGGCTAGATGCCGGGTTGCAATTCGCGCAGGCCGCTGAGGACATGTTCGCCGAGTTTGGCGGCGCGCCGGACAGTCACAAGCATGCGCTCGGACCCTTGCGTATTCAATTGCTGGCACAGTCCGGGCGGATTGAGGATGCGCGTGAGGAGCTGATCCGGGTCGAGGCCCTGGAAGATGACGATGCTGTCAGGCGCCAGCGATTGCGGGGCGAGCTCTACCTTGCCCTGGCCGCCGGTGATGCCAGCGCGGCCACCGCTTTGCGCGATGCCTATGCCGTCGAGGTCGCGCAGCTCGGGGCAGGGGATTATCTGGGCCGCTACCGGCTGGCCCAGATCGACCGCATGCTGAACCAAAACTGATCCGCCGCTCGAAACAGTGTGTCCGGGGACGGTCACGAATGTCGTTCTGCAGAGTATTGCCAAGCTGCGGAGACCTCCATGGCCCTTCTACCCAAACGCCTTTTGCGCGCGCTTCTGGTGCTGCTTGTGAGCGCAGCGCCTGCGCCGGCTCTTGCCGACGGACCGGCACAACACGTCGTTTCTGCCTGTGATCGCGGCATGTTCGATCTGGATTGCGCTTGCGTGGCGACCCGGTTCGAAGCGGCCGCGCAGGGCGCGTCCACGCGGGAGCGCCAGACACTGGCCGGAATGACCGGCGTGATGCTCGGGATCGAGCCGGACCCGGCCTTTATGGACATGTCCGTGATCGTGTCTGTCACGGAACGGCTGAACACGCTCGACGACCTCACCGATGCGTGCGCCGCTCAGCCTCTCCCGGCCGGCCAGCTGACCGAAGCGGCCATCGATGCCGAGGTCGGTGCGGTGTGTGCCCGCTATCCGGCGCCGATCGATTGCGGCTGTGTAGATGCAGCCTATCAGATCGCGGCCGAAGGCACCGACCTTGAACAGCGGCAGGCCGTTGCGGATCTGGCGATCCATAATCTCAACGGCGCTCCGCCCTCCGATCTCCGCCGGCTGGCGGAAATCAATCGTCTGCTGCGCGGCTTGGATGCGCAAATCGAGCCCCTGAACGACGTCGCCCAGACCTGCGCCAGGCCAGCCAGTCTGCCCGCCGCCGCGCCGGCGCGGGTCACAAGGCGGGCGTCGCCTTCTTCGCTGCAGGATGTCCGGCAGGCCTGCAACCAGTCAGAATTCGATCTGGACTGCGGCTGTGTCGGAGATGTGTACAGCCGGACGGCAGCCGGTGCGGACAGCGAGGAACAGGCCGGGCTGGCGCGGGTGACGATCGCCTCCTTGGGCGGAGCGAACGCGATATCGGAAACGCCGGTTCCGGTGCTGGAGCGAATTTCCGGCAGGATGGGAGATCTGATGCCGGATGCCCTGCAGGAGGCTTGTCCGGCACCGGCGGGGCGCCGTGCGGCGCCGGCAGGCGCACAGACGGCATTTGTCGAGGCGGCCTGCCGCGAAAGTGCGTTTCCGCTGGACTGCCAGTGCATGGCGGACGGGTTCGCGCAGGCGAGCGGCGCTCTCGACGGACTGGACCGCGCCTTTGTCGCCGACGTGCTGGTGTCCAGCCTGTTCGGGACGCCGCAGCAAGCGGTTTCGGATTATCCGCCCGGCCGGGCGCTGGCCAATATGGATCTGGCCGACCAGCTGACTGACTACGATACCGGCCTGGCGCGAAACTGTACCGATCCGGGCGATGGCGACCTGCTTGCCGCGCGGCGTGCCGGCGAGCGTGTTGCACAGTCCCTGGCCGCTCCGGTTCCCGGCACGGACTGGCGGCAGGCTGTGCGGGCCGATTGCGAGAGCTTCGGCAATGCGCCAGGCCTGTGCGCCTGCCAGGCCGAGGTGATGGGGCAGCACCTGTCACCGCCGGAGCGCGAGCTGATGGGTGAGAGCTTCCGGTCCGCCGGGCAGGGCATCAATGTTTCCGCCGACCCGCGCTTTGCCGGTCTGAGTGCCGCAGAGGTGCGCGGCATGCAAAACCGGGTGAACCGGGTCATGTCCAGCGAACGGATCCGGTTCGAGGCCGATCTCGTCTGTGCGCCACTTCGCTGAAGAGAGGGGCGCTGGCGGTGGCCAGCGCCCATCGCTCAGTCGCCGATTTCGGCTTCGATCGAAAACCGGGCCTCGACCGGGGCGGTCGTGGCACCGTCGTCTGAGCGCGAGATCAACCGGCCGGAAATATGCCCGCTGAGGGAAAGCCGTCCATCCGTCTCGGCCGCGTGGTCGATGGTCAGTGTGATCTGGCTCTCCGGCCCGGCCCGCCCGCTCCACCAGCCCGTGCCCGGGCCGCGCGGATCATAGGACAGCAAAGCGGTCCGTGTGGTTGTCGAGGTGGCCGTATGGATCAGCTGGAAAGACAGTGACAGGACCGGCCCATGGCGCGTTGGCGCTCCTTCGGGGGGATTGGCCTCGATGCGTATGTAGTAGAGGCCGGGCGTGGACGAGTTTACCAGCGCATTGTCGACGCCCAGCGTGCCGGGCTGACCGTTCAGCGACCATTCGACCGAACCGAACTGCGCCATTGGTTGCGCATCCGCGGTCTCGGCGGCCGCAGACCCGCTGGCCGCAGCAGACGGGCTGTCTTCACTACCGCAGGCAACCAGGCCCAGCGCGAAAAGGCTGAGGGCTGCGCGGCTGACAGGGTGAGGCATGAAAATCTCCCAGAACAAGCATCAAACACGGGTCCGCAAACACCGGACAGGGAGAAAAACGAGTTCCGGCGGCCATAGCGGACATGTCCGGCTTTCCGCCCGGTTTTCGTTCTCTGTCGATGTGGCCGGAAACCAGAGGGGAGCAGGGCATGTCACGACAGGGAAAGACGCGGCGCGAAGTTTTGTCCGGCGCGCTGAAGCTGGGTGTGAGCAGCCTGGTTCTGACCGGTGTGTCGCCCGTGCTGGGCGCCTGTTCGCCGGGCGCTTCTGCTGAGCCGGGACCCTATTCGGTCTGGCGCGAGGTGCAGGCCGCCCTGCGGGCCAGTCCCGATCACAGTATCGGCCGCGCACGGGCGCTGGTGGCCGGGGGCGATATTTCGGCTTTGCACCGCTTCGTGCGCGACGAAATCCGTCTCATCTCGCGGCAGCCGGACCGGTTCGCCATGGGAGGCGGACGCCAGTGGGGCAGCCGGGCGACCTTGCGTTCTGCCGCCGGCACGGCCCGGGAAAAGGCGGACCTCCTGGCCGGTCTTCTGAAGGAGGCGGGCGTTTCAGCTGAGGTCGTCGAGACCCCTGCCACAGGGTCCGGGAGCGATGCCGGACGCGTCTTCTACAGGGGGTTTGAACAGGCGTTCGATCCGGATATGGGAGCAGGCGATCTTGCTGCCTGGCGGACACGTCTGGGCCACGACACATCAGGGCCGGGCATGGTCGACATTTTTGCCCGGGCGCCGGACGCGTCGGGTATCCGGCAGGCGGTGCGCGCCGCCATCGGCGATGCCGGGTTTGAAGCTCTGGGGCATTCTGACCGCTTCTACCGGCGCCAGGTGGGCCGCACGCCTGTCGTCCGGATCACGCAGCCGGACGGGCAGGTGCTGTGCGCCGACCCGGTCCGCCCCGGCAGCGAGCTGGGGCCCTGGCCGGCAGAGCTGGCCGAGTACGCGGCCAGCGATCCGGAGGCGGCCTTGCCGGTCAGCCTCCGGCTGCTGGCGACAACCTCGGACGCGCCGGACACGCCGTTCGAACTCGTGCAGGCGCAATGGTCTGCCGAGCAACTCGCCGGCCGTCAGGTGCGCATCGGATTCAAGCCGGCAGCGGGTACGCTGGAGACACTGTCGGCGCGCTTGGGCAATTTGCGGGCGTTTTTTCCGGTCCTGTCCATCCAGGCCCTGGATGGCGAAGACCTGGGCGATGACGCTGTCGCCGTGGGCGATGTCACAACCCTGGACGGCGACCGGATCGCGCTGGACGCGACCGGCGCCGTTCTCGTCAATGACGAGCCTGTCGCGGCATCTGCCGGGCCATCGGGACATGCGCCGCGCATTGCGTCGATCGATGTCCGGGTCGACGCCTCGTGCTTTCCGGACATGCGGCTCCGCCTGACGCCGCGCGATGCAGGCGGTGCCCCGGTCGAAGGACTGTCGATTGCCGATTTTGCCCTCGAGGACCAGGACGACACCGTCAGCCCCGCCCTGCGCAGGTCGGACAATGCGCCGCGCATTCTTTTTCTTGCCGACGAGTCGCTGTCGATGCCGCGGGCCTTTCGGGGTGCGGCACCGGAGATGCAGGCCCTGGCGGATCAGGTGCGTGCGCTGGCCCGGCAGATCCACCCGGAAGCCCGGGTGTCGGTGCGCGGAACCAGTTCGCGCCTGTGGGAGCACCTGATCGAGGCGGCGGAAAGCCAGGCCGATCTGGTCGTCTACGCAACTGATGGCGATCTGGTCGGTGACGCACCCGGTGTCGCAGACTTGCGCTTCCTGGAGGCGGGTCCGCCAGCCCTCGTGATCAATGTTGATCGCAATCTGGCGGCGGAGCGCAACCGGCCCGGCAATGTATTCGATGCCATGGCACAGGCTACGGGTGGCGAGGCGATGGATGCCCCGGAAGGGAATGACATGGCGCCGATCGCCGCTGCAATCCAGCGCATGCTGAGGACCCAGGATCGCCCGCTCTACACCCTGACCTATCGCGCCCTTGATGCGTCGCCCGGAGAACGGCGGGTGAATATTGCGGCCGGGGCGGTGCGCCAGACGGCGCGCTACACGGTCGACGCGGCGCCGCGTCGGCGCGCGCGCAAGCTGGCGTCCTTGCGGCTGGTGCTGGATGTTGGTGGCTATAGCGTCAATCGGGTCCTGGCCGGCCATGACGGGCTGGGCGAGGTGACGGACGATCATGTCAGCACTGTGCACGGCGCCATGCTTGGATTGCACATGATCGGCTTCGAGGGGGCGCCGCCCGCCCTGTCGGTCCTGCTGGACGACGTATTGAAAGCCAAGCTGGGGCTGGAACGGCTCGACCGCACGCTCGCGGATCCTGGCGCTCCGCTCGAGCAGATGATCGATGCCATCGAGGCCGGTATTCCGGTTCTGCCGGGCGAACTGGTGACGATGATGTCCCGCACCGGCCGTCTCTCCGGAGAGGATTTCTCGGTCTCCGAACAGGGTTTGCGCGCCGTGCTCTATTCCGCTCATCCGGTCATGGGGTCGGATCGGTTCGTGAAACGCGTCGACATTCTGCCCGCCGGCCGGATCTGCGTCTTGTCGCCGGATGCCGAACTCCGCCGCCAGCGGGCCTTCGACCTCAGTCTCGATCTCAACCTGGCCGAGGCGGCCCTGTTCGAACGCAGCACGGCCGGCCTGCTCGACGGCCACACACTGACATCGCTGGGACGGTGGGGGTTCCGCAATCTGGAGCCCGGCTTGCCGGATGCCGAACAGGAGAGGTGGCAGCATCTCATGGCGCAGCTCAGGCCGTCTTTCCCGTTCTCCCGGACCCACTATCTGGCGCCGTCCGGCGGGGATGTCCGGGCCATGTGGCTGGTTGATACGCAAAATGCCAACATTGTCGGCGTGCTTGAAGATGCCAGCGGCGGCGGCCGCCAGGCCGAGCGCATCGCCCGGGAATTGTCGGAGCTGGATCGTGCCATCTCGGCCATCAACCTCCTGGCCGGTGCAGCGGGTGCGGCGGGCGCATTGAGCGGCGTCGGCGGCGTGTCGCTGGGCATTGCTGCCGCCTACGGGCAGCGCCTGGCGCGGCTCTACGGCGCGGTTGCGATGAGTGTGATCCTGATGGATGCCGGAGGCATTGCGCCGGCCTTGCGTCTGGCACTTGCCGGCATGGCTTGCGAGGTGGTCAAGAATATCACGCTCGGCGTGTTTGCCGATGCCGGCCGCATTGCCGGCCTGGCGGTCACCACGTTCTCGACCCTGGAAAACATCGACGGGATTGTCGGCCTGTCGGGGGGCAAGTCGCCAACCGCATGCCCGCTGTGAAATCTGGGCAGTGTCAGAGGAGGCTGGCCTTGCGGCTGGCGCATCGGTTTTGCAGCGTCTGCCGAAGCGAAGTCCGTTCCGGTGCTTTGACATGCCTGCGAGATCATCCGCCCTGCGGTGCTGACGCGGTGTAGGTGCTCGCCATTTTGGAAACGGGGATGCTTGCCGATTTCCAGACCCGCGCGATTTCGTTACCCTCAGCGCCAGCTTTCGTGGCCGCGTGAAGCGTGCCCCATGTCCTCTGGTCCTGCTCGGCCCCGGCCTCTTTCAACGTTTGCAGCGCCCGAGCGCGTTGAAAGCCACGCCAGGTGAAGGACGGCCCGGATGGCGTGTCTTTGCGGTGCCGTTGGCATTGAAAGCACGTGGCGAAACCGGGTCTGTGCTAATCAGTGGCCCCCAACCGGCTACTCCGCAGCTTCGTCGGGGAGCGTGTAGCCGGCCTTTTCCAGCTCGAGGCGGCTCTGGTCGAAGCCCTGTTCAGGGACGAGTTCGCCGCTCCTGTCGGCGAGTTCGGACCAGCGTTCGAGCAGGGTCTCGGCCATGTCCGGTCCGTCGGCGATATGGATGCCGCGGGTCAGGGTGATGTGGGCCAGTTCGAAACCGCCTGCGCCGGCGCACAGGATCTGGCGCGTCGGAGCGTCCTTCGAACACAGGGCGAGGACGGCCGGGCTGACACGGCCGGGGTCGAGCCGCTCGAGCTGCTCGGCCGGCAGTATGCCCTCCATCATCTGCGTGGCCGCTGTCGGCGCCAGGCAGTTGACGTGGATGCCGTACTTCTTGCCCTCGAGCGCCAGCGTGTTCATCAGCCCGACAAGGCCGAGCTTTGCCGCGCCGTAATTGGACTGGCCGAAATTCCCGTACAGGCCCGATGATGAGGTTGTCATGACGATCCGGCCATAGCCCTGATCGCGCATGATCTGCCAGACCGCCTTTGTGCAGTTGGCGGCGCCGGTGAGGTGGACGTCGAGGACCAGCCGGAAGTCCGAAAGCGGCATTTTTGCGAAAGTCTTGTCGCGCAGGATGCCGGCATTGTTGACGAGGATATCGATCCGGCCCCACTGCCGCGTCGCGGTTTCCGCCATGGCCTGCATGGCGGCGGCATCGGTAACCGAGCCGGTGTAGGCGATGGCCGTGCCGCCATCCTGGCGGATCTCCGCCGCGACGGTTTCAGCCCCCTCGCCGAGATCATTGACCAGAATGCGAGCGCCCCGTGCCGCAAGAAGGTGTGCGTGCGAACGCCCCAGTCCGCCGCCGGCGCCCGTCACGATGGCAACCTGTCCAGCAAGATCGATCATTAGCCTCTTCCCCGTTCAAGCCGAAACCGGCACTCCGACGTACCGCTGAGGCCCTCTCCTAACACGGGGTTGCCGGGTGTGTGAACTTATTCGCTCACAGTATAATGAAGATTGACAAGGGTCTGGGTGGGCGGCTAGTTTTGCCGCGTGTACCGGCGCGGTTGCATCGTGTTGCGGGCTGTCCTGTCCCGACGGGGTCTCGCTTTGAGCAATTGACCCGGCCTGCGCACCGCGCGGCTGCGGTGCTCCCATCCGGACCTGTTCCGAACAACAGACGGGGCGGATTGCCGATTTCCCGGCCGGCAATCCGCTTCCCCTGACAGCCAGTGTGTATCCCAGATGCAGACCTACTCGCTTACCATCGACAAATTCCTTGACCACGCGGCGAAATGGAACGGGCGGCGCGAGGTGGTTTCGGCAGGAGGCGGGGGAGAGCCCGACAGGGTTTCCTACGCTGACTTGCGCCGGCGGGCGAACGACATGTCGGGGGCGCTCGGTACGCTGGGGCTGGCACCCGGCGATCGCATCGGAACGCTGGGCTGGAATACCCGGCACCATCTTGAGGTCTACTATGCGTCGATGGGCTACGGGCTGGTCTGTCACACGCTCAACCCGCGTCTGACCCCGGCCCATCTGGCTGCCATGATCAATGAGGCCGAGGACCGGGTCATCGCCGCAGCCTCCGGCCTTGCCGACCTCGTAGCGGCGCTTCTGCCGCTCTGTCCGGTGATCGAGCATGTAATCTGGCTCGATGGCGACGGCCCCTCGAAGATGTGCTGCGCGGGAGAGGCTGTGCGGTTCTGGTCCTATGAAACCCTTCTGCAATCCTGTGGCAAGCCGGTGACATGGGGCGGGTTTGACGAGAATGCGCCGGCCGGGCTGTGTTACACATCCGGCACGACGGGCCGGCCCAAGGGGGTGCTCTACACCCACCGCTCCAACTATCTGCACACGCTGCGCGCGCTTCAGGCGGATGCGATCGCGCTGACCGGCGAGGATACGGTTCTTGTCGCGGTGCCGATGTTTCATGCCAATGGCTGGGGTTTGCCCTTTGCGGCGCCTGCCGTGGGCGCGCAGCTGGTCCTGCCCGGACGCCGGGCCGATGGCGCCAGCCTTGCCAGACTGATGCGCGAAGAAGCGGTGACACTGGCCGCCGGCGTTCAGACGGTCTGGGTCGGCGTGATGGACTATCTCGACGAGACCGGCGGCGACCTGCCCGATCTCAAGCGGGTCCTGATCGGCGGCTCGAAATGTCCCGACAGCCTGGTCCGTCGCATGGAGACGCGCCTGGGGGTCGAGGTGCAGACCAGCTGGGGCATGACGGAGTTGTCGCCGGTCGGCACGATCGCGGCGCCGGGGTCTTCGAGGCAGGCCCTGCAGTCATCGGGGCGTCCGCCATTGGGCCTCGACCTGAAACTGACCGACCGGGACGGTCGCGAACTGGCGGAGCAGCGAAATGTTGTCGGGCACCTGAAGGTGAAGGGTGCCAGCGTGGTGGACCGGTACTTCCGGGCCGATACGGACGTTCTGGACGAGGATGGCTATTTTGACACCGGCGATCTGGCATCCCTCGACGATGACGGCAATCTGACGATCTGCGGCCGGGCCAAGGACCTCATCAAGTCCGGCGGCGAGTGGATCAATCCGGCCGAGATCGAAGAGATTGTGGGGCGGCACCCCGATGTGTGCCAGGTTGCGGTCATCGGCCGTGCTGATCCGAAGTGGGGCGAGAGACCGGTACTCATCGTCGAGCCGAACCAGGGCGTGAGGCCGGATCAGGCTGCCCTGCAAGGCGCCCTGCGCGGCCAGGTCGCCGACTGGTGGATTCCCGACCAGCTCATTCTGGTCGATGCGATGCCGCTCGCGCCGACCGGCAAGATCGACAAGCGCAGGCTGCGGCTTGACTATGCGGCGGCAGGATAGCACCGGGGCGGACATGACGGGCCAATCGCCAAAGAACAAGGACGGTGCCGGCATGAAAGCGGCATCACAACCCCGGCGCCGGGCGCGCCGCTCCAAGGCCGAGCAACGCGCCGAAACGCTGGAGCAGATCCTCGATGCGGCAGAATACCTGTTCGCGCGACACGGTCTGCACGGGGTGACGTTGCGTGATGTCGGCAAGCGTGTCGGTATTCACACCACACTGCTGCACTACTATTTCGACGACAAGAAGCACCTTTTCGAAGCCGTATTTGCGCGGCGGGCCGCCGTGACGAGTGAACGCCGCATGACGGCGCTGTCGGAGTACGAGGCGCAGGCCGGGGATACGCCGACGGTGGAAGGCGCACTGCGCGCGTTTCTCGATACCGATCTGGATCTTTACTTCGAGGGCGGCGAGGCGTGGATGAACTACGCTTCCTTCTGCGCCCGGGTCAGCAATACGCCCGAGGGCGCCGAGCTGATGGACGCCCATTTCGACCCGGTCGTTCTGAAACTGGTCAGCATCCTCAAGCGCGCCCTGCCCGATCTCACCGAAGAGGATATTTTCTGGGGCTACCACTTTGTCACGGGGGCCCTGATGACGACGCTGGCGCGCACCGGCCGGATTGACCGCCTCTCGGACGGCGTCTGCCATGCCGATGATTTTCCCGCGATCAAGCACCGGATCAGTGACTTTCTCGCCGCCGGCTTTGTAGCGCTGAAACAATAGCGCCACGCCCGGTCGGGACGTGGCGCTCAGGCGAGGGGTTCCCGGTGTGCTTCTGGCGCGGGACTATTCGCAACCCGGCAGCCTGCCGGGTACCGGCGGAGAGGCCAGCCCGACATTCCAGTGCCAGCCCTGGCCGCCTGCAGCCCTGCGGCGGCAAACCAGTTCCTCGACGAACTCATACATGCCCGGAAGCACGTTCTCGCCCGCCTGCGGCGTTTCGCCGAAATGCATGTAGGCGCGCGTCTGTCCGTAATTCGGCCAGGCCGCCGCGCCGTCCGCGACCGGTTCGCCGGTTCGCGCAAAGCTGGACCAGTAGCCGGTCATCGCATCGGCATAAGCGGCTTCTTCCGGCGTATCCGGCAGGGGCGGCCAGTAGGGCGGTGTGCGGTCGGTATTGCCGAACATGTAGGGCAGTTCCGCCGCGTGGAAGGCGTGCAGGCCGCGCTCGTCGGCTGCCGGATAGCCGTGGTCGAACATGTAGAGATAACCCGGCTGCCCGAGGGCTTCCTGGCTGCGCACCAGGCGCTCGGCGGTCCAGCTGTACAAGGCGTCTCGGGTGGTTTCGTAGATGCTCTCCTGCAGGTCGTCGCTTGGGTAGAGCTGCAGGAAATCATCTGCCATATCACCATAGAGTTCGCGGATGCGGCTCTCATAGGCCTCGGCGCTGTCCGGGACGGCGGGAGCCAGCGCGGTCAGTGTGCGGATCTCGCCCTGGTTGAAACCGGCAAGGATCGGCACGCCGGCCTGTTCGCCCCGGTCGAAGGTCTCGACCAGTTGGCGCGGCAGGGCGTGTCCGTCGACCGTGCCGGAAGTGAGATAGCCGGCAGCCAGCGCACCATCGGTCACGGCTTGGGCATCCATGGCGCGCAGTTCGGCGATATCCGCCGCCCCGAGCTGGTTGGCGATATAGGCGCCGACGGCTTCGGCCGCATAGGCGCCGTGGACCGGACGTTTCAGTTCCGGCGTCGAGATCATGTAGGCGCTCTGGGCAATAGCGCGCGAGAACAGGCCGCGAGCGGCGGGGGCTGCCATCAGATACATCACGCTCAGACCGCCGGCGGATTCACCGGCGATCGTGACATTGTCTGCATCGCCGCCGAATGCGCCGATATTGTCCTGTATCCAGCGCAGGGCCTGGATCTGGTCGAGAAGCCCGTAATTGCCGGACACGCCATCGGGCGATTCCGCACTGAGTTCGGGGTGGGCCAGATAGCCCAGCACGCCGAGGCGGTAGTTGATCGACACAACGATCATGCCCTCCTGCGCCAGACGGGCGCCGTCATAGAGCGGTTCCCGGGTCGATCCCGCCGACAATGCGCCGCCGTGAATCCACACGAAAACCGGTGCGTTTTCGGCATTCTCCGGCGCCCAGATATTCAGGCTGAGGCAATCCTCGCTGACCGGGGTGATGTCCGAAGCATAGATGCTGGTCGTTTCACGCACGCGTTGCACACAGGATGGACCGTAATCATTCGCCTGCAGCGTATCCTGCCAGGGCTCCATCGGCTGTGGCGGCGTCCAGCGGGCGTCACCGACCGGTGGACGGGCGTAGGGGATGCCCTTGAAGACATGGAGCCCGTCTGCGGCCTGTCCGGAGATCCGTCCGGCCGGGGCATCGACCACCGGCGTGCCGCCCGGATCTGTCTGGGCGCAGGCCGCAGAACCGGCGAGCAGGCAGGCGAGGGCACCGGCCCTGAGGGCGGGCGTATCGAGTTTCCAGGTCATGAGGCATCTCCTTGCTTGGCCTCTTCGCGTGCGAGCACACGCGCCAGGCCGAGGAACAGGGCGATCGCCAGGCCGTAGAACGGTACCAGCGTGTACAGGGCGATCTGCAGGGAATTGTCGGGGAAGCTGGCGCGGAAGAAGTCGCTGGCAATGCCGACATAGGTCGGCCCCAGGCCAAGGCCGATGAAGTTCATGACCAACAGGAGCAGGGCGCCGGACATCACCCGCTGGTCCGGCCGGACTTCTTCCTGGACCAGGGCCACCGAGGACGACAGGTAGAAATAGTTCAGGAAGCTGGGCCCGATCAGGAACAGGGTGGCCAGCTGCCAGCCGGGAGCCCAGACAAACCCGATATAGAAGGGAATGCACAGGGCCAGCGAGGCGGCCGGGATCAGCGCGTAGTAGCGTTTGGATAACCGGGTGAAGCGGTCGATCGCCCAGCCGGACGTGAAGATGCCGGCACTCATGCCGATCCCGACGACCAGGGCGTACCAGACGGCGATCTCGTTCAGGGTCATGCCCTTTTCGCGCATCAGGAAGAGCGCGGTGAAATTGCCCAGCCCGTAGGTGATGAACTGTGTCGCGCCACTGCCCAGCGCCGCCAGCATGAGCGCCTTGTGGGAAAAGAACATTTTCAGCGTGACCCAGAAGCCGGACGGTTCGGAGGCAAGGTCAGGATCGGGCTCGTCGAGGCCGCCGCGCTTCGGCTCGCGAACGAAAACGGCGACGACAATGGCGGCCACCAGGCCGACACCGCCGAGCACGTAGAAGGCGTCGCGCCAGCTGAAGGCTGCGGCGATCGATGCGCCAAAGGCAATGCCCAGTGCCGCTCCGATCGGCGGGCCGAGATTGAAGATGCCCAGTGCCGTGCCGCGGCGGCCCCTGGGGAAGTAATCCGTGATGATCGCATAGGATGGCGGAACGCCACCGGCCTCGCCGAAGCCCACCGTCATGCGCGCCACGACGAGTTGACCGTAATTGCGGGCCGCGCCGCAGGCGATCGTCGCGGCGCTCCAGATCGCGCAGGCCAGCGCCAGGATGCCGACGCGGTTTGTCTTGTCCGCCAGCCAGCCGACGGGAATGGCTATGAAACAGTAGAAGAAGGCGAAGTAGAGCCCGCCGATCAGGCCCAGCTGGCTGTCCGATATACCCAGCGTGTCCTGGATCGGCTTGGCCAGGATCGACAGAAGCTGGCGGTCGAGGAAGTTGAGGACGTAGACAAAGCACAGGATGACCAGCACCACCCAGGCGCGGCGCCCGGGTGCAGGCGGGCTGGCGGCCGCGTCTCCGGCCGGTTCAAGCCGGGGCTTCACACCGGGTTCGGCGGGAATCTGGGTGATCTCGGGGCTCGGTGGCTCAGCGCTCATGCCCGCTCCTCCGCTCGCGGGGCCGGCAGGCCGTGCTGCATGGTGATCGAACGGATGCCCGCGACGGGGCGATCCGGATAATCCGGCATGTGACGCACCGGTGTCCTCCCGAAATCTCTGGCTCTCCTGGCCGGTTGAAACGCATCTTGAGCGGGCCGGACTCGCGATGTCAACATTCATTCGAATGTGTGTGAATGACTTTTGAGGCCCGGCCCCGCCGTCACGGGGTTATTCTCCTGCGGCTCTCCCGGTCCGGCAGGTCTGCGGTGCATTGATCCCGACCTGCAGGAACCACTGTTCGCCCCGTGTGCGTTGCCGTTCGACCCAGTCGCGGTGAAACTCGTACATGCCGGGAACCGGGTCGTGTTCGAGATGCGGCGCGTCGTCGAAACGCATGAAGGACTGGTCTTGCGCATAGGGCAGCCAGTCGGGGCCGGCCTGGCTGACCGGCCGCCCGGTCGCGGCGAAGGAGACCCAGTAGTCGATCATGGTCGTTGACAGGGCCGCGTCTGTCTCGCCGTCCGGCACCGGCCAGTGTTCGGTCAGGACGGCATTCTCGCCGGTCTGGCCGAAAACGAACGGCAGTTCGCTGGCGTGAAACCCGCAGATGCCGCGCGCTCGGGCGGCCGGATAGCAATGATCGAACATGTACAGATAGGAGGGCACCCCGATATCGGCCTGGGATCGCGCCAGGTGTTCGCCGGCCCAGCCATAGACCGTGTCGCGAAAGGCGTCGAAGGTCGCCTGTTCCGGATCGTCGGGGGGATAGACCGCCAGGTAAGCGTCTGCGTACGCGCCGTATCCGCACCGGATCAGCTCCTCATACGCTTCGGGCGTGTCCGGTGCGGCCGGTACCAGAGCGCGCTGGGTTCGCAGTTCGTCGCTGTTGAAACCGGCCAGCAGCGGCACGGGGGCCTGGGCGCTGCGGTCCAGCAGGTCGACGATCTGCCCGGGCAGGGCCCATCCGTCGATCGTCCCCTGGCTGTTGAAGCGGAGACGCGCGGTCTCCTGCGTCAGGACTTCAGCGTCCAGATCGCGCAGGCCGGCTAGGGTGCTGCGACCCAGGGCGCGTCCCACTCTCAGACCGGTGTCCTCCGCCGAGGGCAGGCCGAAGACCGACCGGTCCAGCGCCGGGAAGGCCCGGAGATTTGTGCTCTGGACGATGGCCTTGTCGAACAGGCCCTCGGCAAGCGGCGAGATCATCAGATATGTCACGCTCAGGGCGCCGGCGGACTCGCCCATCACGGTCACATTGTCCGGATCGCCTCCGAAGGCCGCCACATTGTCGCGGATCCAGCGCAGCGCCTCGATCTGGTCGAGCAGACCGTAATTGCCGGAGACGCCATGGGGCGATTCCGCGCTGAGTTCGGGGTGCGCCATCCAGCCCAGTGCGCCGAGCCGGTAGTTGATCGATATGAAGACAATGCCCCGCTCGGCGAAGACGGTGCCGTCATACATGGGTTGTGCTGCGCCGCCGATGCGCAGGGACCCGCCGTGAATCCACACCATGACCGGCGCGTCCCGGGCGTCTGCCGGTGCCCACACGTTGAGACTGAGACAGTCCTCGGACATTGCTGCCGGCGGATCATTGTAGATGCTGGTGGCAGGGATGGACTGCTGGATACAGCCCGGACCGAAAGCCGTCGCGTCCAGAACGCCGGCGCGGGGCAGGACGGGCTGTGGCGCGCGCCAGCGCAGGGCACCGACCGGCGGCTGTGCGTAGGGAATGCCCTTGAAGCTGACGACGCCATTTGCGCGCGCACCCTGCAGGGTTCCGCTCGCGGTCTGGACCCTGGGCGCTGACGCCGTTTCGGGGTGGCTGCACCCGGTCACGAGAAGCGCTGCGAGTGCGGAAACGGCGATCAGGGATTTTGCGGCGGCGATCATCAGGCTACCTCAGGGCGCGCTCAAGCAGGCGTTGGAAGGCGAGCGTCGTTTCCGTCACGGCGGCGGCAGACACGCAGCGTCCGTCATCGTCCGCGACGTGATGGAACTGGTGGACGCCGAAAATGCCGGCGACCGGCGCATAGCCGGCCTCGATCACATTGGTCAGTTCGCCGGCAGACAGTTCCTCGCTCGAATACGGGGCTTCCAGGCCGGAAAGCCCGGCGAATTCCTCGGTGGCGGCCGGTACGAGGTGCGGGCTCACGACAAGATAGCGCTGGGAATCCGTGCCGGGCAGCGGGCGGCGCGCACCGACACCGGAATGCCAGTCCCGGGCAGCGAGATTGGCGCCGAGATGCAGCCAGAAGGCCGTTTCGCCGGGCGGCGGCGCCACGTTGTGGAGCAGCTCTTCAGCGCCGAGATACTGGTATTCATGGCCACTGTTGCAGACGAAGGCCAGGTCGAAATCCGGTGCGTGCCGGCTCGCCCACCGCGCCATGTGCAGCCAGGCCGCGATACCGCCGCCGCGTTCGCCGGCGCAGGTGAACCAGCCGGATCGCGGGGTCGAGACGACGAGCCATCGGCCACGGTTCCGGTCGAGTGTACCGACAAGGTTGAAAGCCGGGCGGCGGCCACCCTGTCCGGTTATCGTCAGGCGTGCCGGCTGTGATGATTGTGCCGCTGCGAGGAAGGGGGCTGCGTCGTCCGGCGCCATCAAGGCGATCGGCCTGTCGTAGAGCGGCGCGCGGCCGTCCGTATTCAGGGCGATGATCTTGCCGCTCGGCCCGTTCGTGATGATGACACAGGCCAGCGCGCCCTGATCGAAGGCCGCCCGGACCGGCCCGGCCACGCCGGGCCAGAACATGGACGACCAGCGCGCATGGGCCAGATCCACGAGGGCTGTCGCGCCGGCAAGCGGCCCGTCTGCGCGTCCGTGACTGTCGACGCGGATGAGCGGCGCAGTCAGGCCGTCCGGCGGTGTCGTCTGCACTATGGGTTGAGGCCACAGTGCCGCCCGTTCACCCCCCGCGACAATTTCCGATGTGTCAGGTGTGAACCAGGGAGCGGCGAAGGACTGTCTTTGCGTCCGGAAACTGATCGCTTCCAGCTCTTCCTCCAGCCATGCGCCGCACGCCTCGTCGCCCGGCCCGCCGGACTGCTTGTTACCGAACCCGATGTAGCGTTGCAGGTCCCGGGCGATGCTGTCATGGGCATCGCCGGAATCGCTGGCGGATGCTGCGGGCGCCGAGGCGATGAGAGGGGTGGCCGCCGACGCGGCCAGAAAGCCCCGCCGGGTCGCCGAAAGACCGGTCCTGTTTCCGCTACGCATCGATATTTCTCCGGAAGGTCTCCGGCAGGAAAAGCAGGCCGACAATCGCGGTCATCCCGGCGATGACCACAGGGTACCAGAGGCCGAAATGGATGTTGCCCGTCGCCGCCACCATCGCGAAGGCGGTGGTGGGGAGAAAGCCGCCGAACCAGCCATTGCCGATATGGTAGGGCAGCGACATCGAGGTATAGCGCACGCGTGCGGGAAACAGCTCCACGAGCATCGCCGCAAGCGGTGCATAGGCTGCGGTTACCATCAGCATGATCGCGACAATGATCGCGATGACGAGCGGCCGGTTGATCTGCGCCGGATCCGCTTCGCTGGGATATCCCGCCGCGATCAGCTCCGCGCCGACTGCGGTGCGGAAAGCGTCGATTGCCGTGGCCAGGCTGCTGGCATCGTGCTGCGCCGGATCGGGGGCGGTGATGACCGTGCCGCCGACATGAACCTGCGCAACCGAACCGGGCCGGGCGTCGGCATTGGTGTAGTTGATGCCGTTTCGCGCCAGATAGGCCTTCGCGATATCGCAGCTGGAGGAATCATAGGTGTTCCGGCCGATGGGGTCGAACTGGACGGAACATTCATCGGCAACTGCGACAACAGTGACAGGCGCCTCCCGTACCGCGCGGGCGAGTTCCGGATTGGCGGCGTGGGTGAGCGCCTTGAACAGCGGAAACAGGGTGAGGGCGGCCAGGATGCACGCCGTCATGATGATCTTCTTGCGGCCGATCTTGTCGCTCAGCCATCCGAAGAAGACGAAAGTCGGCGTCGCGATGATCAGCGCGATGACCAGCAGCACGTTCGAGGTCGCCGGGTCCACATCCGCAATCCGCTCCAGATAGAAGAGCGTGTAGAACTGGCCGGTATAGCCGATCACGGCCTGGCCGGCGACGCCGCCAAAAAGTGCGATGAGCACGTATTTGAGGTTCGACCAGCGCCCGAAGGCTTCCGCCAGCGGCGCCTTCGAGGTTGCACCCTCGTCCTTCATCTTCTGGAAGGTCGGGCTTTCCGACAGCTGGAACCGGATCCACAGGGAAATGGCCAGCAGGAAGATCGACAGCAGGAAGGGAATCCGCCAGCCCCAATCCGCAAAGGCGTCCTCGCCCATCAGCCCCCGCAGGCCGATAACCAGCAGCAGGGCGGCAAAAAGGCCGATTGTGGCCGTGGTCTGGATGAAGCTCGTGAAGAAACCGCGGCGTCCTTCCGGCGCGTGTTCGGCGACATAGGTCGCCGCACCGCCATATTCGCCACCTACCGCCAGCCCCTGAACGAGACGCAGCCCCACCAGGATGACCGGCGCAGCGATGCCGATCGTGGCGTAGTTCGGCAGGAAGCCGACGGCGAAGGTCGACAGGCCCATCAGACCCATCGTGACCAGGAAGGTGTATTTGCGTCCCACCAGATCGCCGATGCGGCCGAACACGATCGAGCCCAGCGGCCGGATGGCAAAACCGGCGGCGAAGGCGGCAAGCGCCAGGATGAAGGCGGTCGTCTCGTTCACGCCCGAGAAGAACTGGGCCGAGATATAGCTGGCGAGCAGTCCGTAGAGATAGAAATCGAACCACTCGAACATTGTGCCGAGTGACGAGGCGGCAATGACCTTGATGTCACGGCGTCTCAGATCGCTCGCAGCGGCCGCTGCGTTCGCTGTGTCGGCCATCGGCCGTCCTCCCCTTGTTGTCACCGCCGTGGAGCCGGTCTGGTGCCGGTTTCCCGCTGCGGGCTTGTGCTGCGCTCACAGGGAGGCGGCACAAACGAAAGTTATTCGCTCGCGTGATAGTGAAATAAGTGAGCGGACAGATCAAGCGGAAAGGCGTCGACCTCTTCCGGTGTCAGTCCCGGGGGTCGGGGCCGCAGATCTTGTGGAAGCCTGCGGCCATGAACTGGGCCATGCGGGATTTGACCGCCGCGTAGTCGTCGGACTTGCACAGACCGCCGGACAGCTTGTCGATCCGGCCGGTGCGCGCGAGGGTCAGCATCAGCGCGCCGCTGACGAAGTGATAGCCCCAGAAGATGTTTTCCTCGGATGCGTGGGGCAGTGCCTTCTTGAGCAGACCGATCAGCCGCAGCACGACCGGATCGAAATGCTGGTCCATCAGCTCGGCGCCCCATTCGGGCGTGTTGGCGACCTGGGCGCTCAGGGCGCCATAATTGCGCCAGCCGGGGCCGCCCTCGATGTAAAGATCAAGGTCGGTGTCGAGGAAGGCATGCAGGGCACCTTCAACGGTCGGGTTGTCGCCGGCTTCCGCCTCATAGGCCTCCAGCGCCTTCATGCGGCGCTCGCAGGTAACCGCCGCTCGGCGCGCGAACACGGCGTCGAAAAGCGTCTGCTTGTCCTTGAAGTAATAGTTCAGCAGCGTGTGGTGAACGCCGACATCGCGCGCGACATCTTTCAGTGTGACGCCATGCAGGCCGTTGCGGGAAAACAGAAACTCGGCAACGTCGAGAATCTGTTCCGTCGTCTCGGCGCGCTTTTCGGCCTTTGTCTGACGTTTTCGCGGGGTTTTGCGTTCCGCTGCCAAAGGCTGTCCTTTCGAATCATTCCATTCGTCTGCCGCAAGGCGTGCATGCCTGTCATAAACGCCCGGGCGGTCGCCTTACAATAGGCTTGCCATAATGTGGGCACTCCCGGCCCGGCTTCCGTCATTCCCTCTAAGATATTGATGTCGCTGCAAGCCTGCTCCGATCCGTACGAGGCGCGAGATTTTCGCCGGGAAAGATCTTCACACACTTGTCAGTGAATGTTTTTGCCGGTAGCGTGACGGCATGATCAACGAGGTTGGCAAAAGACCGACCAGGGGAGGAAGTAGTGATGAAATACGTACTTTGTGCGTCCGTTTCCGCGGTCGCTCTTTTAGCCTTGCCGTGTCCGGCCCTTGGCCAGACCAGTGACGAATCTGCTGCCGAGGAGGCCCGGCAGGGCCCGGACCGGGATGACGTTATCGTCGTGACGGCGACCCGCCGCGAAATGAACGTCCAGGACATTCCGCTCAGTGTCACCGCGTTTTCCCAGGAAGAGCTCACGACGAAGGGGATCGTCGGCTATGAGGGGCTGGCACTGGAAACACCTGGCGCGGTGCTCAACAAGCCGACGGCCAATTTCAACACGTTTTCGGTGCGCGGCATCGCCACCAACGGCTATGGTGCCAACCTGCAGAACACGGTGGCGGTCTATATCGACGAGCTTCCGATCTCGGCCAATGGCAACTCGACCCAGCTCGACTCAACGCTGTTCGATGTCGAGCGCGTGGAATTCCTGCGCGGCCCGCAGGGTACGCTTTTCGGATCCGGCTCGCTTGCCGGCGCCGTGCGCATCCTCACCCGCAGTCCCGATCTGGACGAGTTCGATGCCGAACTCCTGGTCGACTTCGGCCTGACGGAGGGTGACTCCTTCCGCCAGCGCTATAACGGCATGGTCAACATCCCGCTGGTTGAGGACAAGCTGGCGCTACGGGTTGTCGGTTTCTACCGCAACGAGGAAGGCTGGGTCGAGAACATCGGTACGGGCGAGGACAATGCAAACACGCTGGAGTCCTATGGCGGTCGCGCGATCCTGCAGTGGGAGCCGACGCCGGACACCTCGGTCCGTTTCATGTACCTGCACGAGACCAGCGAGCCGGAAGATTCCCAGCTGATCAATCCGACGCTGGGTACTGACCGGGATCAGCGCCGCACGCGCCGACCCGACATTTTCGCGGGCTATCTCGACTCCTACAATGTCACGCTGGATCATGATTTCGGCTTCGCCAACTTCACGAGTTCAACGACATTCTCGAACTACGATCAGTCCTTCATCATCGATCTGGACGCGACGTTCGGCGGGGCGATCCCCTTTGCGCTCGACGCGCTCGCCTATGACGAGGCCTTTGTCCAGGAAATGCGTCTGGTGTCGCAGACGGACAGCCGCTGGGACTGGGTCGTCGGCGCCTTCTACTACTACAAGCGCCGCGACGTGGACTATAATTACCGTTCCGACGAGGCCTTCCTCGCGGCGCGTGGCATGACCGGGCTGCCGGACGAGTATTATTCGCGCAGCTCCAGTCACTTCGTTTCCAACGAGCTGGCCGCTTTCGGCGAGCTGACCTACCGTTTCAGCGACAATTTCTGGCTGACCGGCGGGATGCGCTACGGTTCGCTGGATGTGCAGGGCTTTGCCGAGGAGGGCGGGTACACCAGTAACTATCTGGTCAACGCAATCTACGGCATTCCCGGCCCGCTCACCATCACCCCGAATGTTGCTGCGGTCGGTGATGAGGGCGTCGAGGAAGGCCCGTCCTTCAAATTCAGCGCGTCCTACAAGCCCGTCGAAAACATCACGCTCTACGCCACCTATGCGACGGGCTTCCGGACGCCGGTGGTGAATGCGCGCGGCGGCCTGGCGAGTACGGTGGACCCGAACGACATCGTCATTCCCTATGGCGCCGTCTCGGATGAGCTCGAGAATTTCGAGGTCGGCCTCAAGGGCAACTGGTTCAACAATCGCCTCTCCGCCAACATTGCGGCCTATCTGATCGACTGGAGCAATATCCAGGTCCAGGCCAACCGTGTGTCCGACCAGGTGCAGTTCGCGACCAATATCGGCGGTGCGACCAGCCAGGGCATCGAGTTCGAAGTCAATGCGATGCCTACTGACGGGCTGAACATCGGCGTCAACGGATCGTTCAACAGCGCCGAGGTCGACGAGCTCACGGCGACCCAGGCCGCCATTTCCGGTGCCGTTCTGGGCGCGCCCATGGCCTTCCCGGAATTCCAGGGGTCCATCTATGTGAATTACGCCTGGAGCGTCGGGGCGGACACGCTGGCCTTTGCCAGCGTCAATGCGCGTCATGTCGACGGTTTCGTGAACCAGTTCCCCAATGTACCGGGGCAGCCCGGCGTCCAGTCGCCGACCTATGCGCCGACGGAAGACTATCAGACCGTCAATGCCTCCCTGGGGGCCCATTTCGGCGAGAACTTCACGGCGACGGTCTATGTCGAGAACGCCTTCGACAACGACTCCCTGATCTACTCCCACCCCGAAGCCTTTGCCGACGCCCGCTTCAGCACGCTGCGTCCGCGCACGATCGGGGTCCGGTTGAACTACCGGCACTAGCTTGGGGGACGCTGGCGGTTCCTTCCACGGCCAGCGTTTGCGTACCGGTTTCGCCGCTGCACCGGCGGAACCGGTACGTGCCGCCTTCCGGAGCGGTGCCGGGAGGGCTGACCAGGCAACTTGGTTCATGCAGGCCCGTCCCTATATCCTGCCAGCGGGACGGGGTGTGTGAAACGCCCATCCTGTCCCGCCGGTTTGGATAATGACTGGAAAACCGACGTGGTAACGACAAGCCGGGCTGACAAATCTCCGCGCCGTAGCCGGGCCGAACGGCGCGCCGACTCCATCCGGCAGATCCTCGACTCCGCCGAGCAGCTGTTTGCCGAACGTGGCTTCCACGGTGTCTCGCTCAAGGACATCGCTGCCGATGCCGGCGTCCATCACACGCTCGTCCACTATTATTTCGACGACAAGAATGCGCTGGTCGACGCCGTGTTTGCCCGGCGGGCACCGGTGTCCAGCAAGCGGCGCGCAGAAGCGCTGGAGGCCTACGAAGAGGCTTGCGGCGGGTCCCCCACTGTCGAGGGCGCGCTGCATGCCTTCCTCGATTCCGACTTCGAGCTCTATCTGGAACACCAGGAGGAATGGAAGCACGCGCTCGCCCTGGGCGCGCAGGTGGCCAATACGCCCGAATGGGGCGCGGACATCATGGAGAAGCACTTCGACCCCGTGGTGCGCCGGCTCATCGAGCTGCTCAAGCGCGCGCTGCCCGGCTGCAGCGAGGCAGACCTGTTCTGGGGCTATCACTTCGTCACCGGCGCCTTCATGCTCACCCTGGCCCGAACCGGCCGGATCGATGCACTGTCCGGCGGGGTGTGCCGGTCGGATGACCTCCTGGCAGCCAAGCAGCGGATGGCGGAATTCATGGCCGCCGGCTTCCATGCGATCGCAGCGCAGGGTCGCGAGCGGGCAGGGCCGGACTGACTGCCGCCGGTCGAGCGCCGGCCCTCGTGTTCCGGCTGGCAACGCCCTCACAGATATCACGCCGCGTTTGCGCCAGCAGAAGGCGGCCGTTCTGCTCCTGCGCGGACCGGGGCGAATGCCCTTGCCGGGCGGCCGGGTTCCGCCTTCCGTGACCGCTGCGCTCTCCCCCGGCGGCGCGGCCCGGAGGGCGACGGGACTATGCTATTTTTCGATCAATGTATTCTTTGACACTCCTCCTCCCCAACCGACATGAAGAAGCGTCGCTAGAACCGCAAAATCAGACAGTTCCGCGGCAGGGGAGGACAAAATGGAATCACGTTTCAAGAACGGCGTCGCCGCGATTGCCTTGCTGTCGGGCGCCATGCTGGCTGGCCCGTCCGTCATGGCGGCCCATGCGCAGGACGCATCCGGTGACGAGGCCCCGGCGGCCGCCGCCGAGAGCGGGGAGCGCCGGGTCGACACGATTGTCGTGACCGCCCAGCGCCGGTCCCAGACCTTGCAGGATGTGCCGGTGACGGTGACTGCCTTTGGCGCGGAGCTGATCGAGGAGGCGCGCATCCAGGAGATCGACGACATCGTCACGCGCACGCCCGGTCTCAGCTTCGATGCCTTTCCCGCCTCGCAGCCGCGTCTCTATATCCGCGGCATCGGCTCGTCCGACCGCGGCGCGGCCGGTGATCCCAGCGCGGCCGTTTTCATCGACGACATCTATCTGGGCCGCCCGTCGGCGATCGCCTTCGACGCGTTCGATGTCGAGCGGATCGAGGTGCTCAAGGGCCCGCAGGGCACGCTTTTCGGCCGCAATGTCGTCGGCGGTGCCATCAATGTCATCACCCGCCGGCCGGAACTCGATGCTTTCGATGCAGCCGCCAGTGTCACGGTCGGCAATTACGGCCGTCTCGACGGGGCCGGTTATCTCAACCTGCCCTTCGCCGAGGACCATGCCTTGCGGATCAGCCTCTCGGGGCGCTCCAATGACGGCTATGTCGAGAACCTCTACCTGGACCAGGATGTCGACGACGAGGGTACGACCAGCGCGCGGATCCAGTATTACGGCGAACCGACCAGCGACATGCGCATCCATCTGAGCGTGGATGGTACGCGTGACCGTTCGACCGGTCCGGCAAACCATGTCCTGGAGCTCGACTCCTCCGACCCGCTGTCGAACTTCTATTCGCCGAATTTCGACCCCGACGTCACCTACGGCACCGACCCGGGCTATCAGGATCGCGACACGTTCGGGGTGCGGGCGGAAATCGCCAATGATTTCAGCTTCGGTACGCTGACCGTGCTCGCCTCCTACCGCGACCTCGACTACAGCGTCGGCTACGACTTCGATGGCGGCAATCCCGACCCCGCCTCGCCGGGCTTCAACGGTGTCGCCATTTCCGGGGGCAATGAAGAAACGGCGGAAATGTCGAGCCAGGAAATCCGTCTCTCCTCGCTGCCCGACAGCGCGGTCGACTGGGTGGTCGGCGTCTATCACTACCATCAGGACGTCACGCGGGCCGATATTCTCGAGCTGGACTCGGCGCTGATCGCGCCCATCCCGCTGACCGAAATCTATCTCGCCGACGCCTCGCTCGACAGCTATGCCGTGTTCGGCGATGCCACCGTGCCGCTGTCGGATCGCTGGGCCCTGTTCGGCGGGCTTCGCTATTCCACCGATGACAAGACCCAGCGGGTCCTCAACACCGACAGCGATGCGCCCCTGCGCGGCGACGAGTTCTTCGATGTCACCGCATCGGTCGATTTCGATGCCTGGACCTTCCGCGCCGGCCTGGAATTCCAGGCAACGCCGGACGATCTGTTCTATGCAACCGTGTCGCGCGGCTACAAGTCGGGCGGCCTGAACGATACGCCGGTCGATGCCGACGAGGCGGCCCAGCCCTTCGGATCGGAAACCGCGACCCAGTACGAGATCGGCCAGAAGAGCACTTTCTTCGACGGCGCGATGATCTGGAACAACACGCTCTACTACATGGATTATTCCGACCTGCAGACCAATCAGACGGTCAATGGGCGCAATATCACCTCCAATGCGGGCCGGGCGCACATCCAGGGTTATGAGACCCAGCTGGTGGCCAATCCGGCTGACGGGCTGAGCCTGTCGCTCGCCTATGCCTACACCGATGCGGTGTTCGACGAATTCGTCGAGGGCGGGGTGGATTATTCCGGCAACCAGATCTCGCGCTCTCCCAAGCACGAGCTGACGCTGGGCGCCTCCTACACCACGCCGCTGGCGGATATCGGCGATCTCACCTTCGCCGGGGAATACCGCTATGCCAGCGAGATCTTCGACGACAACAACAATCTGCCGCCGGAATACCGGGACCCGACGAACTTCCTCGATGCCCGGATCATTCTCGACAATCTCGACAATGGCCTGTCCTTCTCGCTTTGGGGCAAGAACCTGACGGACGAGCGGACCCGGACTTTCCAGGGCGGTTTCCTGGGCGCGAATTTCGGCGCGTTCAGCCCGCCGCGCACCTACGGTCTCACGGTAACCTGGCGGCATTGATCCCGGATTGGCGCCGGGGCTGACCCTGAATGGCTCCGGACGGCGGCTCGGCGTCCGCAGCCAATTTGTATGTGGAGCATGTGATGAAAAAAGCCTGGATTTTCCTCGCTGTGGCCGGATGCCTCGCCATGAGTGGTGCGCACGCCCAGGATGAGGGCGAGACCCGCCCCTTCCGTGGCCCGATCGACCCGGACCGCCCGCTGGCCCGCGGCTATAACGACGCCGCAGCAGCGCTCGCCGGCGTCGACGAGAATCCCCTCATCGCCTGGACGCACCGTGTCTGGTGCGTCACCGGCTATCGCAGTCCGGAAGATGCCGGGACCGGCCAGGCGGTGGACGATCCGGTGAACCCGGAACGCGATTATGTCTCGCCGCTCGGCTTCTTCCATTCCGCGGGCGCCTACCGCCTGATGCCGTCGGGCGGAGCGCGCTTCCTCGACAATGCCTGGTATTTCGGGGCTGACGGGCTGGGCGCGATCGTCGTGCGCACGCCGTCGGGTCTGGTCCTGGTCGACACGATGGGCCGGCCGGAAGATTTCGAACGCGTCGTGCTGGCGGAAATGCCGGCCGCCGGTCTCGATCCGCGCGACATCACCCATGTCTTCATCGGTCACTATCACTGGGACCATACCGGCGGGGTCAACCGTATCCGCGAGATCGCACCGGATGTGCAGGTGATCGTGGGCGGACCGGATGCGCGGCTGATCGAGACCGCCCGCAATGCCCTGCTCGAGGGCGGCATGCCGGACGATGCCCTGGTTCAGAAAGCGGTCCTGGACCGCAATGCCCGCGCTGAAACACCCGAAGCCGCGGCCGAGCTCAATGCGCTGCGGCTGGCGGCCATTCCGGAGCGTTTCGACGTGCTGGTCGAGGCCGATCCCGGGCTGACAACCGGTGTGCTCACCGTACCCGTCGGCGAGCAGACCGAGGTCACCGCCGTGCTCAATCCGGGCCATACGCCCGGTCAGATGTCGGTCATCGTGCCGGTCGAGCATCGCGGCGAGATGCACAATCTTCTCGTGATCAGCGGCAATGACAATCCGCAGGAGGCGGCGCAATACGCGCTCTCGATGGATTATCTGCGTGCCATCGCGGCCCAGCGCGGCGCCGATGTGCTGATCAATACGCACGGATACCAGGGCGCGATGTTCTATCACCTGCGCCAGCTGATCGACGATCCGGACGGTCCCAACCCCTTTCTGATGGGACGTGATGGCGTCGACCGTTTCCTCGGCGTGTTTGCCAACTGCCAGCGCGCGACCTTCAACCGTCTGCACGACGGCACCTGGGACGCGTTCTGAGGATTTGCCGCGGGCGGCCGTTCAGGCCGTCGCGCGGATCCGGCTCAGCGTGTCGCGGGTCAGCCGCGCCGGCCGGTGAGTCGAGGCATCGACCGCCCACCAGCAGCTCACCACATCGGCCAGCGTCTTCTCGCCGCGCCGGAAGAGGGTGCGGAATTGCGCCCGCACACCGGAAATCCGTTCGAGGATGACGCCGGCCTGCAGGTGGTCTTCCAGAAAGGCCGGTTCGCGATAATTGATCTCGTGCTTGAGCGCGACCCAGAGGCGGCTGGCGACCGCTTCCGGGCCGGCAAACCGCTGCCAGTGCCGGATGATGACGTCCTGGACCCAGCGCACATAGACCGCATTGTTGACGTGACCCATATGGTCGATGTCGTCCGGGCTTATGGCGATGTCATAGGTGTGGATCGTCATGGCTCTGCCGCGGCTCTGTCAGCTGTCGAAGCCGGGATTCTGGCGCTGCAGGCGGCGCAGCAGGGCCGGCCAGACCAGCAGGTCCGCCGCCTTGCCCAGGCTTGCGGCCTGTTTCTCCACCACGTCCTGTACCGGATCGGCCGGCACGATCAGGCGACCGCCGGCCTGGGCGGCGACCTGCATCGCGCAGGCCCGCTCCAGGAAATACATGTAGGCGAAGGCCTCCGCGACCGAGGCGCCGACCGTCAGCGTGCCATGATTGCGCAGGATCATCACATGCTTGTCGCCCAGATCCGCGACGAGGCGGGGGCGTTCGTCATGATTGAGCGCCACGCCCTCGAAGTCGTGATAGGCAATCTGGCCGTTGAGCAGCATGGCGGTCTGGTTGAGCGGCAGCAGGCCCCCCTCCTGGCAGGCCACGCCGGTGCCGTGCACCGTGTGCAGGTGCAGGACGCACCGGGCATCCTCGCGGGCCTCGTGGACGGCGGAGTGGATGGTGAAGCCGGCTGGGTTCACCAGCGAGCCATTGTCGTCGACCTTTTCGCCATCCAGACCCACCTTCACCAGCGAGGAGGCGGTGATCTCCTCGAACATCAGGCCGTAGGGGTTGATCAGGAAATGGTGCTCGGGTCCGGGGATGCGGGCCGAGATATGGGTGAAGACCAGGTCGTCCCAGCCGAACAGGGCGACCAGCCGGTAGGCGGCGGCCAGGTCGCAGCGCAGCTGCCACTCCGCATCCTGCGGATCGGTGTTTGCTGCGGCGGTGCCGTTGGCGGTCATCGTCATCATGTGTCTCCTCGTGCCGGATCAGTCGTCCTGGCCGCCGGCATCCAGCGCGACGTCCAGAAGGCGGACGAATTGCTGTCCGCTGTGCATGTCCCGTTCGACCACGCCGCCCTGCGCCCCGTTGCGGGGGTAGGAGATCTTGATCATGTTCAGGCTGGGCACGGGGAAGTGCTTCACCAGGGCCGGGTCGGCCCCGAACAGGCGTTCGAACAGGTCCGGGCCCAGCGCGGCGCTGTCATGGAAGCGGTCGAAGGCGGCCGCATCCTTGAAGAACAGGTCGACCGTCACCCAGAACGGGCCGGCATTCTTGGATCGCACATGGTGGCAGACATCTCTTACGGTCGTCATCGGGCAGCCTCCGTCTTGCGAAGATCGATCCAGTCCGTGCGGACGAGTTCGAGCGGGTCGTCGACCGCGACGACATGGTTGAGCTTGAATTCGAAGACCGGTCCGCGATCGATATCGGCCGGCGAGAAGGCAAAGCCGTAGCTGGGCAGTTCGTCGCCGAGATTGATCGGGAAGTGGAAGAAATAGGGATTGCAGGCCTTGGCGATCTGCGAGGCGGTCTCCTGGTCGTCAGCTGTGGCGACGAACAGGATGCCGACCTCGCGCGGCGCCGGCGTGCCGGGCGGCGGGGTGTCGCCGGTCACGGCATTCCAGCCATAGATGCGCAGCGAGATGTGGAAGTCATCGTCCGACAGGTCCATCGTTGTGCGCACACGCTCATAGAGGGCGCCAAGCATCCTGTCGTGGAACTCGTCGAGCCGCCCCAGGACTTCAGGGTCCTGGATGCCGATCAGCATCACCGTCTGGTAGCCCGCCGTGCCGGCGCCCTCGAGCTTCATCGTGTAGGGGCGGGTCTCCCAGCGCGAGCCGGTCACCCGCACCGTGCGTGCATCGGCCTGCTCGTACACCGCATCGGTGACGTCCAGCACGCCGCCCGGCTCGACCAGGCGGAACGGGTCGCTGTTCTCGTACAGCATGTGGGCGGATACGCTGTGCGGCGTGCAGTGATTGGTCTGGGTCAGGGGTTCGACGCTGAAACCGTCATTGTCGATCGAGATCAGCACGCCGGAGCCATTGGTCGGCTGGGCCGCGCATTGTGCCCCGCATTCCGAGATTTTTGCCGCATGCCAGGCCGGTCCTGCCGGCGCGCCTTTCAGCAAGGCATAGCTGGCGATCACGGCCGTGTCCGTCGTGCGGCCACCCAGAATGATATCCGCCCCGCTCTCCAGCGCCGCAATATAGGGCTCGGCGCCCATGGCCGCGACGATGTGGTCGCAGGCGTCGATCGTGTCGTCGGCCAGCGCGCCGAGCGGGGGAAGGGGATGGATATGGCCCTGCGCATTGCGCCGTTTGAGCTCGGCCTTGTCCTGTTCGGAATACAGGACGGCGATACGGGGGCGGTAGCCGATCTCCTCGGCGACCTCCAGCACGATGTCGCGCGTCCAGTCGAGATTGCGGTCGCCGCCGGCCTGGCCGCAGGTTCCGACAATCAGCGGAATCTCCGCGTCCCGGGCAGCCGTCATGAGCAGCCGCAGGTCGCGCTGCACCGAGCCGCGATTATTCTTCGATATGCCAAGCGCGAGATAGGCGGCGCCGCTGTCGGTCGAGCCGGCATCGGTCGCGATCGCCGAAGCGCCCTGTGCGATGCCGTAGGCGAGTTCCGCTTCGCGCACGCCGGCGCCGAGCGAGCCGACGGGCACAATGATCTTTACCGGGGCATCAAGCATGCCGGGGGCCTTTCTTGCTGGAACGGGTCTGGGTCTGGCCTGCGGTTTCCCCGGCCAGGGCCTGCACCACGGCGCGGGCGCCATTGTGCAAATGGGCGCGCATCAGCTGCTCGGCCCGGGCGCCTTCGCCGGCCAGGATGGCGTCGATGATCGCTTCATGCTCATGCAGCGACATGCGGGCGCGGCCCTCGCCGGTCAGTGCGTTGACGCGCAGCCGGTACAGCGGCGAGGTCAGGCGTTCGGCCGTTTCCTGCAGCGCGGAATTGCCGCCGATCTCGTACAGGAGATCGTGGAAGTCCTGCTTGATCCGCGTGTGTGCGACATGCGCATCCACGCTTTGTCTCAAGCGCTCCCGGCAGGCCGTCAGGCGTTCGCGGAAATCGCC
The DNA here is from genome assembly GCA_036231565.1 of Pseudomonadota bacterium. Taxonomy (GTDB): domain Bacteria; phylum Pseudomonadota; class Alphaproteobacteria; order Caulobacterales; family Maricaulaceae; genus Maricaulis. The sequence goes on from JAZAHA010000024.1 coordinate 63,055, forward strand.
GCGGTGGATGTTTTCGGCGGCCAGCCGCGCGGCATATCCCTCCACCGCCTCGCGAACCTGGAAAATCTCGCGGATCTGGCGTTCGGTGAAGCGCCGCACGGTCGCACCACGGTGCGGGGTGAATTCCAGCAGGCCTTCACCCGCCAGCCGGCGTATCGCTTCGCGCACGGGACCGGCACTGGTGCCGAATTCGCGGCTGATATCCGCGACGACCAGCCGCTGTCCCTGGACGAGATGGCCTTCGCGCACCGCATCCCGGATCGAGCGGATGATGTGCTCGACACGGGTATCGGATGGCGCGTCATTGGCGGGCTTATCGGGCATCAATGTCACGTCTGTGTCCCCGTTATGTCGCACGTGCGCGAGGCTTCCGTCTTCCGGACCCCGGCACCATGCCTTCGACAAGAATTAGCAAGATTATAAGATAATCCATACGCCGATTAAAACGCATGAATTGATACGCCGACGAAATCGGTTCCCGGATTATAAGAAGATCATGACCACGGGCGCAGCCGCGCATTCTCCTGCCGGTTCATGGCCGGCGGGACGCGTTCAGACATGGATTTGCGGATACCTCCCGCACCCCTCGCCAGTGGCCTTGCGGTCACTGGCGCTTTCTTTGACGGGGCCGGATCAGGTGTTGGCGTCCTGGTGGAATTTGACCGCCTTGCTCCACAATTGCTCGGCCGCCGGCGCCTGCCGCGCTTTCGGCCGCCACAGGCGGATCTCGATCGGTGTTTCGTCTCCGGCATCGCTGGCCCTTACCAGGCGTCCGGAATCCAGATCGTCCTTCACCAGGCTCAGCGCCGTCCAGGCAATGCCGCGATCATCCCGCGCCATCGCGGTCAGCACGCTGGCCAGATGCGATGTGAATGTCGGGCGTGAGGGCGGTTTGCGGCCCTCGGCTGCCCAGGCAGCCGACAGGATCCGGCCCATCCCGGATTCAGGAGCAAAGGCCAGTTGCGGTGCCGCGGCAGCGTCGCAGCGACCGGCCAGCCGGGGCGACATCACCGGCAGCAGAATGTCCTCGCCCAGCCGGATCGACCGGAAGTCCGAGGTCAGCCGGGTCGGGGCCGCTTCATGATGGTGACACAGGAGAAATTGCGCGGTTCCGTCGACCATCAATTGCTCGCAGGCCACCATATGATCGGCTGTCAGTTCCACGGTCGCGCTCGACGGCTCATTGGCCTCGAGCTGGCGAAGCCAGGAGGGAAAGAAGGTCAGCGAAAGCACATGCGTGGAGGCAAAGCGCAGGGTTTCCTGCGAGGTCCGCGCGATGGCCCGTGCCTCTTCTCGCCCCAGTTCGAGCCGGCGCAGCGTCGCCTCGGCGACGACCCGGAAGCGCTCTCCAGCCGGGGTCAGCCGCATCGTGTGCGTGCTGCGATCCACCAAGGTCGCACCCACCCATTCCTCCAGCGACCGGATGCGCCGGCTGAAGGTCGGCTGGCTGATCGTCCGCTTGTCGGCGGCACGGGAAAAGCCGCCGCTGTCGATCAGGGTGAGGAAGTCTTCAAGCCATTTGGAGTCCATGCCGCGAGTATCCCCGAAGCGCGAATGGCTGCAACGGTCTTGTGTCGCCGGGCTGCGGCAGTGCCGGTGGTGACGCCGGCGGGCTGCGGGCTAACCGTCTTTGACAATTGGGAAACCCGCATTCCGCCGGACGGGCAATGCAAGATTTGCATGATTTCAATCGCCCGCAGTGCTGGCTCCCGCGATGTGCCGGCGCTAGTCCGGACAGGCTTTCTCCCGCTTTTCCCGCCCCGGAGGCATGACCGCGCATGTCGATGAACACGCTGATTGCGTCACGTTCCTGGATGGTGTTGTGCCTTCTCACCCTGGTCATGACGTCGGCCATGCGCTCCGCCGGCATTCCGGGCGCGCTGATGCTGGGGCCGATGATATCCGGCGTGACCGTCGCGCTCTTCCGTCCGGGGCTCGTCCTGCCACGCTGGCTGCCCCTGTTCGCCCAGACCGTTCTGGGAACTCTGGTAGCCAGTGCCCTCACGCCCGGCATTCTGGCTCTGCTTCTGCCGCGCTGGCCGCTCGTGCTGGGCATGAATTTGCTCGTCATCGGCGGTATGTTCCTGATCGGCCTTCTGGCGACGTGGAGAGGCTGGTTCCCCGGAACGGCCGGCATCTGGGGCCTGTCGCCGGGCGGCGCCTCGGCCATGGTGCTGCTGTCGGACAGTCATGGCGGCGATCGCAGGCTGGTCGCGCTGTTCCACTATCTGCGGCTGGTCTCGGCAATGATGGCCGTGATCTCGCTGGGGCTGGTCTTCGGCGCGCCGAGAACCGGCGATCCGGGGTTTGCCCTGCCCGGTGCATCCGGAACGCTCTGGCTGGCACCGGTCGATCCGGCGGGACTGGTGACCGTTCTTGCGATCATCGCGCTGTCCATGCTGGTGGCCTGGCAGCTGCGGATCGCGATGCTGGCGATCTTTCTCGCCATGATCTGCGGTATCGCCGTACAGGCCAGCGGCTGGCTGGCACTGGATGTGCCGCCCTTGCTGTCGGCAGCCGCCTTCTGCCTGGCCGGCTGGTATGTGGGGCTGGGCTTCTCCCGGCAATCCATACAGGAGAGCGCGCGCCATGTGCCGGCCATGCTGGCCTGTATCGCGCTGGCGATCGGGCTGTGCGGTGTTCTGGCTGTGCTGCTCAAGAGCCTCGCCGGCGTCGACTATCTCACAGCCTGGATGGCGCTGAATCCCGGCGGTCTGGATGTCGTTGTCCTCACCGCAGCCAGTGTGCAAACGGATCTGTCGCTCATCATCTCCATCCAGGTCGCCCGGCTGGTGCTGGTCATTGCCATCGCGCCGCTGCTCGGCCGGATGACGGCCAGGTGGGTCGCTGGCGGCGGCCGGGATCAGACGTAGACGGTGCGCCCGTCAGCCACGACACACGAGGCCGGCGGGGTTTCGCCATTGAGCACATCGACGACGCATTGTGCTGCGATCATGTTGGTCCGCTTCAGGGCCTCTTCGGTCGATGCACCGGCATGCGGCGCGGCAATCAAGTTGGGCAGTGCAAGAAGGGCGTTGGTCACAGGCAGGAGCGACGGGTTCGCCTCACTCTCGAACACATCGAGGCCGGCGCCCAGAATACGCTTCGTCTGCAGGGCTTCGAGCAGATCGGCGTCGTTGACGAGGCCGCCGCGCGCCGTGTTGATCAGGATCGCATTGGACTTCATCCGCGCGAACACGTCGGCATTGAACATGTGCCGTGTGCCGGCATTGAGCGGTGCGTGGATGGAGATGTAGTCGCAACGCTCGACGATGGTGTCGAAATCGGCCTGCTGCAGGCCGAACGCATCGATATCCTCCTGCGACAAGCGGGGCGTGTCGACCAGTATCTCCGCCTCGAAACCCGTCAGGCGCTTGGCGAGCGAGCGGCCGATCCGGCCGAAGCCGATAATGCCGACGGTTTTCCGGTAAAGCTCGGTGCCCACGAGAATATTCCAGCGCCCGTCCGACATCGCGTTGTGCGCTTCGCCGAAGCGCCGGCCGACGGAGATCATCATGCCGATCACCTGGTCGGCGACCGAGGCGTCATTCCCGCCCGCAGCGATGGTCACGACCTTTCCCAGATCCGTGGCGGCATCGGTGTCGACCTTCTCATAGCCGACACCCCGGCGGGAGATGATGGCCAGGTCCGGCAGGCGCTCCAGAACGTCACGGGTGATGTGGGCATGCCCGACGATCCAGCCGCCGGCACCGGCGAGCAGGGTCTCGATCTGTGCCGGCGAGAGCTGTCCTTCGCCGGTATTGTCCGGGAGGGTCGCGATCTCGACGTCGCAATCCTGCGCGCGCAGATAGGCAATGGCCGCGTCATCGAAGAATTTCTGCGTGACGACGATCTTGCGGGACGGACGTTTCATCGGGCGGGCTCCGGTCTGTCTCTCAGCCAGGTGTTCCGGGCGAGGTAGTCTGCTTCGAAAGCGGCAATCCTGTCGCGCTGCTTCAGCGTGACGCCGATAGCGTCGAGACCCTGGAGAAGCATGGTCTTGCGTTGTTCGCTGACGGAAAAGCCCTGCGTCGCGGACGGCGTGGTGATGGTCTGCTTTTCCAGATCGACGGTCACATGGTCTCCGGCCTGGGCCGACAGGGTCAATCGGGCAATGGCATCCGAGTCCAGTTCGATGGCCAGCAGACCGTTTCGCGCGCAATTGTCGAAGAAGATCCCGGCAAAGGACGGCGCCATGATGGCGCGGATACCCAGTTGCACCAGCCCCCAAACGGCGTGCTCGCGGCTCGACCCGCAGCCGAAATTCTCGCCCGTGACCAGAAAGCGTGCCGCGTCCCAGGGTGGCTGGTTGAGCACGAAGCCGGGGTCCGGCGTGCCGTCCTCGCGAAAGCGCAGATCGTGGAAGACGCCGGCATCGAGGCCGGTACGGTCGATGCCCTTGAGAAAGACCTTGGGCATGATGACGTCGGTATCGATATTGGCCGCAGGCAGGGCCGCAACCTGCGATGTGCAGCGGGTGAAGGGCTCAAACCGCATGGCAGGTCTCCAGCTCCCGGACGTCGCACAGATGTCCGGTGACGGCTGCGGCCGCGACCATGGCGGGGCTCATCAGATGGGTGCGGCTGCCGGCGCCCTGGCGCCCTTCGAAATTCCGGTTGGTGCTGGATGCGCAGCGCTCGCCGGCCGGAATGACATCGTCATTCATGGCCAGGCACATCGAGCACCCGGACTGCCGCCACTCGAAGCCGGCCTCCAGGAAAATCCGGTCGAGTCCTTCACTTTCCGCCTCCCGGCGGACCTGGCTCGAGCCGGGCACGATGATGGCGCTGACGCCCGGCGCAACGCGGCGGCCCTTGAGCACGCGCGCCGCTGCGCGCAGGTCCTCGATGCGGGCATTGGTGCACGAGCCGATAAAGGCCCGGTCGATCCGGATCGCGCTCAGCGGGGTGCCGGGCTTCAGGCCCATATAGTCGAGCGCCCGCTCGGCATCGCGGCGGCGTGCAGGATCGGTCTCGTTGGCCGGGTCGGGAATGGCGGACGAAACCGGCGTGGCCTGGTCCGGGCTGGTTCCCCAGGACACCATGGGCGCGATGCCGGATGCGGCAATCCCGATCTCCCGGTCGAAGACGGCGTCCGGATCCGAGCGCAGGCGCGCCCAGGCTTTCAGCGCGTCGCGCAGACCGGATCCAGCCGGCGAACGGGGTTTGCCGGTCACGAAGTCGAAGGTGCGCTGGTCGGGCGCGATGAGCGCGCCGCGTGCGCCGCACTCGACCGCCATGTTGCAGACAGTCATGCGGCCTTCCATCGACAAGGTCCGGATGGTGCTGCCCGTGAACTCGACAGCATAGCCGCTCGCGCCCGACGCCCCGATCTCCCGGATGACGTGCATGATTAGGTCTTTTGCTGTCACGCCGAGCGGCAAGGCACCCTCGATATTGATGCGCATGTTGCGCAGGCGCCGATAGGTCAGGGTCTGGGTCGCCAGCAGGTGCTCGATGTCCGAAGTCCCGATGCCGAAGCCCAGTGCGCCGAACGCGCCATAGGTCGTGGTGTGGCTGTCTCCCGCCGCCAGGACCAGGCCGGGCAGGACCAGTCCGAGCTCGGGCATCACGACGTGTTCGATACCCTGTTGCCGGTGGAATAGATCGAAAAGTTCGATCCCGAAATCGGCACAATTCTTCGCGAAATACGCCGACTGGAGATCGGGCTCCGTCTCGCTCAGGGCGGCACGGTCGGCCCGGGTGGAATTGACATGATCGACCACACCGAGCGCAGCACGGGGGCGCCAGACCCGCCTACCGGTCTCGCGTATGCCGGTAAAAGCCTGCGGGCTTGTATATTCGTTGAGAACAGTCCGGTCGACGTAGAGAAGGACCTCTCTCCCGTCCGGCGAAAGATTACACACGGTGTGTTCGGCAACGATCTTGTCATAGAGGGTCTTTGGGTCAGACATCAATGCTCCGGAGCTCGGCTCGGTGGCGTCAATGCTATCGCCGGATATTTCGGGAGGTAGTGAGAATGATGCATCAATTCATGCATTCTCGTGTGAGGGGCAGAATGCAGATCGCGCTTGCTTGACTCCGCCGGATACATTGATGGCCTCGTTGTCCGCCCTACCGGCGCGGAAAACTAGCAAGTGCAGGCCGCCTGTGTGGTGCAAATAACGCATGAATTGATGCCCTGCCTGCGGCAGAGAATTGCGGCATCCAGACAGGGTATGCATGGGTCAGGGACTGCGTCGTTCCGCGCCGCGTGCGGCTGGCACGTCAACAGGAATTTCATGCAGGATTGCGGGGCGATGAGATGAGCGCGGACGGGCCGGAAACCAAGCGGGAGAAGCTGCCGCTCTCACAGCTGATCGCCTATTGCAGCCTGACCTTCCCCGTTGTGGCCGTGGGCATGCCGGTGACCACCTTCCTGCCGCCGCTCTATGCCGGCGCAGGCGGCCTCGGGCTTGCAGCCATTGGCATCATATTCATGATCGCGCGCGTCTGGGACGTGGTCTCCGATCCGATTGTCGGAGTGCTGGTCGACCGGTATCACTGGCGCCGCGGCCCCCGAAAGACCTGGGTCGCCGTCAGCCTTCCCCTCCTGTGTATCACGGCCCTCTTTCTCTACATGCCGGGGCGCGGCGACCAGGCGAGTTCGGTGATCCTCCTCGCACAGCTCCTGCTTCTCTATACCGGCTGGACCTTCCTGCAGACCGCGCATCAGGCCTGGGGCGCCGATCTCGCGCCGGACTATGACGAACGGTCGAGACTGTTCGGTGTGCGTGAGGTGGTGAATGTCTTCGGGTCGGTCTTCATTCTCGCCCTGCCGGCCATTGTCGGGCTCTGGATGCCGGTCGACGAGTTCACCGAAGTCGCCATCATGGGCTGGTTCCTGATCATCATGCTGCCCATCACGATCCTGATCGCCTTCACGCGGGTGCCGGACAGGCTGAAGGCCAAATCCGGTCCGAAGGCCCGGACCGCCGACCTGCAGGATATCGCGTCGAGCTTGCGGGACCGCACGCTCTGGCGTGTCCTGCTGGTCGAGATCGCGACCGGCGTCGGCGTCGGCATCACTTCGGCGACCTTCGTTTTCGTGGCGCGCGGCGTTCTCGGCTTCCAGGGGGCGGTGAGCACGATCCTGCTTGTCTACTTCCTGGCCTCGATCGCGGGCATCCCGATCTGGCTGTGGTTCAGCCGGCGGTTTGAAAAACACTCTGCCCTGCAGATCGCCTGCGCATTCTCGCTGATCGGGAATATCGTCCAGATTCCCGTCATCCTCTCCGGCTCGCAGACGCTGTTCATCGTCATGGTGGCAGTCATGGGGCTGGGCTTCGGAGCGCCGCAAGCCCTCCTGCGCTCCATGATGGCCGACCAGGTGGACCGGGAAGAGGTGCGGTCAGGGACCAACAAGGCGGGCTTCTACTTCGCCTTCATGGGCACGTCCTACAAGCTGGGCCAGGCGGCCGCTGTCGCGATCGCTTTCCTGCTGCTTGCGCTGATCGGCTTCGATCCGGAACAGCCGGGCGATCCGGAGCATCATCTCGGACTGATCGCCGTCAACACGATCACGCCGGCCCTGATCTTCGCTCTCTGCATCGGTCTGCTCCACAACTACCCCCTGACGCGCGCCCGCCATGCCGGCGACCAGGCCGTGCTGCGTGCGAGAGGGGGATGACGGGCTCTCCGCTGTGCCGGCGTCAGATAGAATTCTCTTCATTCTGCGTGACTTTGCCTTCCCGCTGTAAAGGGCGAATGTTCCCGGAGCTCCAGGAAAGGGCCGTAAACTCGCTGTCGCTCAGGACAGTGCGTTGTGTTCGCAACGCCGCGCATGATGGCTGCGTTTTTTTCTTGAAGCTCTAGTGGCTAGAGCATCTAGCGTGAATGCTCCCCTGACCGGGAAGCCCGGGCCCTTGCCGTTCCGTTGTACCGGAGATGTTGGTGCTGAGCGCGATACGCACATTGCTGGCCGTTCTGACCATCCTGTCCTTCTCGGGCGAGGTGATGGAGGCGGCTGTGCCGCAGCATGATCATCATCTCGATCACGAAGATATCGCCGGCGGTGGTCCGGGTGACGGCGACCACCGGCACGCCCAGCACCCCGTTCACGCATGCGGCGTTTGTCATCACGTCATTCCCGCCCATACCGGCGCGCCGGCATGGGCGGCTAGCGCAGTGCGGCCGGCCTTTCGCCTGTCTCATGAACGCGGTGCCGGCCGGGCTCTCGCGCCGCCACTCCAGCCTCCGATTGCCTGAAAAGAACGCTCGAAACTCTCGTTCTCATCAGACAAATCGGAAACGCTCAATGTATTCAGACAAACCCTCCCGGCCGATCTGGCCGGCCCGGGGGCTTGCAGGCTTTGCCTGCAGTGCCCTCCTCGCGACCGCAGCACCGTCACAGCCGGTTTCGCAGGATGCTCCGCTCGAACTCCCGACTGTGTTGCAGCGCGTTGTTCAATCCCATCCGCGACTGTCTGCAGGGCACGCCGAACTGACGGCACGGCGCAGCGAGGCCATACAGGCAGGATTATGGGACAACCCCTCTGCCGGAGCCGAAATCGAGGATTTCGGTGGTGATCGCAGCAATATCGGCGACGGAGATCTGACGGTCTCCCTGCGCCAGATCATCCCGCTGGGCGGCGACCGCCGCCGCGCTCGCCGGGCAGCTGAAGCCTGGGCCGATGTCGGGGCCGCACAGCTGGATGCGGAGACGGCCGGCCTCCTCAGTGAGGTCGCTACGGCGTTCGTGGATGCGCGTGCTGCCCAGGAAATTGCCCGCCTCAGGGCGGAGCTCCGGGATCTCGCGGAAACCGCGGCTGGAGCCATACGCCAGCGGGTCAGGGCCGGCCGTGCTTCGCCGATCGATCTAGACCGCGCCGACATTCTCGCGGTTACGGCTGGAATGGACGCGGCCTCTGCGCTGACAGAGGCCCGGCGTGCCGGCCTTGCGCTGGCCGCAGCCTGGGGCGGCACACAGGCGGAAGCCCTTTCACAGCCGCCGGTGCTTTTGACGCGTCCGCATGCTGAAAGGTCGACGCCCGACGGGATGATGCGGCACAATCTGGACCTCGCGGTCGCGCGCCAGATTTCGCGGGCGCGTGGCGAGGAGATTGCCCGGGAAAGGGCCGCGGCCATTCCGGACATCACCGTCGGCGCCGGAATCCGGCGCTATGGCGGCGGCAACGAGACCGCCTATCTCGCAACGGTCGAAATGCCGATACCGGTGATTGACCGCAACCGGGCGCGCATCTCAGCGGCCGCTGCACGCGAGACCGGGGCCCGGCTCGAAGAGGAGGCGCTGCGCCGGCAATTGCTGGCGCGCCATGCAGCGGCGATCCGCGGGTGGAATGATGCGTGGCAGCGTGATGCCGCGCTGAGCGAGCGGGTGCTGCCGGCTGCGCAGAACGCCTATGCGCGCGCCAGCCTCGCCTATCGCGAGGGCGCGCTGCAGCTCCTCGACCTGCTGGACGTCCAGCGCACCTATTTCGATACACGCATCCAGGCGATCGAGGCCCGGGCGGAGCTTGCCCGCGCGGCCATTGAGCTCGACGTGCTCTACGGCGCCCCGCGTCTTGGCCAACTCGCTGCCGTGACCGGCCCGGGAGCGGATCAATGAGATTTCCATATACCAAACCGCTTTCGGCCGCCCTGTCGGCGTTCATGATCCTGTCGGCGTGTTCGCAGCCAGGGGCGCCGGCGCCGTCTGGCGACGCTGCCGTCGCGCACTCGGCGCCTGCCGGGGCAGGACATTCCGGTGAAGCGGAACACCTGCCCTTCACAAGACGCCAGGTCGAACTGTTGGGAATCCGGCTCGAACAGGTCGGAACGGGCCCGGTGGTTCACGAGATCGAGCTTCCAGCCGAGGTGCGCTTCGACCAGACACGCCTGGCGCATGTTTCACCACGCGTGTCGGGCATCATCCGCGCGGTGGATGTTTCCGAGGGCGATGTCGTGGCAGCCGGCGACCGCCTCGCCATTCTGGACAGCCGCGCCCTGGCGGATGCCAAATCGGTCTATCTGTCGGCGCGGGCACGCTTGGACCTGGCCCGCGCCCGCTTTGACCGGGAAAACCGGCTGTGGGAACAGCGGATTTCCGCAGAGCAGGATTTTCTCGATGCGCGCGAAGCCTTTGAGGAAGTCCGCATCGAGGTTCGCAGCGCCCGCCAGCAGCTCGATGCCTTGGGGGTGGGGGAAGCCGAACGTGATGCCCTCATCGCCGAAACCGGCGCTCCGCTCACCCGCTATACGCTGTCCGCGCCGATCTCGGGAACCGTGATCGAGCGGCACGCAGTGCTGGGCGAAGTGATCGAGGAAGGCGCTCAGCCTCCGGCCTTCATCATCGCCGACACGTCCACACTCTGGGTCGATGCGGCCATCTATGGCGCTGATCTTGACCGCCTCCAGGCGGGCAGTGCTGTGCGTATAGATGCCGGCGACGGCGGATCCGCGATCGTCAGCGAGATCGCTTTCATCAGTCCCCAGCTTGGCGAGAGCACCCGGACCGGACGGGCCAGGATCGTTCTGGACGATGCGGGCGGGCGGCTGCGCCCGGGGATGTTTGTCTCTGTGTATGCCCAGGCCGACGATGCAGGGGCGACTGTGCGGGTTCCGGCCAGTGCTCTGCAGTCCGTCGACGGCGACGATGTTGTCTTTGTTCGCACCGATGCGGGTTTTGAGGTTCGCCCGGTCCGCACTGGCCGCCGCTCGGAACGGTTCGCCGAGATTCTGACCGGCGTCGAGCCGGGGGAGACGATAGCGGTCACCGGCACTTTCACCCTGAAATCGGAACTGCAGAAGGGGGAGTTCGAAGATGGACACGCCCACTAGCACACCCGGCGCAGCAGAGCGCCTGCTCCACCGTATCGCCGGTGGGCGCCTTCTGGCAGCCCTCGGCTTTTTTGCCCTTGTCGTAGCAGGGGGTATCACCTTCCGGTCCATGCCGGTCGATGCCTTTCCGGACGTGACGCCCACTCTCGTACAGGTTTTTACCGAAACAGAGGGGCTCGCGCCCGAGGAGGTGGAGCGCTACGTCACCTTCCCGGTCGAGACCGCCATGAACGGTCTGCCGCGACTTACCGAAGTCCGCTCGACATCGAATTTCGGCCTTTCGGTCGTGAACGTCTATTTCGAGGACGGGACGGACATCTACCGCGCCCGTCAGCTCGTAGGCGAGCGCCTCCAGCTGGCTCGGGAGGAAATCCCCGGGGGCTTCGGCGAGCCCGCGATGGGGCCGATCACCACCGGTCTTGGCCAGATCCTGTTCTATTTCCTGGAGAGCACAGAAACCGGGGCGGACGGTATCGCCCTGCGTACACTCCAGGACTGGCAGATCAAGTTCGATCTGCAAACGGTCCGGGGCGTCACGGAAGTGCTGTCCCTGGGCGGTTTCGAACGGCAATACCAGATCAATGTGCGGCCCGATGCACTGCTGCGCTATGATCTGTCTGTCGGGGATGTGGTCGCTGCGGTCGAGGCCAACAACGCCAATGCCGGCGCGCGGTTTCTGGTCGAAAACGCCGAACAATATACGGTGCGCGCGGTCGGCTTGGCCCGAGGTGAACACGATCTTGGGGACATCGTCGTCAAGGTCGTCGATAGTGTGCCGGTTCGCGTGCGAGACGTCGCCGATATCTCGATCGGCGGGGCGCCACGGCAAGGCCTGGCAACCATGGACGGCCGGGGTGAGGTCGTTGCCGGCCTGGTTCTCAAGCTGATAGGCGCCAATACCAATGACGTGATCGGCCGTGTCCACGACCGGCTGGACCGGATCAACCAGACCCTGCCCGACGGTGTCCGCGCGGTGCCTTATTATGACCAGTCCGAACTGGTAAGGGCAGCCGTTTCAACCATGACGACGGCGCTGTGGCAGGGCGCGCTGCTGGTCGCTGTCGTCCTGTTCGCCTTCCTGCGGGGCTGGCGGCCAAGTCTGATCGTCGTGGCGGCGATCCCGTTCTCTGCGGCTTTTGCCCTGATCGCGATGCGCTTGTTCGATGTGTCGGCCAATCTGATGTCGCTGGGCGGCATCGCCATCGCCATCGGCATGATGGTCGACGGGGCCGTGGTTATCGTGGAGAACGTCAATCGGCGCCTGGCCGATTCCGGGGCGGGGCAGAGCCGCCGCGGTGTCGTGGCGCAAGCCTGTGCCGAGGTGCTGCAGCCGCTGGTCTTTGCCATCCTGATCGTGGTGGTCGTCTTCCTGCCGATCCTCACGCTGGACGGTGTGGAGGGAAAGACTTTCAGGCCGCTGGCTTTCGCCGTCGTCTTTGCCATGGCCGGGTCGCTGGTCTTTGCCGTCCTTCTGGCGCCGGCCGCCGCCTTTTTCGGCCTGCGGCCAAGACCCGTCCGCACAGGTGGCGCGGATCTCTATAGCCGCTGGTTCGCGCCGGCCGTCGGCTTCTTCGTGGCGCGGCGCTGGGCTGCCGTCCTGCTTGCTGGTGTCATGCTGGCGGCAGGAGCCTCGATCTTTCCGCGTCTGGGTTCGGAATTTACACCGCGGATGAATGAGGGCGACCTGCTGATCCGTCTGACAATGGCCCCTTCGATCAGCCTGCCGGAGGCGCGCGAGACGGTTACCCGGTTCGAACAGGCCCTGCTTGACGACTTTCCCGAGGTCGAGCGTGTTGTGACGCGCGTCGGTCGCGGCGAGGTCGGTGCCCATGCCGATCCGGTCAACAGCGCCGAAGCTTTCGTGGCCTTGCGGCCGCGATCGGAATGGACCACGGCACGGACCCAGGAGGCCTTGCTGGCCAGCATCAGCGCACGCTTCGAGGATTTCCCCGGCGCCCGCCTCAATGTCACCCAGCCGATCGCCGCGGCGACCGACGAACTCCTCACCGGCACCAAGGCCGATCTCGCCATCAAGCTGTTCGGCGAGGACATGGCGGTGCTGGAACGGGAGGCAGCCCAGATTGCTGCCGTCATCCGCAGCCTTGACGGTTCGGCCGATGTGCAGACCGACCAGGTGACGGGGGCTCCGCAATTGCGCATCACGGTGGACCGCGACGCGATCAGCCGCTTCGGCATCAATGTCGAGGATGTCCTGTCCGTCGTCCGCAGTGCGGTGGGCGGCGAGACAGCAGGACAGGTGTTCGAAGGCATCCGTCGTTACGACATCGTCGTTCGCTATCCCGAAGCCGACCGCGCCAATGCCGAGCGCATCGGCCGGATTATCCTCAACGGGCCCGGCGGCGAACTCATCCCGCTAAGCCAGGTGGCGGATGTCGAACGGATCGAGGGGCCCCGCCAGGTCACCCGCGAGAACGGCCGGCGTTTCATCACCATCCAGACCAATGTCCGCGGGCGCGACATCGGGTCCTTCGTCGCCGAAGGCCAGGATGCCGTCGCGAGGCGGGTGGACCTGCCTTCGGGCTACTATATTGAATGGGGCGGCCAGTTCGAATTGCAGCAGCAGGCCAATGCCCGCTTTGCCCTGGTGATCCCGGCCACGCTCGGGATCGTGATGCTCCTCCTTCTGTTCAGCTTCGGCCGGCTGAAAAGTGCCCTTTTGATCGTGGCCAACATTCCCCTGGCCCTAGTCGGCGGTGTTGCCGCGCTCTGGCTGACCGGCCAGAATCTGTCGGTCCCGGCCTCGGTCGGCTTCATCGCCCTGTTCGGCATCGCCCTGGGCAATGGCATGGTGCTGGTCTCCTTCCTCGACCGTTTTGCGCGGACGCGCCGGGACGTGGATGCCTTCAGTATCGAGGCCGCCGTGATGCGGGCGCAGCCGGTATTGATGACGGCCACCACGACCGGGCTCGGCCTGATGCCGCTGCTCTTTGCAAGCGGGATTGGATCGGAGGTGCAACGTCCGCTCGCCGCTGTCGTCATGGGCGGGCTGGTGACATCGACCGTATTGACGCTGCTGGTGCTGCCGGCCGTCTACAAATGGTTTGCGCCTCGACCGGACGATCCGGCACGGAGTCAAGGCGACCGGCCCCGGAGTGGGGCCTGACGACAAGGCTCCGGGCTGCAGGCGGTCCGGAGCCGCTTCACCGGGGAGGCGGGGCTCGGCTTCCGGAGGGTGTCGCTGTCCCCGGCAACCCGCTTGGCGCGTCTCATACGAGAGAGTGGGACCAATGCGTGTTGCGGAACGAGGGGATCGGGAATCGGCGAAGCAAAGGCCAAGAGCCTTCCTTTGCCCTCATCCGGAGTGTGCATCCTGCTGACGTTTACGGGAAAGGTTGTGAAACGCCAATCAGCCTTCTATGGAATTGCATTCAGCAAGAGAAGGGCCGCAAGATGCGATTGACGCACAATCTGGCACGGGCATTTACACTCGATCCAGCTCCTGCGTCTGGAGGCGATAAAACCCGCCACGAATTTTGGCTGGGCATCTTTGCCAGCTTCATTACCTCGTACGCGCTCCTTCTTGCCGCCTATCAGTTGCATGATCTGATGCAGGATGATGCCGCAGGTGCGTTTTCGGGTGTAATGAATACATACAATAGTTATTACGGAGAAATAACATCGAGGCACGGTATTCTCGAGACGCTGTTTCGACATGTTTCCGCAGATGTTTCGGTTCAGACATCTCGATTGCTTGTTGTTGTGTTCGGGGTTTTTCCTGCTTGTTTTTCTACCTATTACGTTGCCGTTAGGTTTCTTAATGTTCGGCCGATCGGTGCTATGGTGGCGGTTTGCATTCCATTTCTTTTAGGTGGTCAGGTTGTTATACCGTTCAGTTATAATTCAAGCTACCCTGTTTTCGATCTTCTTTCCCTTTCTATTTGCGTTGCCGCTGTCTGCGTGGGCAGTCGCAGTGACAACTTGGAATTCGTTGGCGCGATTTTGCTGTCGTTGGCTTTTCTTGTTTCGGAGGCCATGAATAACGCCCCATTTTTGACCCCGTCGTTGTTTGTTTTCGTTCTATTTTTGAGGTGGCGAAGCGTAACTGCGCGGTTTTTAACCGCTTTTGTTTTGGTGGGGGGCACTTTAAAAGTCGTATATGAAACTTTCGTGCTGCGGATGGACTCGACGCCAGGATCCCGAGAAGCCTTCAGTTTTAGCGATATATTGTATCAATTTTGGTCAAATATAGTAGACACAACCCACTCGGTTTTCGGGCTTGGTGTGGTAGGGGCAGTCATATTTGTATTTTTATCTTCGGTTGCATTTGCGGGGTCTTATTTATCATGGGTGCATTTTAAGGATGGGCGATCTTTCATCGTTACCGTTTTTTCTTTATCGTTGTTTTATATTCCTTTGCTCGGTTTTGCAGTCGCTGCTGAAGGGTTTCAGCTGAGATATGCTTTCTACAGTCATGTTGGCTTGATGTTACTATTCGGTTTTTGGATTTCACTTCTTTCTTCGGCGCTGCTCTGGCCGGAGGCTGAGCGCAGCGGCGGTGGCGAAATGTCCGGCGTCGTACGGTTTTCGAAGCGAATATCCAGAAGCGCTCTCATTTTGGGGGCTCTTTCGCTAACCGTCGTGGCTGCGTATCTAAAGTCGCAACCGTCTCCTGCTGCCGAACGGATCACCATGCAGCTCGAGCGCTTGTCTACGTATTTCCAGCGCCCTCCTGCTCGAGCAATACGGGCTGCGCGGACTCACCAGTATCTCGTTATGACGGATGGCGGTGAGCTGCGCTCGAGCCTTTTGCCGCTCGCCACAGCGTTCGGCTATATCCAGCTCGTCACAGCCAATGCCGCTGCGTTTGGTTGGATCGGGCCCGCGGACGCGTGCGGCGACCCTTTTCGCGAAGACTGGAGTCTTTGGGGGCGTTCGAAACTGCCAGGAGCACTGAGCCTATCAGAGCCGATGTGGGTCGTCGGCGCCAACGGCAGGTTTGGTGGCGTGAGGGAACTGGGCTACCTGTTGGCTTCGGACGTAGACAATCCCTCGGCGCGGCTTGATGGCGCCCGTTGGCGTCTGTACGCGATCGGCGACCGGGCCGCTTCACTCGTTGCAGAGGGTGAAGGAGAGCTGAGCGCACTTGCTGCGATGCGGGAGCGGGGGATCGATCCGCAGTTGGTTGCGCTCAGTTGTGGCCTCGGTCGCTCTGCTTCTGCTGTGGACAGAGGGGTGATTGTTCACGATGGCGACTCAATAGAGGCGGAATTTGCTGGCGAGGCTTGGTCTTCTACCGGCTTTGGTCCTCCTTCGGCGTTTGTCAGTTCTGAGGGGCTTGTCCTTCGCCCTAACGAACACGCGATCTCTCGGAAGGGGCTTTCGGTGCAACCTGGTCAGACCGTCACACTGTCCTATCGCGCCGAGATGCTTGGCGATTCCGGTGCCGGCGTTCCGATGGCTCTTCGAATTGGTCCTGTTGGCCGGTCCGCTGACGGTTCGGTCGTCTCCTGGTGGAGCCCCGAAGATACTGAAGAGCGGTTTCGGCACGCGCTGGCTGATGGTCGTTCCGAGATAACGGGAGCGCGCACGGTCGTTGTGCCAGAGGGCGTGGAGACCATGCATATCGCGTTCCGAGGGCCGGTCACCGAGATCGGGGCCGAGCTTCCAGTCGAAATACTTGTTACGGAAGCTCGTCTTGTATTGGAGGCTGCCGAGCAGTAGCACTACAGCAGCGACGCGCTTGTTCCCGGGGGACCCCATGAAAATTCTCGTCACCGGCGGTCTGGGCTTTATTGGCTCGGCAGTTGTGCGCCGGCTGATCCGGAGCACAGAGCACGAGGTCGTCGTGCTTGATGCAATGACCTATGCGGCGCTGCCCGAAGCGGTCGAGGACTGCGCCGGAAGCGGGCGTTATTGTCTCGAGAAGGGGGATATCCGCGATACTGATCGCGTCCGCTCGGTTTTCGAGACCCACAAGCCCGACCTGGTCATGCACCTCGCTGCGGAAAGCCATGTCGACCGGTCCATCGACGGGCCGGGCGATTTCATCCAGACCAATATTGTCGGTACGTTCAATATGCTCCAGGGCGCGCGCGCGCATCTGGAGAGTCTGGCGGGGGAGGCACGCGACCGGTTCCGGTTCCATCACATCTCGACAGACGAGGTCTTCGGCTCGCTCGCGGTGGGAGATCCTGCGTTCACCGAGACCACGCGCTATGATCCACGTTCTCCCTACTCGGCATCGAAAGCGGCCTCTGACCATCTGGTGCGTGCCTGGGGAGAGACTTTCGGGCTGCCTGTGGTCCTTTCGAACTGCTCGAATAATTATGGCCCCTGGCAGTATCCGGAGAAGCTGATACCGGTGATAATCGCGAAGGCGCGAGACGGTCTGAAGCTTCCTGTTTATGGCAGGGGCGAGAACATCCGGGACTGGCTTCACGTGGATGACCACGCCGAGGCGCTTGTTCTGGTTGCGCTGAACGGCCGTCCCGGCAAGAGCTATAACGTCGGCGGTGCGGCCGAGCGAACCAACCTCCAGGTCGTGCATGCGATCTGTGCGGCACTGGACGCCCGCTTTCCCGACGTTGCGCCGCATGCTGACCTGATCAGCTTTGTCGCAGACAGGCCGGGTCATGATTTCCGCTACGCGATCGACTTCAGCCTGATCGAAAGGGAGCTCGGATGGCGGCCCCGGCGCACATTCGAGCTGGGCCTGCCCGATACGGTGAACTGGTATCTCGACAATGAGGCCTGGTGGCGGCGCGTGCTCGAACAATCCGGCGGGGCGAAGCGTATCGGTCTTGCAACCGGGAGTGTGCGCGGCGGATAGTGTCGCGTCGGGGCGCCGCCCTTGCAGCGTTGCGGATAAGACCGCTGGCTGCGTGAACTTGACCGCTTCAGCGAAGCGGACAGGTGCCGCACTCGGCCGTGTTTGGATGGGCTATGCCGGCGGAATCGGCCGGAGGGGAATGATGTGAGCACTGTTCGATTCAATGTCCCGAACATTGTTGGTCGCGAGGAGGACTATCTCCACGAAGCGCTTGCGCAGGGTCATCTCTCGGGGGACGGGCCCTTTACCAAGAAATGTCACGCATGGCTTTCCAGCCAGATCGGCGGACGCGCGCTGCTCACGCATTCATGCACCGGCGCACTGGAGATGGCTTGTCTGCTGGCGAATCTCGAGCCGGGCGACGAGGTCATCCTGCCGTCCTATACCTTTGTTTCGACAGCGAATGCGGTGGCCTTGCGGGGGGCTGTGCCGGTGTTTGTCGATATTCGCGAGGACACGCTGAATATTGACGAAAGCCTGGTCGAGGCTGCCATTACCGACAGGACAAGGGCGATTATTGCAGTCCACTATGCCGGAGTAGTGGCGGAGATGGACGCGATTAACGAGATCGCTGCGCGGCACGGTCTGTTCGTGATCGAGGATGCCGCCCAGGCGCTGTTCTCGACCTATCATGGGCGGCAGGCCGGGACGTTATCGCATGCCGCGGCGTTCAGCTTTCACGAAACCAAGAACGTGCTGTCAGGTGAGGGCGGTGCATTGATCGTGCAGGACGAGCCCGCCTTTCACCGTGCAGAAATCCTGAGGGAAAAGGGTACCAACCGGAGTCAGTTCTTCCGTGGCGCGATCGACAAATACACCTGGGTGGACCTCGGTTCGTCCTATTTGCCGGGAGAGCTTGTCGCCGCGTTTCTGTATGCGCAGCTGGAACAGGCTGAGGCGGTAACCCGCTATCGGCTTGATGTTTGCGATGCCTATCGCGAGGCCTTCGCCGATCTGGAACAGAAAGGCCGTGTTCGCCTGCCTGTGGTGCCGTCGCACTGCGACGCCAACGGTCACATGTTTTACCTGCTCCTTGACGATATGGACGATCGTACCGCCTTCATTGATGCAATGAAGGCTGCAGGTGTCATGACCCCGTTCCACTACGTACCGCTACATTCTGCGCCGGCTGGCCGTAAGTTCGGGCGCGTGCATGGCGAGATGCGGCAGACAGATCAGCTCAGCGAACGTCTGGTGCGCCTCCCGGTGTATTACGGTCTAGGGGGCAATCAGGGCGAGGTCATTGATGCAGCACTGGCAGCTCTTCAGGCTTGAGGATGATTTCGAAAGACCCAAAAGTTCAAAAGCGAGAAAATGGTGGCCGCCGCAGCGAGCATCGCTATCGCTTGCGCGAGCTGGTGCGGGGTACCAAAGACTCTGTGTCCCATGCCGAGGGCGAAAACCTGAACAAACATCCCTGAAACGTAGGTTGCGACATATCGTGGCGCGGTCCAGCTGTGCGCGCGGGCGCTGGAAAAGGACCACCCCCGGTTTACAACATACGTTCCCGCTACGCCGGAAATGAACAGGCCAACTGAGGCAAATTCGGGCGCTGCCCCCAAGGCAGTAAGAACAATATAGCCTGCATAAAGCAGGCCATTGGACGCTACCCCGACGACGCCATATCTCAACATCCGCACAAGGATTCTGCGCCGTTCCGGGTTCACGAGTCCGACTTTCGGTAAGCGTCTTCAAGTGCAAGGAGCCGGTCGCTCCTTTCCTTGACGCGCCGCGCTGGAGCGCCAACGTAGATGCCCCATGGCTCGGTGCTGTGGTTTACGAGAGACAGCGCGCCGACAGAACAACCCTCTGCAATGTGTACGCCCGGCATGATCACGGAGTTAGCTCCTACGATAACATGTCGGGAAAGGTGCACCGGCTTCTTGGATTCAGCCTTGTATATGTCTGGAACTGTAGGATTGGTCAGATGCTTACCGGAATAGTCATCGGACTGGGCGAACACTTGGACTCCGTAGGCGAGCCCGGCGAAGTCGTCCATTGTTATGCCTGGCTCGCCGCCGGCCAGGTTGCACTGGACGGCTATATGAACGTTGCGGCCAAGCGTGACCGTGCCGGAAATTACGCAGAAATCGTCGATCCGGGAGTAGTCGCCAATCGAGATGTTATGGGGTTCGTAGATGGAGCATTTCTCGCTGACCATCACATCGCGGCCCAGCGCTCTTAACCCCATCTTCTCCAGCGTTGTGCGCGATAGCCAGCCCATTTATTCGCCTCCCTCCATCCGTGATGATTCAGTCGTGTCTTCGACGATGAAAGTTGGGCGAGATTTCGCTTCGTCCAGCGCGCGCCCAACGTACAAGCCAACAAGGCTTGTCAGGAAAAGCTGCAAGCCGCCGAAAAACAGAGCCAACACTACTAGGGTGGCAAATCCCGGCACTGCGGCTCCGGATACAAGGACTTGTGCAATCATCGCGAGGCCATAGACAAAGGCAAGCGCGCAGACCAAGCTGCCAATTGTCGCCATGATCCAGAGGGGTTTCTCTGAGTAAGCGATAATTGTTTCCAGGGCGAGCCGTGTCAGTTTAAATATATTGTACGATGATCGTCCGTTGGGTCTTTCGGACCTATTCACTATTATCGTGCTCGCGGTGAAGCCAACTTGACTCATGATTGCAGGGAACAAGCGGAGACGTTCGGGGAAACTTCGAAAAGCTTCGGCGACGCGGTTCGAGAATATTCGGAAGTTCCCGTACTTGTGGGATAGATCGAGACCAGAAGTCCAGCGTAGCATCGAATTAAAGATCCGGGAGCCAAAATTTCTGCCCGTGCTAAGGCCGGACGAAGAGCGCTCTGCTATGACGATGTCATGCCCGCGCTGTGTCGCAGCCTCATGTAGGTCATAGATGGCCTCTGGGGGATCTTGAAGGTCACAGTCCATAACCACGTACCAACTGGCTTTGGTGTGCGCGATGCCGGCCGAGATCGCCGAGTGCTGGCCAAAATTCCTACTGAGGCGAACACCCAGGACCCGGGGGTCCTTGTTTGCTTCTTCCTTGATTAGCGACCACGCATTATCGGGGCTTCTGTCGTCGACTAGAACTATCTGATAAAGACCGCCTATGCGCTGAAGGGTTTCGTGCAAGCGAGCGACAAGCTCGCCAACGAGAGGTTCTCCAAGGTAGACGGGTATGATCACCGCTATCTCTACATCTGTCGGAGTCTCGATGTAAGCTGCCACATGAGGCGCGGAAATTCTGGGCTTCATTTTTCTTTCTCACGCTCTGATCAAGCGCTCGCTTGCAGCTTTTCTCAAGTTGCTGGACGGGCGCCCTGTAGACAGAAATCGGGCAAAGTTTATCTTTCAACTACCTAGCTGAAATATCGCGATGTCGAGCACCGCGACGATATTGACAAACATACGGTTCGGGGCAGGTGGATCGATCATCTCAAGTTTGCAGGCGCCAGCATAGAGATCACTTGTGCCGCTACTCGCCGCCTTTGCGCTAGTTTTTTAGAATAATACTTCGGGAAGGCAAGGTGGAATGGGCGCCAATGTCGAGGCTTGCGGATCTGGAGGCTGCCGGAGTTTTCCTAGATGGTTCGATTCACCAATGATGCCTGAAAAAACTCTAGCACAACGTTCTGGCCGCGAAAGAAGCAACGAAGGTTCTTCTTTGCGCTGTTGTCCTGAAGCGGGTCACCGAGGACCATGGTGTGGCCGCGCGCATGTCGCTGAGTGTGCCTTGCCGGTTAAGAAATCGCGCAACTCTCCCGTCTCGCGCTTCATGTAACGGATCGGTCTTGAAGAAGGACCGCTCTGCGGGAGCGGGGTAAATTCCCACTTATATGGCGTGGGCGAATGCTCAATGTAGAGGTATTTGCCAACTTGGCGCCCCGGAGTCTAGGGGTGGCCTTCTTGAATAGCTGATCGGATTGCGTTCCAAGCGTTCGCTACGCAATCCGTTCTTCGATTGTCCTAGGTGCTCTCAGAGTTTTGCCTGCCGGCGCCTACCGTCCGCGTGTCCATAGCATCTTGCCGTAGCGGATTGCGAACAGGGTGAAGGCGCCGCTCCACAGGGCGGCGGCTATGCCCAGGGCCGGGTACTGGAGCGTGCCGAGCAGGATCGGTGCGAACGTGCGCACAAGCGCACCGGCGATAACCAGAAGATAGATCAGGCTGGTCCATCCGTCGGCGGTCCGAGCACGGCCGGTATGGCCGAGACTGGCGCGGGTCATCACGGCGAGGGTCATCGTGCCCATGGCGCCGGCTGTCAGGGCGTGCAGCGCGGCGGAAGCCGGCACCATCGCCGGCAGCAGGGCGCTCAGGCCCATCAGCAAAAGCGCGACCGGTACCCAGGCGTAGCCGGCATGGAGAATGAGGACGAGCGGCTCGGCCCCCGTCCGCCAGCCCTTCCAGCGCGCCAGCCGGACCGTGTGCAGTGCGCCGGCAGCCAGCAGCAGGGCGCCGGAGAACCAGTCCTGCGGAGCCAGGATCCACGCCACGAGCCCGAGACCGGCAAAGACGAGCGTTGCCCCGTCGAACCGGTCCATCGGTGCGGGCAGGCTGTCGCCGCGACCGGTCTGTACCAACCAGTTGCGGGTAAAGCTCGGCACGATCCGGCCGCCGATCAGCGCGATCAGAAGGGTGATGACGGCAATCGCGATGCCCTGGGCCGGGCGCCAGCCGGAACCGGTCGCCAGGGCCAGGTGGAAGCCGGCATTCGCCAGCGCGAAAAGCGCTGCCAGCACGCAGACCGGCAGATTGCGCGTATTGCCCCCCGTGACGACTTCGCGGGCGAGGACCGCGGCGAGCACGATGAGGAAAGTGCTGTCGATCACGGCCGCAATCGGGCCGAGCGCATCATAGGCGAGCATGGCTGCCCGGCCGGCGGCCCACAGGCCGAACAATGTGATCAGGGGCAGCCCCCGCACGGGCAGCCGTCCGGTCCAGTTGGGCACGGCGGTCAGCAGGAAGCCGGCGATGATGGCGCCGATGAAGCCGAACAGCATTTCATGGACATGCCAGGCCAGCGCCGGCGCTGCGCCGATCATGGCGTTGCCGGACAGATAGCTCCAGATCCACAGGGGGGCAGCGAGGGCGCCCCAGATCGCGCCGAACAGGAAGAAGGGGCGGAAGCCGAAACTGAACAGGGCGGGGCCCGCATATTCGCGGCGGGCACTGATCGGATCCTGCGGCATGGCGCGTCGGAGAGCGGATTTGTCAATGCTGGGCACGGCGAACCTCGAAATCTTGGAATTGGGCGCCCAGCTCGGCCATCAGGGCCGTATCGTCGAGCGCGGTCTTTCCCGGCCAGGCCACGCGGTCCGGGGTTCTGCACTCTTGGAGCACAAAGCGCGACACGCCGATTTGATCCAGCGCAAATGCGATGGATCTGAGGGCGGCGGCATCGAGCCTTTCCGGCCAGACCGTGGTGCGGACTTCATAGGGCACGCCCGAGGCGGCGAGGATCTCCAGCGACCGCAATGCTTTGGCTCCAGCCGGCGCGACGCCGGTGACGCCGGCATAGTCGGCGAACGGGGCCTTCACGTCGAAGCCGACCCAGTCCAGCCGGGGCAGGAGTTTCTCCAGCAGGCCAGGCGCGGTGCCGGCCGTGTGCAGCGCCACAGCCAGTCCCATTGCACGAACGCGGTCGACCGCATCCGCCAGCGCCGCCTGTGCCAGGGGTTCGCCGCCGGAGAAAACCACGCCGTCGATAAAGCCGCGCCGCGCCGCGATCGCCGACAGCACCGCCTCGAAATCCAGCACGCGCTCGGCCGTGGCCGGGATGAGATCCGGATTATGGCAATAGCCGCAGGCCAGCGGGCAGCCCTGGCAGAAGACCACGGCAGCGAGGCGACCGGGGAAGTCGACCGTGGAGAACGGTTCGACTCCCCCGATGCGGAGCAGTCGGTTTGCCATGTCAGGCGGCGGTCAGGCGGGCCCGCCGCTCCTCGAAATGCGTGCGCTCCTCGTGTTCGCCGCGCTTGCCCGGATTGAAGGCGGCGACCGGCCGGTGATAGCCCATCACCCGGGTCCAGACCTCGCAGGGTTGCCGGTCTTCCTCGGCGAGCACGCTGCCCTCTGGCAGGGCGGCCTGTTTCTCGACATCGCATTTGGGGCAGTGATGATGCTCTCCGGCCAGATAGCCGTGGGTCGGACAGATCGAGAAGGTCGGCGTGATGGTGATGTAGGGCAGGCGGAAATTCGACAGCGAGCGCTGCACCAGGCGGCGGCAGGCCTCGGCGGAGGAAATCCGCTCGCTCATATAGAGATGGAGTACGGTGCCGCCGGTATATTTCGTCTGCATCTCGTCCTGGCGGGAAAGCGCCTCGAACGGATCGTCGGTGAAACCGACCGGCAGCTGCGAGGAATTGGTGTAGTAGGGATTGGCGTCGGTACCCGCCTGCAGGATGCCGGGGAAGCGTTTGCGGTCTTCCTTGGCGAAGCGGTAGGTCGTGCCTTCCGCCGGCGTGGCTTCCAGATTGTACATGTGACCGGTGGCGTCCTGGAATTCCAGCATGCGCGCGCGGACATGATCGAGCAGGTCCAGCACCATGGATGCGCCGTTCTCGGTCGTGATGTCGTCCGTGTCGCCGGTGAAGTTGCGCACCATCTCGTTCAGCCCGTTCACGCCCAGCGTCGAGAAGTGATTGCGCAGCGTGCCCAGATAGCGCTTTGTGTAGGGGAAGAGCCCCTTGTCCATCAGCGCCTGTACGTATTCACGCTTGATCTCCAGGCTGTCGCGTCCCAGGTCCAGCAACCGGTCGAGTTCGGCAATCAACCCGTCCCAGTCGCCCTGGAAACGATGGCCCAATCGGGCGCAATTCACCGTCACCACGCCGATCGATCCGGTCTGCTCGGCCGAGCCGAACAGGCCGTTGCCGCGTTTCAAGAGCTCGCGCAGATCCAGCTGGAGACGGCAGCACATCGAGCGGACCTGGCCGGGTTTCATGTCGGAATTGATGAAATTCTGGAAGTAGGGCAGGCCGTACTTCGCCGTCATCGCAAACAGGGCCTGGGCATTCTCGCTCTCCCAGGGGAAGTCTTCGGTGATGTTGTAGGTCGGGATGGGGAAGGTGAAGACGCGGCCCTTGGCATCGCCGGCCGTCATCACGTCGATGAAGGCGCGGTTGATCAGGTCCATCTCGGCTTGCAGGTCGCCATAGGTGAAGCCGGCTTCCTCGCCGCCGATCAGCGGTGTCTGGTCGCGCAGGTCCTCCGGGCAGACCCAGTCGAAGGTGAGATTGGTGAAGGGGGTCTGCGTGCCCCAGCGCGACGGCACGTTCAGCGAGTGCACGAATTCCTGCAGGCCCTGGCGCACGGCGTCATAGTCCAGCCCGTCGACGCGCACGAAGGGTGCCATGTAGGTGTCGAAGGAGGAGAAGGCCTGGGCGCCGGCCCACTCGTTCTGCAGGGCGCCGAGGAAGTTCACGGCCTGGCCGAGGGCGACGCTGAAATGTTTCGGCGGTCCGGCTTCGGCTTTCTCGGAAACGCCGTTGAGGCCTTCGTTCAGCAGAGTACGTAGCGACCAGCCGGCGCAATAGCCCGACAGCATGTCGAGGTCGTGGATGTGGATATCGGCCTCGCGGTGCGCCCGGCCGATGGCCGCTGGATAGACCTGGTCGAGCCAGTAATTGGCGATCACCTTGCCGGAGACGTTGAGGATAAGGCCGCCCAGGGAATAGCCCTGATTGGCATTGGCCTTGATGCGCCAGTCGGCGCCGCCGAGATATTCCTCGACGGCATGGGCCACATCGATCTGGGTGCCGCGGACGGCCGGTTCTCCGTCCTGGGTCGGGGTTGAGTCGAGCATCGGAAACTCCCTTCGCGAATCAATATTTGGTGTTTGCGATGGAATTGAGCTCTATATGTAGTGTTTCGTCGAACTGACAGATGGTCGCAGGGACGCCCTGTCGCACCCTGAGGTGCGGCCACACAAAAAAACGCCCCCGGCCAGAGGGAGGCCGGGGGCGGATGCAACTGCCGGAGCTTCTGGGGAGGCCCCGGCAGCCGGTTGGCCGGTTATTCCGCCGGTGTTGCCACCGGTGAGGTGTCCTCGCGCTGGCCGCGGAAGCCGGCCCAGACCAGGCGGGCCGCAAAGGCCGCCAGGACGAAGGCGCCGGCGCTGAAGACGATGTCTCCGGGCACCCGCATCCAGACCAGGAAGTGAATGATCTCCTGCTGCAGGAACTCGGCCGAGCGGGCGTACCAGAGCCCTTCGGTGATCGAGGCATAGGCCTGCAGCACGCCGACCGGGAAGAGGCTCATGAAGACCATCATCGCCAGGCCGCCATTGAGCAGCCAGAACGACCAGGCGAGCATCTTGTCCGACCAGGCCTGCTTCGCGAACAGGCCGCGGAAGCAGAACAGCATCAGGCCGATGCCCAGCAGGCCGTAGACGCCGAACAGGGCGGCGTGGCCGTGGGTGGCGGTCAGGTTGAGACCCTGCACATAGTACAGCGAGATCGGCGGATTGATCAGGAAGCCCAGCAGGCCTGCGCCCACGAGGTTCCAGAAGCACACGCCGACGAAGAAGTAGAGGGGCCACTTGTAGTTCTGGACCCACTTGGCCGCCTTCGTCATGCGGTAGTTCTCCAGTGCCTCGTGACCGATCAGGGCCAGCGGCACCACTTCCAGCGCCGAGAAGACGGCACCCACGGCGATGACCGAAGTGGTCGCACCGGTGAAGTAGAGGTGGTGAAGCGTGCCCAGCACGCCGCCGGTCAGGAAGATGATCGTTGCGAACAGCACGCCATGATTGGCGGTGCGGGCGCGCACGAGACCCAGCTTGACCAGCAGGAGCGCGATGGCGGCCGTTGCGAAGACCTCGAAGAAGCCTTCCACCCACAGGTGGACAACCCACCAGCGCCAGTACTCGATCATCGACAGGTGCGTGTGCTTGCCCCAGGTCAGGCCGGCGCCATAGAACAGGCCGATGGCGATGGTCGACAGGAAGAGGATCACCGTCAGCGGACGGCCTTCACCCGGCTGTTTCAGGGCCGGCCAGAGGGCGCGGCCGACCAGGCCGAGCCAGATCATCAGGCCCGCGAACAGCAGCAGCTGCCAGAAACGGCCCAGATCGACATATTCCCAGCCCTGGTGTCCGAACCAGAAATTCATGTCCAGATCGAAGACCTGCTGCACGCCGAGCCATTCGCCGGCCATCGAGCCGACCACGACGATCAGCAGGGCGACGTAGAGCACGTTGACGCCCAGCGCCTGGAATTTCGGCTCCTTGCCGCCCAGTACGGGCGCCAGATAGAGGCCGGTGGCGAGCCAGGCGGTCGCGATCCAGAAGATCGCCAGCTGGGTGTGCCAGGTGCGGGTGACGGCGTAGGGAATGATGTCGGAGATCGGGATGCCATAGAAGTCGTGGCCTTCCACCGCATAGTGCGCGGTGACGGCACCCAGGAAGATCTGCGCCAGGAAGAGGGCGATGACGGTCCAGAAATACTTTCGGGTCGCCTTCATCGAGGCGGTCGGCTTCAGGCCCGTGAACGGATCTTCCTTCGGCGGGACCGGCGCTTCTTCTTCCTTGCGCCCGGCATGCCACCAGACGAGCGCGGCGATGCCCGCGATCAGCAGGATCACCGAGGCGATGGACCACATGATGTTCGGGCCGGACGGCGCATTGCCGACCAGCGGTTCGTGCGGCCAGTTGTTGGTGTAGGTCACCTCTTCATCCGGACGCTGAGTCGTGGTCGCCCAGGCCGACCAGAAAAAGAAGGCCGTCATGGCTTCGCGACGGGCCTCGTCGGGGATGGCATTGTTGGCGATCGCGTAGTCTTCACGCAGCCCTTCCAGCGCGTGCGCGTCGCCGAACAGGTCCACATAGTGGCGCGACACGATGGCGATGGCCGCGGCGCGGTCATCGCTGATGACGATATGGCCGGTGGTGGGATCGTAGGTGTTCTCGCGTTGCGCGGCTTGCAGGCGCGTCTGCAGGCGTGCCTGGTCTTCCGTCGCCAGTGCGCCATAGGCCCGGCCGTACTCGGCCTCGGCCCAGCCGTCCAGGATCACGAGGGACTCCCGGTGCAGCCAGTCGGCCGACCAGTCCGGTGCGAGATAGCCGCCATGGCCCCAGATCGAGCCGACCTGCTGGCCGCCCATGGACTGGTAGACCTGACGGCCGGTCTGGATATCGTCGCGGGTAAATACGGTTTCACCCGACCGCGTGACAACGGCGGACGGGACGGGCGGGGCCTGGCGGTGGATCTCGTTGCCCAGCAGGCCAAGCCAGCTGAACGACACGATCAGTATCAACGCCAGGATCGCCCACATCTTTCTCATGGAGCGCTCCTGCATGGTTTTCTCCCTCGGCTTGAGCGTAAGGCCGCGCTCCCGCCTTTCGGGAGCGATGATGCGACCTCGATAGCCGAAAGGATCCGGGCGCGATTTGCGCTCGCGCAATTTGCGGGAATCTCCGGTCAGACGGCGACGGCGTGGCGCGCGGTCGACGTCGGCAGATAGGCGTCAAACGCTGCTGCGACGCTGCGCACCAGCGGCCGGTAGTCGGGATTCATCGCCAGCCGGTTGCCCTGGCGCGAGAGGATGCCGGCATGTTCGAACGCCGACAGGTCGGGCATGTCGAACGCGGTACCGGCTGCCGCTGCGATCGCATCGACATCCACATCCAGATGGCACATCAGGCGTTCGATGATGGCCCGGCGCAGCCGGTCGTCCGGTGTCAGCGCGTAGCCGCGGGCGACAGGCAGATCGCCGGCCTCGACGCGTCTTTCCCACTCGTGATTGTTCGTTGTGTTCTGGATATAGCCCTGCGGCATCCAGCTGATCGCCGAGGCGCCCATGCCGATGATCGCCGTGGCGGCATCGGTGGTGTAGCCTTGGAAATTGCGGTGCAGGTTGCCGGTCTCCAGCGCGATCGCCATCGGGTCGGTGCGATAGGCGAAATGGTCCAGCCCGATCTGCACATGCCCACCTCGCGTCAGGGTCGCGGCGATGGCATCGGCCTGGGCGAGACGCTCAGCCGCGCCCGGCAGCGTCTCGTCGCGGATCATCTTCTGGTGCGGTTTCATGTGCGGCACGTGCGCGTAACCGAAGACCGAGAATCGGTCCGGCGCAAACTCCAGCGCCGTTTCAGCGCTGGCCACACAGTTTTCGACCGTCTGAAACGGCAGGCCGTAGAGCAGGTCGAAATTGATTCCCTCAACGCCGCCCGTCCGCAGCAGGTTCACACAGGACTCGATGCAGTCCCGGTCCTGCACCCGGTTGACCGCCCGTTGCACCTCTTCGTCGAAAGTCTGCACACCGAGGCTGGCCCGGTTGACGCCGGTCTCGCCAAAGGCCGCGGCCATTTCCGGCGAGAAGATGCGGGGGTCGACCTCGACCGCCACTTCCGCATCGCCCAGCACCTCGAAACGGTGACGCAGCCGGTCCATGAGCGCGGTAAAATACGGCGCGGGCAGGTAGGTCGGACTGCCGCCGCCCCAATGGACATGGCTGACCTTCAGCCGTCCGGGGGTGCGGTTGGCGATCGTGTCGATCTCCTTGAGCAGAACCTCGGCATAGGCCTCGACCGGTGCGAGCCGGCGCGTCGCCTTGGTGTGACAACCGCAATACCAGCACATGGTCCGGCAGAAGGGGATGTGCAGGTAAAGCGAGACTGGCTCGGCCGGGTCCAGCTCGCCCAGCCAGCGGGCAAAGCTGACGGCACCGATATCGGGCGTGAAGTGGGGCGCAGTCGGATAGCTGGTGTAGCGCGGTATCCGCTCGCCGGCGTATTTCAGGATCGTGTCGCTTCTCATGCGTGCTGGATAGCCGTTTGGCGCCGGACGCGATTTGAGGTAACGCAAACCGTCTGCACACGGGGCCGCATCATGGACAAGACTGCCAGGATCGCCATTGTCGAACGCGCCAAACTGTTTGCCGGCCTGCCGCCGGAAACACTGTCGGAGGCGGCCGAGACCGCCCAGGTGCGTGTGGTCGACAAGGGCGATGTCGTCTTCCGGCAGGGGGATGAAGCCGGTCACCATTTCATTGTTGCCTGGGGCCGGCTGCGGCTGGACCAGACCACGCCGGACGGCAAGAATATCGTGCTGCGCTTCATGGGGCCTGGTGATCTTGTCGGCTCGGTCGCGGTCTGGCGCAAAGTGCCCTATCCGGCCACGCCGCTCGCGGTCGAGGAGACGCGGCTGCTGGTCTGGAGCGATGCGCGCATGATGGAGCTCATGCAGGCACATCCGCCGCTCGCGATGAAGGCCATGAACATGATGGGCGGGCGGATCGAGGAATTGCAGGAACGTCTGCAACAGGTCGCCACCCAGCAGGTCGAGCGCCGGATCGCCGCGACCATTCTCAAGATCGCCGGTCAGTCGGGCCGCAAGACCGAGGCGGGCGTCGAGATCCCCTTCGCCCTGTCGCGCCAGGACCTGGCCGAAATGACGGGCACGACGCTTCACACGGTCAGCCGGACCCTGTCCGGGTGGATCGACGAGGGTATTCTGGAAGGCCGTCGGTCCAGCCATCTGGTGATATGCCGGCCGCACCGTCTCGTGGAGATTTCCGAGCAGGCCTGACCCTGATCGTCCGCGATTTGCGGTGTGACAAATCGCCTCCGTCCCGCGCGGCCATAGTGAGGCTGAGCACTACAGGAGGTCGTCATGGCAGATCGGATCGAGCACATGGTTGTCGGAGAGTTGATGACTCAATGGCCCGACGCGGTTCCCGTTTTCATCCGCCATCGCATGGCTTGTCCGGGCTGCGTCATGGCTCCCTTCATGACGGTCCGCGAGGCGGCTCACGAATACGGACTCGATCCGGGGACGCTTGCCGGGGAGCTCGCTCGCGCGATCGGTGAAGACGATACACCCGGACGGCTTGGATAATACGGTATTATTTGTCTGAATTTACGAGAGAATACGGAAAGTTGAGGGGCGATTGACTTGCAAGGGCGTCCGCGTTGGCGCAGTCTGCCATGTCGGACAGGCTCGGCAGGATTTCGGTCGCCATGGCAGAAAAGACCTTTGCGGAAGGCCAGCTTGAGGCGCTGATTCACACCGCCGTCGACGGGATTCTCTGTATCGATCGCGCGGGTCATGTCAGTCTCTACAATCCGGCATGTGAGCGTATTTTCGGCTGGTCGGCAGCCGAGGTGCTTGGCCGGAATGTCTCGATGCTGATGCCGTCGCGCTATGCCGAGCGGCATGACGGCTTCATCACGAATTATCTCACCACCGGTACGCCGCGGATTATCGGCATCGGCCGCGAGGTCGAAGGCTTGCGCAAGGATGGCACCGAGTTCCCGATGGACCTCTCTGTCGGGGAGTTCGAGACCGGCGGGGAAAGCTGCTTTGTCGGTATTGTCCGCGATCTGTCCCAGCGTGTCGCCGCCGAACGGCGTCTGCGCGACCTGCAGGCCCAGCTGACGCATATGGGGCGGGTCGGAGCCGTGGCGGAGATGGGCTCGGCCCTCGCTCATGAACTCAACCAGCCGTTGACCGCTATCTCGCTTTTTCTTACAGCGTCGGAACGTTCGCTCGAAACCGACCCCGCGAAGGCGCGGGAATTGTTCGCCCGTGCCCAGGACGAGGCCCTGCGCGCCGGCGAGATCGTGCGCCGCATCCGCCAGATGGTCGAGCCGGGAGATGATGAACGCCGGGAAGTCCGGCTTGCCGACATTGTTGTCGACGCCGCGGAGCTCTGCAGCGTCGTCAATGATGGCGGGCGGTCGCGGGTCGATCTGTCCGGTGTCGACGAGACGCTGGAAGTGTTCGCCGATCCGACCCAGATCCGCCAGGTCCTGGTCAATCTGGTCAAGAATGCAATCGACGCGACGGGTGACCGGGAGGCACCTCTCATCCGGGTCCGCGTGTCGGCAGGCGAAGATGGCATGGCCGTGATCGAGGTCGAGGATAACGGCCCCGGCATTGCGCACGATCTCGCTCCGAACCTGTTTTCACCCTTCGTGACGAGCAAGAAGGACGGGCTGGGGATCGGCCTGTCCATCTGCCGGACAATCGCTGAATCGCATGGCGGCAGCCTCGAGCTCGCCGATCCCGTGCGACGGGACCGGCTTTCCGGCGCCTGTTTCCGTCTCAACCTTCCCATGGAGTAGCTGTATGCCCGCAGGCGAAATCTCGATCGCCATCACCGATGACGACGACGCCGTCCGCGAAGGGCTGGCGGCGGTGCTTGACGGTCCAGGCCGCCGCCTGACGCTGCATGCGCATGGTCTTTCCTTTATCGAACAGGTCGGTGATACGCCGCCGGACATCGCTTTCCTGGATCTGAAAATGCCCCAGCTCTCCGGTCTCGACGTTCTGCGGCGGCTGGCGCCGGTGTCTTTCCCCGTAATCATGATCAGTGCGCACGGCGATATCGCAACGGCGGTCGAGGCGATCCGGCTCGGGGCGCACGATTTTGTCGAGAAGCCCTTCAAGCCCGCCTCGATCGAAGCGGCAATGGCGCATGCGCTGGAAGCCGGGCGCCGCCCGTCCGGCGATGCAAACGCTTTGCTGTCGGCCCTGACGGATCGCGAGCGTGACATTGCAGACGCCCTCAACCGGGGTCTGACCAACAAGGAAGTCGCGCGCGAGTTCGATATCAGCCCGCGCACGGTCGAAATCCACCGCGCGCGCGTTTTCGCCAAGTTGAGTGTGCGCAATGTGGCGGAGCTTGTGCGCCTGATGTCACGCTGACTGCCAGCGATTGATTTCGCGCAAAGCGCGGCTGCCGGAGATCGGCTAGAGCCCGTCGGGTCATGACCCTGCCGGCCATCATACTCGTCGAAGCCGACCCGTCAGTGTGCGAAGCCTTTCAGGCACTCGCCCAGGCTCTGGGCTTTGCGCTGACGGTTTTCGAGACCGTTGACACGGCTATTGCCAACGCAAGCCTTCGCGGTCCTGTGGTGCTGATTGCCGATCTGTCCGCGGACTCCGACATTCGCCGTTTGCTGGTCTGGCGCGATACGCGGCCGACCAAGCCGGTTACGATTCTCCTGACCACGCTATCTCCGGCCTTGCTCCGCCGCCGGCTGGACGCGGTGCGTGATATCAAAGTCCTGCGCAAACCGGTTACGGCCGCTGAAATTCTCGACGCATTGCAGGCCGCAACAGGCACTCCGGGCGGCGTATAGGGGAAACCCCGTACGCGGTGATGCGAATTTTTTCGCGGCGGCCGGTCTGACAAACAAGGGCTCACGAACGCATTACGCCGGAGCCCCAATCATGATCCCGCAAACGCACCGCACACTGGCCAGCCACACCCCGGTCTATTTCGCCGGCGACCGCGCCACCGACCTTGTCCGGGTCGAGCGTGGGGTCGTGATGGTGTTCAACCTGTTCGAGGACGGCCGGCGGCAGATCGTCGATTTCGTCACGGCGGGCGAGCTTCTTCATTTCCAGTTTGATGGTGAGCTCGATCATTATGCAGAGGCGATCACAGAGGTCGAACTGGTTTCGGCGCCCTGCGATGCCGCCCTGTCGGATCCGGCCTGGGCCGAATACGTCTTCCAGCAGATGCGTGGCCGGCTCGACCGTGATCGCCGCCACGTGACCTTGCTGGCCCAGAAGTCGGCGGCGGAACGTCTGGCGGAATTCCTGATCATTGTGTCGGACCGGCTGTCCACCCCGATCGGCGATATCGAGCTGCCGATGACCCGGCAGGAAATCGCTGACTATACCGGCCTGACCATCGAAACGGTTTCGCGTCTGTTTTCGCGATGGATGCGCGAACGACGCCTGGTCCCGACCGGCAAGCGAACCTACCGCATAGACGGCGCACTGGCCGCCTGAGCTTTCTCCCCATTCCGGGTGCGGAAATCCCGTTTCTTTTGTTCAAGCGCAAGTCGCTACCCGGCCTGACCACCTAAACCTCAATCATCACAACGCTGCTCAAACGGAGTGCAAGACATGAAAACCCGCAGCCTGAAAAACGTCCTCATCGCTGGCACCGCGACCGCACTGGTGGCCGCTGCGGCAGCTTTCATCTACC
The DNA here is from genome assembly GCA_036231565.1 of Pseudomonadota bacterium. Classification (GTDB taxonomy): domain Bacteria; phylum Pseudomonadota; class Alphaproteobacteria; order Caulobacterales; family Maricaulaceae; genus Maricaulis. Next base: position 96,536 of record JAZAHA010000024.1, read on the forward strand.
AGCCGCTGGCCTACAGCCAGGACGATGCGGCCCCGGCGGCCAATATCGTTCGCGACCCCACGGAAGTGCCGGCGCCGATCACCGCCCGTGAGCCGCAGCGCCATCTGGTGGAACTGGAAACGGTGGAGCTGGAAGGCCAGCTGGCCGACGGCTCGACCTACACCTACTGGACCTTCAATCACCAGGTCCCCGGACCGATGATCCGTGTCCGCGTCGGTGACACGGTGGAAGTCCGCCTGACCAATCACGAAGACAGCCTGATGCCGCACAATGTGGACTTCCACGCGGTGACGGGCCCCGGCGGTGGCGCTCCGGCGACACTGGCCGGTCCGGGCGAGACCCGCTCCTTCGTCTTCCAGGCGCTCAACCCCGGCGTCTATGTCTACCACTGCGCCACGCCGATGGTCGCCAGCCACATTGCCAACGGCATGTACGGCCTGATCGTCGTCGAGCCGGAAGACGGCCTGCCGGAAGTCGATCGCGAATTCTACGTCATGCAGGGCGAGATCTACACGGAAGAGGAGTTCGGTACGCCGGGCCACCTGACCGAGAGCATCGACAAGCTGCTCGACGAAGAGCCGGAATACTACGTCTTCAACGGTGCGGCCGGCGCCCTGCGGGACAATCCGCTGGAAGCCCGGGTCGGCGAAACCGTCCGCATCTTCTTCGGCGTGGGTGGTCCCAACAAGACGTCGTCCTTCCACGTGATCGGCGAAATCTTTGACGAGATCTATCCCTTCGGTTCCTTCACCTCGGAGACCATCAGCGACGTACAGACCGTGACGGTCGCCCCGGGTGGTGCCGTCGCCGTCGACTTCGCACTGGAAGTGCCGGGCAATTACATCCTGGTCGACCACGCCCTGTCGCGCGTCGAACGCGGCCTGGCCGGCATCCTCCACGTCGAAGGACCGGAAAACCCGGAAATCTTCGAGCCGCTGAACGGCGTCTCGGAAGACTCGGGCCACTAGGCCCGATCTTGAGGAAGCGGGGCGGGCCTCCCTCCCCATGCCGCCCCGCTTCATCTCTCCCTTTTCAAAACCAAGAAGGCCTGATCACAATGAAACGCGCTTTTCTCCCCCTTGCAGCCGCCATCTTTGCCGCCGCCCTGCCCGCCGGTACCGCCCTGGCTGAAGATCACGAAGTCCTCATGCTCAACCGCGGTGCCGATGGGCAGACCATGGTTTTCGAGCCGGCCTATCTGGAAGTTGCGGTCGGCGACACGGTGACGTTTGTTGCCACTGACCGCGCCCACAACGCCGAGACGATCCCGGGCATGGTACCCGAAGGCGGTGAAACTTTCCGCGGTCGTATGAATGAAGATGTCAGCATCACTTTCACAGCCGATGGCGTCTATGGCGTGAAGTGCCTGCCGCACTACGGCCTGGGCATGGTGGCCCTGATCAAGGTCGGTGACGACGTCCCCGTCAATCTGGAAGAAGCTGCGGCTGTGCGTCAGCCGGGCCGTGCGCGTCAGCGGATGCAGGCGCTCTTCGACCAGATGCAGCAGGCCGGCGGCGTCGAGCAGCCTGTCGGCGAATAACCCGCGTCGGGCAGCGGTGTCCTGACCATATCCCGCTGCCCGGCCGTTTCCCCTAGACAATTTCAGTGTCGCGGAGTTTCCGCCATGTCCCGCAAATTTCAGTACCTTGCCAGTGCCGCTCTTGCTACAGCGGTCGCATTCGGCTCTGCCGCCAGCGCGTCAGAACACGTCAATCAACGCCCCGAAGAACCGGCGGCTCCTGCCGTCCAGGATGTCATCGTGGTCACCGGCTTCCGGATCAGCACGAATGTCTCGATCGAAGAGCATGTCTCGCCTGAACAGGCGCCGGTGCTCGGCCCGGATGCTGCCGGACTCGTGGCGCGTCTGCCTGGTGCGGCTTTGGTCGACAATGGCTCGATTTCCGGCCAGGTCCAGTACCGTGGCCTGTTCGGCCCGCGTGCGCCGGTCGCGATCGACGGTGCTGCCGTCGCTTCGGGCGGTCCCAACCTGATGGATCCCCCGCTTCACTATGCGCCCATGCCACTGGTCGAGCGCATCGAAGTCGATCGCGGTGTGGCCGCGGTCAGCCGCGGGCCCGGCATGGGCGGCGGCATGAATGTGGTTCTCAAGGGCGTCGATTTCGCGTCCGGTCACGAGATCGAATACGAGACCCAGACCATGGCCTCCGTGCGCAGTGTCGACGGATCCTACGCCGTGGGCGGCGTCGCGGGCGGCGCCAGCGAAAGCCGCCGCTTCCAGCTTCTGTTTTCCCGGGAAGAAGGCGGCGATATCGCCTTCTCCGGCGGCGATATTCCCAACAGCCATCACGAGCGCACGGTTTACGGCCTGGGCGGCGGGCTGGCGAGCGGCGACCACGCCGTGTCGCTGGACTATCGCCGGCTCGACACGGGGCCGACGGGCAATGCGGCGCTGGCGATGGATATCGAGCATGTTGAAACCGATGTTGCGCGCCTGGCCTATGAAGGCATGGCCGGCGACATTGCCATCGACGCCGCCGTCGGCTGGACCGATGTCAGCCATGGCATGGACAATTTCTCCCAGCGTCCCAATCCCGATCCGATGCGGCATCGCTATACGGTGGCAACCGCGAATACGGTCTCTGCCGAGCTGTCCCTTGGGTTTGAGGCCCTGGGCGGCGATTTGGAACTGGGTATCGACCGGGAAGAGGCCGAACATGATGTCCTGATCTCCAATCCGAACAATGCCGCCTTCTTCCTCGGCTCGCTGCCGGACATCTCCATCGAACGCACCGGCGCCTATGCCCAGTGGGAAGGCGTGATCCTGTCGCTGGAAAGCGAGCTGGGTATCCGCGCCGACTGGCATTCCGACGATGCCGGCTCCGCCCGTACGGGCGCTGCGGTTCCGGCGGGTGCGCAAATGCTGGCCGGCATGTTCAACATGGCCGGGCGCGCGCATGACGACACGACGGTCGATGCGGTGGCGCGCTTCTGGCGGCACACCGACGGCCCGCTGACCTGGCGTCTCACCCTGGCCCACAAGACGCGCATGCCGTCCTATGTGGAGCGCTATGCCTGGCTGCCCACGGGCGCCAGCGGCGGCCTGGCCGACGGCAATACCTATGTCGGGGACCTGCATCTCGAGCCCGAGACGGCCGACAGTATCGAAGCCGGTTTCGACTGGCGCGGCGAGAGCATCTATCTCCGCCCGACCGTCTTTTACCGCCGGGTCGACGATTTCATCCAGGGCGTTGCCTATGACGCCACGCCGGGCGTGATCGATACGCCGGTGGAAATGGTCTCGATGATGAATGGCGATGCCACACCGCTGCGCTTTGCCAATGTCGACGCCGAGTTCTTCGGTGTGGATGCCGACTTCGGCTGGCAGCTGTCCCGCGCCTGGCGCATCGACGGCGTCGCCTCCCTGGTGAAGGGCGATCGCCGCGATATCGACGAGCCGCTCTACCGGATGGCGCCGGCGCGTCTGCTGCTCGACCTGACCTATGAGCAGGCGGACTGGAGCGTGTCGCTGGAGAGCCAGTTCGTGGCCGAGCAGGATCGCGTTTCAGCCACCAATTCGGAGCAGGCGACCGACGGCTATGCGGTCTTCGGCGCCAATCTCGACTGGTATGCCCGGGACAATGTCCTTGTCACGCTGGGCGTCGAGAACCTGTTCGACGAGACCTATGAGAGACACCTGTCCGGCTATAATCGCGTCGCCGGTGGCGACGTGGCCGTGGGTGACCGCCTGCCAGGTCAGGGGCGCGGCGCCTACGCCCGGGTGAGCGCGGCTTTCTGACCGCGCCATCCCGGGGCACTGGAAGGGCCGCGATGCGGGACATCGCGGCCCTTTTTCTTGTGCGGTGGACCTCAATCGAGCGTGGCCAGCGCCTGCCGGATGGTGGCGGCAAATTGCGGCACCATGGCTTCGCGTATGGCTTCGCTGGCCCAGTAGGGGTTCATGAAGACACAGCGGATCAGCACCAGCCGGGCCTCGTCCGCTTCGCCATCGAACCTTGCGATGTGGCGGGCGATCTGGCTGCGGTGATTGACGCTGCCCAGCGTGGTCGTCGTGACAACGAAGTCACCGGCTTCGCACAAGGCCTCGTAGAGGGCCCGGGTCCGGCGATTGGCCACGCTCAGTGCTTCGCCGGGTGTGCCGAGCGAGAAGCACACGATATTGGCATCGACCGGTTCGAGCACATGCACGCCGTCGAGACCGCCCAGCACTTCGTTTCGGAAAACATCGCCCGACCGGATCATGCCGGCCAGCAGGGCGCCGAAACGGTCGGGCGCAAAGCCGATCGTGCGGCCGGTCAGCCAGACCGCCGTCGCTCCGGCGGCCGAGCGCGACCCCTCCAGTGTCGATGTCCAGGGATCGTCGGAGATCTGCGGCCGTTCCAGATAGGGCGCGTCGAAAACCGAGACCGTGTAGTGGTCGGCGTCGCGGGCCAGGAAGGCGCCGCAGGCATAGGGTACGAAGCCCAGCTTGTGAGGGTCGATGGTCACCGAATTGGCGCGTGAAACCGCTTTCAGCGCGGCGATGGTCGCGGGCTGCAGAACCGTTTCGTGCGGGCCGTCCGGAATGGTGCACAGGAAACCGCCATAGGCGGCATCGACATGGTGCCAGATCCGCCAGCCGCGCTCGGTCTGCCAGTGTTCCAGCCGGTCGGCGATGCGGTCGATCGGATCGATCTCGCCGGTCTCGGTGGTGCCCGCGACCGAAACGACAGCCAGCACCGGCCGGGCCGCAGCCTCCGCCTGGCTCACCCGGCGTTCCAGATCGGCAAGGTCGAAGCGCCCCTCGGCGTCCAGGCCGATTTCCCAGAAGGCCTCTTCGCCCAGCCCGAACACATTGGCGGCCTTGCGCCAGGAGAAGTGTTTGCTGGCCGGGACCAGCACGACGGGGCCGAGATAGTCGTGCCCGGCAGCCCTGGAGATGCGGCGGAACACATCGGCCGGATTGCCCGCGACCGCACTGCACCTGCGCAGCGCATCGGGATCCGGGGCGTGCTGTTTCACGAGGCCGGCATAGCGTGTCCAGCCCATGTGTGCGGCCTCGAACACGTTGAGGGGTTCGCCGGTGGTCTCCGCGATCCACAGGGCCAGAGACAGCCAGTGATCGAGCCGGTAGCGGGCCCGCCAGACGCCCTCGAAATTGGCGACCGTGCCGCCGGAGGTGAAGTGCCCCCGGGCCGCGGCCGGGTCATAGCCGATCATCTCCGCCAGCATGCCGATGGCTTCGGCTTCGATGACAGTGCCGACGCGCGAGACTTCCTTGGATGTGTTGTTCGGATTGTGCAGCAGGGCAGTAAGCTGGCCGAACAGGGCCGGCAGGGTAAGCTCCGACACCATATGGCCCGCATAGCGCGGCGAGTAGGTCGCCGTTTCCCGCCGCATCAGTGTCTTGAGCGTATCGAGCTCCTGGCTCAACCGCTCGCGTTCGGCAAGGAAATCGGCGGACAGGCGGTCGTCCCGGCTGATCGCGGCCGGATCGCCGGTGCGGTCGCTTTTGCGCCAGTCGAACCAGTCATCGAGAATGGCCTGGAATTCGGCCCGGACCCAGGCCTCGTTCTCCGACTTGGGGCCGGGGAAGTAGGCCTTGGCGCCCACGGCGTCGTCGCGTGAAGTCATGGATCGTCCTTTTCCGGCGGTGCAGCCAGCGTTCTCGCACGATCGGGCATCCCGCCTTTTGATGCAGGTCAAACCAGGGCTTTGCGCCGCTCGCTTGCGCTGGCGCAAGTGGGCGGGGCGGCAACGGGACTATCGAGGACGGGTCACAATCCCGGGAGTTCCCATCATGAAAGCCCTGCTTCTTGCCACGGCCGCGTTCGCCGTTCCGGCTATGGCGCCGGCATCTGCCCTCGCAGACGACGGACTGGCCGACAGTCTCATTCTCAATATGCGCCTGCGCTATGAAAACGTCGACCAGGACGGTCTGGCCGAGACCGCTTCTGCTTTGACCCTGCGTACCCGTTTCGGTTTCGAGACACCGCGCCGGAACGGGTTTTCCGTTCTGCTGGAAGGTGAGAACACGACGCATCTGATCGACGACTTCGCCGACACGATTGCCCCGAATCCCGGTTATCCGGTCGTCGCCGATCCGGAAGTCACCGAGCTGAACCGGGCGCAGATTTCCTGGACTGGCGAAACCGGTGCAGGCGTCACGCTGGGGCGGCAATGGTTCGTGCTGGGCGATCAGCGTTTTGCGGGACCGGTCGGCTTCCGTCAGAACAGCCAGTCGGTCGACGCGATACGGATCACCAGTGGCGATGCCTGGCCGGTAACGCTGGACTACACCTATATCGACCGCGTGCATCGTATTTTCGGCGATGATCACCCGCTGGGTGAGCTGGACAGTGCCTCGCATGCCGGCGAGGCGCGTGTGGACACGCCGCTGGGCGAGGTCGCCGCCTTCGCGCTTCTGCTCGATTTCGACAACGCACCGGCCCTGTCCTCGCAGACGCTGGGACTGCGCCTGACCGGCACGCACGAGGCGATCGCCTATCGGTTCGAACTGGCCAATCAGTCCGACTATGGTGCCAGTACCGGCGATTTCGATCTCACCTATCTGCGGGCCGAGGCGGACTACCGGTCCGGAAATCTCTCCGTTGGCGGCGGGATCGAGGTGCTGGGCGGCGACGGGGTGCAGGGCTTCCAGACACCGCTCGCCACGCTGCATAAATTTCAGGGCGCGGCGGATGTCTTCCTGTCGACCCCGGCCGACGGTCTGCGCGATCTTTATGTGCGCGGCAGCTGGCGCTTCCCGGACGCCGCGCCGGGGCCGGTCAGCCTGGGCTTTGCCTGGCATGATTTCGCATCCGATGACGGCGATATCGATTATGGCTCCGAGCTCGATCTGGTCGCCGGCCTGGGCCTGACCGAGCGTCTGTCGGCGGAAGCCAAGGCTGCGGTCTTCGATGCCGACACCGGCGGCCCGGCAGACCGCACCAAGATCTGGTTCAGCCTGGTCTTCGATTACTGAACCGGCGTGGGCTTCAGGCTCGTGGCGCGATCTCGCTTCGCTTCCGGCGTGTCATAAGGCTTGTGTGACACATGCTGATGACACGCCGGTTCGCGAGCGGCCCCGGCCGCCCGCCGGGGGTGGATGATCTTCCGCATGCCGCAGACTTGTCCGGCCCGGAAAAGCCCGGTCCTATTGGGACCTGCCAATCTCAGGGACCGTCATCGTGCTACGCCTGCGCCACATCGAGATTTTCCATGCCGTCTACCGTTGCGGGTCGATCAGCGCCGCCGCGCGCGAGCTGAACGTATCCCAGCCCTCGGTCAGCAAGGTGCTGCGCCACGCCGAGGATCAGCTGGGCTATCCGCTGTTCGAACGCGGCCGGTCGGGCCTGATCCCGACGGCGGCGGCGCACGAGCTCTTCGACAAGGCCAAGGATGTCTATGGCGATGTCCGGGCGCTCAACCAGCTGGCCAAGAATATCCGCGAGCGCCGGGGCGGGCACATCCGCCTCGGTGTGCTGCCGTCCTTGGGACTGAGCATCGTGCCCGAGGCCATCGCGACCTATCGCAAGGGTCAGCCTGAGGTCAGCTTCGAGATCAATACGCTGCATTCCAGCGAGATCGCCGAGGCCCTGTTCCAGCAAGGGTGCGATATCGCGATCGGATACGGGGCACCGATGAATGCGCGCCTCTCGACGCAGGAGCTCGGTCGCAGCGAATTGCTGCTCGTTGCCCGCCACGACCAGTTCGCGGGACGCGACAGTGTTTCGCTCGCGGACCTGGACGGTGTGGAGTTCATCGGGCTGGGCGATAGCGGGCCCTGTGGCGATCTGTTCAGCGATCAGCTGTCGAGAGCGGGGGTCTCCCTGCGGGAAGTCGTGACCGCGCGCACCTATTATGTCGCGATGTCACTTGTCCGGCACGGCGTCGGTGTCGCCGTCGTCGACAGTTTCACGGCGGCCTTCAACGAGGACCCGGAGATCCGTCTTCTGCGTTTCCAGGATCCGATCCGCTACTCGGTGAACGCCGTTACGGCGGACTCGGTGGATACCGGTACGGGCGAGCGGACCAACCAGGCGGAACTCGTCGGCGGCTTTCTCGATGTACTCCGGGCGGTGATTTCACGAAGTCACTCAGTGCACTGAGCGCCGGACCGCACGCATTGCGGGCATAACCTTCGTCTATAGTCGCACAAAAACTGACTACGGCTGCGCGCCTTCACGGGCGCGACATAATCTGAAAGCCTTTGCGATCAGGGCGCTGCCTCGTCACAGGGACGAGCGGGTCGGCGCCGTCATGCAGGGGAGAGTGCTATGACCGTCGGGCGGGTTTCCAAACTCATTTTGCTCAGTTCAACCGTTCTGTTTTCGCAGGTGGCGAACGCCCAGGAGGCCGGGGCTCCGCCGCCGGCCGATGATGAAACCGAAGTGATCGTCGTCACCGGTTCCAACATTGCCGGCACGCCGATCACCGGCGCTCTGCCGGTCACCGTCATCGGCTCGGACGACCTCGATGCGATCGGCGCTTCCTCGATGGACGAGCTCTTCCGCTCCATTCCGCAAGCCGGCGATGTCGCCTTCCAGGAAGGCCGTACGGCCGGCGGCGTCAATGACGCACGCGGCGATGTGGCCTCGGTCGATCTGCGTTCGCTCGGTTCGGGCAATACGCTGGTTCTGCTGAACGGGCGCCGCCTGGTCCTGCACCCGGGCTATCAGACCGAGAACCTGGTGCCGGTCACGACGGTGAACGTGAACTCCATCCCCAATAACGGCGTGCGCCGGGTCGAGGTGCTGCGCGACGGCGCCGCCGCGATCTACGGTACGGACGCTGTGGGTGGCGTGGTGAACACGATCCTGCGCGACAATTTCGACGGTCTGACCGCCGAGATCGAATATGGCGGGTCCGAGGGGACGTCGCTGCGCGAGCTCGAGGGCAGCATCGCCTTCGGCCGCGATTTCAACAATGGCCAGTCCAACCTGTCGGTCTTCATCGACTATATGGACCGGGCCGGCATGCCGGCCACGGATCGCGACTATGCGGCCAGCTATGATGCGCGCGACCAGGTGATCGGTACGCCCTTCGAGGGGGATACCGATTTCGACAACCGGTCGACCAATTCGCCCTTCGGCGAGTTCCAGACCTGGAACTACACGCCAACCATCCGCCAGAACGGAACAGCGCTGACCTCGTCGGGCGACTACTGGCATATCCAGCCGGACAGCGTGACCGGTTGTCTGGCCGACCTGGGCGCCGGGCTGTGCATCGACAACAGCACGCAGAATTCCACCTCGGACCGCGTCTATCGCTACAATTCCAACTTCGACCGCTGGATCTACGGCGACAATGAGCGGTTCAACGCCTTTGCCTTCTTCAACCACGACTTCGGCAACGGGCTGGAATTCTTCGCCGAGGCCGGGCTCTACCTGTCCGACTACATGACTCATCGCGAGCAGGCTTCGCCGCTCAGCGCCGCCGACATCATCGTCCCGGCCAGCAATTACTGGAATCCCTTCGGCCCGGTGACCTTCTCGGATGGCAGCACCAATCCGAACCGTCTGCCCGGCCTGAACATTCCGGATGCGGGTGTGGCCAACATCATCAACGACTACCGCTTTGTCGATGCCGGGCCGCGTGTCATCAATGTCGACAATACCAGCTACCGCCTGCTGGCGGGCCTGCGCGGCTCGTTCGGAGCGTGGGACTGGGAATCGGCGATGCTGTGGTCCGAAGCGAGCACCGAAGACCGCACCAACCGCATCTCCAACACGCTGCTCCAGGAGTCGCTCGCACTGGAAACGCCGGATGCCTACAACCCGTTCAACGGCGGCAATCTGGTCGACTTCTCCAACGGCGATTCGACGCCCAACCCGCAATCCACGATCGACAGTTTCATGGTCGATGTGACCCGGGAAAACTCCACCGAGCTGGGTCTGTGGGACTTCAAGACCTCGCGCCCGGACCTGTTCCAGCTGCCGGCCGGCGGTGTCGGTGTAGCGCTGGGGGTCGAGCTTCGGCACGAGGCTTTCGAGGACGATCGCGACGATCGCCTCGACGGCACGATCACCTTCACCAACCCGATCAGCGGCGACTTCTTCGGATCCGATGTGCTCGGCTCCAGCCCGACGCCGGACTCCTCCGGTGACCGTTCGGTCGTCTCCTCCTATGCCGAACTCTCGGTGCCGCTGGTCAGCCGCGACATGAATATCCCGCTGATGCAGGCCGTCGATGTCCAGCTGGCAGCGCGCTACGAGAACTATTCCGATGTCGGTGACGTGCTGAAACCGAAGGCGGCGATCGGCTGGGAAGTGACCGACTGGCTGATGCTGCGCGGTTCCTATTCGGAGGGCTTCCGGGCGCCGAACCTGCCGCAGATCCACGAACGCGGCGTGGAGCGGTCCAACACGCGCCTCGACTACATCTTCTGCGAGGCCGACCTGCGCGCCGGCCGCATCGCGAATGTGGACGAATGCCTGCGCTCGCAGTCGACGGTCAGCGTGCGGGAAGGGTCCAGCACGCTGGAGCCTGAGACCAACACCACGTACAGCTATGGCTTCGTCTTCCAGCCACAGCTCTGGGATCGCCGTTTCGGTGATCTGACCGTCACGGTCGACTACTGGAATATCGAGCAGGAAAACGTCATCGGCATTTTCGGCGACGACAATCATCTCGCCTATGACTACCTGCTGCGCACCCAGGGCTCCTTCAACCCGGCGGTAATCCGCGAGGCGCCCAGCGCCGACGATATCGCCGACTTTGCCGGAACCGGGCTTGATCCGGTCGGCGAGGTGATCGAGGTGCAGGACACCTACCAGAACCTCCTGCCGCGGCAGATCGAAGGCGTCGACGTTACCGTCCTCTACGATATCGACGACACGCCGCTCGGCGACTTCCGGGTCTCCGTCACGGCGGCCCATCTGATCACCTTCGACCAGGAGCCGTCGCCGGAAGCCCAGGCGATCATCGACGCCCAGGATGCCGGCGAGATTTTCAGCGGCTTTGTGGTTGACGGTGCGGCGGGTCTGCTGCGCCAGGACGGCAATCCGGAATGGCGGGCGACGACCTCGATCACCTGGCGCAACGGCAATTGGGGTGCGGGCCTGTTCGGCCGCTATACCAGTTCCGTGCTGGACACCGGGGCAACGCTCGGTGACGGTACCCAGTTCGAGGTCGACGAGTGGTATTACGGCAATGTCTATGTCCAGTACACGTTCGACCGTGAAGACGTGCTGGACAATACCCGGGTCCGGGTCGGGGCGCGCAATTTCACCAATGAGGCGCCGCCGCTGGCCGACAGCACGTTCAACTATCTGGGCTCGCTGCACTCGGCGCGGGGACGTTTCCTCTACGCCTCGGTCCGCAAGTCCTTCTAGGGCAGGAACCATGCTTGCAAAGACGCTTCAGGCGGCCGGTGCTTTCGCACTGGCCGTCATGGCCCCGGCTGCTCCGGCCGCGGCACTGCAGACGCTTGCCTTCACGGGCGGGACGGTCGTCGACGGAACCGGCGAGCCCGGCCGGGTGGCGGATGTTGTCACAGAAGACGGCCGGATCGTGTTTGTCGGCGTGCTCGATGAAAGCGGGCTGACGCCCGACCGGGTCATCGCGGTGGACGGGCTGGTCATCGCGCCGGGCTTTATCGATCCGCACACGCACGCGCTGGCGGATCTGGCGGCCGATGACGCCGATCGCCGCCGCAGCGACAATATCCTCTTCCAGGGCGTGACGACGGTCCTCGTCGGCAATGATGGCGGGGGCGAACCGGATGTTGGCCGTCTGGCTGAGGATTTGCGGACACGGGGTATCGGTCCCAATGCCGGCTTCCTGGTCGGTCTGGGTCCGATCCGTACGGCCGTGACCGGCGAAGAGAACCGCACGGCAACCGCCGAAGAGCTTGCCCGCATGCAAGCCATGCTGGCGGGCGGAATGTGCGAGGGCGCCATCGGCTTTTCCACCGGGCTTCACTACACCCCGCAGAATTTCGCGCCGCTGGACGAAGTGGTGGCGCTGGCCGCCGTGGCCGCCGAACGCGGCGGTCTCTATGACAGCCACATTCGCGACGAGAGCAGCTATTCCCAGGGACTGCTGGCTTCGATCGACGAGGCGATCACGGTCGGCGAACGCTCCGGCGCGCCGGTCCATATCGCCCATATCAAGGCGCTCGGTCCCGATGTCTGGGGGCAGAGCGAAGCCGTGATCGCAAGGGTCGAGGCGGCGCGTGCAAACGGTCTGCGTGTCACGGCCGACCAGTATCCCTGGCGCGCCTCGGGCACGCGCCTGACCAATGCGCTGGTGCCGCGCTGGGCGCTGGATGGCGGCCGCGACGGCCTTCTGTCCCGGCTGGACGATCCGCAGGTGCGGCCGCGCCTGGTGGCCGAGATGCACGACAATCTGCGCCGCCGTGCCGGGGCCGATGCTCTTTTGCTCACGCGGCCGCTGCGCGGGGCCGATCCGGCACTGGGCGGTCACACGCTGGCCGATATTGCCGAGCAGCGCGGCGAGGATGCCATCGAAACCGCCATCGTCATCATCCGCTCCGGCGGCTACCGCGTGGCGTCCTTCGTCATGGACGGGGCCGATATCGCGGCCTTCGCCGGTCAGGACTGGGTGATGACGGCATCCGACGGATCGACCGGGCATCCGCGCCGCTTTGCGACCTTTCCCAAGGCCTATCGCGATCTCGTCGTGGACGGCGGGACGATGTCGCTGGAACGCTTTGTCCGCCGCAGCACCGGCCTCACCGCCGACACGTTCGGTCTCGCCGGGCGCGGCTATCTGCGTGAAGGCCTTGTCGCCGACATCGTCGTCTTCGACCCGCACACATTCGCCCCGCGCGCCGGCTATGCCGCGCCGGAGGAATTGTCCGAAGGCGTGCGCTATCTGCTCGTCAACGGCGTGCTGGCCATCGAGAATGGCGCGACCACCGGCGCGCTGGCCGGCCAGCCGGTCCTGCGCGACACCAGCCATATCGATCTGTGCGAGGAATAGCCCTTGTCCTTCTGGTTCAACATCGTCCTCTGGAAACGCATTCTCCTGGCCCTCGCGCTCGGGGCCGTGGCCGGCTATTTCGCCGGTGATGCCGTCGAACATCTGCGCTGGGTCGGCGATCTCTTCATCCGCCTGATCCGGATGCTGATCATCCCGCTCGTCTTCGTCACCCTGGTCTCGGGCGTGACGGCGATGAGCGATCCCAAACGGCTCGGCTCGATCGGCGGCAAGGCGATCGCGCTCTATCTCGCCACCACATTGTTCGCGATCCTGCTGGGTCTGGCGCTGGCTGCCGGGCTGCGGCCGGGTGACGGGATCGACCTGTCCGGAGCGACGCCGCAGCAATTGTCCGAGCCGATGGGGCTGACCGAACGCCTGCTGGCGATCGTGCCGGAAAACCCCTTCGCCGCCTTCGCCCAGGGCGACCTTCTGGCCGTGATCTTCTTCGCGCTGATGTCCGGGACCGGCATCCTGATCGGCGGCGAGAAGACGAAAGCGCTCAAATCCGCCTTCGATGCCGGCGCCGAGACCATGCTGAACGTCACCGGCATCGTCATGGAATTCGCGCCTTTCGGCGTCTTTGCCCTTGTCGCCTGGGTGATGGGCACGAGCGGGCTGAGCGCCTTTGCCAATCTCTTCGTTCTGGCCGTGACCGTGGTGGCAGGCTGCCTCCTGCACATCGTCATCACGCACGCCCTGTTCGTGAAATTCCTCGCCCGCCTGCCGGTCATTCCCTTCCTGGGCGGGGTGCGCGAGGCCCAGCTGGTTGCCTTCTCCACCTCGTCGAGCTCGGCGACCCTGCCCTCGACCCTGTCGGCAGCCGAGCACAATCTGGGCATCAAGCCCGCCGTCGCCTCGTCCATCCTGCCGCTGGGCGCGACCGTGAACATGGACGGCACCGCGCTCTATGTGGCCATCGTGGCGGTCTTCGCGGCCCAGGCTTTCGGTATTCCGCTGGAACTGCAGGACTATCTGTTGATCGCGCTGACCACCACGCTTGTGTCGATCGGCACGGCCTCGGTGCCCTCCGCCTCGCTCTTCCTGATCGCGGCCGTGCTGCAGACGATCGGCATGACACCGGAGCAGATCGCCCTTGTGGTCGGCTTCATCCTGCCCTTCGACCGGATTCTCGACATGACCCGCACCGTCACCAACGTCACCGGCGATCTTTGCGTCGCCACCGTTGTGGGCCGCTGGGAAGGCGAGATCGACGAAGAGGTCTACCGGGCCAAGCCGGTCGAATAGCCGCGCACCCAAACCGACAATCCAGGGGACAACCGCCATGATGCCGTTTCTTCGCACGCTCTGCACTGCCGCACTGTGCGCCGCGACACTCCTTCCGGCCGCGACCGGTGCGGCAGCGGCCCAGTCCTCGCTGCTCGACTATGGCAGCATCGTCCATCCGGTCGTCGACGAGGACGGGATGGTGGTCAGCCAGAACGAGATCGCCAGCCGTGTCGGTGCGGAAATCCTCGCGGCCGGCGGTAACGCCGTTGACGCGGCCATCGCCACCGGTTTCGCGCTCGCCGTCACCCTGCCGCGCGCCGGCAATCTGGGCGGCAGCGGCTACATGCTGGTCTATATCGCCGAGGAAGACCGGGTCCTGGCCCTCGACTACCGCTCGGCCGCGCCGGCCGCCGCGACCGTCGAGATGTTTCTCGACCGCCGTGGCCGGATCAATGATGCGGCCAATTACGGCCATCGTGCCGCCGCCGTTCCGGGAACCGTCGCCGGCTTCGCCGCGGTGCACGAACGGTACGGGGTGTTACCTTGGGCGGACCTTATTGCACCCGCTATGTCACTCGCACAGGACGGTATTGTCGTCTCAAGGGATCTTTCCGAAGCCCTGCAATGGGGCGAGCGGCGCCTGTCGAGTTCCGACGCCGCCCGGTCCGCCTTCTTCCACGCCGATGGCAGTCCCTACCGGTTCGGGGAGCGGCTGGTTCAGCCCGACCTCGCCTGGACGCTGCAGCGGCTGATGACGGCCGGCCCGCGCGACTTCTACGAAGGCGAGATCGCCCAACGGATTGTTGCGGACATGGAGCGCAATGGCGGGCTGATTTCGATGGAGGATCTAGCGGCGTATGAAGCGCAATGGCGTGAACCGATCCGCACGACCTATCGCGGCCATGACGTCGTGACCATGCCGCCGTCGAGCTCGGGCGGGATCGCCCTGCTTCAGATGCTCAACATGCTGGAACACTTCAATCTCTCGGCGATGGGTGCAAACAGCGCCGCGACCCTGCACACGCTCTCGGAAGTGATGCAGCTCGCCTATGCCGACCGCACGCAATATCTGGGCGATCCGGACTATGTGCAGGTGCCCGTCGAGACGCTGATCTCCAAGGCCTATGCAGAGGAACGCGTCAGCCATGTCTCCCGCACGTCGGCATCGCCGGCCAGCGCCGTCTCGCCGGGTGATCCGCTCGCGTTCGAGAGCCCGGACACGACGCATTTCTCGGTTGCCGATTCCGCCGGCAATGTCGTCTCCAACACCTATACGCTGGGCTCGTCCTTCGGGTCGGGCGCCCTCGTCGAGGGTGCCGGTTTCCTGCTGGACAACCAGATGAAGAATTTCGCCCTGCGCTCGCATCTCAATGATGTGCGCGGGATGCAGTCGAATGTCGCGAACCGGCTGGAGCCCGGCAAGCGCATGACGTCCAGCATGACGCCCACCATCGTGTTCCGCGATGGCGAGCCCTATCTCGTTGTCGGCACGCCGGGCGGTTCCACCATCATCAATACCGTGCTGCAGGTGATCCTGAACGTGATCGACCACGGCATGAATATTGCCGAGGCCGTGCAGGCGCCGCGCATTCACCAGAACTGGTATCCTGACGAGCTGGAAGTGGAACCCGGCCTGTCGATCGACACGCTGCGCCTGCTGGGCAGCCTGGGCCACGAGATCGAGTTCTCCGACACGATCGGCAGTGCCCAGTGCATCCGCATTGCGGACGGTGTGTTCGAGGGTGCGGCGGATCCGCGGCGGCCCGATGCCCGGGCGGCCGGGGTCAGAAATGTCGGCACCCTGCCAGGCTATCGCTGGTAGGGCGCCGACAGGCGGGAGGGTCGGGGATCAGCCCTTGTGGGCGATGGCTTCGATCTCGATCAGCGCGTCGCCGGCCAGCAGGCCGGACACCACCGTCGAACGGGTCGGAAAGGGTTCGGCGAAACGCGCGCGATAAACGGCGTTGAACTCACCCGCCAGCGCGGCGTCGGTCAGCCAGACGGTGGTCTTCACCACATCGTTCAGCGTCATGCCGTGCCGGGCGAGAACCGCGGCCAGATTGTCGATGGCCCGGCTTGCCTGTTCGGTCATCCCGCCGGCGACCATTTTTCCGTCATCACCGCGCGGCAGCTGGCCCGATATGAACAACAGCCCCGCCGCTTCGCGTGTGGTGCTAAGGGGTGGCGGCAAGGGTTTTGACGTCATGAGGGGCATGTCCTTCTGATACCGGGTCGAAATCGGGTGCAATCTGGCGGGCCAGCCGCTCGGCGGACCCCATCGCCAGGGTCCAGCCGAGCATGCCGTGTCCGACATTGTAGGCGAGCGTCGGGCCGGCCTGTCCGATGCAGGGCAGCGAGTTCGGCGTCATCGGCCGCAACCCGGCCCAGAAGCCCGAAGCGTCGTCAAAGGCGGCGGCCTGCGGCAGCGAGGCCCTTGCGTGCTGTAACAGCGTGTTCAGCCGGGCCGGGTCCGGGTCGGCCGAGCGCCAGCCGAGATCGGCCAGTCCCGCAACGCGGATGCGGCCATCCAGCCGGGTAAACACAAGCCGCCGGGTCGTGTCTGTCAGGCTGACCGTCGGCGCGGCCTCACCGGGCGGGGCGGTCAGCGAGTAACCTTTCATCGGCATGACCGGGATCGAGACGCCGAAGGGGCGCAGCAGGCGGCGCGCATCGGCACCGGCGCAGACGACGGCCATGTCGGCCTTCACAGCCTGGCCGTCGGTGCACAGGAGCGCCTGGCCCGATGCCGTGCTGACCTCGCTGACGGTGGCGTCGAAGATCACCCGTACACCGTAGCGCGCCTGCAGCAGTTCGAGCATGTTGCTGGAAAAGTGGAATGAGTCGCCGACCGCTTCATCCGGCGTGTAGATGATGCCGACCGGCCGGTCCGGCGCCGCGTCGAGCGCCGGTTCGATCGCGCGGGCCTCGTCATAGGTCAGGGCCTGCTGGGCCGCGGGTCCGAGATTTTTCATCCCCATCACCCGGCGCCCTGCCGTGAATGCCGCTTCGGTATGGTAGAGATGCATCTTTCCGCGCACGGCATAGCCGAAATCAAGGTCATGGGTCGCCAGCAGGCTGGCCATCTGCAGCCGGGATTCCAGACCGAGTTCCAGGGCCGCCAGCGTGTTGCGCTGGAAGCGCCCCGCGGTGCAGTTGCGCAGGAAGGACAGCAGCCAGCGCAGATAGTCCGGGTCGAGGCTTAACCGCATCCGGAAGGCTTCGCTCTGGCCAAGAAGAAGGCCAGGCATGTCGCGGAACAGGCGGGGATTGGCCAGGGCGTCCGTGTAGAGATAGCTCAGCTGAGCGCCGTTGGCGTAGGACGCGCCGCGGCCGGCGGATTCGCGACCGTCGATCACGGTGACATCCAGCCCGCGCCGCGCCAGGGCATAGGCCGTCGCCACGCCGACCACGCCGGCGCCGATAATGGCAACGGATCTCAGCGTGCGCGTCATGCCGCGTTTGGGCCCGCTTGTCTCGTGCGGGCAGGGACCGGTCCGGGTGGCCGGCTGTCAGAAGATGAGCACGCGTGCATGGTTCGTTCCGGCACGGGGTTGAAACATATCCTGACCATAGAAAGCGCGCCGTGTCTTCGGCCACTTCATATTCGGGCGGGGGCCATAACGCCGGTGCATACCCCCGTCTGGGGCCTCTGATCAGGCCTGTCCGGGCGAGCGTCGGCGTTCCGCGCGATATTGCGACGGCGTGCAGTCCAGCTGCTCCTTGAAAGCCTTGTTGAAGGTGACGCGATTTGTGAAGCCGGACTCGATCGCGATCCGTTCAAGGGACCAGTGCCGCTTGGGATCCTCGATCAGGGTCAGGGCGTACTGGACGCGATAGCTGTTTACCAGCCGGTAGAAATTGCTCTTCATGTGCTGGTTGATCACCTGCGAAACGGTGTGTGACTTGTGGCCGATCGCCTTGGCGAGCTTGGTCAGGGACAGTTCCTCGTCGAGGTAGAGGGTGTCTTCCTCGAGCCGCTTTTCGATCAGGGCGGCGATCTCTGCAGCCGCTGTGTCGGGCAAGGCCGAATGAAGGTATTTGATCGTCGCACCGGTTTCGGTTCCGGAGGCTTCCGGCGCCGGCGGGGTCGGCGTCCCCGCGAGCGTGCGCTCTTCCTCGGTGATCAGGAAGTCCGGCTTCTGCAGCCCCTGCAACGCAATCAGCACAATGATGGCCGAGAGAAAAAGCAGCCAGGCTTGCCCCACCATGCCCAGCGTAATCAGCCCCGTCGTCTGCTGCACCAGGAACAGGCCGACCCACAGCGCTTCCAGCAGGATGAAGGCGATCATCAGCTGACGCAGCCGTTGAAGCACGTTCCGGCTGTTGTCGGCACGCAGCTGGTCGAGCGCGGGCGCGAACGCATCCAGGCGCCGCCAGGCGAGAACAAGATAGCTCGCCAGATGCACCTTCATCGCCACCAGCTTGATCGTCAGCAGCATTGACGTGTCGGTGGGCGCGGAGCCCTCCTGCAGCACGGCCCACATTGCAATCTTGGCGTCGCCGCCGCGGAAGACATCCGGTGCACTGAGCAGCCAGACCGCGACCGCGGGCAGAAGGTGCAGGACCCAGTTGCCGGCCGTGAAGGCCCGTTGCCCGGTCATCCGGCGCACATAGGCGTAGAGCACGGGGCCCAGCACCATCACCATGTTGGGCAGCAGGTCGAGCAGGTGAGGAATGTAGCGATAAAGCCGGGAATGGACCGCGCCGCCTTCGAGCAATTTGTAGGCCAGCAGCGCCATGGCGACGGCCAGCAGCCGCGCCGGCGAACCGGACGGTGCGCGCCGCCAGAGAATGACCGTCAGCAGCAGGGCGTGGCTGAACGCCATGAAGTAGAGCGTGCTGAGTACGGCATGCGGCATCGCGTATCTCCGGCGCTTCCCGTCCCGTTCCAGGGCGTGACCCTCATTGCGCGTTTTCACCGGGCAGGCGTTAAATCCGGTGCAGCTTATCGCGCCGTATGCAGGCGGGCGACGAAAGCGGTCATGGCCGGCGACGCGCGGCGCAGCAGGCGCAAAGCCCGGTCAAGACAGCAGCCGGCGTCGTCGCCGGACGCTAATGCCGGTGTGCAGGGCGACCGGCTGCGGACAGCCAGGCGGCGCCGTGTGACAGGGCCAGGCCGCTGGCACCGGCGACGGTAAGGATGCGTTCGGTCAGTTCGGAAATCCCGGCCAGGGCGCCGAAGAAGAGCAGGGCCAGTCCCGTGATCGCCAGACCACGCAGGGCGATGCCGCGTATACCGCCCGGCCAGCGCGGCATGGCGTTGAGACTGACCAGAAGCGCCAGGCCCGCCAGGGCCAGGTGGATGCGCTCATCCTCCATCCAGACCAGCGCCGGCCCCAGAGAGATCAAAAAGGGCAGGGCCAGGCAGTGCACAAGGCAGAGGCCTGAAAGAGCGATCCCGGCGGCGTCCTGGTTGCGGCGCATGCGTTTCTCTCCCGGGTGACAAAAATGACATGAGCGGTCCTCTTGAACGTTCATTATGTTATATAATAACATATCAAAATGTGATCAACGGCAGGTCTGCCGAATTCGCAGGGAGATATGCAGTGGGACCGAATCTTCTGGTGCTTGCCGCCACCGCAATGGCCTCATTCGGGCTACATACGGGCGACATAGCTGCCGCACAGACCGCACATGACGATCACAATGCCCACCCTGATCATGCGGATCATGACGGGCATGAGGAACACGCGGCCCATGTCCACGGCGTCGGCCATCTGGGCGTCGCGATTGATGCCGGTGGGCAGGTCGAGGCCGAGTTCGAGACGCCGGGCTATAATCTGTTCGGTTTCGAGCGCGAGCCGCGCGATGCGGATGAGGTGCGCCTTGTCAGCGAGGCGCGGTCCAGCCTCCTGGCCGAAGGCGTGGTGCTGCGGCTCGATCGCGATGCCGGCTGTGCCTATCTGGGCGGCGAGATCGCCGATACCGGCTATCACGATATCCGCGTGACCTACCGGTTCGAGTGCGCGCAGCCGCAGCGTCTGCGCCGGATTGGTACGGGCGTCTTCGAGGTGTTCGAACGGTTCGAGACGATCGAGACGGTCCTGGTGTCGCCGGACCGGCAGACCGGCTTCGAGCTGACGCCGGCAGTCCCGGACCATCGTCTCGCGCCATGACGGTACCGGCTGTCCGTATCCGTGACCTGGTGTTTGCCTGGCCCGGCGGGCCGGCGGTTCTGGAGATCGACCGGTTCGAGATGGCTGGCGGAGAGGCGGTTTTTCTCGCCGGGGCGTCGGGCAGCGGCAAGAGCACGCTGCTTGGTCTGATCGCCGGGATCACGCCGTGCCGCGAGGGTGAGATTTCCGTACTGGGCACACGCATGGACCCGGCCCGTCCCGCCCGGCGCGATGCCCTGCGCGCGGCGCAGCTGGGGATCGTCTTCCAGCTGTTCAATCTCGTGCCCTATCTCAGCTCGCTGGAGAATGTCCTTTTGCCGCTGCGCTTCTCGACGGAGCGGGCTAAGCGCCTGAAGCAGGACGGGACGGATGCGCACACCGAGGCGCGCCGCCTGCTCGACGCGCTGGGGCTGGATGCCGGCAGCCTGACCCGCCGGGTCACGACGTTGAGTGTCGGCCAGCAGCAGCGTGTGGCGGCAGCCCGGGCGCTGATCGGCCGGCCGGGCCTGGTCATCGCGGACGAGCCGACCTCGGCGCTCGACCAGGATGCCCGCGACGCCTTCCTCTCCCTTCTGACCGCGGAATGCCGGAAGTCCGGCGCCGCACTGCTGTTCGTCAGTCATGACCGCACCCTGGCGGAGCGCTTCGACCGGCAGATCGAACTGGCGGAGATCAATCGCGCAAGGCAGGCGGCATGAGCGCGTCTCTCCTGACCCTGGCCTGGAAAAGCCTGGCCAATCGCGGCGTCTCGGTGGCGCTGACGATCCTGTCCATCGTGCTCGCCGTGATGCTGTTTTTGGGTGTCGAGAAGATCCGCACCGGTGTGCGGGCGAGCTTCGATTCCACCATCTCGGATACCGACCTGATTGTCGGCGCGCGCGGCGGGGCGATCAATCTTCTGCTCTATTCGGTCTTCCGCCTGGGCGATCCGACCGCAAATATCGGCTGGGATACATATCAGCTGATCGCCTCGGCGCCGGATGTCGACTGGGCCGTTCCCATCTCGCTGGGCGACAGTCATCGCGGCTACCGGGTCGTGGGCACGACACAGGCCTATTTCGAGCACTACCGTTATGGCCGCAGTCAGCCGCTCGCGCTGGTCGAAGGGCGCGCCTTCGACACGACCCACGAAGTGGTGCTGGGCGCGGAAGTGGCCCGCCAGCTCGACTACGGTCTGGGCGGGCTCATCCGGCTGTCGCACGGGATCGGCGATGTCAGCTTTGCCGAGCATTCAGGCCATGATTTCGAGATTGTCGGAATTCTCGCGCCGACCGGCACACCCGTGGACCGGTCCGTCCATGTCTCGCTCGAGAGTATCGAGGCGATCCATGTCGGCTGGGAGAGTGGCGCGCCGCCGTCCGGGCAGGCTGCGCACGAGGCCGCCGGTCCGGATACGCTCGAGCCCGACAGCATCACGGCGATCCTGGTCGGGGTGAGCTCGCCGATCCGGGTGCTGGGCCTGCAAAGGCAGATCAATACCTATCAGGGCGAGGCGCTGAGCGCGATCATGCCGGGCGTGGCGCTGTCACAGCTCTGGCAGGTGATCGGGGCCGGCGAGACGGCGTTCAAGGCGATCTCGCTGCTGGTCGTCGTGGTCGGCATGACCGGCATCCTCACCGCCCTGTCGGCCGGGCTCAACGAGCGCCGCCGCGAGATGGCGGTGTTGCGGGCGACGGGTGCACGGCCGCGCGATATCTTCGCCCTGCTGATCCTCGAAGCCGCTTCGCTGGCGGCCGCCGGTGCCGTGATCGGCATTCTCCTGGCGCAGATCGGCTTTGCCATCATCGCCCGCAGCGTGGCCGCACGCTACGGGCTCGACCTGGCCGGCGGACCGGGCCTGACCGAAATCCTTGTCCTCGGGGCCGTCACCCTGGCCGGCGCGCTGCTGGGCGCCTGGCCGGCCTGGCGGGCACAGCGCAATGCGCTGGCCGACGGCCTGTCCATCCGATTGTGAGGTCCATCATGTCTTCGATCCGCTTCCACCTGCTTCCCGTTCTTCTGCTCGCCGCCTGTGGCGCCAGTCCCAGCGGCGCCGACTCCTCGCCCGGCACCGACGCCGCGGCGGCGGGCAGTTCCCGGACAGCAGAGGCCGCGCAGCCGGAACCGCAGGCCGTCGAGGCCGAGGCGCCTGCCGCCGGGCCCGATCCGCAAGCGGCCCTCACTGCGGATGACGAAGCGCCATTGCGCGCAACACCGCCGCCGCCCGGTCCCGACTTTCCGCCGCCGGACGAAAACGGTGTCATCACGATCAACTGGGACGATCTCCTGCCGGAAGGCGAGCTGGAGCGGATCGAAGAACTCTACAATTCGGCCTATGCGACGATGGAGATCAATCATTTCGGCGGCCAGATGCAGCAGATCGGCACGTTCAATGTCGAGCCGGCCCTGATCGGCCAGACGGTGCGCATGCCCGGCTTCATCCTGCCGCTGGACTATCAGCCCGGCGGCGCCATCGACGAGTTTCTGCTGGTGCCCTATTTCGGCGCCTGCATTCACACCCCGCCGCCGCCGCCCAACCAGATCGTCTATGTCACGCTGGACGAACCGCTGCGGGTCGAGCGGCTGTGGGATCCGGTGTGGGTGACGGGCGAGCTGTCCTCGGACCGGCACATGAACGGGCTGGGCGATGCCGCCTACACAATGCGCCTGATCAGTCACGAGCCCTATCGGGACTAATCCACCGCGGTTCAGTCCGCGGCGGAGAACACGCCGCGGCGGGTGAATTCGGCTTCCAGCCAGGCTTCGTCCTCGAAGGGCGGGATCATCTCGCGTGCGGGTCTCAGACCGGCGGCGTGGGCGAGGGCGGCGACGCGGCCCTGGCCGTTGAACAGTGTGTCGGGCAGCATGTCCGCAATCGGGTCGGCATAGGCGGTTTGCGCCGGCACGATCTGCCAGCCCGCCTCGCGCAGGGCCGCCGCGAGATCGTCGATGAAGAGTGCGGCCAGATCGTTTTCGTGCAGCAGCAGGACGTGGGCCGGAGACCGGTCCAGCGTCTCGCGGGCCAGCGTGTCGTAGAAATCGATGCCTTCGAGCAGGATATCGATATAGGCCTGACGCAGCGCGTCCATGTCGACCTCGCGCCCGGCCGCGATGGCACGCTGGACCAGCGCATCCATGTACCAGTCGTAATTGTCGACAGTGACATAGCCGTTGCGCAGGCCGCGCTCGGCGAGCCCGTGGCGCAGGGCGTCGCGGCCCTCGACGGTGCGGCCTTCATCGAGGAAGGGAAAGCGGAAATAGGGGGTGCGGCCCGGCAGGGTTTCCAGCAGGCGGGTGGTGCGGTCGAGGTCGGCCAGATAGTCGTCGGGGTCGCTCTGCCACAGCCAGGTATGGGAATAGGAGTGGTTCGCCAGGCTGTGACCGGCGGCGGCATAGGCCTGCAGCCGGTCCAGCCCGTCCGCACGGGCTTCGGCATTGCGGCCGGCCACGAAGATCATCGCCCCGTCGACATCGGCCCGGTCCAGCGCATCGATCAGCGCGCGGGTCCGTTCCAAGCCGGTGAAGAAGGCGCCGTCGCCGCGGGGGGCGTCGTCGAAGGTGATCGCGATCGTGCCGCGCGGCGCGGCGGGCGCGGTCTGGGCGTCCGCGGGTGCGGCACCGGTCGAGGCGGCAAGGAGTGTCAGGGGCAGAAGGTAACGCAGAAACATGATGTCCGGTCCGGTTGGCTGGATAGAGGGTTCGCGATCAGCGCAGGCCGACTTCGCCGCGCACGGTTTCCGCGAGACTGGCCGGATCATAGGCCAGGCCGTCGCGGATCACGTATTCGAGTGTGCGGATGGCGGCCGGGTCGGTGGCAAGGTCGCCGCTCAGGATCAGGATGTCCGCCCGGTAGCCGGCCCGCACCAATCCCCGGTCTTCGCCCAGCCCGAGTTCGACGGCGCCGTTATGGGTCATGATCTGTACCGTCTCCGGGACGGAAAACCCGGCTTCCACAAGCAGTTCCAGATTCCGCTGATCGCCATAGCCGGCGACGATATGGCGGCCATTGTCCGGACCGGCGACAAGCCGGCCGCCGGCTTCGGCAAAGCGGTGCTCGAATGCGAGGATGCGGTTGAAAAGCGCCGGCGTGAAACGGGTCGTGTCGCGGCGTTCGGCAAGCGCGGTCTGGCGGGCGTCATAGGCGGCGCGCTCGGCCGGCGACAGCATCTCCAGCGCGCGCGGTTCGCCCTGCGGGCGATGGGCGAAATGGGATTCGATGATGGCCAGGGTCGAGGTCAGCGTCACGTCATGGGCGATGAGTGTCTCGATCACGGCCGAGACCGCCGGGCCGTCAATGTCGGCCTCGGTCAGGGATGACAGGGTCGAGACGCATTCGCCCCCGGGCTTGTCCTCGACCAGGTCCGACATGGAAATCAGGCCGTGCTCGATCCGGTCGATCCCCATCTCTGCCGCCTCGCGGAAGGTCAGCGAACACAGATGCCCGGTCACGGTCAGGCCGTGCGTGTGCGCCTGATCGATGATCGCGGCTGCGATCGGCGGCGTGACGTGGCGGTAGAGCTTGAACCCGGCGACCCCGGCGGAGGCCCAGTAGTCGACGAAGTCGCGGGCGGCCTGGGGCGTGGTCGGGCGCGGCATCACCCAATTGCCCTCGGGCCCCGTTACATAGGGCGCGGCGATGCGCATGTCCGGACCCGGGCCGAGCCCGCGCGCAACCGCTCCGGCCATGTTCAGCTCGGCCATGGGAGCAGCGCTGCCGGCGGAGAACAGGGTCGTCACACCGCCGGCGAGATAGAGATGCGGCGCGGCAAAATGGCTGACGGGCACACCCGGATGGTGCAGGTGATTGTGCAGGCCGACAATGCCCGGCATCGCGGTCCGGCCGTCGAGCGCCACCACGTCGAACCCGTCCGGGATCGTCACCTCGCCGCGCGCGCCCACAGTCAGGATGCGGCCATCCTCGATCAGGATGGTCTGGTCCTGCCGCGCCGGGGCGCCGGAACCGTCGATCAGCTGCAGACCGGTCAGGGCCAGACGCGGAGTGTCGATCCGCACGTGCCGCGTCACCGATTCCGACAGGCTTTCGGGCGGTTGGGTGGTGCCGGCTGCACTCACCGAGAGGCTGGCCAGGCCGGCGGTCAGTGTCGCCGCAATGGCGCGACAGAACATGAGAAAACTCCGGTCGTTACGATTCTAGCGATAGTGTTACATTCGTAGCGTTTCTGGCAACCCGCCTCTGCAGACTACGCCCGCTACTGGCCGGGCAGCGTGCCCTCCGCGGCGCGCTGGCGGACATTGTCGAGCAGCGCATTCAGGCTGGCCCGGTCGCGCAGCCGGCCATCGGCGATCACCGCTGCGATGGCTTGCGTGTTTCCGATCGCGTCCAGCGGGTTCGCGTCCAGCAGGAGGAGGTCAGCTTCCGCACCCGCCTGGACGATGCCCAGCGTCTCGCTGCGACCGAGGTATCCGGCCGGCGTCGCGGTGGCGGCGCGCAGTGCGTCCATCGGGCTCAGCCCGGCCTCGACCAGGCGGGCCAGTTCCTCATGGGCGCTGACGCCGGGAATGATCATCGTGTCATTGGCATCGGTGCCGACCATCACCGCCACGCCTTCCTCGTGCGCCAGCGCCGTGACTTCCAGTCCAAGGGCGTAGAAGCGGGCATAGTGATCGCGGACTTCGGCGGGTTCCGCGGCGGTGCGATCGAGATCGGTGTCCCAGTGCTGGCGCTGGAAACCGGGGATGTAGGCCAGTGCCGGATGGTCGCGATAGGCCGGGTCGCCGGCGCGCACATCCATCTCGCGCGTGCCGTGGGTGGGGACGTAGTAGGTGCCGTTGGCCGCCAGTTCGCGCATCAGGGCGCGGCAGGTTTCCGCGTCGAAGCTGGCCACTGTGCGCGAAAGCCGTTCCGCATCGTCCGGCCATTGTGCCGTCCGGTCGCCGCCGACCACGGCGCGGATGCGGGAGCGGTATTCGGCGCCGAACCCGCTGCAATCGGTGACGATGTCCTTGGCATGCTCAAGCGTGCGCTGGCCGGCGGCCGAGGCTTGGGCGGCGGACAGCACGAGCGGGATATGGCCGGACACTTCCAGGCCGAGCTCGCCGGCCCGCGCCATCAGCCCTTCATAGGCGGCCGGGAAGATGGCGTGATACATCTTCACCAGATCGACGCCGCGCGCATCGAGATAATCGACAAGGGCCCGGCCCTGCTCTTCCGTTTGCGGCATGAACATCGGATCGGCGTCCGGCGGCAGATGGCCGGTGCGGTCGCTCTGCACGAAGGCGCTCGACAGGCGCACCAGGTCCGGTCCGGCCAGCTCTCCGGCATCGATGCGGGCATTGTAGGTCACCAGATCGTCCCGGCACAGGAAGGGCGGGGTCTGCGGCTCCCAGCAATCGCCGGCCATGTCGCGCACCGAGGTGATGCCATGGGCGAGGAAGAGGGCGAGGCTGGTCTCGGTCACCGGCGCGACATTCGTGTGCACATGCATGTCCATCAGGCCGGGCATGAGGAAACGGCCCCGGCCGTCTATGGCCCGGACGCCCTCGGGAGCTGCCGCTCGGGCGGCGGGTTCGACCGCGGCAATCAGGCCGCCGGACAGGGTGACCGTCATGTCGCGTCGGACCGTGCGGCTGGCAGGATCGATCACGGTGACATGGGTGATCTGCAGCGTGTCCTGGGCGTGTGCCGCGGTGGACAGGCAAAGCGCGAGGGTCGCGGCGGCGAGGCGGGACGGCGTCATGGGCAAGGGCTCCTTGGCGTTTTCAGGCAGCGGAAATCGCAGCGGGTCTGAGCCCTTGGATGCGGACATCGCCCGATCCGGATGACGCTGAAAAAAGATCGCCTGCCCGTCATCCGTGGCAGCATGTGCCTGCATCAAAGCGCAAACAGGCAGGCTGGAGGTTGCCGTGGAAGACGATATCGTCGCCAAACTCATCCCGATCCTCGTGGTGGCATTCCTGGCCGCGATCCCGATCAGCGCGCAGTTCTTTGCCTACCGCAAACGCAAGGCGGACCTCGCCACGATCCGGTTGCTCGTCGAGCGCTGCGAGACCGTCGACCAGGCCGCGCTGGCGCAGATCGCCGGCGGGACGCGGCGGCGCTTCCGCGACCTGCGGCGCGGGCTGATCCTGTTGGCGCTGGTCCTGCCCGGTCTCGCCCTGGCCGCCCTGATGGAGAGCCTGCGGGCCCAGCTCTTCGTGCTGGCGATTGCCGGCTTGCCCTTCACGCTGGGACTGGTCCACCTGGCTTTTCACTTCCTGCTGGCCGGCCGGGACGAGCACTAGCGCCCGATGACCCGCCGGACGCTCCGTCAGCTCAGCGACAGCAAGCTGATCCCGTTGTGCCAGGCAGCGGGGGATGCGGATGCGTTCGAAGAGCTGCTGCGCCGGCACCAGGCGGCCCTGACCGACTTTCTCAACGCCTCGATCCGTCACCGGCAGGATGCCGAGGACCTCGCCCAGTCGGCGCTGATCAAGGCCTTCATCCATATCCGCCGCTATGACGGACGGTCGGCCTTCCGCACCTGGCTGTTCGCCATCGGTTATCGCGAGCTGTTGATGCTGGCCCGGCGGCAGCGCTCGCACCGGCGCATTCTCGACCGGTTGCGCGGCGAGGTGCGGCCGGTGGTGACCGGCGATCCGGACTGGCCGATCGATGTGCGGTCCGCCCTGGATGCGCTCCCTCCGGAAGAGCGCGATGTCGCCATCCTGTGCGAGATCGGCGGGCTGACGCATGTCGAGGCGTCGCGGGCACTCAAGGTGCCGCTGGGGACGCTGAAGTCACGGGTCAAACGCGCAAAGGAGCGGCTGGCGGCACGGCTCGCCCCGCAAGAGGAGGACAGACATGAGCCGTCTGACTGACCGGGCCCGGCGGCGGGCCGCGATATTGTCGATCCGGCTGCGGCTGGTGCGGCACGGCCGGGCGATCGTGTCGACGCTGATCCTGCTGGCCTGGCTGGCCGGCCTCGGCTTCGCCCTGCCGGTCGTTGCCGATTTTGCCGAACAGGACACGCCGGGCTTCGGCCTGGTCGTGCTGTACATTGCCCTGTCCGCCCTGGCGCTCGCCTGGTGCGAGAGTGACGGATAGCCAGGCATCCGTTGCGCTGCCAAGCATTGTTGCGACGCAGCAAACAAAGTCGAAAAAAGAAATTGCTACCGGTGTCATTATTATGCAGCATGCGGCTCATCCATGCTGGACGCCCGGTCTTCTGTGTTCACCTCCTTTGGTGCTGGATCGCCGGGTCGAGAAATGCTACCGGTGTCATTGCCGGATTTCGCCAGCCAGCCATGGCGGGAACACGAAAGCGGACCGGAAAACCGGCCGCATGCGGGGAGGAAATTATGAGACACTTCAACAAGCCGACGGCCAAGCTGCGCCTGCTCGCCGGTTGCGCGCCGGCCGGCCTCGTTCTGGCAGCCGCGCTGGGCGGCATGGCTGCGGCGCAGGACAGTGCGGAAACGTCGACCAATGACGTCATCACCGTCACCGGTTACCGGCAATCGCTGGCAGCGGCGCTCGATGTGAAACGCGACTCGTCGGGTGTTGTCGACGCGATCGTTGCCGAAGACATTGCCGCATTCCCGGATCTCAACCTGGCCGAATCCATCCAGCGCATTCCCGGCATCTCGATCAACCGGGTGGCCGGCGAGGGCCGCCAGATCACCGTGCGCGGTCTGGGCGCCGACTTCACGCGTGTGCGTATCAACGGTATGGAAGCTCTGTCGACCACCGGCGGTTCGGATGCGTCGGGCGGCTCCAATCGCGGCCGCGGCTTCGACTTCAACACGTTCGCCTCCGATCTCTTCAACGAGATCCGCGTCACCAAGACGACGTCCGCATCGATGGATGAAGGCTCGCTGGGGGCGACGGTCGACCTGCGTACGGCGCGCGCCCTGGACTATGATCCGGGTCTGACCGCCGCCGTGTCGGCCCAGATGGGCTATAACAGCCTTTCCGAGGAAACCAGCCCGCGCATCGCCGGCCTCGTCTCCTGGACGAATGACGACCGGAGCTTCGGGGCCAATCTGTCGCTGGCCTATACGGACCGCACGATCATCGAGGAAGGCTTCTCCACGGTGCGCTGGCAGGACGGCAATTTCCGTTCGGTGAATGGCCAGCCGTGCCCGGCCGGACCGGGATGTTCGGACATCGACACCAATTCGCTGGTCTATCACCCGCGGATCCCGCGCTATGGCCGGCTGACAAACGAGCAGGAACGCATCGGTCTGACCGGCGGCCTGCAATTCCGCCCGAGCGAGCGCACGACGATCTCGCTGGACGCGCTCTATTCCCGCTTCGATGCGACGCGCGAGGAGAACTTCCTGGAAGTCTTCTTCCGCAGCCAGGAGGGCGTGATCGACGTACGTGACTACACGATCGACGCCAGCCGCAACATCATGGACTCGGGCACGTTCGACATCAGCGGCAATGCCAATGGCACCCATCCGATCCGTTCGGAAGGCCGCTTTGACGAACTGACCACCGATTTCACCCAGTTCACCCTGGATGTGGAACACGACTTCACGGATCGCCTGCGCGGCCAGTTTATCGCCGGCACCGTGGAATCGGAGTTCGACAACCCGGTGCAGACCACGATCCTGTTCGATGCGGTCGGGGATGTGACAGGCTATTCCTACGACTTCCGCAACAGCCACAACACACCGGCCATCGACTTTGGCTCGCTGGACGTGACCGACCCGTCGCAATTCCAGTTCACCGAAGTGCGCGACCGTCCGCAATCGGTCACCAACTCGTTCGACACGATTTCCGGATCGCTGGAATACGACGTCAATGACAACTGGTCGGTGTCCGGCGGTATCTCGTTCAAGCAGTATGACTTCGAGACCCGTGAAGCGCGCCGCGAGAACACCAATGGCTCGGTGGTCTGCAACCTGCCGGGCGTGAACTGTCCGGCCGGTGCAACCGGCCTGCCGATCACCTCGGACCTCTACACCGTCCTGACCGGCTTCGGCAGCGGTCTGGGCATGCCGGGCGGCAATGACACCGCCTGGATCATCCCGAATATCCAGGCTGCGGCAGCGGCTGCAGGCATCTACTCGATCCCGGGCTCCGTCCAGGCCGGCAACCAGCGCTCGGTCAGCGAGGAGGACCTCGGCGGCTTCATCCAGGCCGACTTCCAGACCATGCTCGGCTCGATCCCGGTGCGCGGCGATATCGGTGTGCGCTATGTCGAGACGACCACGACGGCAACGGGCCTGGTGAGCGGCACGGAAGTCACCGTCGAACGCAGCTATCAGGACACGCTGCCCTCGCTCAACATTGCCTTCGACATGACCGATGAATTCGTCATCCGCCTCGGTGCAGCCAAGGTGATGGCGCGTCCGTCGCTGGGCAATCTGACCCCGGGCGGCAGCCTGGACAGCTTCAATGGCCCGCCCTTCCGCTACAATGCGGGCAATCCCGGCCTCGATCCCTATCGTGCGAATACCTATGATGCCTCCTTCGAGTGGTATTTCGCGGAAGAGGCCCTGTTCGCGGTCAGTGTCTTCTACAAGGATGTGAGCAGCTTCTTCACCTCCTCGCAGTCGGTCGAAGTGGCCTACAGCCAGTCCGGTTTGCCGGCCAGCCTGCCGCCGGCCTCCAGCCCGCTGTACAACCTGATCCAGGGCGGCGGGGACCCGCTGGTCGAGATCAGCCAGGTGTCGAATGGCGGTGATGCCAGCGTGCAGGGGTTCGAGGTGGCCTACCAGCAGCCCTTCACCTTCCTGCCGGAGCCGTTCCACAATTTCGGCTTCCAGGGCAACTACACCTATGTCGACAGCGACGAGATCAACGGCTTCTCGCCGAACGCCTACAACGCCACCCTCTATTACGAGGATGAGCGCCTGTCGGCCCGGATCTCGGCGGCCTATCGCGATGCCTATGTGACACGCGACGCCAATTCGGCAGGCCGCGACGAGCGGGGTGTCGATTCCAGCTTCAACCTGGACTTCGCCTCCTCCTACCAGCTCAACGAGATGATCGATCTGACCTTCGAGGCCATCAATCTGACCGACGAGTTCGAGCAGCAGATCTTCGATGCGGGTGATCTGGTGAATGTCTATCACCACACGGGCACGGAGTATCTCTTCGGCATCCGGGCCCGCTTCTAGACGGTCTCAGCATCCGGACGCCTGACTGGGCCCGGCCGGTTCTCCGGCCGGGCCCATGTGTCTTCTGCGAGGCTTGCATGGCGGCTTCACGCTATTCCACCCCGGCCGGCTCCCCGGCTACGAGGATCCGAACCGCGGTGGTGGTCCGGATCATGATCTGCGGCATGCTGGCCTGCCTCGCCCTGCCCCTGATCGCCACGGCCCAGCATCGCGAGCCGGACGCCGAAATCGACTTGTGGTCCGGCGATGCGCCCGGCAGCGCCGGTCTTGACGCCACCCTCGTCGAGGAGATCGTCGAGCGCAGCGAAGATCCCGGCACGATCCGCGACCGCTATGTGGCCGGCATCACCCGGCCGCGCCTGCTTGTCTTCCGACCGGAAACGCCCAACGGGGCGGCTCTGCTGATGATGCCCGGCGGCGGCTATCAGCGCGTGGTGCTGGACAAGGAGGGGATCGAAAGTGCCGAGCGTCTCAATGCGGCCGGTATCACGGTGTTCATCCTCATCTACCGGCTGCCGGCCGAGGGGCATGAAAACGGTGCCGATGTGCCGCTGCAGGATGCGCAGCGCGCGATGCGCCTGATCCGGGCGATGGCGGAGGATTACGATATCGATCCCGGGCGCACCGGCGTCATCGGCTTCTCCGCCGGCGGGCATCTGGCAGGCTCCATCGCCACCCGTTTCGATGCAGAGGTCTATCCTGCGCACGACAGTGCCGACACGCTTGGCGCCCGTCCCGATTTCGCCGCGCTGATCTATCCCGTCACGCGGATGACAGGACCGGCCGTTCATGAAGGTTCGCGCGATCGTCTGATCGGTGCGGAACCGGTAGCGGAACTGGTGGCGGTCCACGATATCGCCGAGGCGGCGCGGGCCGATGCGCCGCCGCTCTTCCTGCTGCATGCTGCAGATGACGCGCCGGTCCCCGTCGCCAATTCGCTCGACGTCTTCGATGCCTTTACCGTACAGGGCGTGCCGGTGGACATGCATGTCTTTTCCGAAGGCGGGCACGGTTTCGGCATCCGTTATGCCGAAGGCCTGCCGGTGGCTGTATGGCCGGATCTGGTCGTGCGCTGGATGGAGGGCGGCGGTTTCCTGCCGGAGATGCCGGACTAGGTGCCCGGCTGCACGTAGGGCACGCTGGCAAACAATTCCCGCTCCGCCCCGCGCGGGTCGTTCTCCATCCGTGGCGGCCAGTCCAGCACGAGCGTCTCCCGGTGTTCCATTGTATAGGGCTGCCATTGCGGCAGGGCAGCGTGATTGGGATCGCCCGTGCGGGCCAGGGCGATCAGGGCCTCGCTGAGCAGGGCCGCCATGTTGCGCGCTGTCTGTGAGTTGCCGGTCAGGCTGTCCGGCACGGCGGTATTGTCGAAGGCCAGCGGGATATCGAATGTGTGGGGCGCATGGGGATTGCCCCAGTCGAGCTGGTAGACGAAGGCCGGCGCGCCGGCCCTTGCACGCTCCTCGGCCTCGATGATGGCTGCCCGCCAGGAGCGCGCCGCCGTCGTGGCGGCATAGAAAATCTCTTCCGGCGAGCGCTGCGGGTAGAGCTCGCGATAGCGCGCCACCACGGTTTCCGGCCGGATATCGACCCGCATATTGGGGATCAGCAGCGCGGGCAGGTTGTCCCAGCCGATATTCTCGTATTGCGGCCCGCGCAGGAAGGCGCGGGTCTCGTCATGCGTATTGCCGATGATCATCGGGATGTGCAGCGATTGCGGCGCGGCAGTCGGATAGAAGGGGTGACGAGGCATCACCAGATCGTCCTTCACCGGACCGAAATAGACCGATCCGTAGGGCAGGACGGGGTCTGCCGTCTCCAGCGCGTCGACCAGGGCGCCGGCCGGCAGGTCGGCGGCGCGATGGGCATTGTCATCATCCAGGCCCAGGGCTGCCAGGAAGGCGCGGGCGCGTTCGGTGGCATTGGCAGGACCGGAGGCGGTGACCTGCTGGCCGCTCATCGTGGCAGCGGTGTGGAACAGGCCCTCGGCGGCGGGCGTCGCCATCAGGCTGGCGATCTTGCCGCCGCCCCCCGACTGGCCGAACACCATCACACGGTCCGGATCGCCGCCGAACTGGTGGGCATTCTCGCGCACCCATTCCAGCGCCAGGATGAGGTCGAGCTGGCCGCAATTGCCTGACGCAGCAAAGGCCTCGCCGGCGAGCCGCCGCAGATAGAGATATCCGAAAGCGTTGAGACGGTGATTGACGGTGACAACCACAACATCGCCGCGCTGACACAGGCGGGTGCCGTCATACAGCGGGTGCGAGCCGGAACCGTTGGAATAGGCGCCGCCGTGGAAATACACCATGACCGGCCGGTTGCCGTCATCGGCGAGCCCGGGCGTCCAGACATTGAGAAAGAGGCAGTCTTCCGCCGTCTCCGGCTGGCGGCTGCGCTGCGGGCTGGCTGGGCCGTATTCCGTCGCGTTGGCCGCGTCCTGCCAGGGCTCGGGCCGAACCGGCGGCCGGAAGCGGGCGCGGCCGGTGTCGGCGCCGTAGCGGATGCCCAGAAAGCGGTTGATGCCGTCCGATCGCACGCCGCGCACCGGCCCGTTGGAGGTGCGGGCCACCGGGTCGCCCGGCTGGGCGCGAACGGCGGCGGACGGGAGGATGGCCGCCGCCGCTGCTGCGGCGCCGCCCAGAAAGATCCGGCGCCGGATGGGGGGCAAGGGGGAGGAAAGGTCTTGTGTCATCGGATCACGCCTGCATCGCTTTGACCCAGGGCACGCTCGACCTCGGCCAGGCTGGCCATCGAGGTATCGCCCGGTGTCGTCATCGCCAGGGCGCCGTGGGCCGCGCCGTATTCCACCGCCAGCGCCGGCGGCTTGCCGGCCAGGAGGGCATAGGTCACGCCGGAGGCAAAGGCATCGCCGCCGCCGACCCGGTCGAACACGTCGAGACCCTCATAGGTCCGGGACGGGTGAAATTCGCCATCGGCCCACAACAGCGCCTGCCAGTCATTGCGGCCGGCGGTGTGGGCGGTGCGCTGTGTGGTCGCGATGACGGCCAGGTTCGGGAAGTCCTCGCGGACGGCCTCGATGGCATCGCGCGGATCACCGTTCGAGGCGCGCGAGCCCAGGCCCTCGGCGCCGAACAGCACGTCGGCATGGGCGGCGATATCGCGATTGAGCCGGCGTGCCGCTTCCCAGCCGCCATGATCCGCCCACAGCGAGGCGCGGTAGTTCAGGTCGTAGGACACGATCGCACCGTGCCGGCGGGCGGCGGCGATCGCCTCGACGGCGACCTGTGCGGTGCTTTCCGACAGGGCGGCGAAAATCCCGCCGGTATGGAACCAGCGCACGCCTTCCTCGCCGAACAGCGTGTCCCAGTCGATCTCGCCGGGCGCCAGCTGCGAGGCGGCGGAATGGCCGCGATCGGAGACGCCCAGCGCCGGGCGGATGCCGAAGCCGCGCTCGGTGAAGTTCAGCCCCACGCGCGTCGTCCGGCCCAGCCCGTCGAAATCGCGCCAGAGGATATGCGAGGTGTCGACGCCGCCCTGCAGGATCAGATCCTCGGCCAGGGCGCCCAGATCGCTGCGCGGCAGGGCGGTCGCGACCGTGGCGCGCAGGCCGAAGCATTTGCGGGCGGCGCGGGCGAGATTGTATTCGCCGCCGCCTTCCCACACCCGGAACTGCCGTGCATTACGCACGCGCTCCTCGCCGGGGTCGAGGCGCAGCATGACCTCGCCGAGGGCGGCAACGTCCCAGCGGCAGTCTTCGCGGGGGCGCAGGGGAAGTACGGGGTTTGTCATGGATGCAGGCCGGGGTTGGTGAAGCGGGAATTCACAGCGTGACGCCGCCCTTCCACAGGGCGATCTCGCGCTCGTCGAACAATTCGTTGCGGGCATGTTTGCCGGAGGCGGTGTCCAGCACAAGTTGCCAGAGACGATCGGCGGCGGCTTCGGGCGCCTCGCCGTCGATCATCGTTCCGGCATCGAAGTCGATCCAGTGCGGCTTGCGCGCTGCCAGGGCCGAATTGGTCGCCAGTTTCAGCGTCGGGACCGGCGTGCCCAGCGGTGTGCCGCGGCCGGTCGTGAACAGGATCATCGTGGCGCCGGCCGCCGCCAGGGCGGTCGTGGAGACGGCATCATTGCCCGGCGCTTCCAGCAGGCTGAGCCCGGGCATGCGCAGGCGTTCGCCATAGGCCAGTACATCGGCCACCGGCGCCTGACCCGCCTTCTGGACCGCGCCCAGCGATTTCTCTTCCAGCGTGGTGATGCCGCCGGCGATATTGCCGGGCGAGGGGTTGGCATGGACCGGCTCGTTATGATCGAGGAAGTAGCGCTTGAAACGGTTCATCATCGCCGCGATCCGGTCATGCACCTCGCGCGAGACGGCGCGCTGCATGAGCAGGTGCTCGGCGCCGAACATTTCCGGCACTTCGGTCAGGATCGTGCTGCCGCCTGCGCTGTCGATCCGGTCAGCGATGCGGCCAAGCAGCGGATTGGCAGTCAGGCCGGAGAAGGCGTCCGAGCCGCCGCATTTCAGGCCGAGAACCAGATCCGAAGCGTTGCAGGGCTCACGCCGGTCCGTCGCTGCCATGTGCTCGGCGATTTCCGCGATGGCAGCGATGCCGGCATCCAGCTCGTCCAGCGTGTCCTGGCAGGCAAAGGCCCGCACGCGCAGCGGATCGGTGTCGGGCATCGCGTCCAGCAATTGCCGGTATTGATTGCTCTCGCAGCCCAGCCCGACCAGCAGCACGCCACCGGCATTCGGGTTCTGGGCGAGACCGGCAAGGATAGTGCGTGTGCGGTCAAGATCGTCGCCCAGCTGGGAACAGCCGAACGGGTGGGTGATGGCGTGCACGCCGTCGACCCGGCCGCGCATCTCATTGCCGGCCAGATGGGCGATGCGTGTCGCGATCCGGTTGACGCAGCCGACCGTCGCGATGACCCAGATCTCGTTGCGCGTGCCGACCCGGCCGTCAAAACGGCGATAGCCCATGAAGCCCCGCGCGGCCGCGGTGCGCACCGGCGCCTGGCGGGCGGGCTGGAACGTGTAGTCGACCTCACCGCTGAGCGCGCTGGAAAGATTGTGGCTGTGGACATGCTCGCCCGGCCGGATGTCGCAGCGCGCCAGGCCGATCGGCGCGCCATACTTCACCACCGGCTCGCCGGCCCGCACCGCCCGGAGGGCAAATTTGTGGCCGCGCGGAATGGCGGCGCTCAGCCGGGGCAGGCCGGGACCGGGCAGACGGCCGGCTTCCAGCTCGGCGATGGCGACCGCGACCGTGTCGTCCGGATGGACGATCATGGCACCGGCCGTCTTTGTGTCTTCAGCAACTTGCATGACGCGTTTCACCCTTGCGGACCGGGATGGTAACCGGTGTCATTTTTGCGCGAAAGGAAAAACTTCAACACCCGCCGCGACGGGGCCTAAAAGCATGACAAGACGGTGAATGTCCTTTAGAGGACATTCTTTCGCTTATCCGTCCGGGGGCAAATTCCTGATGTCTGACGAAGAAGAATCCGGTCCGCAGGAGGCCGGCCGGAGCCTGCGTGACGAATTCCGCAACCGGCGCCCCACCATCAATGATGTGGCGCGGCTGACCGGGGTCTCGAAGAAGACCGTCTCGCGGGTCATCAACAAGTCGCCGGCCGTCAAGGAAGACACGCGCGAAGCGATCCTGCGGGTGATGCACGAGATCGGCTACGCGCCGGATCCCCAGGCCCGCGGCCTGGCTTTCCGGCGCTCCTTCCTGATCGGCATGATCTACGACAACCCGAACCCGCAATATGTCGTCAACATGCAGCAGGGCCTGCTCGACGGCATGCGCGGCACCGGGTTCGAGCTCGTCGTGCATCCCTGCGACCGGGCCAGCGAGACCTTCCTGTCGGACGTCCGCAATTTCGTGGAGCGCCAGAAACTGTTCGGCGTGGTGCTCACACCGTCGGTTTCGGAAGACGAGCGCGTGCCGCCCATGCTGCGCGAGATCGGCTGCGCCTTCATCCGCATCGCCTCGGTGTCGCTGGACGAGCCGGAACACATGATCGTCACGCGTGACCATCTGGGCGGCGAGGCGGCAGGGCGTCATCTGGCGTCGCTGGGGCACAGCCGCATCGGCTTCATCTCCGGCCGCCCGAGTTTCCGCTCGTCGCACGAGCGGCGGCGCGGACTGGAGGCCGGGCTGGCGGAACACGGGCTGACGCTCGATGACAGCCTGGTCGCCCAGGGCGCCTACACGTTCGAGTCCGGCTATGACTGCGCCCGCACCCTGTTGAAACGCGCCGACCGGCCGACCGCCATCTTCGCCGCCAATGACGAGATGGCGGCCGGCGTGCTGCAGGCGGCCCGCTCGCTGGATATCCGCGTGCCGGACCAGCTCTCCGTCGTCGGTTATGACAATTTCCAGCTCGCCGAA
The DNA here is from genome assembly GCA_036231565.1 of Pseudomonadota bacterium. Classification (GTDB taxonomy): domain Bacteria; phylum Pseudomonadota; class Alphaproteobacteria; order Caulobacterales; family Maricaulaceae; genus Maricaulis. The sequence continues at coordinate 134,196 of JAZAHA010000024.1, forward strand.
CGGCTCTGGCCGCGCCTGACGACCGTTCATACGCCGACCCGCGAGGTCGGGCGGCGGGCCTCGACCAAGCTTATCAATCCGCAGGTCGCCACCGGCACCGAACCGGACGACCCGCGCGCCCTGCCCAGCCTCGTCGTACGCGAAAGTTCTGCACCGCCTCCAGCCGCCTGACAGCCCGCTGACCTGATATCCGGGGCCGAAGCCGGTTGAAGTCGGCAATGACACCGGTTACCTTCCTGCCAGATCTGCCCGCAACCGGCTGCCGTTTCATGTCCCCTGCTGCACACCTCCATGAAGACCGCCTGTTCCCGGCCGAGCCGGGTGTGCGGGCCATTGCGCGGGCGCTCTACAGCCAGGTGCGCAATCTGCCGATCGTGTCGCCGCACGGTCATACCGATCCGCGCTGGTTCTCCCAGAATGCGCCGTTCGAGAACCCGGCTGCGCTGTTCCTGGCGCCGGACCATTATCTGTTCCGTATGCTCTACAGCCAGGGCGTCGCGCTGGATGCGCTGGGCGTGCCCTCGCGCCGGGGCGCCTCGCGCACCGACCCCCGGTCGGCCTGGCGCCTGTTCGCCGAACACATCCACCTGTTCCGCGGCACGCCGTCGTCAATCTGGCTCAATCATGTCCTGGTCGAGGTGTTCGGTATCAACGACCGGCTCGACGCCCGGTCGGCCGACGCCATCTACGACACGATCGACGCTGCACTGCAGACCGAGGCCTTCCGGCCGCGCGCCCTGTTCGACCGGTTCAATATCGAACTGCTGGCGACCACAGAGTCGCCGGTCGACACGCTGGACCATCACCACGCCATTGCCGCCTCGCCCTGGGGCGGGCGGGTGGTCACCGCCTATCGTCCCGATGCCGTCATCGATGCCGATCACGAGGACTTCTTCGACGCGCTGGAGCGGTTCGGCGAGATCACCGGCGAGGACACGATGCGCTGGCAGGGTTATCTCGCCGCGCACCGGCAGCGCCGTGTGGACTTCATGGCCGCAGGCGCCACATCGACCGATCACGGACACCCCACGGCCGCGACGGCGGATCTCGATCCCGGCGCGGCGGAAGCCCTGTTCGACCGGGTTGTCGCAGGCAAGGCCGATGCGGCGGAAACCGAACTTTTCCGCGCGCAGATGCTGACCGAAATGGCCGCCATGAGTCTGGAAGACGGTCTGGTGATGCAGATCCACCCCGGCTCCTTCCGCAACCACAATGCCGCACTCTTTGCTTCCCATGGGCGCGACAAGGGCGCAGACATTCCCGTCGCGACGGACTATGTCCGCGCGCTCCAGCCCCTGCTCAACCGGTACGGCAATGAGCCGGACTTCGGCCTCATCGTCTTTACCCTGGACGAGACCAGCTATGCCCGCGAACTCGCACCACTGGCCGGGCATTACCCGGCCATGAAGCTCGGTCCGGCCTGGTGGTTCCACGACAGTCCGGAAGGCATGATGCGCTTCCGCGAGCAGACCACCGAGACGGCCGGCTTCTACAATACGGTCGGCTTCAACGACGACACCCGGGCCTTCCTTTCGATCCCGGCCCGGCACGACATGGCGCGGCGGGTGGACTGCGCCTTTCTCGCCCGGCTGGTCGCCGAGCACCGCCTCACCGAGGAGGATGCTGCCGACCTGGCCGCCGACCTCGCCTACAATCTGGCGAAACGCGCCTACAAACTCGACGCCCCCAACTGAGACAGGAAACCCCCATGAAGATCGCGCTCATCATCGAGAACAGCCAGGCCGCCAAGAGCGGTATTGTTCATGACGCCCTGAAGGCCGTGGCCGAGCCGCTGGGCCATGAGGTGTTCCACTACGGCATGTACACGCCCGAGGACAAAGCCTCGCTGACCTATCCGATGAACGGTCTGCTCGCCGGCCTTCTGATCAATTCGAAGGCGGCAGACTTCATCGTCACCGGCTGCGGTACCGGCGTCGGTTCCAACCTGGCCTGCAACGCCATGCCGGGCGTGTTCTGCGGCCTCGTTGTCGACCCGACCGACGCCTTCCTGTTCGGCCAGATCAATGACGGCAATGCCATCTCCATGCCCTATGCCAAGGGTTTCGGCTGGGCCGCCGAACTGAACCTGCAGGACTGCTACCGTAAACTGTTCGAACACGAGCGCGGCGTCGGCTATCCCAAGGAACGCGCAGCCGTCATGGCCAAGAACCGCGGCATTGTGGCCGACCTCAAGGCCGCATCCTGCCACGACATGCTGACCGTGCTGAAAACGGTCGACCAGGACCTGCTCAAGGCCGCCATCGCCGGCGAGAAGTTCGAGGAATACTTCTTCGCCAACTGCCAGGACGAGGCCATTGCCGACTATATCCGCGGCGTGCTGGCCGCCTAGGCCCGCCGTCCGGCTGAAACGGAGATACCCATGAGCCATCCCTTCAATCTTGACGGCAAGGTCGCGCTGGTCACCGGCGGCAATACCGGGCTGGGCCAGGGCATGGCGGTCGCACTGGCGCAAGCCGGCGCCGATATCGTCGTCGCCGGCCGCTCCAGCGCGGCAGAGACCGGCAAGGCCGTCGAAGCCGCCGGCCGCCGCTTCTTCGAGATCACGGCCGACTTCTCCGATCCGGCCTGTGCCGATGACGTCGTTGCAGAAACCGTCGCGAAAGCCGGTGCGATCGACATCCTGGTCAACAATGCCGGCATCATCCGCCGCAACGACGCGCTCGACTTCACCGAAGACGACTGGGACAGCGTCATGGATGTGAACATCAAGTCGCTCTTCTTCCTGTGCCAGGCCGCGGCAAAGCGCATGATCCCGGCCGGCGGCGGCAAGATCATCAATATCGCCTCCATGCTGTCCTTCCAGGGCGGTATCCGCGTGGCGTCCTATACGGCGTCCAAGAGCGGCGTGGCCGGGCTGACCAAGCTGCTGGCCAATGAATGGGCCGGTCAGGGTGTCAATGTGAACGCCATCGCGCCGGGCTATTTCGCCACCAACAACACCGCGGCCCTGCAGGCCGACGAGGAGCGCAATGCCCAGATTCTCGGCCGCATCCCGGCCGGCCGCTGGGGCGATCCGGCCGATCTGGGCGGCGCTGCGGTCTTCCTGGCCTCCGCCGCCTCCGACTATGTCCACGGCACGGTCCTCGCCGTCGATGGCGGCTGGCTGGCCCGCTGATCTCCCGACAACAAGTCTTCCCCTTGAGCCGGCCTACGTGGCCGGCTTCTTTTTGGGAAGCTGAAGCCCGCGTGAGGGGCGCTCCTCCCCCCTGAACACCACGCCGCTTTTCCCGGCCGTAAGCCCGGCGAAGGCCGGGCGGAGTGCCGGGATCCACGGGAAGCTCATCGCTTGAAATGATCTTTGGTCGGTCCCGGATCTGCGGCCTGCCTGCGCAGGCCTCCGTCCGGGAAAAGTGAGAGAGTTGGAAGAAAGGCACCAACGCTCCAACAATCACCGTCACCCTGACACCCGCTTTCGCGGGCGCAGGCTTCAGTCAGGGCCCAGTTCATAGGGCGCGGTGGCCGCGATCTCGCACTTATCCCCCACGTCGCCACCGCTCAGACCGAGCCCGCCTGGCGAAAATATCCCTTTGCGATCTGGGTCCTGACTTTCGTCAGGATGACGGTGCGTGGGGTGGATATCGCAAACTTGTCCCCGCCCGCTCAACTGGGCGTATGCTCGCAGACGGTTTCCGGGATGGGAGGCATGAGCTCAGTCACTTGTGCCCGGGAGCGTGCGGAGCTCGTCCGCGCCTGGTGGGTGACAGCATCAGGCTCCGGCGTGGCCATCTGCGGGGACACCGGCAAAAAGCTCGACCGGCCCGTGCCTGCAGGTTTCGAGACGGT
>JAZAHA010000025.1:0-54010 GCA_036231565.1 Pseudomonadota bacterium
GAAGCGGGGGAGGGGCGCCGCGGCACGCGGCGTTATGTCAGCGACCGGCTCCACCGCCTACCGGCGCTTGCGCGGCGGCCCCTTCGACCCCTCCTTCGCCAAGGCTATGGAGGGCCCACTTCCCCACGCAGTGGGGAAGAAAGAGAGCGCTGATGCTTTCCCCGGATTCATTCCGGGGTCTGGCGGCGTTTCAGGCGCAGGCTCCTCCAGACCCCGGCACAAGGCCGGGGGAAGTGGGAAAAGAGACAGGAAAAGAAGGCAGTGCAGCTCAGGTCTGACCGGTCTTGATCCGGACGTCGGCCGGCGGAGCCTGGTAGGTCTCGAACGCGGCCAGGAGCGTGTCGATGCGGTCGGCGATCATCAGCGAGCGGCGATGGTTGTCGGCCAGGAAGCGCTCGTCCGTCATCCGGTCGAGGAAGCTGACGAGGTCGTCGTAATAGCCCGCCGCATTGAGCAGACCCACAGGATGGGTGTGGTGGCCCAGCTGGGCCCAGGTCCACACCTCGAACAATTCTTCCATCGTGCCAATCCCGCCCGGCAGGGCGATGAAGGCATCGGACCTCTGCACCATCATCGCCTTGCGCGCATGCATGGACTGGACGACGTGCAGCTCGGTCAGTTCGAGATGGGCGATCTCCTTCAGCGCGAGGAATTCCGGGATAATGCCGATGACGCGGCCGCCGGCGTCCAGCGCGGCATCGGCCAGCTCCCCCATCAGCCCGACCTGTCCACCGCCATAGACAACGTCGATGCCGCGTTCGGCCAGGTTGCGGCCAACGGCTCGGGCCGTATCCACAAAAGCCGGATCCCTGCCGGGGTTGGAACCGCAATAAACGCAGATCGATTTCATCGGCACTCCAGTCAGCTTGGCATGCAGGTCAACTGCCATATCCTGCGGCAACCGCGACGGGGGACAAGCATGAAACGGATGATCGCTCTGATAATCGCGCTGCTGGCCACGGGCAAGCTCGTATCGCCGCCATCCGCCGCCGCGCGTACCAGCGAAGCGGTCGTCCTGCCCGCGCAGATCTGCCGAGGCTATTTTTTCCTGCCGGTCACGCTCGCCTTGCGCGACGGCGAGACGGCGCAAGACCGGACGCTCTGGTTCCTCTACGACACGGGTGCGTCGGCCAGCTATGTCGATCCGGACAGTATCGAGCGCGTTTCCGGACAGCGGCTGGACAGTGGCGTGCGGGCGAATTTCGGACGCGTCACCACCGGGCCGGTCGCCCTGACCGGCCTGCGGGCGGGAGTCCGCGAGCTGGATCATCTCTCGATTGCCCTGGGACGCGAGATCGACGGCATACTGGAGTATGACGCCTTTGAGGATGTGCTGTTGACGCTCGACTATGGCCTGGGCGAGATGCGGGTGGAGAGCGGCGCCCTGCCCCGCCCGGACGGCGTGACGGTATTCGATGCGAACGGTCCCGACCTTCGTCCCTGGATCCGCGTCAGCTTTCCCGGTGGCACGCGACGCCTGCTGATCGACAGCGGTGCCGCGCTGAGCCCGATCGTCCTGCGCGACCTCGAACGCTATGACACGGTCGCGCCGCCGCGCGCGACCGGCGCCGCTGTCCGCTTCGCGCAAATCGAGCGCCGCTCCGCGGCACGCCTCGCCGGAAATGCGCAGATCGGCGAGAATGTACTTGTCCAGCCGGTGATCGAATCGACGCCCGAAACGGAGATTCTGGGCGGACAGGCCATGCGGCACTTCGTGTGGACCTTCGACCAGCGCCATGAGCGTGTTCGCATGGTGCGCCATGACCCGGACACGCCGATCACCTTCGAACCGTTGATCACACACGGTCTGGTCCTGGTACCGGAGGGTGACGGCATGCGCGTGGTCAGCGTGATTGCCAACTCCCCCGCCTTCGATGCCGGCGTGCTGACAGGCGATTTCATCACCCATTTTGACGGCCGTGCCATGCGCGACCGGGATTGCTCGATGGACAGCCCAGCGCCCGAAATTCTCGACCTCAGCCTGCTGCGCAATGGCGAAGCGCTGGACGTCCGGCTGACGCTCTACGCGCTGGTCGACTGAGCCGCGACGACATAGGCACCCATGGCGCGGACAGCCTCGACGATGCGCATGATATCGGCCTGGAAAGCCCGTTCGCCGATGCAGAGCTCCAGAGCGGGAACCGGGTCATGCCCGAAATGCCAGAACCGGTTGCCGAGCCAGACGCCGGTCGCCTCGGCGGCGGCATCGCGGGCGGCTTCGGCCGTCGCGACATCACAGTCCAGCCGGACATGCATCATGTTGACCTGCGGTGGATCGGGCGTGATCGAGAGGCCGGGCTGGTCGCCGACCCCCATCGCGATCCCGCGCGCCCGCTCCACGAAAAGCGGGATCTGCGGCAGCCTCATGTCCAGGACGCGCAACGCATCGGGCACCATCGGCCAGGCTGATACGAGACGTCCGCCCATGCGCGCCAGCCACAGGCGGGCCTCCTCCACGAAGTCCGCCTCGCCGGCCAGGATGGCGCCGCCCGAAGCGCCGAGATCCTTGTAGAAGGAGGCGTACACCGAGGCGAAGCCGTCGCAGATTTCGGGCAGAGCATGCCCGGGCCAGGCCACCGGCAGAGCCCAGATCCGCGCGCCGTCCATGTGCAGCGTCTGGCCGGTTTCGCGGGCGCGTGCCTTGATCGCCTGCAGCGTCTCCCAGTCGGGCAACGCTCCGCCATTGTGGCGCTGCGGCAGTTCAATGATTGTGCACCCGGCATCGGCCGGCAGGTCGTCCGCGTTCAAGGGACGGTACCACGCGCCGCAGTTCACCGGCTCCAGCCCGTGCAGATGGATGTGACCGTCTTCTTCATGCAGGGCGAGATGCGAGGTCGGGTGCAGGCCGAGACGGGCATTGCCGGCAGCCTGGCAGTGCAGGCGGGCGGCGACGCCCTGAGCCATGGTGCCGGAGGGAAACCAGACCGCCGCCGGCTTGCCGAACAGGGCCGCCATGCGTGTTTCCAGCCGGGCGACACTCTCGCCCGTCAGATAGGCTTCTGCCCCCAGCCCCGCTGAGCGCATATAAGCGGCGACGCGTTCGAGCCGGTCTGCCGGACTGCCATCGGTGTGAAAGGGAAAGCTGAGATCGAGATCGCAGCGGGCTCTCAATTCGGCGTTCATTCCGGAGCCGCAAGCCCGGCCAGCGTATCGCTGCTCCAGCCCACGATCACATCGCCGCCAGCCTCGATAACCGGCCGCTTGATGAGGGTGGGATGGGTGATAAGCAGACCGGCAGGATCATCCTCGGCAATCAGCTTGTCTTCCGCCGACAGATTCCGCCACGTCGTCGACCGGGTGTTCACCAGTTTTTTGGCACCCACAGCATCGATCCAGGCCGGCACTTTGCGCACCCGGTCGAGCTCGTCCCGGATATCAACAAACTCGTGATCCCGGCCGGCCTCTTCCAGCTCCTTCACCGCCTTGCGGCAGGTGTCGCAATTTTTCAGTCCGTAGATCCTGACCTGCATGACTTTCCCCCAAACGGAGAACCCGCAAATCCGGACTCTCCCCATGCGTGCACTTCACTAAACCGGCGGTGGTCCGGAAAAAAGCCCCTGCCACAGCCGCCACCCGGCCGTCCAGCCCTCTTATTCCGCAGCCGTCTCTGCCACGCTCTCGGCGCGCATCTGCGCGGCACGGGCCTCCACCATCTCGACGATGTGATCGATCATTTCCTCATTGGAGACATTGTGGTCCGGCCGCCCGGACACGTACATCTTGCCACGGCCTGCTCCCCCTCCGGTAAAGCCCAGATCGGTCATCAGCGCCTCGCCCGGCCCGTTCACCACACAGCCGATGATCGACAGCGAGATCGGCTCGGAAATATGCGCCAGCCGCTCTTCGAGCTTTTCCACAGTCCGGATAACATCGAAACCCTGCCGGGCGCAGGACGGGCAGGCAATGATATTCACCCCGCGCGTGCGCAGGCCGAGTGATTTGAGAATGTCGAAACCGACCTTCACTTCCTCTTCCGGCTCCGCCGACAGCGAGACGCGGATCGTGTCGCCGATCCCTGCCCACAGGAGCGAGCCGATACCGATGGCAGATTTCACCGTCCCCGTCCGCAAGCCACCGGCCTCGGTCACGCCCAGGTGCAGCGGCGCATCCGTGGCTTCCGACAGCGCCTGGTAGGCCGCCACGGTGAGGAAGGCGTCCGACGCCTTCACGGAAATCTTGTAGTCGCGGAAATCGAGGTCTTCGAGGATGCGGGCGTGATCCAGCGCGCTTTCCACCATCGCCTCGGGACAGGGCTCGCCGTATTTCTCCAGCAGGTGGCGCTCCAGCGAGCCGGCATTGACACCGATCCGGATGGCACAGCCGTGATCGCGCGCGGCCTGGACGACATCCTTCACCCGGTCCATCGAACCGATATTGCCCGGATTGATCCGCAGGCAGGCCGCTCCGGCCTCGGCGGCCTCGATGCCGCGCTTGTAGTGGAAGTGGATGTCCGCGATAAGCGGCACCCTGGATGCCCGGGCAATGGTGCGGAAGGCCGCCGTCGAATCCTCGTCCGGGCAGGAGACGCGCACCATGTCGGCACCGGCTTCTTCGCAGCGCCGGATCTGGTCGATCGTCGCGGCGGCATCCGCCGTCGGCGTATTGGTCATGGTCTGGACCGTGATCGGCGCGTCGCCGCCGACTTCCAGTCCGCCCACGCGGATGGTGCGGCTCTTGCGGCGCTCGATCATGCGCCACGGTCTCACGCTGCGGGGATCCTTACCGGCTTGCGACATCCGTCACTCCCTTCGCGGCCGTCCAACAGCCGTCCGGTGCGCATATAGCGTCAATGCGGCGATGTTTCGACCGGGGTGCGACAGATTACTGCGGCTGCGCACCGTCCTGGGACTGCAGCTGGGCCAGAACCGGCATATTCTCGACCGGCGCACCGAGCTCGCCGAGCGTACCGACGATCTCGCCTTCATGCTCCAGCTGAATGGCACCGGCATCGGCTGCAGAGACAGTCAGCCCAGGCTCCAGCGCCTGATAGGTCTCGCCTGCGGCGAGTTCACGAGCAAACAGGATACGCCCCGAAGCGTCCTGCACCTCGATCCAGGTCGGCGACAGGGCTCGCATCACGACGGCCCCGGCGGCCGTCCCCGCCTTGCCGAGCGGAAGCCCGGTCCAGATATCGTCGAGACTGGGCGCCGTGGCGGCCACGTCGAACCCTGGACGCGCCCATTCCGGCGCGGCATCCGGCGGCGATGGCGGATTACCCAGAATACCGCCCGTGCCGACCTGCTCGGAATACCACCAGGCCACACCGGCCAGCGCGGCCAGGATGATCACGACACCGAACAGGCCGCGCGGCAGTTTGATAGGCTTGCGCGACGGCGTGGCGGCGCTGGGTGCGGCCCGGCCTGTCTCGGTATCCACCTCGCGCTTGAACTGTTCGACGAGCCCGGCGGGCTCGAGCGACAGGAAGCTGGCATAGGTGCGCAGATAACCGACAGCATAGGCCCGCGCCGGCAGACCGCGCGGGTCCATGTTTTCAAGGGCTTCAAGATAATCGACGCGGATCCGGGTGCGTTCGGCGGCCTGCTTGAGCGACAGGTTCATCTTCGACCGTGCATCGCGCAGCCGGTCGCCGGCCGTCAATTGCACATACCCGATGCTGTCGTCAGCATAGACAGCATCAACCGGAACAAAGTCCGCACCCGACGCTTGACCCATCATAGCCATCTACCGCTCTCTCCCCGGAGCGATCGTCACCCAAGAACGCAATTAAGGGTAACTTTGCCCTAACCCCGCCCTATAAGATCAAATCCCTCGACCGTTTTCAACAGCCTCGCGAGGCAATCCGGCGTCTTCCCCTGCCTCGAGGAGAAGCGGACGCAGACTGTCTGCGGGGCTCTGAAGCCGGCTCGCAAGCCAGGTGCCAAGTTTTTCGACATCGAGACCGGAGACGAGTTTCTTGATGGGACCGATGTTCGGCGCGGCCATGGAAAGACTTCGGTAACCAAGGCCTATCAGGACTGCAGCCTCCAGCGGCTTGGAGGCAATTTCGCCGCATACGGACACCGGCGTGTCATGCTCGGCGCAGATATCACGCACCCGTTTGAGAAGGTCGAGGGCGGCCGGGCTCAGCACATCGTACCGATCCGAGACACGCGAATTCTGCCGGTCGGCCGCGAAAAAATACTGCATCAGGTCATTGGCACCGACGGCGACGAAATCGACAGCGTCAATCGCATGCTCCAGCGCCCAGGCCATGCCCGGCGTCTCCAGCATGATGCCGACCTTCACATCCGACGGCATGACATAGCCGGCCCGTTCGGCATGGCGCAGCTCGCGGTCCAGCATGTCGCGCGCGGCCCGCACTTCCCAGGGCGCCGAGATCATCGGGAACATGACTTTCAAGGGCCGTCCGCCCGCCGCCAGGATCAGGGCGCGCAGCTGGTAGCGCAGCAGGCCGGGACGGTCGAGTCCCATGCGGATCGCCCGCCAGCCAAGCGCCGGATTGGGTTCCTTGGTCGAGGGCGCAAAGGGCGCAACCTTGTCGCCCCCCAGATCGAGCGTGCGGAATACGACCGGCCGCTCGCCCGCCGCATCCAGCACCGACTTGTAGACCGCCGACTGGGCCGACAGGCGCGGCAGGGTCTCGGCGACCATGAACTGGAATTCGGTGCGGAAAAGGCCGACTCCATCGGCACCGGTCTCGTCCAGCGCCATCAACTCGATCAGCAGACCGGCATTCATGTGCAGGCCGATCCTCACACCATCCGCCGAGACCGCCGGCCCCCGCAGTTCTGCGTAGGACAAGCGGCGCTCGGAAAGGGTCTGGATACGGGCATCGTAGGTCTCGGCAACATCCAGCTGCGGCCGGATGTGCAGCACACCGAACTCGCCGTCCAGGATGACCGGATCGCCGTCTTCGGCCTGGTCCAGCGCGCCTTCAAGACGGCCGACGAGCGGAATACCGAGCGCCTTGGCGACGATCGCAGCGTGTGACTGGGCCGAGCCTTCTTCCAGCGCGATGCCCTTGAGCTTCTCGCGATCGAATTCCAGCAGTTCGGCCGGGCCGATATTGCGGGCGATAATGATCGCATTGTCGGGCAGCTCGGCCGACGACTTGGCACCGCCATTGAGATGGCGCAGCAGGCGGTTGGCGAGGTCTTCCAGATCGTGCAGGCGCTCGCGGAAGGTCGGATCCGCCGCCTTCATCAGCCGCGCCCGGTTCTCGTTCCGCACGCGTTCGACCGCCGCCTCGGCGGTCAGGCCGCGCCGCACCGCCTCGCGCAGCCGCTCCAGCCAGCCGCGGTCATGGGCGAACATCCGGTAGGCCTGCAGCACGTCACGTGTCGGCCCGCCGAACGGGATGCGGCCACTGTCCAGCATCTCGTCGATCTGGATACGCAGCGAGGAAATGGCGGTGTCGAGCCGCTCCTCCTCGCTGCCGGGATCGTCGGCAATCAGCCGGGCGGACTCGACATGCGGTTCGAACAGTACCGCGACGCCGCGCGCAATCCCGCCGGAGAAAGCGCCGCCCTGGAAGCGTTCGGGCCGCGACTGGCGTACGTCCAGACCGGCCATTTCCTCGGAGTCGACGATATCGCCGGAGGCAACGATCTCGGCGAGCACCATGGCGACGGTCTGCAGCGTCTCGATCTCGTCGGTCGCGACCTGGCGTTCCTGGGAGGTCTGGGCGGTCAGCACCCCGACCATCCGGCCACCGCGCAGGATCGGCACGCCGACAAAGGTGTTGAAGGGCTCCTCGCCTGTCTCGGGCTTGTAGGAAAAGGCCGGATGCGCCCGCGCATTCGAGGTCGACAGCGGCCGGGCCCGGCGTGCGACCAGGCCGACCAGACCCTCGCCCGGCTGCAGGCGCACATGGTGCACGGCCTCGGCTTTAAGACCGAACGTCGCGCACAATTCCAGCGCATTGGACTGGCGGGCCAGATAGATCGAGCAGACATCCCATCCGGCCTCTTCCGCAATCATGGCGGTGAGATGGTCCAGGCGCGCCTGGGCATTCTCCTGCACCGCCATGAGCTCGCGCATGCGCTTGAGCAGGCGGCGCGGATCGCGCATGGGGGGAGTCTTCAGATCGTCCATGCGGCTATACCCGCTCCAGTCCGTAGGCCGTGTGCAACGCCCGCACGGCGCGCTCGACGGCGTCATTGTCGATAAGGGCGGAAATCTTGATTTCCGAGGTTGCCAGCACCCTGACGCTGATCCCCTGCTCGCCCAGCACTGCGAACAGGGAGCGCGCGATATCGGCCCGCTGGCGCAGCCCCGCGCCCACAATAGAGACTTTTGCCAGCCCCGTCTCCGACGAGATATCGGCGCCGGGCAGACCGGCCTCCAGCGCCGTCTGGGCACGGGCCAGATCGCGATGGGCGACGGAAAACTCGATATTCACACGACCCGGCGTGCGGGTGTGCGCCTGAACGATCATGTCGACCCCGATCTCCGCGTCCGCAAGGATGGCAAATGTGCGAGCGGCGAGTTCCGACCGGTTCGACGCCCCCAGAAGCGCAATCCGCGCCTGGTCCCGCGCATAGGCAACGCCGGACACGATGCGGCGTTCCGCGATATCCTGCGTCTCGACCACATCCGTGCCACGGCTCTCACCGGCTTCGAGGAAGGACGACAGGACCCGCATCGGTACCCCGCGCGACTTCGCGAACTCGACCGAGCGGGTCTGCAACACCTTGGCGCCCTGGGCGGCCAGTTCCAGCATCTCGTCATGGCTGATCGCGTCCAGACGGCGCGCCGCCGGCTCGATACGCGGATCGGTCGTGTAGACGCCGTCGACATCGGTATAGATGTCGCACCGCGCCCCCAGCGCCGCCGCCAGTGCGGCTGCGGACAGATCGGTGCCGCCGCGCCCCAGCGTCCGGATCTCGCCCTGCGATGTGATCCCCTGGAAGCCAGCCAGCACGGGAATGACCCCGGCCTGCATCGCCGCCTCCAGTGCAGACACGTCCATGCCGGCGATCCGCGACGCACCGGGCGGACCGTCCGTCACCACCGGCAATTGCCAGCCCTGGAAGGATCGTGCCTCGAAACCGGCCTCGCGCAGGGCCAGCGCCATCAGCGCAGAGGACACCTGCTCGCCGGCCGCCAGGGCGACATCGGTCTCGACATCGCCAAGCCCCGCGCCGAACGCACCGGCCAGACCGAGAATACGGTCGGTCTCGCCGGCCATGGCCGACACGACAACGGCCAGGCTCTCGCCCCGGCGCACGGCCTCGGCCACGAGCCCGGCAGAATGCCGGATACGCTCGATCGACCCGACCGACGTGCCGCCGAATTTTGCCACGACGCGTGTCATTCACCCGCCATCCCGAAGCCGTCCCTCAACCTGTCCCTCGCGCTTTTCCTTGCCTGCGGGTGCGCCCATAACGTCGCACCGGGCTCGATTAGCGGCATCGGCAAGGCCATATTAAGACCGGTGCCCATGTCGTCGCGCTCGCGGTTAGGTAAGCGCAGACGGCCGGGCACGCAACGCTCGAACGCAATCGCGGGCACGCTCGCCTGCAAGGAGAAACACGGATGGCAACGGCGACAGCGCCCGACACCCTCACCCGCCCCTCGGTCGATCCGGAGGAGGTCGAGAAGTTCTCGCGCATGGCGGCGGACTGGTGGGATCCGGACTCCAAGTTCAAGCCGCTGCACAAGTTCAACCCCGTTCGCCTGGGCTTTATCCGCGACACGATCTGCGAGCATTTCGGCCTGTCCGGTGCCACGCCCTTCAAGGGTTTGCGCATTCTCGACATCGGCTGTGGCGGCGGGCTGGTCTGCGAACCCATGGCCCGGCTGGGTGCTCAGGTGACAGGTGTCGATGCCGCCGAAGCGAATGTGAAGACAGCCTCGGTCCACGCCGATGAGCAGGGTCTGGAGGTCGACTACCGGCATGGTGTCGCCGAACAATTGCTGGAGGCCGGCGAGCCGCCCTTCGACGTCGTGCTGAACCTGGAAGTGATGGAACACGTCGCCGACCCGCACGCCTTCCTCGTCGATTGCACCAGGCTGGTGAAACCCGGCGGGCTGATGATCTGCGCGACGATCAACCGCACGCCCAAGGCCTTCGCCCTCGCGATCGTCGGAGCGGAATGGATCATGGGCTGGCTGCCGCGCGGCACGCACCGCTTTGCCAAACTGGTCAAGCCCGCCGAAATCCGTGCTGCTCTGCGCGAAGGCGGCATGGAAATGCGCGAACCGGTCGGTGTGCTCTACAACCCGCTCAACGACCAGTTCTCCCTGGGGAACGACACGGCTGTGAACTATATGGCCGTTGCCGCCAAGGGCGCTCGTTGACCCTGAAACGCCGGCCCTGACGGAATGCTCGCGGGACGCACGGACCGCTTGATTTCCGTGCCCCGGGTACCCGGCACGAACGCCGCTCGCGCTTGACTCATTTCTGGCCATTCAATATTCACCCTCAAAGGTGAATATGATGACATCCATTGTCCCGCATACACTCGATGCAACCCTGACTGCCCTGGCTGACCCGACCCGGCGGGCTATCATCCAGCGCCTTGCCCGGGGCGAAGCCCGCGTGACCGAGCTGGCCCGGCCGTTCCCGGTCTCGCTGAACTCGGTTTCCAAGCATATCCGCGTGCTGGAAAACGCCCGCCTGGTCACGCGGCGGCGCGAAGGGCGCGACCACTTCATCGCCTTCAACCCGGCGCCGCTGGGCGAGGTCAACAGCTGGATCGAGCGGCAATGCGCCTTCTGGACCGGCGCGCTGGACGATCTGGAAGCCGCGCTTCTGGCTGAAAAGGACACGCGCGATGAATGAACCTGCCGAAGTGATCGATGCGCAGACAGTGCGTTTCCGGCGCCTGCTGCCCGCCCCTGTCGAACGGGTCTGGGCCTATCTGGTAGAGAGCGAGAAACGGCGGACATGGCTGGCCGCCGGCGACATGGAATTACGGCCCGGGGCGCGCTTCACGCTGCAATTCAAACACCGCGAACTCTCTGCAGAGCCGGTCGAGGCGGGTGCCAGCGACTATGAGGGCGCCCATCCCGCAGAGATCGTGGAGGTCGATCCGCCGCATCGGCTTGTGATCACCTGGGGCGAAGGCATGCAGGACATGGCCGCGATCTCCGAAGTGGTCTTCGAGCTTGAATCTCAAGACACCGGCACGCGCCTCACCATCACGCACAGAAAACTGGATACGCCGACAACCGCAAAGGAAGTTGCCATGGGCTGGCACACACATGTCGGTCTCCTGGAAGATGCACTGGCCGGACGCGAGCCACGCTGGTTCTGGACCAGCTTCCGCGCGATCAAGCCGGTCTATGACAGCATCTTCCCCGGCGTGCCCGATTTCCTCGACAAGACTGCTGACAGGAAGGATCCGTCATGACCGCCAGCGTTACCCCTTTCCTGATGTTCGAGGGTCAGGCCGAAACCGCCATGTCCCTCTACACCTCGCTGTTCGAAAACTCCGAAATCGTCGAGATCGAACGCTACGGGCCGGACGGCCCTGGTACCGAAGGCTCGGTCGTGAAGGCCTGCTTCACCTTGAACGGGCGCCGGCACTACTGCATCGACTCACCGGCGCCGCACGAATTCTCTTTCACGCCTGCGATGTCGCTCTTCGTGGACTGCTGCGACGAGAGGGAGCTCGATCGCCTGTTCGCGGAACTGTCGAAAGACGGCCAGATACTCATGCCGCTCGACACCTATCCCTTTGCCCGTAAATTCGCCTGGGTCGCCGACCGGTTCGGCGTGTCCTGGCAATTGCTGCTGGCCTAGACAGACGGAAAGACGGCGCCGCGTGGGGAGCGGCGCCGTCTTCCCTGCCGGCACGAGGGTCAGCGGTGCCGGCCCTCATAGTGCCAGCCCCCCGACCCGTCGCGGCAGCTTTCAAAACCGAAGCTCTGATAATTGCCGTGACTGTCGTAGATCTCCGCTTCACCCGAGGCGCATTCGCGGCCGTGCGAGTGGTAGCGCCGGCCCGGCTTGATCACGCCGCGGCGGCCGCTGTCCGGATTGTGCCAGTAGACCGGACGACCACGATCGAACGCGTCATACTGGGCGTAGGCAAACTGGCCGCGGTCGCATTCGGTCCAGCTCGAACCGCCGACATCGGCGCCAAGCAGCTCGCTGCCGCCGAGGCTGAGACCCAGCGACAGCCCGCCGGAGGAGCGTGTCCGGCAGGCATCGCGATAATAGCGGAAATCATGCCGGTCATAGCCACGCTCGTAATAGGAGCTGTGATATTCGAACCGGGCCGAGGAATGATGATGTCCCTGGGCCTGGGCTGTTCCGGCGAGGCCACCGGCCGCCGCGAGGGCGGCAACGGCGCCAAGCGCGGGAATGATTGTCTTCAAGCAGGTCATGTCGTCCTCCTTTTTATCCCTCACACCCTGAAAACGTGCCGGCTGGCGGTTTTCTTCCACAGCGTTCGAGAAAAGTTTCGCGACGGCCGGCGGCGGGGCCGGCACAGCCCGAAGACTGCGCCAGCCCCCATGGAGAGACAGGAATCAGCGCTTGTCCGGCCCCTGGACGCGGGCCTCGGCGCGGCCATCGGCCCGCGTGCGGGTACGGGCATTGCCCTCGCCGTCGGCACGAACCGAATTACGGACGCTGGCATTGGCTTGAGCCTCGACAGAGGGCGAGGCATTGCGCGCCCGCCTCACTTCGGCGCGGGCCCGGTTGGCCTGGTGCTGCGCTTCGCGGCGGACCGGACGCGTATCCGGGGCCGTGATCTCGGCAGTCCCGCGCACGGAGCCACGCGTCGCGGCCTGGCCGCTCCGGGCGGCCGCATTGCCTGCGATAGCGGCATTGGCGCGGGTGCGGGCTGCGGCGCGCTCGGCCCGGCGTGCGTCCCGCTCGGCCCTGTCGAGACGCATTTGTTCGATCCGGCTCATGGGCCGGCCGGCATCGAGACGCTGGCGGGCATGACCGCTGACGTCTGTGCGGCTCTGCAGTTCGCCCGGACGCACAGTGTCGAGCCGGGTGTTCTGGGTGGTTCTCGCCGTGGCGTCGGTCACGGAGGACAGCTGGGCGTATCCCGCACCCGTTGCCAGGGCCAGAGCGAGAAGGCTGGCGGAAAGGGTCTTCGCAGAAAGGGTTTTCATGGATATCTCCCTCATTCAGCGCCGGCTTGAACCGGCTGACAGGAAGACAACGAGCGGCGGACCGGATTTATTCCGTGCGGGATGGCTTATTCCCGGCTCGACGCCGTTCGCAGTGTCGATCGCCCCACGATTCCATAGCCATAGGTATCGTCGCGGCCACGCCGGCCGGCGTCTTCGGCGCTGGCGGCCAGTGTCTCGATCGCGGACTGCGCGCGCGCCGGATCCGGCCGGTCGACCCAGCTCGCCAGGAGGGAGGCCACAACAGGCGCGGCGTAGGATGTGCCGCGCACCCGGATATGCGCGCCATCTGTTCCGGCGGCGCTGTCGAAAGCCCCCGGCGCAGCAAAGTCGACATGCGGCCCCCGGCCCGCCTCAGGCAGTACGCGTCCGCGCTCGCTGACCCCCGTCACACCGATCACGCCCTCATAGGCGGCTGGATAGAGCGGGCGTGCCGAAGCGCCGTCATTGCCCACAGCCGCCACCACGATATGACCGCGTGCGGCCAGCGTCCCCACCACGTGTTCCAGCAACCGGTTGGGCGGGCCGACCAGAGAGACATTGATCACCGCCACTCCGCTGTCGGACATCCAGCCCAGTGCCGCAATCAGCGCGTCGGCCGACCCGCCGGTCGGTCCGCCGCCATAGATATCCGCCGAGACCAGCGTCCCCGACACGCTCGCCAGCAGCGAAGCCACCGCCGTTCCATGGTCTGCCGGCTGGTAGGCGCCGCCGTGAAAGGCCTCGCGCTCGAGCCTGAAACCGGCAAGGGCCGGGTGGCGGGCATCCACCCCGGTATCCACCAGGCCAATTCGCGTCTGCCGCGCCGTGGCATAGCCCTGCAACGCGGCCCACGAATGCAGCGCCGGACCGCCGGATCGCGTGTAGATATGATTGAAGTCGTAAAGCCCCGCCGGGTCGAGCTGACGGGCAAGGTCGAGTGCGCGGCGCGTCGACAGGCCCGGCGGCGCCGACAGCACGAAAAGGCTCAACCCCAAACTTCCCAGCGGCCGTTCCCGCACCAGGCCGAACCCCTGACCGAGGAGCGGGCCGAGCCCGGAGCGGTCGTCCGCCAGCACGGTGATCTGGCTGCGAACGATGACTGATCTGTCCGGCCCGCGCTCCAGGGTGTCGCGGTTCTGCCGCAACAGGGAATCCAGCGTGTCGCGCCTGACATCCCGCAGCGTTTCCTGCGTACGCTCACGCGTCCGGTCGACCCGGCTTCGGACGACATCGCCGAGCCGGTCGGCCGTAGCAGGCACATCGGGCACGTCGACCGGCAATTGTGCCCGCGCCCCGCCGGCAGACAGGACTGCCACCGCAAGGGCGGCACACCCGATACGCAACACCCGACCAAACATCGCCAGCCTCCATCGGCCGCAAAAACATTGCTGTTTCAGATAACGCATGGAAGAAAAGCTTTCTTCCAGTCGTTATCGGTACATGGCATGGGCGCGAGAAACCCACGCGTGGAAAACGAGATCATCAGCTATCTGCCCCGGCTCCGCCGGTTCGCGCGGTCCCTGACCCGCGATGCCGCCGATGCGGACGATCTCGTCCAGATAACGCTGGAACGTGCTCTTGCCCGCCTGGATCAATGGCGTGACGGCACGCGCCTGGACAGCTGGATGTACCGTATCATGAAAAACGCCTGGATCGATGAAGTCCGGTTTCGCCAGCGCCGCGATACCCGGTTCGCCCCGGAGGAAGCCGGCGCGGCCGTCGGCCGGGAGGATCCGGAGTTCGACAAGCGTATCCGGGCCATGTCGGTGGAGCAGGCAATGGAAACCCTGCCCGAGGACCAGCGCCTTGCCGTCGCCCTCGTTCTTGTCGAGGGCCTGTCCTACAAGGAAGCCGCGGCGGTGATGGAGGTGCCGATGGGCACGCTCACGAGCCGTCTCGCGCGCGGCCGGTCGGCGCTGGAGGCCATTCTCAACCCGCAGCGGGAGGCATCGTCATGACTGTCGAGGACGAGACCCTGATGGCCTATGTCGACGGCGAGCTGGACGCAGCAGAGAACGCCCGCGTCGAGGCGGCCCTGCGGGGCGATCCCGCCCTGCGCCGCCGGGCAGAAACGATGCAGTCCCTGCGCGCAACCCTGGCCGGTCATTTCAATCCGGTGCTGAGCGAACCCGTCCCGGACCACCTGGAGGCACTGGTACGCAAGGCCAGCCCGGACCGGGCGCCGGCCGGAACGGATGGCGGGCCCAGCTGGTTGGGCCGCCTGCTGCAGGGCTGGCACGCGCCGCACACGATCGCCGTGGCATCGGCGATTGCTGCGGGAGTCATCATCGGCATCCAGCTGGCAGCGCCCGGCGCTGGCGGCCCGTTCAGCTTCGAAGGCGGCCGTATGACCGCGGGCAGCCGCCTCGCCTCCGCCCTCGACCGGCCCGGTGCACAGAGCGCGCCTTCCCTGGCGGTCCAGGTCAGCTTCCGCCACCAGGACGGCCGCTATTGTCGCACCTTCACGGCATCGGGAACTGCCGGCATCGCCTGCCGGACCGGCGGCGACTGGCAGATCGATCTTGCAGCTCCGGCGCAGGGCGAGACCGGGGCAGAAGTCCGTACAGCAGGAACGGCCCTGCCGCTTGCCGTGCTGGACAGTGTCGATCTCTGGATGTCCGGGGAAGCCCTGTCGGCCGCGGAGGAAGAGACGGCCGCTGCACGCGGATGGCAGCCGGAATAGGCGCTATCAGTTCGCTTTCTTCGGCGGCGTCGGGGCCATGATATCGGGCAGCGGCGCGACCGGGACGCCATCATCGACGAGCTTGCGGCTCTCCTCCGGTGTCGTCTCGCCATAGATCAGGCGTTCCGGCTTGTCGCCCGCATGCATCGCCCGGGCCTCGCGGGCAAAATCGCCGCCGACATAGTCGTAATTCTTGCGGATATGCGCCTTCACCCGGTCGGCCAGATCGCGGAATTGTGCCTCCGGAGACGCCGCCTCGCGCTTGCGGGCGGTCGAGACGGCCGGCGCCATAAGCGCCTTGTGGACGTCGCTGGATCCGCATTCGGGGCATTGTACCAGATCGCGCGCGATCTGGTCGTCACAGGCATCGGAACTGGAGAACCAGGCCTCGAATTCATGGTCCTGGTCGCAACACAGCGCATAGCGGATCATGTCGGTGACGTCATGTCCGGACCGGCAAGATCGCGGTCATGCTCCAGGGCGGGAATGCGGCGGCGGGCCTCGGCGACCTTGTCGAGATCGATCCGCGCGCTCAGCACGCCCGGCTCGGCATCCTTGCGGACGGCAACGATCTCGCCCCAGGGACCGATGATCATCGAATGCCCCCAGGTCTTGCGGCCATCCTCGTGCAGGCCCGACTGCGCCGGCGCGATGACATAGCTACCGGTCTCGATTGCCCGGGCCCGCAACAGCACCTCCCAGTGCGCGCGTCCGGTCGGCCGGGTGAAAGCTGCCGGAACAGCGAGGATCTGGGCCCCCGCCTTGGCCAGGCGCCGGTAGAGATAGGCGAAGCGCACGTCATAGCAGATCGACAGGCCCAGCCGGGCACCGGCCGCATCGGCCACCACCAGCCGGTCGCCCGGGGCGTAGTTGTCGCTTTCCCGGTAGGTCTCGCCCTTGCCCAGGCCGACATCGAACATGTGCGCCTTGTCATAGCTCGCCAAGAGGCCGCCATCGGGGCCGAACAGGAAGCTGCGGTTTGCCGCCCGGCCGTCCGGCGTGCGCACGGCAAGCGAGCCGATCAGCAGGGTGATCCCCAGTTCGCGTGCCAGCGCCGAAAAGGCCGGCAGGGCTGGTTCGGTCTCCGGCGCGTGCAGCACCTTGAAAGCTTCAGCGGCATTCTTCTGCACGAGATGCGTGGTTTCCGGCGTGGCGACAAGCTGCGCGCCGGTGGCCGCCGCATCCCGGATCAGGCGGATGGCGTCCTTGATATTCGCTTCGGGGTCGATCCCCGACCGCATCTGGACCAGGGCAATGTCGAGTTGGCTCATCAGGCGGCGAGCATATCATCCAGCTTGCCGGCCCGTTCAAGAGCCATCATGTCGTCGCAGCCGCCGATATGGATATCGCCGACGAAAATCTGCGGGAAGGTGCGGCCGCCATTCGAGCGCTGGATCATCTCGTTGCGCTTGGCCTGGTCGAAGCCGGCATCGATCTCGTTGAAGGTCACACCCTTCTGCTTCAGAAGGGATACGGCGCGGGCACAATAGCCACACATAGGGCGTGTATAGATCGTCACTTCGGCCATCAAACTGCTCCATTGCGGGCCGGCCGCGGGGAGCGGACGGCCGGGACATGTGTTCTGCCTACCTAGATAGTGGGATCGGTGGACCTGACAACGCGGCACAGTGTCATAACGGATACATGGTCCGCACCTGCCCGCTTCAGCGTCCGGGCACAGGCGGTCGCCGTCGCGCCGGTCGTGAAGACATCGTCGACCAGCACCAGCCGGCGGTCCTTAACGCGGCTGCGTTCCGGCACATGGAAGGCGCCGGCGACATTGCGCTTGCGCGAGCGGGCGCTTTGCCCGGCCTGGCTGGGGGTGGCGCGACGGCGCAGCAGCCAGCCGGTTTCCATCGGCACTCCGGACAGCCGGGCGATCGCCGCACCGAGCAGGGCCGACTGGTTGTAGCGGCGAGCCAGCAGGCGCCGCCAGTGCAGCGGTACCGGCAGGATGGCATCGGCACCGGCAAGGCAGTCACCGCCCGCCGCGATCATCCAGCGAGCGAACTGGTCGATCATCTCGCGCCGGCTGCCATGCTTGAACCCGAGCACCAGCGGACGTGAGGCGTCGTCATACGCCAACGGGGCCCGTACGAGGTCGTAAACGGGCAGGTTTGCGACACACAGGGCGCACAATGTTGCAGATGTGGACGCGCTGCCGCCGGGATAGGGAAAGGGCAGGCCGCACACGCCGCACCAGGGCGCATCCAGAAAGGTCAGCCGGGCCCAGCCCGACGCCTGCAGCCGGCCGCTGGCGTCGACGGCACTGCCCGTCACCGGGCAGACCGGCGGCCAGGCCAGATCGGCCAGACGGCTGGCAATCGCGCCAATCACACACCTGCCCCCTTTTCCCGGCGGTCCTTAGACGGCATATCCCGCACCATGAATTCCGACACGCCACCCCGCCTTTTCGACCGGACCCTGCTGCGCACCCGCCGCAACCGTGCTGCGGCCCGCCTGGGAGACTACAACTTTCTCGTGCAGCGTGCATTCGACGATATCTGCGACCGGGTGGAGAGTGTGACGCGAGATTTCGAGCGTGCCGCCCTACTGGGTGGCGGGCCGGGACTGGCGGACGAGCTGATGGCACGCCCCGCCGGTGGCAAAGTCGGCTGGCTGGCGAGCGCTGACCTGTCGCCGGCTGTCGCCGCAACGCTGGACCGCCCGGCGCTGGCGCTGGACGAAGAAGCCCTGCCCTTCGCGGAAGAAAGCCTGGATCTCGTCCTGGCCCCCTGGGGGCTGCACTGGACCAACGACCTGCCCGGCGTGCTGGTGCAGATCAATCACGCGCTGAAGCCGGACGGTTTCTTCGCGGCGTCCATGCTGGGCGGTTCGACGCTGAACGAGCTGCGGCGCTGTCTGATGACTGCAGAGAGCGAACTGACCGGCGGCGCCAGCGCACGCGTTTCGCCCTATGCCGGCACGTTCGACATGGCGGCACTGATGCAGCGGGCCGGCTTTGCCATGCCGGTTGCCGATATCGACCGTGTGACCGTGCGCTACAACAATGTCTTCGCCCTGATGGCCGATCTGCGGGGCATGGGTGAGACCTCGGTCCTTGCCGATCGCCCCCGGAACCCGGCCACGCGGGCGCTCTTCATGCGGACGGCAGAGCTTTATGCGCAGCAGTTTGCCGACGAGGACGGCCGCGTCCGCGCGACTTTCGAGATCGTGCATGCTGCAGGCTGGGCCCCGCACCCGGATCAGCCCAAGCCGAAACGCCCCGGCTCGGCAACGCACCGGCTGGCGGACGCGCTGGGCGTTCGGGAACAGTCGCTGGGTGAAAAGGCCGGACGCTAGAAGGGCGCAGAGGCCTGGTCGAGCATGTTCATGATGGCCGGGCCGATCAGGGTCAGGCCGCCGATGATCATGATCGAGATCAGCGCAGCGATGATCGAATACTCGATCGCCGTCGCGCCGCCCGTATCGCCGCAAAAACCGGAGAGGCGCCGGATCAGAGCCGGTCGCGAATCTCCGCGGCGAGCGACCGGTCCGCCGGCGAGAGCTGGTACTCGCCCAGCTTTTCCTTGCGGACCCAGGCGATCTCCTGGCCTTCCAGCGGACGGGCGAACCCGTCCCAGGTGCGGCACAGAAAAAGCGGCATCACGATGTGAAAGGTTTCGTAAGGATGGGATACGAAGGCGAAGGGATGCAGGCATCGCTCGCATGGCTCCACTCCCAATTCCTCACGGAGTTCCCGGACGACGGTCTGCTCCGGCGTTTCCCCCGGCTCGATCTTGCCGCCGGGAAACTCCCAATACCCCGCCATCGGTTTGCCTTCGGGCCGTCTGGCGATGAGGATCCGGCCATCGGGATCCAGCAAGGCACAGGCGGCGACATGGATCACCGGTTTGGGGCCACCAGCCGTCATCCTGGGTGAACTCCTTTAATATCGGGTGCAGAAACGCGGTGAATACCGGCTTAACCCGGCTCGTCCGGACTGTCGTCCTCGCCGGGCAGATCACCATCATGAACCTCCGGCCCGGCATGGATGTCCGGCTCCTCCCCCGACCGGGACTCGATGACGATTTCCGGCCGCTCGATCTGGGCATCCGCCCGGAGCCCGTCGATCAGTGCCTCCAGCTGATCGAAGGTGTAGAAGCGCACGATGTTGGGGCGCAACGCCTCGATCGAGGGCGGCGGCTGGCGGCGGCGGTCGACCACTTTGAGCAAATGCCAGCCGAATTCGCTGCGGAAGGGCTCGGAGACTTCGCCCTCGGGCGTCGAGAAAGCGACAGAACCGAAGGCGGGCAGGATGCCCTCGCGGGTGAAATAGCCCAGATCGCCGCCTTCCAGCCGTGTTGCCTGGTCCTGGCTCATCGCCACAGCGAGCTCGGCGAAGTCACGCCCCTCGGCCAGGAGCTGGGCGATGGCATCGGCCTCGGCGCGCGTGTCGACGAGGATGTGACGCGCCCGCACTTCCTCGCCCAGCGGGATCAGGCGAATCTGCTCGCGATAGATACGCTGGATGGTTTCTTCCGTCACAGCATCGGCAAGAGCGGTTTCGACCAGCACGTTGCCCAGGATGCGCTCTTCGGCGAGCGCCATGCGGCGGCGCGCCTCTTCCGACTGGTGCAGGCCGCGCCGGCGCGCTTCGAGCGCCAGAAGGCGCTGGTCGACCAGCTCGTCCAGAACCCGCTCGAACTCGGCATCGCCCGGCTGCAACACCACCTCGTCATCGCCCGATTGAGAGCGGGCCTCGCGCTCGACATCGGAACGCCGGATCACCGTGCCGTCGACCCGGGCCACCACGGGATCCGCCTCGTCTGGCGCAACGCGAACCGCCGTATCGGTGCCCGGTTCTGCCGGTCGCCGGGGCTCCGGACCGCAGGCCGCGAGGCTCGCGGAGATCAACAACAGTCCTACAAAAAACCGCAGAATGGCCACGCTGGCAGTCCTTTACGGGAATATGCCGCATGGCAGGCGCCGCGCGGCTTGATTGACACCCATCCCCCCCATCCTTAAGTCACCCTGACGTTTCAAAGCAATGTTGGCGTCTCCGGCGAGAGGGACGGACTCGAGCGCCGGACGCCGGTCCAGTTGTACGCAAAGCCAGAACCACATGCTGTCTATAGCCCGCAAGATCTTCGGAACCGAGAACGACCGCAAACTTCGCCGCATGCGGCCGATGGTCGAAAAGATCAACGCCCTGGAGCCCGACTTCCAGACGCTCTCCGATGACGCCCTGAAGGGCAAGACCACGGAATTCCGTGACAGGCTCGACAAGGGCGAGAAGCTGGACAACCTGCTGCCGGAGGCGTTTGCCGCCGTGCGCGAAGCCGCCAAGCGCGCTCTGGGCCTTCGCCCGTATGATGTGCAGCTGATGGGCGGCATCGTGCTGCACGAGGGCTCCATCGCCGAGATGAAGACCGGTGAAGGCAAGACGCTGGTCGCTACCTTGCCGACCTACCTGAACGCGCTGACCGGCAAGGGCGTACATGTCGTGACTGTCAACGACTACCTCGCCACGCGCGACGCCGAATGGATGGGCCGGGTCTTCGCCCAGCTGGGGATGACCACCGGCGTGATTTCCCACGGCATGACCGACCCGGAACGCCGCCAGGCTTATGCCTGTGACATCACCTACGGCACCAATAACGAGCTCGGCTTCGACTATCTGCGCGACAACATGAAGTACACGGTCGACGAGATGGTGCAGCGCGGTCACGGCTTCGCCATCGTCGACGAGGTCGACTCCATCCTGATCGACGAAGCGCGCACACCGCTGATCATTTCCGGCCGCACCGAAGACCGGACGGAATTCTACCAGACGATCGACCAGCTGATCCCGCTTCTCGACGAGGATTGCTACGAGATCGACGAGAAAGCCCGCTCGATCCTGCTGACCGAGGAAGGCAACGAGAAGATCGAGGACCTTCTGAAGGAACGCGATCTGATCGAGAAGGACGCCGATCTCTACGACGTCGAGAACATTGCCACCGTCCACCACGTCAACCAGGCCCTGAAGGCCCACAAGCTGTTCGTGAAGGACAAGGACTACATCATCAAGGACAATGGCGTGGTCCTGATCGACGAGTTCACCGGCCGCATGATGCCGGGCCGCCGCCTGTCCGATGGCCTGCACCAGGCGATCGAGGCCAAGGAAGGCACGGACATCCAGCCGGAAAACCAGACCCTCGCCTCGGTCACCTTCCAGAACTATTTCCGCCTCTACGACAAGCTGGCGGGCATGACCGGTACGGCTCTCACCGAGGCCGACGAGTTCATGGACATCTACAAGCTGGGCGTTGTCGAGATTCCGACCAACCGACCGATCGCCCGCGTGGACGAGGAAGACGAAGTCTACCGCACGGCGAAAGAGAAATACGACGCTGCCATTGCCGATATCGAGGATTGCGTGAAGCGCGGCCAGCCGGTGCTCGTCGGCACGGCCTCGATCGAGAAATCCGAACTGCTGTCGGACATCCTGACCAAGCGCAAGATCAAGCACCAGGTGCTCAATGCGCGCTATCACGAGCAGGAAGCCTACATCATCGCCGACGCCGGCGTGCCGGGCGCGATCACCATCGCGACCAACATGGCCGGCCGCGGGACCGACATCCAGCTCGGCGGCAATGTGGAAATGCGTCTCGCCGCCTGGCTGAACGAGCAGAAGGAACTCGGCAAGGAGCCGACCGAGACCGAGATCGCCCGCGAGAAGGACAAGATCGCGGCCGACGTCGCGGAGAAGAAGAAGCAGGCGCTCGACGCCGGTGGCCTCTACGTGCTGGGCACGGAACGTCATGAAAGCCGGCGGATCGACAACCAGCTGCGCGGCCGGACCGGCCGCCAGGGCGATCCGGGCCGCTCGAAATTCTACATCTCCGTACAGGACGACCTGTTGCGCATCTTCGCGCCGGAACGCCTGGACGGCATCATGCGCACGCTCGGGATGAAGGAAGGCGAAGCCATCCAGCACCCGTGGATGTCCAAGGCGCTCGAGACCTCCCAGAAGAAGGTCGAGCAGCGCAATTTCGACATCCGCAAGAACGTCCTCAAATACGACGACGTGATGAACGACCAGCGCAAGGCCGTTTTCGAGCAGCGCATCGAGTTCATGACCGCCGACGACGTGTCCGACGTCATCAAGGACATGCGCCAGCAGACGGCAGAAGACCTTGTCGAGGCCCACATCCCGCCGAAGGCCTATGCCGACCAGTGGGATGTCGAAGGCCTCACCAATGAGGTGAAGGACACGTTCGGCCTCGACCTGCCGATTGCCGAATGGGCGGCCGAAGAAGGCATTGCCGACGAGGAGATCCTGGAGCGCATCGTCGACGCGGCTGACAAGGCCTATGCCGAGAAGGCGGTCAATGCCGGTCCGGATCTGATGCGGCGGATCGAGAAATCGATCCTGCTCCAGGCGATCGACATCAACTGGCGTGAGCACCTGCAGAATCTGGATGCCATGCGCGCCATGATCGGTCTGCGTTCCTATGCCCAGCGCAACCCGCTGAACGAGTTCAAGACCGAGGCCTTCTCGCTGTTCGAGCGCATGATGGACAATCTGCGCGGTGAGGTGACCCGCCAGCTGATGCTGATCCGCTTCGAGCGCGCCCCGGCTCCGCCGCAGGCACCGCGGGATATCCAGGCCAGCCATATCGACGCCAGTACGGGCCGCAACGAGATGGACGGACCTGACCGCGAGCCGGTCGCCCCGCGTCCGGCAGCCCCGCGTGCGGCAGCCGTCGACCCGAACCGCCCGGAGACCTGGGGCCGTGTTGCGCGCAACCAGGCCTGCCCGTGCGGCTCCGGCAAGAAGTTCAAGCATTGCCACGGCGCGATCGATCAGGCCTCGGCCTGATCCTCCATGGGCGCCGATAGAGACTTTCCCCGTCTTCGCCCGGCCCGGCCGGGTGAAGACGAGGCCCTGTCCCGCCTGTGTCTCAGGTCCAAGGCTTACTGGGGATATGACGCGGCCTTCATGGCGGCCGTCTCGCCCTATCTCAAGGTCACACCCGACGCGATCGAGGCCGGCTACACCACCGTCGCCGAAGCCGAGGACGGCTCGCTCCTGGGGGTCTGCCAGATCGATCCCGACGGGCATGGCGGCACGCTGGACCTCCTGTTCATTGCACCGGAAGCGATCGGCTCGGGCGTCGGACGCGCCCTCTTCGAACACGCCAAGGACCAGCTGCGCGCACGGGGAGAGACGGTGATGACCATCCTGTCAGACCCTTATGCCGAGCCGGCCTATCTGCACATGGGCGCCCGCCGGGTCGCCATGCGCCCCTCCGATGTCTTCAAGGGCCGCGAACTGCCCTGGCTGGAAGTGGCGCTCTAGACCGGCCCGGTCACACAGTCTTCAGTCCGGATACCGGAACACATCCTCAAGACCGACACCGAAGACACGGGCGATGCGGAAGGCGACCTCCAGAGACGGGGAATACCGGCCTTGCTCGATGGCAATCACGGTCTGGCGGGTGACGCCGACCTTCCGGGCGAGTTCCGCCTGGGTCATCTCGCCGGCGTGAAAACGCAGGGTGCGGATCTCGTTGGTGATGGGGGTGGATTTGGCCATGATCAAACGCCCCGGCGATAATCGATCAGCCGCGACAGGCCTGCTACCACCGAGCCCGCCACCAGGCCGGCCAGGATGGTATTCGCGAACATGTAGGCGGGAAAGTTCAGCATGGCGAGCCCCATCGCCATGACCGCGAACACGCCCAGCACCACGCCGCCGCGCTGGTCGCCGCGCATCTCGATCAGCTTGTCGCGCTCGTCCGCCGTATCGTCGGCCTCCGACGGCGCAGCAATCGCGATGGCGATATGCGCGGCGATGGACAGCACCACGACCACCACCACGGTCAGGATCATCTTCACATTGGTCACGGCCAGCGCCGTCTCCGGCGGCAGCCCGCCCAGGATCGCTCCGGCCGATGTAGCGAAATACCAGCCATACACCGCCAGCAGGATCAGCAGCATCGCCGCATTGCTCTTCTCATGAAATGACATGTCAAATTCTCCAGTCACAATGTCTGATATTTTTTACACGACGAGATGTATGCCATGGCGGATATCGTGTCAATTATTTTGGACATTGTACCGTTTGCAAACCCATGACTCGCGCGGGGTTGTGACTCAGGGTAGTGTGATCGCTCATTAAACCTTCAAGGGAACCAACATGAGCGAGTGGAAAGAATTCAAACTGCAACTGGACTTCGGCAAGAACCAAGCCGACATCACTTGGACAAAGGGGCGCGCTTTGGTCGCCGTCCACAATCTTCCATTTGACCGACCGGGCGAGCAGACGGAGTCGGAGTCTCAAGAGGCCGCCCGCCAGTCCGCGAAGCGAGTACTTCAAGAGCTGCTAGATCAGATCTAAGAGCCGTAACCTCTTCCTCAAGCGCCTCGATGCGCGCCTCTGTGTCCATTCTAACCTCCACAAAAAAGCCCGCCTATTTGGCGGGCTCTTCTTCCTCTGAATTGTCGTCTTTCGGCGGTGGCGGTGCCGTAGCTACCCGCCCTAACGCCTCGTCAAACACTTCCTCGCTCTCGTCGCATTCCAGTTCGCGGGCGAGATCTTTGAATTTGTCGCCTTGCGTCTTAGCGTTAGGTTTCGATTCGCTCATAGGTCACCTTTAGGATGCGCAGTGGCTCAATCATTTATGTTCGCAGATGAGGCGGGCTGCTTCACCTTCAAGAGACAGAACGGAGCGAGCAACTACTTCATCCTGTGCACAGTTTGCATGGATGATTGCTCGATTGCGAATGCATTGATGGACATCCGCCGCCGCCTAATTGTTCGTGGCGAACCGAACCGCAACAAGCTTCACGCTACAACGGACTCCCATCAAGTTCGCGATGAAGTGTACGACATAATAACGCAAAGCCCGATTACAATTGACGCTACAATATTGGAAAAGTCAAAAGCCTATCCGCGAACTAGGATTGATGACGCCACCTTTTACAAATACGCTTGGCATTATCATTTCAAACACATCGGCCCGATGCGTTGCGCCCCCGATAGGCGCACCCTTATTACCGCCGCTGCCCTTGGAACCAATCGGACAAGGGCGTCATTTAAAGTCGCCCTGAATAACGTGATCCAACAGGCCCTACCCCGTGATCGGTGGGAGGTATCATTTATGGAGTCCTCTCAAGACCCTGGGCTTTGGGTGGCCGACTATTGCGCATGGGCCATTCAAAGAAAATGGGAGCGAGACGACCGCGCGCGGTACGACCAAATAAAAGAAAAGATCGCCACAGAATATAACCTGTGGCGATCTGGAAATGTGCACCATTATTAATTGAGCCCGCAATCTTGGCTATCGCTTTCGCGAGGCACTCTGGAGCGCGTTCGCCAAGCAAGGGCTCTAAAATTATATAGCACGTTCCAAAGTTGAGTTCACGTTAATTCTAACCCATATGGCGCGTCACTTTGACTCAGGCTTGCGCGTCAGGCCCCCGATACGTCAGCCGCTTGCCGACGATGGCCGACAACGCCGCATCCGTCCGTTCCCTGTCATTCACGCCAAGGCGTTCGCGGTTGTTGTAACGGAAGTCAAATTCCGCCAGATAGCGGTGAAGGTGCTGCTTGCCGCAGTGCTGGTACACACCGCGCATGCCGCGTTTGAAGACGCTGAAATAGCTCTCGACCGTGTTCGTGGTCACGTCGCCGCGCACGTACTCGTCACGGCCGTGATTGACCGTTTCGTGCTCGGCAAACGCCTTGCCGATCGTCGCGTAGTGGCGGGCCTCGTCCGTCATCAGGCGGGCTTCGCGGGCGATGTTCTCATTCAGGACCGGCGCCAGCGTGGCGGGTTTCAGATCGTCCACCACAACGGAGCGGGATTGCTTCGTGTCGCGGTCCACCAGAGTGAGCACCTTCATCTTGTGATGGAAGCTGCGCTTCTTCGGAACGCCCGGCTCCTTGCCGATGAAAGTTTCATCCACCTCGACCGCACCACCTTCGGAGCCGAACGGAACGTCCAGTACACCAGCGCGCATGGCTTCGCGGATACGGTGCGCCATGAACCACGCCGTCTTGTAGGTCACTTCCAGGGTGCGCTCCAGCTGCTTGGCGCTCACGCCCTTCTTGCTGGCGCACATCAGGTAGACGGCCTGCAGGAACTTGTGCAGCGGCACGCGGCCGTGCTCGAAAACAGTGCCCACCTTCACGGTGAATTGCTTGCGGCACTTGCCGCACTTCTTCAGGCCGATACGGACACGCTTTTCCGGGTTCGGCTTGATGGCATAGACCTTCTCCGTCTCGCCGCAGTGAGGGCAGACAGGACCGTTCGGCCACACGACGCTTTCCAGCTTCGCGAAGGCGGCTTCCTCATTGTGAAAGTGCGGGGCGGACAGAACGGACATGAGTCAAACTCCTTATGGAGCTTGTATACCCAATATCGACTGGGTTTGCAATCGATATAATGTCCATTATTTTGGACATTGTGTCGCAAAAAGATGACCCGCCATGCGGGTCATCTTTCAAAATCAGCGCTTTACAAGGTCACCGGCCAGGGCCTGTTCGATCAGGGCTATGGTTTCCGCGACGCCATAGATCGCCACGAAGGACCCGAAGCGCGGGCCCTGGGACTGGCCCAGCAGGACTTCATAGAGCCCCTTGAACCAGTCGCGCAGATTTTCAAATTCCTGCGTTTTTCCGGCAGCATAGACCTCGTCCTGGATCTTCGCGGCATCGCGTTCACCGGCATCCATGGCCTTCAGGCGCTGCAGGAGATCCTCCATCGCCGCCCGCTCGATATCGCTCGGCGCGCGGAAGGCCTTGGTCGGCTCGACGAAGTCGGCGAAATACTGCACGGCAAAGCTCGCCAGATGGTCCAGCAGCGGATGCGTCTGCGGCGTCGCCCCGTCGACATAGCGGCCGATGAAGCCCCACATCACATCGCTGGAATGCGCACTGGCCGCCGAGGCCAGATTGAGCAGCAGGGCGAAGGAGATCGGCGAGGTCTCGGCCGGCGGGTTGCCGGTATGGATGTGCCAGGCCGGGTTTTCCAGCTGTTGGGCCTCATCCTGGCCGGGATAGGCCGCCAGATGCTGGAGATACTCGTCCACCGCCTTCGGGATGACATCGAAATAGAGCCGCTTGGCCGTCTTCGGCTTGACGAAATTATAGTAGGCCAGGCTCTCCTGCGGCGCATATTTCAGCCAGTCCTCGACCGACAGGCCATTGCCCTTCGACTTGGAGATCTTCTCGCCTTTCTGATCCAGGAAGAGTTCGTAGACGAACTGCGTCGGCGGCTCGGCGCCGAGGATCTTGCAGATGCGCGAATAGATCGGCGCATTGGTCTGGTGGTCCTTGCCGAACATCTCGAAGTCGACGCCCAGGGCCGCCCAGCGCATGCCGAAGTCCGGCTTCCACTGCAGCTTCACCTGGCCGCCCTTCACGGACAGCGTCGTTTCCGTGCCGTCCTCATCGTCGAAAGTGACCGTGCCGGCCTTCGCGTCAACCGACTTCATCGGCACATAGAGCACGCGCCCGGTTTTCGGCGAGACCGGCAGGACCGGCGAATAGGTCGCCTGGCGCTCGGCCCCCAGCGTCGGCAGCATGACCTGCATGATCTCGTCATACTTCTCCAGCGCCCGGACGAGCATGTCGTCATAGGCCCCGGACCGGTAGAGCTCGGTCGCCGACTTGAATTCGTAGGTGAAACCGAAACTGTCGAGGAAGCCGCGCAGGCGCGCATTCATGTGGGCGCCGTAGCTGTCATGCGTGCCGAAGGGATCCGGCACCACGGTCAGCGGCTCCTGCAGGTGTTCGGCCAGCATCGCCTGGTTCGGCAGGTTCTCCGGCACCTTGCGCATGCCGTCCATATCGTCGGACACGCAGATCAGCTTCGGCTCATAGGCGCCACCGGTCAGCACGTCGAAGGCATGCAGCACCATCGTGGTGCGCACGACCTCGCCGAACGTGCCCATATGCGGCAGGCCCGACGGCCCGTAGCCGGTCTCGAACACGACCGGCCCGGATTTTCGGCCGAGCTTGTCCAGACGCTTTTTCAGCAGGCGCGCTTGTTCAAACGGCCAGGCTTTCGCGTTTTGGGCAAGATCGGAGATCATCGGATCGGTCTTTCTGTTCTTGGAGTGCGGAAAAGCTGGCGAGGTAGAGGGGAAGCGCCAAAGCGTCAAGCTCAACGGGCGCGGCAGCGCCTTGCGCCGCCATCGCCGCAATTCGGCCTGCTTGCATCCGAAATGATGCCATGTGCTGTGCCTAGCCTCTTGATGCGGCGGGGGAGCCATGCGTTAGTGGGAGAAAATTCGAGCATGTCGGATAGATCGATGGAATTTCACCGAACCAAGCGCCTGCCGCCCTACGTATTCGAAGAAGTCAATCGCCTGAAGGCGCGTTTGCGGGCCGAAGGTGCCGATATCATCGATTTCGGCATGGGCAATCCCGACCTGCCCACCCCGCAGCACATTCTCGACAAGCTCAAGGACACGGTGGAGAAGCCGCGCACCAATGGCTATTCGGCCTCGCGCGGCATTCCCGGACTGCGCAAGGCGCAGGCGCGCTATTACAAGCGCCGCTTCGATGTCGATCTCGATCCCGACAAGGAAGTCATCGTCACGCTGGGTTCGAAGGAAGGCTTTGCCAATCTCGCCCAGGCGATCACGGCCCCGGGCGATGTCGTCCTGGCGCCCTCGCCCTCCTATCCGATCCACACATTCGGCTTCCTGATTGCCGGCGGCACGATCCGGCATGTCCACGCGCCCTCGCCCGAGGAGTATCTGCGCGGCCTGGAACACGCCGCCCGCCACACCGTGCCCAGCCCGATCGCCGTCGTTGTCTGCTTCCCGTCCAATCCGACCGCGCAGACTGCCACGCTCGACTTCTACAAGGACGTCGTGAAATTCGCGCAGAAGCACGACCTCCTCATCCTGTCGGACCTAGCCTATGCCGAGATCTATTTCGGCGACCAGCCCAGCCCGTCAATGCTGCAGGTCGAGGGCGCCAAGGAGCGCACGATCGAGTTCACCTCGATGTCCAAGACCTATTCCATGGCGGGCTTCCGGGTCGGCTTCGCGGCCGGCTCGGAACGCCTGGTCGGCGCTCTGGCACGTGTGAAGTCCTATCTGGACTACGGCGCCTACACGCCGGTCCAGGTGGCAGCCTGTGCCGCACTGGACGGACCGCAGGACTGCGTCGATGAGGCGCGGGCGATCTATCGCCATCGCCGTGATGTTCTGGTGGAGAGTTTCGGCCGCGCCGGCTGGACGATCCCGAAGCCGGAAGCCTCGATGTTCGCCTGGGCGCCCTTGCCGGAAGGCTGCGAGGAGATGGGCTCGCTGGAATTTTCCAAACAGCTGATGGAGGAGGCCGGCGTCGCTGTTGCCCCCGGCATCGGCTTTGGCGAGCACGGGG
Organism: Pseudomonadota bacterium; assembly: GCA_036231565.1. GTDB lineage: Bacteria > Pseudomonadota > Alphaproteobacteria > Caulobacterales > Maricaulaceae > Maricaulis. The sequence goes on from JAZAHA010000025.1 coordinate 30,054, forward strand.
AAGGCTATGTCCGCCTGGCGCTGGTGGAAAACGAGCAACGTATCCGCCAGGCCGCGCGTGGCGTCGGCGAGTTCCTGAAAACCCGCCGACCCGCGATCCGGGCCGTCTAGGCCCGGCGATACATCACTAGAAGTAGTGACGGATGCTCGTGGTGTGCGGCCACTTCGCGCCGGCCTTCGAACGCAGGCGACGGCGGCGCATGCGCGACTGCATCACATTGCGCGCTTCTTCCAGCGACGGCAGTTCGGCAGCCGGCTCGGCCTTGAGCTCCTCGCGGTGCGCAACGAAATCGGCATAGGCCTCGAGCTCTGCGGACAGGCTGGCGGCAACGAGGTCGATCATGATCGCATCGTCGACATAGCCCAGAACCGGCGTGGCGTCCGGGATCAGATCTTCCGGGTCGGCGAAATAGGCCAGCGCGTCGATGACATTCTTGCGGTCCTCGCCTTCCAGCTTCCAGTCCTCGTCCTCCAGCATGCCCAGAAGCGGGCCGAGCTGGCGTATACGCGCCTTGACGAATTCCGGCGGATTTGAGGCCAGCGCCTTGTCCATCATGTCGGAGACACCCGCCATGATCCGGGCCTCGTCCGTCGTGCCCAGCGAAGCGCGGGCCTGTTCGAGACGCTCCCGGAAAAAGTCGAGATCCGCGTCAGTCAGATCGAGCTCGACCTTGAGAGTGGGGGTGGTTTTTTCGGTCATGATGTCGAAGGCACCTTCCTGTTGCCGCTGATTGATGACGCCTTGTCGCATGACCGGCGTCCAGCACAAAGCGGGATCGGGTGCGCCTGCCGTCCCGGGGGATCGTCGTGAAGGCCGTCACCCCGGGGGCAGCGGCAATGCGCGGTTAACCACGAACATGATTTCCGCTCCCTGCCAAGACCCGCGCGCGATAAGTTTTTCGCATGAACGTCGCTTTCAATACCGCCGTTACAGGCATGCTCGCCGCCCAGTCCCAGGTCGCCACAGCCGGTTCGCAAATGGTTGCCAATTCGGCAAAGGGCCAGGACATCATCCAGGCTGCCGTCGCCATCAAGCGCGCAGAAGCCACTCATGCCGCCGCGGCGGCTGTTGCCCGGACGGCAAGCGACATGACCGATACCCTGCTCGACATCACGGTCTGAGCAGATCCCGCTCGGTCGGTGGATGGCCGGTGGGCGTCATCTCCTGTGCCGTTTACCTCTGTGGGCGCAGTGCGGCACGGGAGATGACGGTCCCGGACGCCCCACAATCACCCTCGCAATCTCCGGCAAAACAGCCTAACTGATGGGCCATGGCCCAGAAGATTTCCGTCGATATCGTCGCCGACCTCGTTTGCCCGTGGTGCTGGCTCGGCAAGCGCAACTGGGATGCGGCTGTCGCCGCCGTGCCCGAGGTTTCGGTCGAGACGATCTGGCGGCCCTACCAGCTCGACCCGACACTGGCCCGCGAAGGCCGCCCCTATCGCGACTACATGAAGGCGAAATTCTCCAGCGCCGACGATGCCGGCCGCTGGAAAGCCATGCGCGAATACCTGGAACAGGCTGCGCCCGGCGCCGGGATCGACTTCCGCTTCGACGCCATCGAGATGCGGCCCAACACGCTGGATGCCCACCGCCTGATGCGCTGGGCGCGCGGCCAGGATTGCGCGGACGCGATGGCAGAGAGCCTGTTTGCCGCCTTCTTCCGCGACGCCCGTGACATTGGCGACCGTGCAGTCCTGAACGAACTGGCGGGCGAAGCGGGCCTCGACACCGCGATCACGGGCGACCTGCTGGCGAGTGATCGCGACGAGAAGGCCGTCTGGGAAGAAGAGGTCTTCTTCCGCAAACTCGGCGTAACCGGCGTACCGACCTATATTTTCAACGGGCAGTTCGCCGTGTCGGGCGCCCAGGAGCCGGCCGTGCTGGCCGACGCCATCCGCCAGGCCGTGAACGAGCCGGCGGAAAGCTGACCGGACCGGGGTCCGGCGAGAGGGGAAGCATGTCTGCACTGCAAGCCGTCGGGCTCTATTCGGCACTCAATCTTCTGATCCTTCTGGTGCTGGCGGCGAATGTGTCGCGCCACCGCCGCCGCGCCAAGGTCAGCCTGGGCAGCGGCAAGGACGCGCTGCTGGAACAGGCCATTCGCGCCCATGGCAATGGTGTGGAATGCGTGCCGCTGGCGCTGCTCGCACTCTTCCTTGCAGCATCGCTGGGATATGGCGCGATGGTCATCCACGCACTGGGCATCGGCCTGACGCTGGGCCGCTTGGTCTACAGCTATGGCCTGCTGACCAGCCCCGGCCCCAGCATGGGCCGCATGCTCGGCACCGGGCTGACCTGGCTGGTCCTGCTGGCCGAGGCTCTGCTCCTGCTCGCCGCCGCCATCAGCTGACCCATTGCCCGGCGGCCGTTCCGGGCGCTATAGGCCTGCCATGACCCAAGCCCAATCCGCACCCGATGCCGCCCGCCTGCAGGAGATTGCCGCCGACCTGATCGCGCGTGCAAAATCCGCCGGCGCCGACCACGCCGAAGCCTCCGTCGCTGAATCGCGCCAGACGGAGCTGTCCGTACGCGATGGCAATCTGGAAGACATCGAGCGCTCGGAGTCGCTGGACGCCGGCGTGCGGGTCTTTGTGGGCCAGCGCCAGGCCGGCGTCGCCTTCTCCGACCTGTCCGAACAGGGCCGCCAGTTCACCGTCGAACGCGCCATCGCCATGGCCAAGGCCGCGCCGGAAGACCCGTTTGCGGCCCTGGCCGACCCCGAACGCCTGTGCACCAACCCGCCGCACCTCGACCTGTTCGAAGCTGTAGAGTGGTCGCCGGAAGAACTGGAAGCCATCGCCAACCGCGTCGAGAAGGCGGCACGCGCGATCGACGGCGTGACGATGACCGACACCGCCTTTGCCAGCTATGGCCAGGGCGCTGCGGCCTACGCCACGACGACCGGGTTCAATTCCGGCTGGCGCAAGAGCCAGTTCGGCTATGGCGCCTCGGTGATCGCCGGCAAGGACGGCGCCATGGAGCGCGACTATGCCGCCACCAGCGCCCGCCGTGGCGCAGACCTGAAATCGCCCGAGGAGATCGGTATCGAGGCCGGCGAGCGCACGGCACGGCGAGTCGGCCCGCAGAAGATAAAGAGCGGCGTGATGCCGGTCGTGTTCGACCGCCGCGTCGCAACGGCCTTCCTCAGCGCCTTTTGCGGCGCGATCAGCGGCCCCTCGGTCGCGCGCGGCGTGTCCTTCCTGCGCGACAAGATGGGTGAGAAGGTCTTTGGTGACGGCATTGTCATCGTTGACGATCCGCACCGCGACTGGGGCCATGCCTCCTGCCCCTTCGATGGCGAAGGCACGGTCAACGCCCGCAGCAACATCATCGAGGACGGCCGGCTGACCACCTGGTTTCTGAACTCGTCCGCGGCGCGCCAGCTGGCGCTGGAGCCGACCGGTCATGCCCGCCGCAATATGGGTGGCCCGCCGGGTGCCGGTCCGACCAATCTCCACCTGGAGCCCGGACAGGCCAGCCGCGACGATTTGATTGCCCAGGCCGGCGACGGTCTGCTGGTGACCGAGATGTTCGGCCCTTCGCTTAACGCCAATACCGGCGACTGGTCGGTCGGCGTGTCGGGCTATCGCATTGCCGGCGGCCGGATCGACCACCCGGTGAGCGAAGTGACCGTGGCGGGCAATCTGATCGAGATCTTCGCCCGCCTCGTGCCGGGCAGCGACCTGGAATTTAGAGGGGCCGTTAACGCCCCCAGCGTATGCGTTGACGCGATATCGGTCGGCGGTCTTTAACACCGCCGCAGACACGACCTCATCGGGAGCCCATCATGAGCGAAACCCATATCAACAACCAGCTGCTCCACATCGTCATCGGTGGTGAGCTGGTCTGCGTCGATCCGAAGAATTGCGAGTTCAAGGATCTCAAGGCCGTCGACTTCGTCGGCGCGTTCGGCAGCTATGAAGATGCGCGCAAGGCGTGGAAAAACGCCGCGCAGCGAACGGTCGACAATGCCCATATGCGCTATTTCATCATTCACGCGCACAAGCTGCTCGATCCCGCTGCAGAGACAAAATAGGCCGGACCGCTGATCGCGACCGCTCCCTCCGCCTCATCCACCGCAAGCCTGGGCCGCCGGCTGTGGCGCGACTGGTTGTCGCGCCATACCGGCCTGGTGATCGGGGCGATCCTGCTGTCTGCGGTCACGGCAGGTGCTGCGGCCTCCTATGTCTGGGTGGTCGGGCGCACATTCGACCAGCTTGAAGCGGGGCTGCAGACCGGCGTGATGTGGTTTGCACCGGCCGCGATTGTCGGCCTTGCCGTATTGCGGGCCGCCAGCCTCTATCTGCAAACCGTGCAGACCAATCGCCTCGCCCTGACCGTGATGCAGGACCTGCAGAACGCGATGTTCGCCAAGCTGGTGCGCGCCGATTTTGCGCGGCTGCAGGGCGAACCCGTCGGCTCGCTGGTATCACGCTTCACCAACGACATCACACTGCTGCGCGAAACCCTGATCCGGCTGACCAACAACCTGCTGCGCGATGTGCTGCAGGTGATCGCGACCATCGGCTGGATGCTGTGGCTGGACTGGATGCTGACCCTGCTGGTTCTGGTCGTCTATCCGCTCGCCTCCTGGCCGGTGATCCGGATCGGCCAGCGCCTGCGCAAGACATCCAACCAGGCCCAGTCCCAGATGGGCGCAGTGACCAGCCAGCTGGAGGAGAGTTTTTCCGGTACGCGTATGGTCAAGACCTACGGGCTGGAAGAGGCCGAGACCGAGCGCGCCGCCCGGTCCTTCGGCGACCGTCTGCGCTTCCTTCTGCGTATCGCCGAGAACAAGGCCCGCGTCGATCCGATCCTGGAAGCTGTTGGCGGTCTGGCGCTGGCCATATTGATCACCGTCGCCGGGCTGCGCCTGACGGCCGGCGAAAGCTCGATCGGCGACCTGATGGGCGTGCTGACGGGCGTTGCCCTGCTCGCCTCGCCGATCCGTGCCATCGGCACGCTGAACGCCGTTGTACAGGAAGGTTTCGCCGTGCTCGAGCGGGTGTTCGCCGTGCTGGACGAACCGGAACGGGTCGCCTCGGCACTCGACGCCCCGGCGCTCGACGTGCCGGCCGGAGCCGTTGCGTTCGAGACCGTCGGCTTCGCCTATCCCGATGGCACACCGGCGCTGAAAGGCGTGTCGCTGAAAGCCGAACCGGGCCGCACCGTCGCGCTGGTCGGCCCGTCCGGTTCAGGCAAGTCCACCGTGCTGAATCTTCTGCCGCGGCTCTACGACCCGCAATCCGGCGCTATCCGTATCGACGGCACCGATATCCGCGCGGTATCGCTGGCCTCGCTGCGCAGCGCTATGGCCCTGGTGAGCCAGGACGTGACCCTGTTCGACGATACGGTGAAAGCCAATATCGGCTTCGGCGATCCCGGTGCCACGGACGATGCCATCATCGCGGCGGCCAAGGCGGCCGATGCCCACGACTTCATCATGGGCCTGCCCGGCGGCTATGACGCACCGGTCGGGCCGCGCGGCAGCAATCTGTCCGGCGGCCAGCGCCAGCGCCTGTCCATTGCCCGTGCCATCCTGAAGGATGCGCCCATCCTGCTGCTGGATGAGGCCACAAGCGCGCTGGACACGGAGTCAGAGCGTCGCGTGCAGGCCGCCCTCGAACGCCTGTCGGAAGGGCGCACCTGCCTCGTCATTGCGCACCGCCTGTCGACCGTGCGCAATGCCGACTGGATCTATGTGATGGAGAATGGCGAGATCTGCGAACAGGGCCGTCATGACGAGCTGGAAGCCGCGGGCGGTCTTTATGCCCGCCTGTGCCGCATGCAGTTCGGCGGGGAAGAGACGTAGGCTTCCCCTGCGAAGCGGGGGAAGTGGCCGAGCCCGGCCTCGGGCCGGGCAAGGTCGATGGGGGTGAGTCTGATGCGCGCTGCGCGCTCTGCGCCGCTTCGCGCCGCCCCCTCAGTCCGCTTCGCGGACAGCTCCCCCGCAGGCGGGGCGAGCCCTATTCCGCCGCAGCCTGGCTTTGCAGGACGGCCTGTCCCGGCAGGTGCAGCGAGAAGACCGAGCCGGCCCCCGGCGCGCTTTCCACCCGGATATCCCCACCCATCAGCTCGGCCAGCTTCTTGGCGATCGCCAGGCCAAGCCCGGTGCCGCCGACCTTGCGCTGCATCACCGCCTCGCCCTGGCTGAAGGGCATGAAGACCCGGCCGATCAGGTCGCGATCCATACCGATGCCGGTGTCGGTAACCTCGAACATGAGATCGTGGGCACCGTCGGCCGCCTGGTGGACCAGGCAGCGCACACGCACCTCGCCGCGATCCGTGAACTTGACCGCATTGGAGAGCAGGTTCGACAGGATCTGGCGCAGGCGGGCCGGATCGCCCTGGGCCGTCATCTCGGCGCACGGATCGATCTCGATGTGCATGTTCAGTCCCTTTTCCATAGCCTTCAGGCGGTAGGGACCGGCGACCGAACGGACAATCTCTGCCGGATTGAAATCGGTCGTCTCGACCTCGAACCGGCCGGACTCGATATTGGCCAGGTCGAGAATGTCGTTGAGGATGCCCAGCAGCGCCTGGCCGGAGGCCTCGATCAGACTGACCATCTCGCGCTGTGACGGCTCCAGATCGGTGCTCGCGAGCAGGCTGGACATGCCCAGAATACCGTTCATCGGCGTGCGGACTTCATGGCTCATCGTCGCCAGGAATTTCGACTTCGCCCGGCTGGCCTCGGTCGCCTGCTGACGCGCTTCCACGAGATCGTGGATATCGGTCATGGCGCCCACCATGCGAACGGGGTCGCCTTCCGGCGTGCGCACAGCTTCGCCGCGGATGCGGAACCAGCGATGCTGGCCGCCGACAATGCGCAGACGCACCGACAGGTCGCAGGGCCGGCCGCTCTTGAAATGCGTGGTGAGCGCTGACTGGAAACGCGGCACGTCATCGCGATGCACGAGGGAGAGAAACTGGTCAGAGACCGAGGTGTGTTCGCGGCTCTGATAGCCCAGCAATTCACGGCCGCGCGGTGAGACATAGATCTGGTCGGTGCGCAGGCACCAGTCGAGAATCCCGTCCGACGTACCCTTGATCGCCAGGGCCGCCCGGTCGCCGGTCTCCAGCGCCAGCACCTCGCCGGTCAGGCGGCGGCGATAGTGGTTGAACACGGCGAGCAGATCGTCGGCGATCTCGATCGGACGGCGGAAGGTCGCCACGACAATGCCGACCGTCTGGGCGCCGTTGAACAGCGGTAGTCCGACATAGGCCTGCGTCCCCATCTCCTCGAGCATGAAATCCTTCGGGAAATGCGCGCTGACGTGGTCTTCATAGACCGTCGCCCCGCCCTGCATTGTCTCTTCGCACGGCGTTCCGGCGATGTCGTAGCAATAATTGTCGACAAGGGCGCCACCGGCCGCGACCTGCAGGGTCTGCATGCGTGTCTTGGTGGCGTCGATCCGGCCGATGCTGACGCTGTCGGCGGCGAAGACTTCGGCGGTCTGCCGCACGAAAGCCTGCAGGAAGGACGGCCCCCACTCGCGCGAAAGCAGGAAATTCAGGCGATTGAGTTGTTCCTGCGTACGGTCTGCTCGAATGGCCAGATCCGGCATCAGCCCCTCCTACATCGCCGGGTCGCCCCCCGGGGTCCAAACGTGGTTAACGGGCATTAATGTGACTCATTCCCGTGGACAGAGTCGTCATATCTGATGCATTCGCGGGTTATAAAGAATCAGCTGGTGCGCAATTGCCACCTTATTCCCGACGCAGGATGCGCTCGGTCAGCATGTTGCCCCACCAGCTGGACATGAAGCCCTTCTGCACCGCCTCGCGGTCATAGACCATCTCGACCCACTCCATGAATTCGATCGGCGTTTCCGCGTTGTAGGCTCGATACGTCTCGAAGAAATAATCCAGCACGCCGGTCTTGCCCGCTTTCACGTGCAGGTATTTCAGCGACAAATGCTCGATCGCTTCCTCGTAGGGCAATTTCAGGTGCACCAGCCGGTAGAGTACCGAGATCAGGCCGGCCCGGTCTGCGCCGGACTTGCAGTGGATGAGTGCCGGATATTCGATCGTCTCGAAAATCTTTGCGGCACGCTGGATACGGTCGACATAGGGCGCCTCGCGCGATCCGAATGGCATGTCGATCATGGTCAGGCCGAGACGCTCGCAGGCCTCTTTCTCCAGATCGTAATAGCAAACGCCCGGCTGGGTGCCGCGGATGTTGAGGATCGTCTTGAAGCCTTCGGCAGCCAGTTCCTCGAGCCGCTGCGGCGAGGGCTGGTTGGCACGCCACATGCCGCCGCCCACTTCGTGCATGTTGTGGAAACGCTCACGCAGGATGCCGTGATCCTTCCAGAGATAGTCGCTCCAGGCGCGCTTGCGGTCCTGCGGATCGTTGAGGTCGTAGGGCATGGGCTCGCTTTCCGTGTTCCGGGGCATTTAGGCCGACCGGCGCACGGACGCAACCGCGGCCCATGCTTGACCTTTTCCTCTGCGGAGGCGAGCTAGGGTGACCATGCTGAAACGCCTGCTCTCCCAGCCTTGGGCCCAGGAAGCCGTCGCCTTCCTTCTCCTGCTCTACGTGGAGCTGGTGCGACGGAGCATTCGCTGGGAGGTCCGCGGCGATGAATTCGTGCGCCAGGCCTGGGACGAGAAACTGCCGCTGATCGGCTGTGTCTGGCACGGCCGCGTTCTGATGACCCTGCAGGGCTGGAGACGCGAACGTGAGCGCATGGTCGCCCTGGCCTCGAAATCGCGCGAGGGCGAGATCGGCGCCCGCTGGGCCCGCTGGTACAAGGTGGGCGTGGTGCGCGGCTCGACCCGCAATCCGGACAAGCCCGGCGCCAAGGGTGGCGAAGCGGCCTATCGCGCCATGATCAACCATCTTTCTGCCGGGGGCTGCGGGGCGGTGACACCCGACGGGCCCCGCGGCCCCCGCATGCGGGCCGGCTATGGCGCCGTACGGATGGCGCGCGAGACCGGCGTTCCGATGGTGCCCTTCACCTGGTCCAGCCGCGGCCGCACCGTACTGCATCGCGCCTGGGACAAGCACTGCCTGCCCCACCCGTTTTCGCGCGGCATCATCATCTGGGGTGAACCCATTCATGTGCCGTCCGATGCCACGCCGGAGCAGCTGGAAGCCGCCCGGCTGGAGCTCGAGACCCAGCTCAACCGCATCACGCGCGAAGCCGATGAGGCCATGGGTGTCGATGCTGTCATGCCGGAGAACCGCCGCCGTCCGGGAACGGCGCGCCCCCGCCGGAACCGCGCTGGAGGCGAGGCGTGAGCTTGCCGCCTGCCCTCGGCCTCTACAGGACCGCAAGCCGGCTGGCAGCCCCGCTCCTGTCCGGAGTGCTCGCGCGGCGGGCCCGCAAGGGCAAGGAAGACCCCGAACGCCGCCATGAACGCCTCGGCCGGCCCGATCGCCCGCGTCCGAACGGTCTTCTGGTGTGGATGCACGGCGCCAGCGTCGGGGAAAGCCTCGTTGTCGCCAGTGTCGCGGAGGAGCTGCTCGCCCGCCGCCCGCAGCTGAACATCCTGGTGACGAGCGGCACAGTGACCTCCGCCCGCCTGCTCGCCACCCGCCTCCCGGAACGAGCCTTTCATCAATACATCCCGGTCGACACGCCAGCCGCCGCCCGCCGCTTCATCGGGCACTGGCGCCCCGACCTGGCGGTCTTTGCCGAGTCCGAACTCTGGCCCAATCTGATCGTCGAGACCGCCCGCCGCGAAACGCCGATGGCGCTGATCAATGCCCGGATGAATGATACGTCGATCCGCAGCTGGCGTCGGCGGCCTGACACGGCACGCTGGCTGCTCGGCCGGTTTTCCTGGATCGGCGCCGCCGACACCCGCACCCGCGACGGGCTGGAGGATCTGACCGGCTTCCCGGTGAGCCTGGCCGGCAATCTCAAACTGGAAGCGCGCCCGCCAGCCCCCGATGCGGTCGAACTGGACCGTATCCGCACCGCGCTCGGCAACCGGCCGGTCTGGCTCGCCGCCTCGACCCATGAGGGCGAGGAAGCCATCGTTCTGGATGCGCACACAAAACTGCTGGCCGACGATCCCGCGGCCCTGCTGATCCTGGCGCCCCGCCATCCGGAACGCGCCGCGGCGGTGGCGCGTCTGATTGCCGATCGGGGTCTGACCGCCGTGCGGCGGTCAGAAGAACGCCTGCCCGATGCGCGCTGCCAGGTCTGGCTGGCCGACACGCTGGGCGAGATGATGCTGTGGTATGCACTGGCGCCCGCCTCCCTGATCGCCGGCAGTCTCATACCCGGGATTGGCGGCCACAATCCCGTCGAAGCCAGCCGGGCGGGTACGGCCGTTATCACCGGCCCGCATGCTGCGAGCTTTGACGATCTGTTCGATGCCTATCGTCGCCACAAGGCCGCGATCGAGGCTGCCGATGCAGACAGTCTCGCCAGGGCAGTGTGTGCGATCTGGCGCGGCGACGGGCCCGGCATCGAAGCTGCGGAAGCGGCGCTGACGGATGCGTCCGGCGGCGCCATGGAGACCACGCTGCAGCAGCTGGAGCACCTGCTCGACGGCAAGGCGGTGCGGCGATGAGGGAACCGGCTTTCTGGCGCACCGATGGCGGACGCGGCTCCGGCGCGCTCGCTCGCGCCCTGCTCTCGCCGCTGGGTCATATCTACGCTTGGACGGTGGCGCGCCGCCTGCGGCAGAGCGAGCCTGCAAAAGCCGGCATCCCGGTCTTCTGTGTCGGCAATCTGACCGTCGGCGGGACAGGCAAGACGCCGGTTGCGGCTGCACTCTTGGCGCGATTGAAGGATATGGGCCGCACGCCGGCTGCCCTGTCGCGCGGCTATGGCGGCACGCTGTCCGGGCCGGTGCAGGTCGATCCTGCGCAGCATTCTGCCCGCGAGACTGGCGACGAGCCCCTGCTGCTGGCGCGGGAGGCGGCTGCCTGGGTCGGCCGCGACCGGGTCGCGGGAGCACAGGCCATCGCCGCATCGGGCGCCGACGTGATCGTGATGGATGACGGACACCAGAACCCGGCTCTGGCCAAGGATTGCTCCATCGTCGTGGTAGACGGCATCGCGGGCTGGGGTGCCGGTACGCTGTTTCCGGCCGGACCGTTGCGCGAGCCGGTGGCGGCGGGCCTTGCCCGTGCTGACGCCGTGATCGTGATGATGCCCGGCCCCGACGCCGCGCCGGACTATCACCGGCTGGGACTGGCCGATCTGGAAATACCGGTCTTCCACGCCTGGCTGGCACCAGCCGCTCCGCCACCCGATGGCCCACTCGTTGCCTTTGCCGGGATCGGCCGGCCGCAGAAATTCTTCGATGCCCTGTCTGCGGCCGGCGCACGCCTGTCCGAGATCGCCGACTATCCCGACCATCATCCCTATTCCGGGCGTGATATCGCGGCACTCAAGGCACTGGCCGGGGTGCACGATGCCCGGCTGGTCACCACGGAGAAGGACTGGGTGCGGCTGGACAGTGAGACCCGCCGCGATGTGATCGCCTGGCCGGTGAAAGCCGAGTTCGCCAATCCCGCGGCCCTGGACGGTTTGTTGCGCGATGTATTGGACGCGGCGAACACGGATCGCTAAATCCCTGTCATGATCGAAGCACAACGCAGAGCCTCGCTCCTGACCCGGATCGGATGGCGCATCGAAGCGGCCGCTTGGGACGCCTATGCGGCCTGGTACAAGATCAAGGGAATCGACCGGGCGTCCGACGCGGCCGGTGACCTGTTGCGCAGGATCGGCCCGCTGACCCCCACCCAGCGCATTGCCCGCATCAACATGCAGCGCTGCTTCCCCGAAGCCGCTGAACCGGAAATCGACCGTCTTCTGGGCGGCATGTGGGAGAATTTCGGCCGGCTGGCGGGCGAAATGCCCCATCTGGGCGTCTTCGCCGGGCCGGAATTCGAGGAACGGGTGGAGTTCATCGGCCGCGAGCGGCTGGAAGCGGCACGCGAAGCCGGCCAGCCTCTCGTTCTGATCGGCATGCACAATGCCAACTGGGAAATCGCAGCCGCCGCGATCAGCCAGACCGGCCTGCCCTGTCACATTACCTACCGGCCGGCCAACAATGTTCTGATCGACAAGCGTATCTCGAACATGCGCGTGGGCTATGGCGTCAAGACGCTGACCGCCAAGGGCGGCGAAGGCGCCAAGCAGATCATGCAGGCCCTCAAGGCCGGCGAGTCCGTCGCCCTGATGAACGACCAGAAGATGAATGACGGCGTCGCGGCGCCCTTCTTCGGCCACCCGGCCATGACTGCTCCGGGTCCGACCCGGCTTGCCATGCGCCATAACTGCCCGCTGGTGCCGATATCGGTCCGGCGCACCGAAGGTGCGCGCTTCCGCGTCGAGATCCTGGAGCCGATCGCGATCTCGCAAAACCCGGATCGCAATACCGCCATCGTCGAAACGGTGACCCGCATCAATCAATGGGTGGAAAGCGAAATCCGCAAGGCGCCGGAACAATGGTTCTGGGTGCACCGGCGCTGGGCCAAGGACGTTTACCGCGTCTGAACCTGCATGATCGCAGGGCGTCAGTCTTCGAGCGCGCGCGGATCCAGATCGAGCAGCGTCGAAGGATCGGCATAGAAGCTGTTGCGCAGCTTCACCCGCCAGTCGAGATGCGAGCCGGTTGCCCGACCACCGGCGCCCATGCGCCCGATCAGCTGGCCCTGCTCGACAATATCACCGGCCTGCACATCGACGCCGGACAGGTGGAGAAAGGCCGAGACCAGGCCCTGGCCGTGATCGATGAAGATCAGCCCGCCTTCGTAGTACATGTCCGGCTCGGCCAGGGTAACGAGGCCACCGGCCGGGGCATGCACCGGCGTGCCCACATCATTGGCCCAGTCGAGCCCCCAGTGCGGGCTGCCTTCATGGCCGTTATTGTAGACGCGGGCCGAACCATAGACGCCGGTCGTGATCCCCTCGGCCGGCGGAATGAACCCGTCGAGAAAACCCGTGCCGTCCCAGACCGAATTGAACGCGTCCTGCTTCTGGGCGTATTCGCGCTGGCGGCGCGGCAGGGTGGACGGGTCCGGGGTCACGGTTGCCTGGGGCACGCCATTGACCTGCTGCAGATCGTATTCACGCTGGGCAATCGTAACGCGTTCGGCGATCTCGCCAGGCGCACCGTCGGCGCGGGTATAGGCGATGCGCAACGTCATCTCATCCGGTGCCTGGCGCGGAATGGCCAGCACGACATAGCCGTCGGCGTCGGCACGCACATCCATCTCACCGAGCTCGACACGCGCATCCGGCAGAAAGCGGCAGACCAGGAAACTGCCTTCCCGGAAAGCCCCGCTGCAGAAGGAGGCCGGCGCAGCCGCAATGCGCATCTCGCGGACGCTGGTCGCATTGTCTTCGATGAAATCGGCAATCGGATCAGCGGCCGGCCCCGCGCCACCGGCCTGCAGTGCCAGCGCGAGAACGGCGCCGATCATTGGCCCGGCTCCGCGTGCAGTTCCAGCCAGCGCTGCTTCGCGATCATCGCATCCCGATAGGCTTCCTGCTCATCGACATTCCAGTAGCGCAGCTCGGCCAGCGGGATCGGATCGCCCGTCACGGCACAGCGCACAAAGGCACCGGCCTTCAGGATGATGAAGTCGCTGTCGCCATACTCCAGGATCGCTTCGCCCTGGAATTCCTTGTCGAATGTGAAATCGCTCATGAGGCCGATCTAGCATGCGTTGTCGAAAAGGGGGAGAGGTCTCTCACGCTCTTCTCAGAACAGCGTCCCTTGCCCGGTGGCCGGCGGTTTGGCGCGCGGTTTCGGCCTGGGCCTGGCCGCGGCCGGTTTGGCCGCAGGCGGCGGGGATGAGGGCGTCTCGCCATCGACGATCGCGGATCGCCGCATGTCGGCGAATTCCAGCTCCACCTTGTCGCCACTGTCGAGCGCCTGGCCCGAACGGACCAGCTGACCGTCTTCCTTGCGGACCAAGACAAAGCCGCGGCGCAGCACCGATTTGTGGCTGAGCGAAGCCAGCCGGGCGCCCCAGGCATCCAGCGCCCGCGTCTCGCGCTCAAGGACGCGTTCGAGTGCCGGGGTCAGCCGGGCACCGCGGTCGGCGAGCCGTTCCTGCCTCTGCCGGATATCCCGTTTCAGCGCAGCCGGCTTGAGGCCGGCCTGCAGCACCAGAAGGCGCGAGCGCTTGCCCGCCGCATTGTTCTGCAGGGCCGGATCCAGCCGGTCGGCAATCGTATCGAACCGTTGGCGCTTGAGATCGAGCAGCGCGGCGGGTCGTGGCAGGGCGCGGACCGCGCCGCGCAACTCGGTCCGCCGGCGTTCGATATGCCGCGACAGCGCCGAGACCAGACGCGCGCCCAGTGCGTCGATATCGGCTTTCAGCTCGGCCCGGACCGGCACTGCCATTTCTGCCGCCCCGGTGGGGGTGGGCGCGCGCCGGTCGGAGGCAAAATCGATCAGCGTGGTGTCGGTCTCGTGGCCCACGGCCGATATCAGCGGGATCGTGCTTTCGGCCGCGGCCCGGACCACGACTTCCTCGTTGAAGCTCCACAAATCCTCGATCGAACCGCCGCCGCGGGCGACAATCAGCACATCGGGACGCGGCACCCGGCCGCCTTCGGGCAGCGCGTTGAAGCCGCGAATGGCGGTGGCGATCTGCTCGGCCGCCTGCTCGCCCTGCACCAGGACCGGCCACAGGATGACGTGCCGGGGAAAGCGGTCCTGCAGACGGTGCAGGATGTCCCGGATCACCGCGCCGGTCGGCGAGGTGACGACACCGATCGTGCGCGGCAGGAAGGGCAGCGGTTTCTTGCGCGCCGTGTCGAACAGGCCTTCGGCGGCCAGGGTCTTCTTGCGCTCTTCCAGCAGCGCCATCAGCGCGCCGGCACCGGCCGGCTCCATGGACTCGACGATCAGCTGGTATTGCGAGCGTCCCGGATAGGTCGACAACCGCCCTTCGATGACGACTTCCAGCCCTTCTTCCGGCCGGAAGCGGAAGCGTGCTGCCGTGCCCTTCCAGACGATCGAGGCGATGACCGAACGCTCGTCCTTCACGTCGAAATAGACATGGCCCGACTTGGCCACCACGACCCGGCCCAGCTCGCCGCGCACCCGGACATGGCCGAACGCGTCCTCGACCGTGCGCTTCAGCGCGCCGGCCAGTTCGGAGACGGAGAATTCGTGGATGTTTCCGGGCGCGTCGCTCATGCCTCATCTGGTAGGATGTATCGCCGCGCGTCGCAACGGTCCGGCAGACTCGCGATCCGGAACGCTTTGGGCTAGGCAGAGCCTGAACACACAGTCGGCGTCGGGACACGCCAAGAGGCATGAGGTCAAGATGAAGGTTCTCCTTGTCGGTTCGGGCGGCCGTGAACACGCGCTGGCCTGGAAGATCGCGCAAAGCCCGCTCCTGACGGCCCTGCACGCCGTGCCCGGCAGCGATGCCATCGGCGAGCTGGCGACCTGTCATGACGGCTCGGTGTCCGACATTGACGGCCTTGTCGAACTGGCCCGGAAGATCGGGGCGGACCTGGTCGTTGTCGGCCCGGAGAACCCGCTGTGCGACGGGCTGGCCGACCGGCTGCGCCAGGCCGGCATCGCCACTTTCGGCCCGTCGGGCCTGGCGGCACGGCTGGAAGCGTCCAAGGCCTATGCCAAGGACTTCTACGCCCGCCACAAAGTCCCCTCCGCCGGCTACGGCACGTTCTCCGATGCGGCCGAAGCCAAGGCCTTCCTCGACCGTGTCGAGCCGCCGTATGTGCTCAAGGCCGACGGTCTGGCCGCCGGCAAGGGCGTGGTGATCCTGGACGACCGCGCCGAGGCGGAAGCCGAGATCGACGCCTTCCTGTCGGGCAAGTTCGGCGAAGCCTCCAAGACGCTGGTGATCGAGGAATTCATGGCCGGCGAGGAGGTTTCCATCTTCGCGCTGTGCGATGGCGAGACCGTGCTCTATTGCGGCGCAGCCCAGGATCACAAGCGCGTCGGCGAAGGCGATACCGGTCCCAATACCGGCGGCATGGGCGCCTATTCGCCCGCCCCGATCGCCACGCCCGAGCTGATCGACACGGCGATGAAGACCATTATCGAGCCGGTCGCCCGCGGCCTGGCCGCCGAAGGTCACCCTTTCCAGGGCGTGCTGTTTGCCGGCCTGATGGTCACGAAGGACGGTCCCAAGGTCGTCGAGTTCAACATCCGTTTCGGCGATCCGGAATGCCAGGTCCTGATGATGCGGATCGACACCGATCTCCTGCCCTATCTCATGGCCACGGCCACCGGCGCGCTGAACGAAATGCCGGCCATCACCTGGTCGCCGGATCCGGCGATCACCGTTGTGCTCGCCGCCAATGGCTATCCGGGCGACTACAAGAAGGGCTCGGTGATCAAGGGCGTCACCGAGGCCAACCGGATGGAGGGCGTGCAGGTGTTCGAGGCCGGCACGGGGCGCAATGCCAGGGGCGAGCGAATCGCCGCCGGCGGCCGCGTGCTCAATGTCACCGCCTCGGGCGAAACCCTGCACTATGCCGTCGAGCGTGCCTATGCCGCGATCGACCAGATCGACTGGCCGGAAGGCTTCTGCCGCCGCGACATCGCCTGGCGCGCCCTGCGCACCCACTAGGCTCCGGGATTTTTTCGACGCCCAGGTACGCTCGCCGTTTGACTTCGCGCCCGGCTTGATCATCCTTTGCCCCAGCTATTCGAGGGGAGAGGATCATGCTGAGAACCGTTGCAACGGCGCTGGCCGCCACGGCGCTGGCCGGACTGGCCCAGGCGCAGGACGCCGAAGAGGCGCTCACCGTCATTCACGCCGGCTGGCTGCTGGCCGTACCGGGCGAAGCGCCGCTGGAACAGCAGTCCATCCTGGTCCGCGGCGAGCGCATCGAAGACATCCAGGCCGGCTATGTGACGCCCGACGGCGCGACGGTGATCGACCTGACCGACGACTATGTCATGCCCGGCTTCATCGACAGCCATGTCCACCTGCAATCGGAACTCGGCCCGGGCCGGCGCTTCAACACCTTCACCGAAAGCCCGTCCGATCTCGCCTTTGCCGGCGCCGACAATGCCCGCACCACGCTGATGGCCGGCTTCACGACAGTGCAGGATGTCGGCGGCAATTTCGAAGCGGCCCTGGCCCTGCGCGATGCGGTCGATGCGGGCTTCGTTCCGGGGCCGCGCATGAGGGTTGCCGGCACTGCCGTCACGCCGACCGGCGGCCATGCCGACGTCAACGGTTTTGCCCTCGACGTACTGCACCAGTTCACCAGCCCCACCGCCTGCAACGGCCCGGCCCAGTGCCGCGAAGCCGTGCGCACGCTGATCCGCGGCGGTGCCGATGTGATCAAGATCACCGCCACCGGCGGCGTGCTGTCCGACACGGCGGCCGGCGTCGAGCGGCAATTCTTCGACGACGAGCTGGAGTCGATCGTCGAGGCCGCCCACATGATGGGCCGCCAGGTGACCGCCCATGCGCATGGCGTGACCGGCATCAACGCCTTCCTGGAAGCCGGCGGCGATTCTATCGAGCACGGCACCTATCTGGACACTGACTCGATCCGCCTGATGCGCCGCAACGGCGCCTATCTCGTGCCGACCGTGCTGGCCGGGGTCACAGTCGCGGAGCTGGCCGAGACCGCCGATTTCATGACCGACAACCAGCGCGCCAAGTCGCGCGCTGTCGGCCCCCAAATGCTGGAGATGGCCCGCCGGGCCCATGACGGCGGCGTGACCATCGCCTTCGGCACCGATAGCGGCGTGTCCCAGCATGGCGACAATGCCCGCGAGTTCGAACTCCTGGTCGAGGCCGGCCTGACGCCGATGGAAGCCATCGAGACCGCCACGATCCACGCCTCGCGCCACGTCCGCATGGACAGCGATATCGGCACGATCGAAACCGGCAAGTATGCCGATATTGTCGCCGTCGACGGCAATCCGCTGGAGAATATCTCCGAGCTGCGCGACATCGATTTCGTGATGAAAAACGGCACGGTGTATCTGAGCGAATGAGCAAGATCGACGAACAGTATTCCGGCACCAAACAGGTCGCCGACGCCCTCGCTTTTGACGAGGCCCAGCTGGCCGCCTGGATGGCCGAGCAGGTCGAGGATTATGAGGGCCCGCTGACGGTGAGCCAGTTCCGGGGCGGCCAGTCCAACCCGACCTACAAGCTGGAAACGCCGGGACATTCCTACGTGCTGCGCCGCAAGCCGCCGGGCAAGCTCCTGCCCTCGGCTCATGCGGTGGACCGCGAATTCGAGGTGATGAGCAAGCTGGGCAAGGCCGGCTTCCCCGCCCCGAAAATGCACGGGCTGTGCATGGACCGCGATGTCATCGGCACCGAATTCTACGTGATGGATTTCGTCACCGGCCGGATCTTCTGGGACCCGCTCCTGCCCGACCTCGACACATCCGAACGCGGCCCGATCTATGACGCGGCCAACGCCACGCTGGCGCATCTGCACAGCATCGACCACGAAGCGGCCGGGCTGGGCGAGTATGGCAAGCCGGGCAATTACTTCCAGCGCCAGATCGGCCGCTGGTCCAAGCAGTACCGTGCTGCCGAGACGGGTACGGTCGAGGCGATGGACAAGCTGATCGACTGGCTGCCGCAGGCCGCGCCGGAACAGGAGCGCACCAGCGTCGTTCATGGCGATTACCGGCTGGACAACATGATCTTCCACCCGACCGAGCCGCGTGTCATCGCGGTGCTGGACTGGGAGCTCTCGACGCTGGGCGATCCGCTGGCCGACTTCACCTATCAGCTGATGGGCTGGGTGATGCCGCCGGAAATCCGCAACGGGCTCGCCGGGGTCGATATCGCCGCCATGGGCATTCCGACCGTCGAGGAATACACCGAGGCCTATTGCCGCCGCACCCATCGCGACAGCATTCCCGAGCTGGATTTCTACTTCGCCTACAACATCTTCCGGCTGACCTCGATCATCCAGGGCGTGTATGCCCGCTCGCTGCAGGGCAATGCCTCAAACGAGCGCGCCAAGGAGATGGGGGCCGCGGTCCAGCCCATGGCCGAAGCCGCCTGGAGTTTTGCCGTGAAGGCGGGGGCTTAGGTCCCCGCCTCACCGGCATACAGGCTTGTCGCCAGCCTGTTTAACCGCCGATATGCCCCAGCCAAGGCGCCATCAGGGCGAGGCCGACCACCAGTTCGAACCCGACCGAGAACAGATTGTATCCGGTCCGCGTGCCATGCCTGGCATGGTCCGCCAGCATCGACACGGTGCGTCCGATCGCCATCCCCAGCCAGGCGGCGCCGGCCGCAAAGCCGGCTGCAACCACGCTCGCCATACCGGCCTGATCGCGCATCGCGATTGCCAGCAGTACTGCGCCATGCAGCAGCAGCAAGCCACCGCCATAGCTCGCCCGGAATTCGGCCCAGCCGCCCGGCTTGTCCGCCACCGGCTGCAGCCGCACGACCGAAGCGCCCCAGGCCGGGCTGATCAGGCTGCCCAGTCCGAGAAGGGCGCCGACAAACGCCGCGGCGCCGCTGATGATGACGGTAACGGTCATGCTGTTCCCCTGTATGGTGTCTTTCCCGCCATATAGCGCGAGAGAGCCCGCATTTCATGTCCGGACTGATCATCCTCACCGGCGTCTTCGTCACCGCCTTCATCTCCGGTGTGTTCGGCATGGCTGGCGGGCTGATCCTGATGGGGATACTGGCGCTCGTCCTGCCCGTCTCGGCCGCCATGGTGGTGCATGGCGTCGTGCAGAGCGTGTCCAATGGCTGGCGCGCCATCCTGCATGCGCGCTGGATCGACTGGCGCATTCTGGGCATATACCTGTTCGGCTCCGGCGCGTCGGCCGCCCTCCTCGTGCTGGCGACCTTCGAACTGTCCAAACCCTGGCTCTTCATCGTGCTGGGCCTGGTGCCCGGTGTGATCTGGCTGCCCAGGCGCTGGGTCCATTTCGACGCCGCCCGGCCCGCCCATGCCGTGGCCTGCGGCTTCACGGTGACGGGGCTCAACGTGGTGGCCGGCGTATCGGGACCGCTGCTGGATGTCTTCTTCGCCGACACCGAGCGCGACCGCCGCTGCATCGTCGCCACCAAGGCCGCAACCCAGGTCGTCTCGCACGCCGTGAAGATCGCCTATTACGTCCTGCCGGCCCTGGCGGCGGAAAGCCTGCCTCAGGCACAATGGCTGCTCATCGCCGCGCCGCTGGCCATTGTCGGCACCACGCTGGGCGCCCGTTTCCTGGCGATGATGAGTGATGTGCAGTTCCGTCAGTGGACGAAATGGATCGTCTCGGCGATCGGTCTTGTCTACATCGCCAGAGGCCTGATTATCCTGACAGGAGTGGCGCCGTGAAGCTTGACCCTGCCGTGCTGGAAAACGCCGTTGTCCGCCTGGAGCCGCTGACCGAGAACCATCGCGAAACCCTGCGCCCGCTGGCCCAGGAGGCCGAGCTCTGGGCGCTGACCTCGCTGCGCGGCGATGGCGAGCATTTCGACAGCTGGTTCGATCTGATGCTGGAGGGCACCCGGGCCGGCAGCCAGATCTCCCACCTCGTCCGGCGCCAGCCGGACGGTGCGCCGGTCGGTCATTCCGCCTTCCTCTCGATCGTGCCCGAGCATGAACGCCTGGAGATCGGCTGGACCTGGTATGGCGCAACGGCCCGCGGCACGAAGGTCAATCCGGCCGCCAAACACCTCCTGCTGGGCCGGGCCTTCGAATGCGGCGTCGAGCGGGTGGAGCTGAAGACCCATCACCGCAATCTTCGCTCCCAGGCGGCGATGACGAAAATGGGCGCAGTTCGCGAAGGCACACTGCGCCGGCACATGAAATGCTGGAACGGCGAGTGGCGCGATACGGTTTGGTTCTCGGTGCTGAAAGAGGAATGGCCCGCCGTTTCAGCCGGACTGGAAGCCCGCCTCACAGCCTAGCGCATTTTCACAGCGAGAGACCGGTTTCCGCTTTCGTCGAACGCTTGAGTGCTAACCGTTGCAAACCGGCATGACGCCGACAATTCGGCCGTCGCGGATTTCCATTTCGACATGGCCCGGACCGGTGTCCTCGGCATAGACCAGCAGGTCGGCCGGCGCCCCCGGCATGACGAGTTCACGACGGCTGGCAGGCGAGGGTGCCCGCGCGGCCGTGCGGATATAGATGGCGCCCGGCTCGGCTTCCGGACGCGGGCTGACGACCGCTCCCGGACGGCCCAGCACCGTCACGGCCTGGCCGGTTTCCAGCACCAGGTCGGAACCGACGGCGGATATCCGGCCGTTCTCGATGAAGATGTCCTGGTCGCTCCAGCGGCCCGACGCGTCGACAATAGTCACGTCCTGCAGCAGAAGCGGCGATGCCGCGCAGCCGGCATCGGACGCAGCCGCCATTGCCGTCAGGGCAAGGGCGCCGAGCGCGGCCGTCAGGCATTTGTTCAGGGCACGAAGCATTCGTCACTCCACATGAGTGCGCTCCTCTTCGTCCGTACACCGATTCCGTTCAAGACAAGGTTTTATGACAACGACGTTTATACGCGTTTCGTCAAATTATTCCGGAACTTGCATAAGACCTGCCCGGCCCGGTCCTGAAGAGGATGACAGATCAGCCGCCCTTGCGCCGGGCCCGGAAGAAGGACCGCAGCAGCCCGGCGCTCTCATCCGCCAGTATCCCCTGCGTCACATCCGGCCGCCAGTGGCAGGTCGGCTGCTGGAAAAAGCGCGGCCCGTGCTCCACCGCGCCGCCCTTGGGGTCGCTCGCGCCATAGACCAGCCGGCCGATCCGCGCATGGCTGATAGCCCCGGCACACATCGCGCACGGTTCCAGCGTGACGTAGAGTTCCAGCCCGGTCAGGCGGTAATTCTCCCGCGTCTGCGCTGCTGCGCGCAGCGCCAGGATTTCCGCATGCCCGGCCGGATCATGGCCGGCAATCGGCCTGTTGTGCGCTTCCGCGACGATCTCGTCCGTGGCCGGATCGACCACGAGCGCACCGATCGGCGCCTCGCCGGCCTCAGCGGCTGCCTGCGCCAGTTCTAGCGCTCGGGCCATAAAACGTGTATCGCGCGGGTCCATCATCCGTTGCGGGTTAGTGTGACCGCCAGAAAGGGTCAAGCGTGAGCGAAGCCTCCGATACGTCCGAACGCATTGCCAAATACCTCGCCCGGGCCGGCGTGGCCTCGCGCCGTGAGGTCGAACGCATGATCGAGGATGGCCGCATCTCCCTGAATGGCAAGCGTCTGGACACGCCTGCCGTGAAGGTCACCCAGGCCGACCGGATCGAGGTCGACGGCAAACCGGTCGATCCGCCGGCGGCGACACGCCTGTGGCGCTATCACAAGCCGACAGGCCTGGTGACCACCCATGCCGACCCGGAAGGCCGCGAGACCGTGTTCGATGCGCTGCCGAAGGATATGGGGCGCGTGATCTCGGTCGGCCGCCTCGACCTGACGTCCGAAGGCCTGCTGCTGCTGACCAATGACGGCGCCCTCGCCCGCGCCCTGGAACTGCCCGCCACCGGCTGGATGCGCCGCTATCGCGCCCGCGCCTTCGGCTCGATCGACGAGGCAGCCGTGAACAAGCTGCGCGCCGGCGTCACCGTGGACGGCATCAAGTACGGCCCGATGGATGTCGAAGTCGAACGCGAGACCGGCTCGAATATCTGGCTCGATATCGGTATCCGCGAAGGCAAGAACCGCGAGGTCCGCAAGGCGCTCGACAGTGTCGGTCTGAAGGTGAACCGGCTGATCCGCACGGCCTACGGCCCCTTCCAGCTGGGCGATCTGCCGCGTGGCGAGGTGAAGGCCGTGCCGGGCCGCGTGCTGCGCGACCAGGCCGGGCATCTTGTCGAGATGGCGGCCACCACCGGCGAGGCTGTCGCGAAGAAGAAGCCCGCCCGTCCCGGCCGCAAGCCGGTGAAGCGCAAGATGGGCGGGGCCGGTCAGCCCGGCCTGCCCAAACCGGCCGCTGACGAGGATGGCGCCAAGCCGCTCAAGCGTGCCCGCGGCCGTCCCGCCGTGCGCCGTCCTGCCGGAAAAACGGGGGCAGCCGATCGCGACACCGCGCCCGGCCGTCCGCCGCGCAAGCCGCAGGGACGCCGCTAGGAGATGCGGGTTGTTGGCGGAAAATTCCGCAATCGCGCCCTTGTTGCGCCGAAAGGCCGTTCCACCCGCCCCACCTCCGACCGGGCGCGCGAGAACATGTTCAACGTGATCGAGCATGCCGACTGGTGCCTACCCATCGAGGGGGCCCGGGTGATCGATCTTTACGCCGGATCCGGTGCGCTGGGCATCGAGGCCGTGTCCCGCGGCGCCGCCTTCTGCCTGTTCGTGGAAATGGCCGCCGAGGCGCGCGGCGCGATCCGCGACAATGTCGACACGCTGCAGCTTTTCGGCGTCACCCGCATCCATCGCCGTGATGCCACGGCGCTGGGCGAGAAACCGTCCAATCTGGGTGCCCCCTTCGACCTGGCCTTCCTCGACCCGCCCTATGGCCATGGCCTGGGCGAAAGGACGCTGGCGAAACTGGTCGAGGGCAAGTGGGTCAGCGACGATGCCGTCGCCATCCTCGAAGTCGGCGCCGACGAAGACCCCGAAACACCGGGCTGGCACCGCCAGACCGTCAAGGAATACGGCGCCGCGAAGGTGCTCTTCCTGACCCGCGACTGACGCGGCGCCCTGTCATCTCCACTCTTTCCACTTTCCCCGGCCTTGTGCCGGGCCTGGTTGAGCCTCCTCCTGAAACGCCGCCAGACCCCGGAATAAATCCGGGGAAAGCGCCACGCTCTCTTTCTTCCCCACTTTGTGGGGAAGTGGGCCGCGGCGTCAGCCGCGGGTCGAAGGGGCCGGCGCGTGAGCGCCGGGAGACGGTAGAGCTTGGCATCAACATAACGCCGCTGACGCGGCGCCCCTCCGTCTCGCCGCCTGGCGGCGATCCACCTCCCCATGAAATGGGGAGGAAACAGCACAAAACCCTCCACGGGCTTGCGCCCTGGAGATATGAGAGGGGTGCGGGATGCACGGCGGACATCGTGTCCGAATTTGAAGTGTTGGTGGTGATGCCCGAGGCATCCCGCACGCGGAGATTT
>JAZAHA010000026.1:0-13146 GCA_036231565.1 Pseudomonadota bacterium
GCCCCAAAACCACTGTGGCCGCCACCCGGCGGGGTATAGTGGTGGGGGTGGGCGCGTCGACGCGGGGGGCTATGCCGCGGCTTCGACGAGCTGGTCCATCAGGCCGGGCATCCAGCCTTCCCAGGCCGCACGCAGGCGGTCGAGTTCGAGCGGGTGGGCGCCGTTGACGCTGATCGCGGTGCCGCCGGCAAGGCCGACCACCTGGACCGGGATCTCGTCCGCCTTGGCATCCTGCAGGATGGCGATGGCATCTTCCTTCTCGGCGGCGATCAGATAGCGCGACTGGTCCTCACCGAAGAGGAAGCCGTGCATCGGCGGATTGGTGCCCTCATGGGCCAGCTTGATACCGCAATCGGACGCCAGGGCCATGTCGGCCGCGGCGCAGGCGAGGCCGCCATCGGAAATGTCGTGACAGGCGGTCAGGCGTCCGGACCGGATCTGCCCGCGCACGAAATCGCCATTGGCCTTCTCCGCGTCCAGATCGACGTGCGGTGCGTCGCCGTCTTCGCGGTCCTCGATGACCTTGAGATAGACCGAAGCGCCCATCACACCCCGGGTCTCGCCGACCAGCAGCAGGATATCGCCTTCCTTCATGCCGCCGAAGCCGGCCCGCTTGTCGATATCCGGGATCAGACCGACACCGCCGATCGCCGGGGTCGGCGGAATGGCGGCACCATTGGTCTCGTTGTAGAGGCTGACATTGCCCGACACGACCGGGAAGCCGAGCGTGGCGCAGGCCATCGCCATGCCGTCGATACAGCCGACGAACTGGCCCATGATTTCCTCGCGCTCGGGATTGCCGAAATTCAGGCAGTCGGTGATCGCGATCGGGTCGGCGCCGGTGGCGGTCAGATTGCGCCAGGCTTCGGCCACGGCCTGCTTGCCGCCCTCGAACGGGTGGGCATAGCAATAACGCGGCGTGCAGTCGGTGGTGATGGCCAGCGCCTTGGCTGTGCCGTGCACGCGCACGATGGCCGCGTCGGACGGGTCCTCGGACGAGGCCGCCGTATCCGCCATCACGTGGCGATCATACTGTTTCCAGATCCAGGACTTGGAGGCCATGTCCGGCGAGGCCATCAGCTTCAGCAGAACTTCGCCCATATGATCGGGCTGGGCGATGTCCTTGGCGTGGATCTGGGCGCGCACTTCCGGTGCGAAATAGGGGCGCTCATACTTCGGCGCATCGTCGGCCAGCGGTGCGACCGGGATGTCGCACACGGTCTCGCCCTTGTGGGTCAGCACCATGCGGCCGGTGTCGGTCGTCTCGCCGATCACGGCGACATCGAGTTCCCATTTGCGGAAGATCTCGTGGGCAACGTCCTCGCGGCCCGGCTTCATGATAACCAGCATGCGTTCCTGGCTTTCCGAGAGCATCATCTCGTAGGCCGTCATGTTGGCTTCGCGCTGGGGAACCTTGTCCATGTCCAGATGGATGCCGATCCCGCCCTTGTCGGCCATCTCGACCGAGGAGGAGGTGAGGCCGGCAGCACCCATGTCCTGGATGGCGGCGATGGCGTCGGTCGCCATCAGTTCGAGGCAGGCCTCGATCAGCTTCTTCTCGACGAAGGGGTCGCCGACCTGGACGGTGGGGCGCTTTTCCTCGGAGGCATCGTCGAACTCGGCCGAGGCCATGGTTGCACCGTGGATGCCGTCGCGGCCGGTCTTGGAACCGACATAGACGATCGGCTGGCCCGGCTCGGCGCCGCGGGCGTAGAAGATCTTGTCCGCATCGGCCAGGCCCACCGCCATCGCGTTGACCAGGATATTGCCGTTATAGCCGGCGTGGAAATTCGTCTCGCCGCCGACCGTCGGCACGCCAACGCAATTGCCATAGCCGCCGATGCCGGCGACCACGCCGGAAACCAGCTGGCGCGTCTTGGGATGGTCCGGCGCACCGAAGCGCAGCGCATTCATCAGCGCCACCGGGCGTGCGCCCATGGTGAATACGTCGCGCAGAATGCCGCCCACACCCGTCGCCGCACCCTGATAGGGCTCGATGAAGGAGGGGTGGTTGTGGCTTTCCATCTTGAAGATGGCGGCCTGGCCGTCGCCGATATCGATCACGCCGGCATTCTCGCCCGGGCCCTGGATCACCTTCTCGCCATCCGTCGGCAGCCGGCCCAGATGGGCGCGCGAGGACTTGTAGGAACAGTGTTCCGACCACATGACCGAGAAAATGCCCAGTTCCACGAGGTTGGGCGCCCGGCCCAGACGGTCGAGGATGATGGCGTATTCTTCGTCATTGATGCCGTGCTCGGCGACGATCTCGGCGGTGATGCCTTCGGCGTATTGGGTCATGTCGCTCACGCGCTCCCGAGAAGGGATTCAAACAGTTTCAGCCCGTCCGTGCCGCCGTGCTTTTCGTCCACGGCGCGTTCCGGGTGGGGCATCATGCCCATGACATTGCCCTGCTCGTTGGTGATGCCGGCGATGTCGCGCTTGGAACCGTTCGGATTCCTGCCATAGCGGAAGATCACCTGGCCCTCGCCCTCGATCCGGTCGAGCGTCTCGTCATCGGCGAAATAATTGCCGTCATGGTGCGCGATCGGCACGATCAGTTCGGCACCACCCGCATAGTGCGAGGTGAAGCGGGTATTGGCGTTCTCCACCTTCAGCTTCGCCTTCTCGCAGACGAATTTCAGGCCGGCATTGCGCATCAGCGCACCGGGCAGGAGGCCGCTTTCGGTGAGGATCTGGAAGCCGTTGCACACGCCCAGGACCGGCGCGCCGGTGGCCGCGTGGGCCACGATGGCGGGCATGATCGCCGAGCGCGAGGCCATGGCGCCGCAGCGCAGATAGTCGCCATAGGAGAACCCGCCCGGCACCATCACGAAATCGGTGCCCTCGGGCAGTTCGCTTTCCTGGTGCCAGACCATGGCGGGGGCGTGGCCCGTGACTTTCGCGATCGCATCATGGGCGTCGCGGTCGCAATTGGAGCCGGGGAAGACGATGACGGCGGATTTCATCTCGGCCGGACCCCGCTATTCCAGCTCGATCGAGTAGCTCTCGATCACCGGGTTGGAGAGGAGTTTGGCGCACATTTCCTCGACCCGGGTGCGGGCCTTGTCGGCATCGTCACCGGCCAGGTCCAGCTCGATCAGCTTGCCCTGCCGGGCCTCGACGACCTCGTCATAGCCCATATTGTGCAGCGCGCCGGCGACGGCGGCTCCCTGGGGATCGAGGACGCCGGGTTTCAGATAGACGTGGATTTTCGCTTTCACGGGCTCGACTCGCTTTTCAAGGCCTGAAATTCGCGCCCTCAATAAAGCGACACGGGCTCCGGCGCAATTGAAAGGCCCGTGTGATTCAGCAGGGCAGGGATGCGGGGGCGTGGCTGCGGGCGCCTGCATGGAGATTTTTCGCGAAATCGCGCCCGCCCTGTCCTGCAGAAATCGGAGTTCGGGGTGGGCATGTTCCATGCCCTGAAAACCCATTGTTCGCTTGCCCAGGAGGGGGCCGTATCCGGTTTTCCAGGTCAAGGGCGGCCAAGGCGCCGCTTTGCGGTTTCACCCTTGAGCTGGAAAACCGGATACGGCTGACTGGCTGGCATGCGCTCTATGGAGAATTGCGAGCGAGGCTCGTTGTTCCAAGCCCCATCAAACCGTCATTCCGGCGAACGCCGGAACCCAGACGGGCGGTCGGCCTGGATCCTGGCTGAAGCCCGCGCCCGCGAAAGCGGGTGTCAGGATGACGGAGAGAGCGGCGACAGAAAGGAGAGAGCGGCGACAGAAAAACGAGCAACAAAAAAAGGCGCCGCCCGCGGGCAGCGCCTTGTTCTCTGGCAGAGTGCAGAGCGAGCCTATTTCTGGCCTTCGCCGCTGCCCTGGCCGTGTTCCTTCATGATGCCCAGGCGGCGGGCCACGTCGGCATAGGCCTCGGTGACATTGCCCAGATCGCGGCGGAACCGGTCCTTGTCCATCTTCTCGTTGGTTTCCATGTCCCACAGGCGGCAGCTGTCCGGGCTGATCTCGTCGGCCAGCACGGTGCGCACCATGTCGCCTTCGTAGAGGCGGCCGAATTCCAGCTTGAAGTCGACGAGGCGGATGCCGGCGGCGGAGAACAGGCCCGACAGGAAATCATTCACCCGCAGCGTCATCGCCATCATGTCGTCGATCTCCTGGGTGGAAGCCCAGTTGAACGCCGTGATGTGCTCCTCGGACACCATCGGATCGCCCAGCTCGTCCTTCTTGTAGTAGAATTCGACGATGGAGCGGGGCAGCTGATCGCCTTCCGGCACGCCCAGGCGCTGGCTGATCGAACCGGCGGCGACATTGCGGCAGACCACTTCCAGCGGAATGATCTCGACCTGGCGCACCAGTTGTTCGCGCATGTTCAGACGTTTGATGAAATGGGTCGGAATGCCGATCCGGCCGAGACCGAGCATGATATACTCGGAAATCCGGTTGTTCAGCACGCCCTTGCCTTCGAGCGTGGCCTTCTTCTGGTTGTTGAAGGCGGTGGCGTCGTCCTTGAAATACTGCACGATCGTGCCCGGTTCGGGGCCTTCATACAGGATCTTGGCCTTGCCTTCGTAGATCATCTTGCGGCGGGACATCGGCGGACGCTCCGTTGGCGGTCGGCCCCGGCCAGCGGGGCGGTCGACCCGAAAAGAGAGACGCGGCCCGAATCGAGAACCGGACCGCGCATCGAAGGGGGAAAATATCCGCGTGCGCGTCCCTCTGCAACGCTTTGCCGCGGTGCGGTAGGATTGTTTCGAGATCGCCGCAGCCTTGTGCGCGGTGAAGATTGATTTAGACCCCCTGCCGAGCTAGTCACTCGGGCAAATGGACATCCTCAAGGAGAGACCCATGTCGGGCATCAACGATCGCGAAAAAGGCTTCGAGAACAAGTTCGCGCACGACCAGGAACTCGAATTCAAGGCGGCGGCCCGCCGCAACAAGCTCCTCGGCCTGTGGGCTGCCGAGCTGATGGGCCTGGATGGCGAAGCCGCGGCCGAATACGCCAAGTCGGTGATCGTCGCCGATTTCGAGGAAGCCGGCGATGACGACGTCTTCCGCAAGGTGCGCGGCGATCTGGATGCCCGCAATGTCGAGCTGTCCGACCACCTGCTGCGCAAGCAGATGGACGATCTCCTCGCCGCCGCCCGCCTGCAGATCCAGAGCGAAGGCTAGATCCGGTTCGCGCGCTCCAGGGCCTCGCCCTTGATGGGCGAGGGGGACCGCTGCGTCAGCAGCGGTGGAGTGGGTGACTTTGGGAGACAGGAAACGCGTCGCGTTTCACCCCTTCCGTCCCTTCGGGACACCTTCCCCATCAAGGGGAAGGACTAGCCCTCGACGCTGTCCAGCCGCTCTACAACGACCAGCCAGCGTTCCAGGGCTTCGCGGATGCGGGCGCGGTCGTAGTCCATCGTGACCATCTCGAAGACCTGCCCGGTTTCGCGATCCATCAGGACGAGAAAGCCGGTGCGTCCGGCCAGCGCGTCATAGAGCGGCGCGATGCCTTCTTCCTCGGCCAGGCCGCGCAGAGCGTCGCGCTGGCCCCAGGTGAAGTTGAACCGCACCCAGCCGATCGGTTCGCCGGCCATCTCCTCGCGCACATCCTCGACCCGCGGCTCCAGCACGCGGCAGGCGCCGCACCAGGACGAGCGGAACATGGCGGCCACCAGGCGCGGCTCTTGCGCCGGTGCAGCCTCGTCCCAGGCCGCCCGCACGAAATTCGGTCCGAGAAACAGGGCCAGTCCGGCCAGCACGGCAGCAATCAGTCGCATGTCGATCTTCCTGAAGGGCTTTTCACCCTCTAGCGCGGCCCGCTTTCGCCGTCACTGCACGGCGGCATCACACCCGCGTCATCGGGCAGACACCATCTCCGCCGGCAGAGCGATCCCGTCGCGCTCATTGTCCCAGATCATGGCGATGATCTGCCAGTGGCCCGCCGGCCCCTTGTAGAAGTGGAACCCGTTGATGCCGCGCCGCTCGGGCCGGGCGTCGTCGGGATGATGCTTGGCCTCATAGCTCGACCAGGCCTGGGCGATATTGCCGAACACTTCGATCCGGTTCACCAGGGCGATCTCGTGGAAATCCATGTCGGCCAGCTGCACATCGACATCGGCGCGGAACGCCTCCGGCGAGAACATGCGGTGCCAGGGCGTGCCGTCGACATCGACGCCGGTGCGGATCTGCCGGCAATCGGGATGGAAGTAGCGGGTCTGCTCCGACCAGTCGCGCGGGCCGGCCGGGCCGGAAATCATCGCATAGGCGGCATGGATGATGCGCTCGATCTCGGCCTTGTCGGCCTCAAGCTTATCGTCGCTCATTCTGCCGCATCCGGTTTTACCAGGCCTGGCAGGCCGTCGATGGATTCCGCATTGCCGGTGTAGCGGCGTTCGCGCCAGATCTCGTCGGTGCGGTGCTCATTATAGCGGATCAGCTGGTCGCGCTCGCCCTTGAAGTCGTAAAAGGGCACACCCCAGCCGCAGCTGTCGGCGATGCGGTGGATTTTCGCGGTGATGATCGCGCGCACTTTGGGAAAGTCCGGGAAGAGGGCCTTCTTTTCGGCAAAGCCCGGATCGTCGAAACAGGTCGCTTCGCCCGTGCCGTAGAGGCGCACTATGTTCGCCGCGCCCTCGAAGGCGCAGAACATGAAGGTGATCCGTCCGTTCTGGCGCAGATGCGCAATCGTCTCCACACCCGACCCGCCCAGATCGAGAAAGGCGACCTCGTTGGCGCCTAAGATGCGGAAACTGTCATAGCCCTTGGGCGAGACATTCACATGCCCCTCATCGCCTGACGGCGCCGTGGCCACAAAGAACATCTTCTGCTTTTCGATGAAGGCCGCGAGGCGATCGTCGATGGACTCGTAGAGCTTGGACATGGGGGGAATTTAGGGGGCGCGGTGCAGCGTGCAACTTACAAATCGGCCGCCGGGCGGGCCTGGTCTTGTCGGCCGAGACCCATCAAACGTCACCCTGACGAAGGTCAGGGCCCAGTTCATAGGGCCGGGTTGAGCCAGGCCTGGCACTGGCTCGCTTGACGATCTGGGTCCCGACTTTCGTCGGGATGACGGGGTGTGGGGCGGCGGTCTTGCGGAGCCTGGGACAGCCGCGATCTTGCTGTATCCCGGCTTCAATCACCGTCACCCTGACGAAGGTCAGGGCCCAGTTCATAAGACCGGGTTGAGCCAGACTTGGCACTGGCTTGCTTGACGATCTGGGTCCCGCTCTCGTCGGGATGACGGGGTGTGGGGTGGTGACCCTGCGGAGCCTGGGACAGCCGCAATCTTGCTGAACCCCGGCTTCAATCACCGTCACCCTGACGAAGGTCAGGGCCCAGTTCATAGGGCCGGGTTGAGCCAGGCTTGGCACTGGCTTGTTTGACGATCTGGGTCCCGACTTTCGTCGGGATGACGGGGTGTGGGGCAAGGCGCCGCTTCGCGGTTTCTCCCTTGAGCTGGAAAACCGGATACGGCTTGCTGGCTGGCATGCGATTTATGGATGATGCCGCGCCCGTCTCTGGCGCGAAAACGCCCTACTCCCCGAACACCCGCCGGAAAATCGTGTCCACATGCTTCATGTGGTAGGCCTCGTCGAAACAGGCCTCGATCTGCTCGTTGCTCAGAAGCGCGGTGACCTCGGCGTCGGCCTTGAGGTGGTCGACCAGCATGCCGCCTTCGTCCCAGGTCTTCATGCCGTTGCGCTGGACGAGGCGATAGCTCACCTCGCGGCTTGCCCCGGCCTGGGTGAGGGCCAAAAGGACGCGCTGGGAATTGTGGATGCCGCCATAGGCGTTGAGGTTTTCCGCGCAGCGGTCGGCATGCACGATCAGCTTCTCGATCATGCCGGCGGTGCGGTGCAGGGCGAAATCCAGATGCACATTGGCGTCCGGACCGATGCCGCGTTCCACGGAGGAGTGGGAGATGTCCCGCTCGTGCCACAGCGCCACATTCTCCATCGCCGGCACCACGGCCGAGCGCACCAGGCGGGCCTGGCCGGTCAGGTTCTCCGTCAGGATCGGATTGCGCTTGTGCGGCATGGCCGACGAGCCCTTCTGGCCCGGCGAGAAGTATTCCTGGGCCTCGCGCACTTCGGAGCGCTGGAGGTGGCGCACCTCGATGGCGATATTCTCAATCGCCGAGGCGATCAGGCCCAGCACGGCGAAATAATTGGCATGGCGGTCGCGCGGGATGACCTGGGTGGAGATCGGCTCCACCGTCAGGCCCATCTGTTCGGCGACATGTTCCTCAACCGCCGGATCGACATTCGCGAACGTGCCGATGGCGCCGGAAATGGCGCAGGTGGCGATCTCGTCACGCGCCCGCACCAGGCGTTCGCGATTGCGGGCAAACTCGGCATAGAAGCGCGCGAATTTCAGGCCCATCGTCGTCGGCTCGGCATGGATGCCGTGCGAGCGGCCGATACAGGCGGTGTATTTGTGCTCTTCCGCGCGCGCCTTCAGCGCCGCCAGCACGCGGTCCATGCCCTCCAGCAGGAGGTCGGCAGACTGTTTCATCTGCACGGCGAGACAGGTGTCCAGCACGTCCGAGGAGGTCAGGCCCTGGTGGACGAACCGGCTCTCCTCGCCGACATGCTCGGCCAGATGGGTGAGGAAAGCGATGACGTCATGCTTCACCTCGGCCTCGATCTCGTTGATCCGGTCGACGTCGAACGCGACATCCTTGGCCTTCCAGACCGCCTCGACCGCCGATTGCGGCACCACGCCCAGCTCCGCCAGCTTCTCCGTCGCGTGCGCCTCGATCAGGTACCAGATCCTGTACTTGTTCTGGTCGGCCCAGATGGCGGCCATTTCCGGACGGGTATAGCGGGGGATCATCGGCGGTGCTCCGTGTGCGATGTGGAGAAGCGCGGGGGATGCGACGGATCGGGCGCGCGGTCAAGATTGCGAATACGTGTGCGGTCGGGAGGTTTGGTCTAAAGTTGTGGGGGAAATCCAGATGGGATGACACTTATGAGCCTGCTTAGAAGAATTCAAAGCGATGTTGTTGGAGGTGAAGCTCGCTTGGGTCCGATTATGCTGAAAGTCCGGCTTCTTGCGGCCCGATTGGGAAGCGCTGAACTAGGTGATTGGGTCAAGCACGAGTCCGAAGGATACCCTGATGATGTTGAGGTGCCGGAATATAGGTCTGTTGGCATCTCATATACTGCTCATTTTTCAGGCCCTTTTGGAGCTGGCATCTCGAATGCGCCTATTCCTCCAGCGCTAGTGGCAAAGTTTGCTGGAGAGGAATGGAACACATTTGAGCTGCGGCAAGGTATCGCGGCGATTGATGATCTGGTAGCATCCGCAAGAGCGGAGCGCGGGGTTTTGAATCTAAACTGCGCTAATCTCATACTGCTTTTGCAGGGAAATGTTTACAGTAACTACGCCTGTAATAGTGTTACCGGAACTATATCTGCTGCCAGCCTTTCTGATGTTCAACACGCGGTGCGTTCTCGCATATTAGAGCTTGTCTTGGAGCTGGAAAATTCGGTTCCGCAAGCTCTGAGCGTCGAAATGGACGGAGGTGCGGAGGAGGATTTGAAAGAATCAAAGGATAAGGTTACTCAAATTTACCAGAATATTATACATGGGAATGCGGGGTCGGTTAGTGGATTCAATTCTGGTGTTTTGAGTAGCGGCTCTCAGAATGTAATAAATTTTTCGGCTGGAGACTCTAAGGATTTAAAGCGGTTTCTGACGGCTAATGGAATATCCGGCGAGGTTGCGGAAGAGTTGACGGAGATAATAGAGCTCGACGGACCAGGCACTACTGTTGAGCCACTGGGAAAAAGGGCCAAAGAATGGCTGTCGAAAAATATCGCGAAGGCTGCTGATGGTTCTTGGAATATCGGAGTAGCGGTCCTGACAAATGTTCTTACCGAGGCTGCGAAGCGCTACTACGGTCTCACATAGCCCCCCAATCCACCTCGCTATGCCGGTCCAGCGCCACAGCCCCGTCCGGCATCGCGTACTTCAAACCAGACCCGCAATTGAACAGCACGCATTCCGCGTCCCGCGCCACAAGCCCGTCACCCATGGCCTTTTCCATGGCCGCCAGCGTCGCGGCGCCTTCGGGGCAGAGCAGGAGGCCGTCTTCGCGGGCACAGCGGGTGCGGGCGGTTTCGATCGCCGCTTCCGACACGGCCACCGCCGCGCCCTCGCTCTCCCGGACCGCGTCCAGGATCAGGAAATCGCCGATCGCCTTGGGCACGCGGATGCCCATGGCAGCGGTTTGGGCGTCTTGCCATTCCTCGGCATGGGGCTCGCCGGCCTCGAAGGCTTTCACGATGGGGGCACAGCCCTCGGCCTGGACGGCGAACATTTTCGGGCGCTCCGGGCCGATCCAGCCCAACTTCTCCATCTCGTCGAAGGCTTTCCACATGCCGATCAGGCCGGTGCCGCCGCCGGTGGGGTAGAAGATCGCATCGGGCAGTTTCCAGCCCATCTGGGCGGCCAGTTCCAGGCCCATCGTCTTCTTGCCCTCGATCCTATAGGGCTCCTTGAGGGTGGAGACGTCGAACCAGCCCATCTCGTCCTTGCCGGCCGCGACGAGGGCGCCGCAATGATGGATATAGCCGTTCACCTTGAAGACTTTCGCGCCCTGCAGCGCCATCTCGTCCAGATTGATCTGCGGCGTGTCCTCGGGAGCAAAGCAATAACTCTCCATCCCCATCCGGCTGGCATAGGCCGACATGGCGGCACCGGCATTGCCGTTTGTCGGCATGGCCAGGCGCTTGATGCCGAATGAGTGCGCCATGGCGACGGCGAGGGCGAGGCCGCGCGCCTTGAACGAGCCCGTGGGCAGGCGGCCCTCATCCTTCACCCACACCTTGCCGGTCGCACCGGAGGCTTTCGCCGTGGCGGGTACATCGATGAGCGGCGTATCGGTCTCGCCCAGGCGGCAGATATCGTCGCTGTCACGGACCGGCAGAAGCTCGCGCCATTTCCAGAAACCGGTCTTGCGCGCCCACACGGCTCCGCGGTCGATCTCACCCTTCATCTTCTCCAGGTCATAGCGCGCCAGCAGCGGCTTGCCGGCATCGGAGAGATTGTGAGGCTTGTCGATCTCGTAGCGCTTGCCGGTTTCCGAGCATTCCAGATGGGTGAAATAGAAGGCGCGATTGTGCATGGGGACTCCGGGGCTGGGGCAAACGGCTGAAAGGACGGAGCCTCGGGCTCGCTTTTAAGCCTTTGATGTGTTGCAAGCAGTCCGCCTCAGGGTCTTCGTCAGGTCAAGGGTGGAACCGCTTTGCGGCGCCAAAGGCGCCCTTGACCTGACGAAGACCCTGAGGCCCCATCGCCGACAAGACATCCAGGGTTTGCCCTGTGGCAGGACCACCCATCGGGGACTGAAGCTCCG
Source organism: Pseudomonadota bacterium (assembly GCA_036231565.1). Taxonomy (GTDB): domain Bacteria; phylum Pseudomonadota; class Alphaproteobacteria; order Caulobacterales; family Maricaulaceae; genus Maricaulis. The sequence goes on from JAZAHA010000026.1 coordinate 11,314, forward strand.
TCGGCGGCGCCAAGCTCCCATCCTCCCCCTTGATGGGGGAGGGGGACCGCAGCTCTGCTGCGGTGGAGGGGGTGGGGGCGAGGTTTCTGCAAGCTATCGAGCACCGGGGTTCACCCCTTCCGACCCAGCGCTGCGCGCTGGCCCACCTTCCCCATCAAGGGGAAGGATGGGGCGGGGCCCCTACATCAGCCCCAGCGTCTTGAAACTCGCGGTGTTTTCGCGGCCGATCACGAGGTGGTCGTGCAGCACGATGTCGAAGGGTTTGCAGATATCCGCGAGGGTGCGGGTCATCTCGATATCGGCCTGGCTGGGCGTGGCATCGCCGGAGGGGTGATTGTGCACCAGGATCAGGGCCGTGGCCTCGTGCGCCAGGGCCCGCTTGACGACTTCGCGCGGATAGACCGGGGCATGATCGATCGTGCCTTCGCCCAGCACCTCGTCGGCGATCAGCCGGTTCTTGCGGTCCAGGAAGAGCACGCGGAACTGTTCGGTCGTGGCGTGCTGCATGGCGGTGCGGCAATAGGTGACGAGCGCCGACCAGGACGCGATGACGGGCCGGCCGATCACCTGCTCGCGGGCCAGCCGTTCGGCCAGCGCCTTGATGAGCTTGAGTTCCGCCGCCGTCTTTTCGCTGACGCCCTTCACGGTGACCAGTTGGTCGACGGAGGCCGAGGCCACGCCGCCCAGATCGCCGAAGCGGGCGATCAGGTCCTTCGCGATCGGTTTGACGTCGCGCCGCGGGATGCAGCGGAACAGGTAGAGTTCCAGCAATTCATAATCGTGAAGCGCCAGAGAACCTGCTGAGGTTAGTTTTTCGCGCAGCCGGTCCCGATGGCCTGTATGATGCGCGAGATCGGTCATGGATCAGCGGTTATAGGGCGGCCGGTCGAGGCCCTTGGGCGACTTGGTGAAAATCTCCACCCCGTCCTCGGTGACGCCGCAGGAATGCTCGAACTGGGCCGAGAGCGACTTGTCGCGCGTCACCGCGGTCCAGCCATCGGAGAGGACTTTCACGTCCGGACGGCCCAGATTCAGCATCGGCTCGACGGTGAAGAACATGCCCGGCTTCAGCTCGGGGCCTTCGCCATGCTCGCCGAAATGCAGCACATTCGGGCTGTCGTGGAAATTCTGGCCCAGGCCGTGGCCGCAGAAATCGCGCACGATGGAGCAGCGGCGGCTCTCGCCATATTCCTGGATGATCGCGCCGATCGTGCCCAGCGTCACGCCCGGCTTGATGGCCTCGATACCGGCCATCATCGCCTCATAGGTCGTGTCGATGAGGATTTCGGCCTTTCGCTTCGGCTCGCCCGCCACATACATGCGGCTGGTGTCGCCGTGCCAGCCATCGACGATGACGGTGACGTCGATATTCAGGATATCGCCGTTTTTTAGCGGTTTGGGGCCCGGAATCCCGTGGCACACAACGTGATTGAGCGAGGTGCACAGGGAGTGGCGATAACCGCGGTAGAACAGCGTGGCCGGCGTCGAGCCGTGGTCGAAGGCGTATTCGCGGGCCAGCTTGTCGAGATGTGCCGTGGTGACGCCCGGAGCGACCTCTGCGGTCAGCATGTCGAGGATTTCCGCAGCCAGGCGTCCGGCCTTGCGCATGCCGGCAAAGCCTTCCGGCCCGTGCAGCTTGATCCTGCCGTCGCGCGGTGCGCTGGCGGCGTCCTCGTCGGTCACGATCTCGTAGGCGGTCGTCAAGTCAGCAATCCTCCATCTCGTCCTTATATACAAAAGCGCGCGCCGGGTGGAACGGCGCGCGCCGGCAGTTTGCGATTTGCGCAGGAACTAGTTGTGGTCGCCGGCGGCGAGATTTCCGCAGAAGCTGTG
>JAZAHA010000027.1:0-34711 GCA_036231565.1 Pseudomonadota bacterium
GGCCACGCCGGAGCCTGATGCTGTCACCCACCAGGCGCGGACGAGCTCCGCACGCTCCCGGGCATAAGTGACTGAGCTCATGCCTCCCATCCCGGAAACCGCTGACGATCTTACGCGCAGTTGAGCGGACGGGGACAAGTTTCCCGACCCAGCCTCACAAACCGTCATCCTGACGAAAGTCAGGACCCAGATCGCAAAGGGATATTTTCGCCAGGCGGGCCCGGTCTGCGTAATGGCGATGTGCGGGATAAGTGCGAGATCGCGACTGCTCAGCCCTGTGAACTGGGCCATGACCGAAGCCTGCGCCCGCGAAAGCGGGTGGCCGGGAAAACAACGGGGCATTTCGTACATCCGGGAACGGCCCTCCCCTTCACCTGCCACGCCGCCATCCATATATTGTGCGCCTGCGAAGGAGAGCGGGATGGATGACAGCAGGATTTCGCTGGCCGGGGTGATCGGTCCGGAACAGGCGGTCGAGGGTGAAGGCCTGGGCTGTGTTTCCTTCGAGACGGCGCTGATGCGCCGCGTCGTGCCCGGTCCGGGCGATATCGACGAGCTGGGCCACGTCAATAATGTCGTCTATCTGCGCTGGGTGCAGGACATCGCCATCACCCACTGGCACCGCGTCGCCACGCCCGAGATGATCGCCAGCGATATCTGGATCGCGCTGAAGCACACGATCGAGTATCGCGACGCCATCCAGCCCGGCGAGGCGGCCGAGATCCGCACCTGGCTGGGCCGCATCCACGGACCGCGCTTCGATCGCCATGTCGATATCCGCAAGCCCGGCGCGAAACGCTTCTCCGCCCGCGCGACGACGGAATGGTGCCTGATTGATCGCGGCACCCGCCGTCCCAAGCGGATCGGCGAGGATATTCTCGACACCTTCGCCCTGCACGGGCTGGAGCGCAGTTGATCAGCCGCCGTCGCGCGCGCTTTCGAGATTGTCGCGCAGGCGTTCGACGGCAGTTCTGAGCGCGACCAGCTCGTCCGCGGTCATGCCCGTGGCTTGCGGCACACAGGCGAGGAGGGCGCCGGCCTTTGTTTCCAGATCCCGGCCGGACGGCGTCAACTGCACGGCGACGCGGCGCTCGTCGGCCTTGTCGCGGCGGCGTTCAATGACGCCGGCGGTTTCCATGCGTTTGAGCAGCGGGGTGAGGGTATTGGATTCCAGGCCGAGGCGTTCGCCCAGCTGGCCGACGCCCTGGCCGTCCTCTTCCCACAGCGCCATCAGCACCAGGAATTGCGGATAGGTCAGGCCCAGCTCGGCCATGATCGGCTTGTAGAAGCGATTGAAGGCATTGTTCGCCGAATAGACGGCAAAACAGACCAGATCGTTCAGCCGGACCTTGTCCGTGAGCGCAGGCGGGGCAGGGGTTTCGGGCATTGCGGGTCTCGCTGGAACAGGGCCATCAATTTAATCGTGCGCGATATGATCGCAAGCGCTTGACGATGGGGCATCGGTTTCCCAATTATATCGTGCACGATTTAATCGTGTAAGAATTGCCTGGCCGCGAGGCCGCTCATCAGGAAGGACGCGCAATGTCAGTAAAGGTTGCATACAAGACCGCGGCCCGGGCTACCGGCGGCCGCGACGGTACGGCGGAAACCCTCGACGGGACGCTGAAATTCAAGCTGGCCACGCCGAAGGAGCTCGGCGGCGCGGGCGGCGAGGGCGCCAATCCGGAGCAATTGTTCGCGGCGGGCTATTCGGCCTGTTTCATCGGCGCCATGAAGGCGGTGGCCGGCAAGCTCGGCACGAAGGTTCCCGCCGATGCGACGGTCGAGACGACGGTGGGTATCGGTCCGCGCGACGAGGGCGGGTTCGGCCTCGATATCGATCTCAAGGTCGACCTGCCGGGTCTGGACCGCGAGACGGCGCAGGCGCTCGTCGACGCCGCACACCAGGTCTGCCCCTATTCCAACGCCACCCGCAATAATGTGGACGTCCGCCTGAGCCTGGCCTGATCGGCAAGCTCCTGTGCGCTCCGAAGAGCGCGGAGGGGCATTTGCCCTAAAGCCGCGCCGCACAATCGGCGATCTCCGCCGACTTGTTCAGCTGGGCAATCGTATTGTCATCCATCGGGATGCCCTCGCGGCGCCGCTTGCCCTCGGCAGCGCGCTCGGGATCGCCGGGATAGAGAACCGGGCTGTCCCAGTCCATCGGCGGCGAGGCGAGGACGTAATCGGCCAGCGCCTCGATCTCGTCTTCCATCCAGGCCGGATCGCCGAAGGCTGCCGGGTCGATCAGGATGGAGAACAGGCCGTTCTGCAGCCCGCCGCGCCGCTCGCGCCGCGGCTGGATCGTGCCCGCCCCCGACAGCACACCCGCCAGGATCTCGCAGGCAAAGGCCAGCCCGTATCCCTTGTGACGGCCCATCGGTGTCAGTGCGCCTTTCAGCTCGAAGCCGGCCATGCCGCCGGGGTCGGTCGTCGGGCGGCCCTTCTCGTCGATCAGATTGCCCTCGGCCAGTGCGATACCCTTGTTGGCGGCGACCCGGGCCTTTCCCAGCGCGATCCGGCTCGTCGCCATGTCCAGCACGAAGGCGGGTCGGTTCGCCGTCGCCGGGAAGGCGATGCAGACCGGATTGGTGCCGAAGCGGGCGTCGGATCCGCGAAAAGGGGCCACCAGTGGCGCATGGTCGCCGACGCTGACGAAATGGATCGAGGCCAGCCCGGCGGCTGCAGCGCGCTCGCCATAGGCACCGATACGGCCGAGATGATGGACGTGGCCGAGGGTCGCCGCCGCCAGCCCGCTGGCCTTTGCCTTGTGTCCGGCCCGCTCGATGAGGTTGAAACCGGCCGGTGCGCCCCACCCACCATGACCGTCGACGCGCAGCAGAACGGCAGTGTCTGTCAGTGTTGAGGGGGTTGCTTCAGTCTCGACCAGTCCCTTGCGGATGTGGTGGACATAGACCGGCAGCAGGCCGGCGCCATGACTGTCATGGCCCTTCAGATTCGCATCGACCAGATGTGCCGCGACGCAATCGGCGTCGGGTTTGCTGGCTCCGGCTGCCGTCAGTACGGCGGCCAGGAATCCGGTCAGCGTGTCGGCGTCGATGCGGCGGTCATTGGGGAGCATGCGAGCGGTCCGGTTAGCGTGTCCAGGAAGGATCGAATTGTTTTTTTGCAGTTAATCCGATGTTTACGAAAAATCCGGCGAAGACATGTCGCGTTTTGGCACAGGTAACCAAATCTTCAAATTAAAATCATCTAACTGATTGAAATAACAAGATAAAAAAATTCTACAACCATTCAAAAAATCGAATCGCACTTAAGCGTTTGGCAACCGGTTTCGGTCATTCTGCATCCCGTCGGACAGAACGGGTCCGCACGAAATCAACAGGCGTTCGAACACGGGGAATATCCCGGGCAGCGCCTCGAACCAAGAACTGGATGAAGGGTATGTCGATGAACAAGACGGGAACCATGTTTCTGGCGGCGGCAATGACGGCGATGGCTTTCACGGCGGCTCCGGCACTGGCACAGGACGATCGCGAGCGCACCCAGGTCGAGGCACCGGAATATCCGCGTGGTGCTGAACGCCGCGGGATCGAGGGTTATGCGGTTGTCGAATACACGGTTTCGGCCGAAGGCGTCGTCGAGAACGCCACGGTGGTCGAGGCGAGCCCGGAAGGCGTGTTCGACCGCGCCGTTCTGCGCGCCATCGAAGGTTGGGCCTATGCGCCGGCCGCCTCTGCGTCCGAAGGCGTCCAGCAGCGCTTCGACTTCAACCTCGGCGGCTGAGCATAAAGAAATACTGCGCCGTCCGGCGTTAGAACCGGAAAGCGCTCACAAGAATAAGAATTCATTTACGGCGGCGCGGTAGCGTCGCCGTATCTTTTTATCGGGGGCATTAACCGTAAGGGGCCATCCAATGAATTCTGTGTTCGCCAAGTTTCTCGACAAGACCTCGAGTATCCGGGTCCGGCTCCTGGCTGCATTTGGTCTGACGTCGGCTATGACGCTGATCGCGGCGGTAGTCGGTGTGACCGGCTTCAATTCGGCGAACTACGCCGTGCAGCAGATTGCCGAGCGGGCCATCCCGGAAACCCAGGCTGTGGATTCGCTGAGCGAGGACAGCCAGGCGCTGTCCGAGGCGCTGTCCAGTTTCGCCCTGTCTCCGACGGTGGATGCGCGTCTGGCCAACTATAACCGCGTCGTGGACTATCGCGAACAGCTGACTGCCGAACTGGAAGACCTCCAGGCGATCGGCGGCGAGGCGGAAACCGCGGCGCTGGCGACGGCGGTTGCCGAACTTTCTGATCTTGTCGAAAGCATGAATGAAGTCGTGGATCGCCGGCTCCAGATCCGCGACGAACGTTATGACGCGACGGCGCAGGCCCGCACGGCGCGCGCCCAGTTTGCCGCCAGCGTCGAGAATGCCCTCGACACCAGCACCGACGCAGACATCGAAAGCCTGCTGCGTTCGCTGCTGGCGGCCAACCAGATGATGATCCAGTACACCGAGGTCGATATTGCCTCGACCAATCCGGATGTCGATGCGGTGTTCGACCGCTGGGATGAAGCCGTCGGCGAACTGGATGTGAACCTCGCCATTCTCGGACCGGTCGTGTCCGACGTGATGCGCGGCCAGGCTGACAGCCTGATCGCCTTCGGCGAGGGCGACACCGGAATTTTCGAACTGCGCAAGGCGGAACTCGCTGCCGTTGTCGCTGCCGAAGTGGTTGCCGAAGAGGCCCGCCTCTCGGCCGAGACGCTGCTGGCCAGCGTTGAGGGTTACAAGCAACAGGTCGCCGGCCGTGTCGATGGCGCAACCGATGCCGCCAACAGCGCGGTAATTGCCGGCCGCATCCTGCTGATTGCCATTGCGGCGATCGGCTTGGTCGTGGCGCTCGCGATTGCCTGGTTCTACGTCAACAACACGCTGCTCGCCCGCCTGACGGCCATGGCCCGGACCATGCGTGCGCTGGCCGAAGGCGATAATGACGTCAATCTGGGCTTCACGCCCGGCAAGGACGAGATCGGCGACATGGCGCGCTCGGTGGATGTATTCCGCCAGAATGCCAAGGAGCGTGCCCGTCTGGAAGCGGAAACCGAGCAGGAACGCCGCATGAAGGAAAAACGTTCGGCGGCTGTGGAAAGCCTGATCCAGGCCTTCGAACAGGCCTCGTCGGACGCGCTCAGCCAGGTCGGCGAAGCGGCGCACCGCATGGAAGCGGCCGCCCGTGCCATGAGCTCGACGGCTGCGGCCACCACCGGCAAGTCCGCCGCCGTGGCCCAGGCTTCCGAAGGCGCATCGCAGAACGTCCAGACCGTGGCTGCTGCGGCCGAGGAAATGGTTTCCTCCATTGGCGAGATCTCGCAGCAGATCGCCCGCTCCACCGAGATCGCCGGTTCCGCCGTCGACCAGGTCGAGCGCACCAATGAGGACGTGCAGCGTCTCGACGATGCGGCCAAGTCGATCGACAATATCGTCAGCCTGATCAACGATATCGCCGAGCAGACCAACCTCCTGGCCCTGAACGCCACCATCGAGGCGGCGCGTGCGGGTGAGGCCGGCAAGGGTTTCGCGGTCGTGGCGTCGGAAGTGAAGGCGCTGGCCAGCCAGACCGGTGCGGCGACCCAGAACATCTCCGAGCATATTTCCGGTATCCAGGGTGCGACGGCCAAGGCGGTCGAGGCGATGTCCTCGATCGGTGGCACGATCCACGAAATGTCGGAAATCGCGACCGCCATCGCCGCTGCCATGGAAGAGCAGCGCGCGGCCGCGGGCGAGATCACCCGCTCGGCCCAGGAAGCCGCCGACGGCACGCGCGACGTATTCTCCAACATCCAGGAAGTCGACCAGTCGACCTCGGAAACCGGCGAGAGCGCGGGCGAGGTGCTGGAAGCCTCGCTGGCCGTGTCGCGCCAGTCCGACTCGCTGAAATCTGCGGTCGAGCAGTTCCTCAACGAGGTGCGTGCCGCGTAAAGCAGGCGCAACTGAAATCGGGGCCCGTTCGCGGCTTGCCAGCCGCGGGCGGGCCGCGTATATGGCGTCCCTCTCCCGAACGGGAAAGACCTCGTGGCGAGGTAGCTCAGCTGGTTAGAGCGCACGACTCATAATCGTGAGGTCGAGAGTTCAAGTCTCTCCCTCGCCACCACCCTTCGCCCTGCGGGCTTCGGGTGGCAAGCCACCCGCAGCGCGCACTTGGGGCGAAGAGGTGCACCGCCGAAGCCTTGGCGAAGGCGGGCATGTCCGCGACACACGCGATTCCCCCTTTGCCATCGAGTTTCGAGCCACCCGCAGCGCGCACTTGGGGCGACGAGGCTTGTCCTCCGGAGCTTGAGCGAAGGATGATGCACCGCCGAAGCCTTGGCGAAGGCGGGCTGTTCGCGACACGCGACACCCCCACATTTCCCGACATTCTGCAGGGCATCTGTCACACGCCGCGCCGGCCATGCGTCTTGGGTTCTGAAGCTTTCGGCTTCGCCAACCCAGGAGACTGACATGACTGCCCATACCGAAATCCGCGCCGATCGCGACCTGCCGGACGTCTTCAAAGCCTTCATCGCCGCCCAGACGGCGATCGTGGAGACCGGGATCGAACCCGCGCTTCGTCACCTCGTCGTGCTGCGCGCCTCACAGATCAATGGCTGTGCTTTCTGCGTGAAGATGCACACGCGCGAGGCGCGCGAGGACGGGGAAACGAGCGAGCGTCTCGACCGGCTGGTGGCCTGGCGTCACATGTCCGACTTCACCGCGCGCGAAAAGGCGGCCTTCGCCTGGACCGAGGCGCTGACGATTATCGATCCGGCCGCAGAGCTCGAACCCTTGCGCGCCGGGCTGGCCCGTCATTTCGAGCCGCGTGAAATCGCGGCGCTGACGGCGCTCATCGCGATGATCAATCTGTGGAACCGCATGCAGGTCGCCCAGCACTAGGCAGCCGTGGCGGCCCGGTTTGCACGGTGCGGCGAAGCGTCACGCGGGCCGGGCCTGCCATGGTCCTGCGTCTCAGGAACAGGTAGACAAGCAGCATGAACAGAACCAACACCCCCCTTATCGCCGTCGCGATTGTCGCGATCCTGCTCTGCCTCGCCTTCATCGTCTGGGGGCTGGGCAATCTGCCCGAGGTCTCGATGGGCATTCACGGCTGGATTGCGCTCGCCCTGGGCACGGTGGTCAGTGTCGCCGTCGGCGGCGGGCTGGCGGCCATCCTGATCATCTCGCGCCGCAACGGCTATGACGAAGCCGCGCACCAGGTGTTCAAGGACAGCGAGCCGGACCTCTAGCAGGGTTGCGCCTGGCGATGAGAATCGACCGTTTACGGTCCGTCCGGCGCGGCATCTGACAGGCTTCTGGGCCGCGCGGTCGGTCTTGTCTGCGATCTCTCTTTCAACCCGGGTCAGGCCGCGACGCTGGTCCGCGGTGTTGCGGGATCATTCAGGCAGGCATCGATGGCGCCAAAGAGTTCAGCCTGGTTGATCGGTTTGGTGACCACATCATTCATCCCCGCCTCGCGGCAGCGCGTGAGGGCGCTGGTCAGGGCGTTTGCGGTGAGGGCGACAATCGGAACCTGACCGGCCGGGCCGGGCAGGGCGCGGATGGCGGCGGTCGCCTGCAGCCCGTCCATCACCGGCATTTCCATATCCATCAGCACGAGATCATAGTGTTGCACCCTGACGGCCTCGAGGGCTGCGGCGCCGTTCTCGACGAAATCAGCCTCATAGCCGCGCAGGTTCAGGAAACCCCTGGCGACGGCCCGGTTTACGGCAATGTCCTCGGCGACAAGAATGCGGGTGCCGCCAGCGCTTGCCAGGGCCTGAACGGGTTCCTGTGTCCCGGTGACGGGGGCGGGCTCGGCAATTTCTCGTTTCAGCGGCACTTCGAACCAGAAGGTCGAGCCTGCGCCGGCGGTGGTGCGAAAACCGATCGTGCCGCCCATCAGTTCGACAAGGCGCTTGCAGATCGTCAGCCCCAGCCCGGTCCCGCCATGGGCCCGTGTGGTCTCGGCATCCGCCTGGGTGAAGGCGGAAAAGAGTTTCGGCCGGGCGGCCTCAGGCACGCCGCAACCCGTATCGCGCACCTCGACGCGCATGACATGACGGCGGCGGCCGATGGCATGGAAGCCCATCTCCACATCCACCGAACCGGTCTCGGTGAACTTGATCGCATTGCTGACCAGGTTGAACAGGACCTGTTTCAGCCGCACCGGATCGCCCTCGAACCGGTCGTCCTTGCCAGCCTGCACCTCGATGGAAAAGCCGATCGCCTTCTCCCGGGCGCGGGCCTGCCAGAGCGTGCGGGCATCGGCGGCCATGCGGTGGGGATCGAAGACCTGGATGTCGAGGTCCATCTTGCCGGCCTCGATCTTGGAAAGGTCGAGCACATCGTTCAGCAGGCGCAGGAGAATCTGGCCGCTGTCATTGATCACGCGCACGAATTCGGACTGTTCGGCATTCAGCTCGGTCGACATCAGCAATTGTGCGACGCCGAGCACACCGTTCAGCGGCGTGCGGATCTCGTGGCTCATTGTGGCGAGGAATTCCGACTTGGCCTTGGAGGCAGCCAGCGCCTCGATACGTGCATGGCCCAGCTGCTCGGCCAGGGCGGAGAGCTTGTGGCTGCGCTCGGCGCTTTCCCGCGAGGTCTCGCGGAACAGGTCCAGTGCGGTACCGACGCCGGAATATTCGCCATTGCGGGTGATCAGAAAGCCTTCCATCAGCGCCGACGGGCGGTCTCGCACGATCAGCATGTTCAGCTCGGCGATCGGCGTCGAGGCTTCGACCAGCAGCGGATCCTTGTTCATCAGAAAGGTGACCGGGCGTTTGGAGAACAGCGCGCGGCCGTGCCGGTCGGCCATCTTCACGAAAAAGCGGTCGCGCGAGACCAGACCCAGCGGCTGACCGTCCTGCACCACGGCAACGACCAGCAGGTCCTTGTCGTCGGAGAACAGATCGTAGACGAACTCACCTGAAGTGTCCGGCGTAACCACCGGCGCATCTGTCATTACATCGCGAACGAGGCGGCTCATCCTGTTTCCCCCTGAAATCTGCGGGGGAGATTGTCCGGGCCTGCTTTCCAAGGCTTAAACGCCTGAACGGTTTCATGAAAACTTCACCGAAACGTCACGAATGCGGGCGCGTTTCCCGGTCAATCCAGTCGAGAAAACCGGTTGCACTTCCAGCCGTGTCGACTGGCAGGGAGAGCACGCATGGCTCGTCATAGGGATGCAGCGCGACGATGCGGTCGCGCAGGGCAGGCGCCAGATCGGTCCGTGTTTTGAGCACCATGACGGCCTCCTGCGCGGTCTCCACCTTGTCCTGCCAGCGATAGACGCTGATCACGCCGCGGAACACATTCGCGCAGGCGCACAGCTTCTCCTCGATCAGCCGTTTTGCGGCCGCTTCGGCACTGTCCGGATCGGGCCAGGTTGTGTAGGTCCAGCTATGGCTCATGGTCATCCTCGCTGTCTTCATTATATAAGCCGCCCATGACGAACCCAATGCCTGCGACTTCGGCCCTGGTCCTCTTCTCCGGCGGCCAGGATTCTGCCACCTGCCTTGCCTGGGCGCTCGACCGGTATGACCGGGTCGAGACGGTCGGCTTCGATTACGGCCAGCGGCATGCCGTCGAGATGAGTGCGCGGCAGGATGTGCGCAAGGGGATGCAGGCCCTGCCCGGCGGCGACCGGCTGGGCGAGGACTTTGTGATCGATCTCACCGGTTATGGCGCCATTGCGGAAAGTGCACTCACGGCAGAGCGCGAGATCGAGATGCAGGCCAATGGCCTGCCTTCCACCTTCGTGCCGGGCCGCAATCTGGTCTTCCTCACCGTGGCGTCGGCCCTGGCCTATCGCCGCGGGCACAGCGTCCTTGTCGGCGGCATGTGCGAGACCGATTATTCCGGCTATCCGGATTGCCGGCGCGCCACCATCGACGCGACGCAGCAGGCGTTGACGCTGGGCCTGGACGTGCCGATGAGTGTCGAGACGCCGCTGATGCATCTGGACAAGGGCCAGACCTGGGTGCTGGCCGACGCGCTGGGCGGTGCGGATCTGGTCGAGCTGATCCGGATCCAGTCCCACACCTGCTATCGCGGCGAGCGCGGTGCGCTGCACGACTGGGGACATGGCTGCGGCACCTGTCCGGCGTGCGAGCTGCGTGCCGCGGGCTGGCGGGCCTGGCAGGAGGTGCGGACGGCATGAGCTATTCGGTCAAGGAAGCCTTCCTGACGGTGCAGGGCGAGGGCGCCCAGGCCGGGCGCCCGGCGGTCTTCCTGCGCTTTGCCGGCTGCAATCTGTGGAGCGGCCGGGAGCAGGACCGGGCCAGGGCAGTCTGCAATTTCTGCGACACGGATTTCGTCGGCATGGACGGGCCGGGCGGCGGACGCTTTGCGACGCCGCAGGATGTCGCCGGTCACGTCAGCAGCTTCTGGCCCGGCGGTGGCAAGCCGCTGGTTGTATGCACGGGCGGTGAACCCCTGCTCCAGCTCGACACGCCGCTGATCGACGCATTGCACGCAGCCGGGTTCGAGATCGCCGTGGAGACCAATGGCACGCTGGCGGCGCCCGAGGGGATCGACTGGATCACCGTCAGCCCGAAAGGCGCATCACAGGTTGTCCAGCGCTCCGGCCATGAGCTCAAACTCGTCTATCCGCAGCCTGGCCTCGATCCGGCAGCGTTCACAGGCTGGGACTTCCGGCGTTTTTCCCTGCAGCCGATGGATGGCGAGCACATGATGGAGAACGCCCAGGCGGCATTCGAATACTGCCTGGCGCATCCGCAATGGTCCCTGAGCCTGCAAACCCACAAGTGGATCGGCGCGCCCTGACGCCCTGTCCGGGCAGGCGAACTAGCGGCTTTCCGACAGGCGCCGAGGCATCGGGGCTTCGCCGAGGCTATCCGTCAGCTCCTGCGCAAACAGGCTGAACGCCAGGCGGGTATCGCTCCAGATACCCGTATCGTGACCTGTCGGCTCGGTATTGTACCAGCGGAAGGCATACTGCCCGATCGGCCGCCCGTGGGCATCGACCAGTTCGGCTGACAGCTCGGCGCCGCCGGATGCCTCACTGGTATAGTGGGCGGTATCCATCTGCTGGATCTGCGACAGGGTCGGCCGGCTGGGGACGACATCGATCAGGGTGACATTGAGCACCGTCTCGTGTGCCGAAACGCCATGCCAGTCGGCGGCGACCAGCGTGTTCTGCAGCACTTCGCGCAGATAGCCGGTCAGCCTTCCCAGCTCGGCCTCACCGAGAAGCTCGGCCTTCTGGCGCAGCGCCGGGCCGACATCAATCCGGCCGATCTCGATCGAACCGGTCGCTTCGCTGCGATAGCTGGACTGGAAGCTGCCGGCATCGGCCATGTTCGTCTGGGCCATGGCCGGGGGCATCGCCGCGCTTCCCGCAAACGCACCTACAAGGACTAAAGCGAGCACACGCATCGTGTCTCTCCTCGCATCAGGTCCCCCTTGTGTTCGATAGGTTATCACGGGGTACTGTGTGTGCGTGAGCGAAGGGTGTTGTGCGATTGCGAACGAAAGGTGTGAACAAAAACGGGGATGCCAACGAAAACGGGGCACATCCACCGGATGCGCCCCGCTTGTTCGCTGAAGCCTGGCCCCGGGATCAGGAGCCGGAACCGTTCCGTTCGCTCAGGCTCTCGCCGATATCGCTGGCAAACCGGTCCATCGCGCGGCGTGCATCGGTCCAGCGGGAATAGCCCACGACATCCTGGATGTTATGCGAGCGCCAGGAATAGCTGAACGTTTCCAGCTCGGCACCGCTGGCATCGAGAAGGCGGGCCTCAAGGCTTGCCCCGCCGATGCTGATGGATGAATGGTGCAGGCTGCGGGCGGCCATCTGTTCCATGGTCGGCCGGTTCGGCGTGGCGTCGAGAATGGTCACTTCCAGGCGAAGCCCGTTCTCGCCGAGCATGCCGGACAGCTCGCGCTCGAGATCTTCGCGCATCTCGTTGGCCAGATAGTCCAGCTCGCGCTGGCCGTATTCGTCGGCCTTCTCGGTCAGCTCCGGTCCGAAGCCGATCGGTGAAATGGAAACGGGATCCTGTGCCAGTGCCGGAACCGCCAGGGCTCCGATCGCCAGCAGCGCGGTCATGGTACGTCTCATTGTGCGCCTCCTAACAAAGTTGGCAACGAGTCCCTCGCAACCAGACTAACACATAGGAATTGCCGATTAAAATGAAACCGCGGACAGGAGGGGAGGCGCTCAGTCCTCGTCCTCGTTGTCATCGTCTCCGGGGGTGACAACGTCGATCGCCGCACCGCCTACCGCGCCGGCAGCACCAACCGCAGCGCCGACCGTGCCGACGGCAACATCGGTTGCGGCGATGACCAGGCATCCCGACAGGAGCGGGCTGAGGAAAAGCATGGCGAGCAGGATGCGGATGCGGCGCATGGATCGGTCTCCGGTTGAACGCCTCCCTCGTCGCACTGACAGGGTTTCCACAAGATGAAGACGTTGGGTCGCCTGGAGCGTGATCAGGTGAAGTGGGTACCGGTTCACCGGTTCGATCACGCGACCGCTTAGGATTCCGGAGCTGAAGCGTTTCCGTGGGAAACGATCCTGCGCTAGCGTCCCTCGCGCCACCAGCCCAGGCCCAGGAAAGCCGCCAGCAGCAGGACCGCCAGCAAGCCTGGCAGAAGCGGCGTGCGGGTCGAGGCCTCGACCACATAACGCTCGTTCCGGGTCAGGCCCAGCCAGGTGCGGCCGGCCTGATCGGCGCTTGCCCGCGTGCGGCGCAGCGCCGGCAGGTCCGCATCGGCGCCGTCACCAACCGGATACCAGCCGCCGCCGGTTGCCTCGACAAAGGGATCGAGCGCTTCGCCGGTCGGACGCAGATCGGCATATTCTACCGGATTGATCGGTCCCAGCGCGGCCACTGTCGTCAGATCGCCGGAGCGCAGCCGCACCAGGCCTGAGCCTTCCGCCGGCATGACCGCCGCAAAGCGGCCATCTTCGGTGCGGCCCATCGCGACCGTTTCCTCGCGGCCGTCTGGCCAGGTGATTTCCAGCGGCGGGGCTTCGTCGGCCAGGGTAACCCGGTCGGCATGCAGCTCGCCTTCGGTGGCGTAGGCGGTCAGGCGTTCCTCGTCGAGCTCGGGTTCGCGCATCAGCCAGTGGGCGACGCGGCGGAACATTTCCGCATAAGGACCGCCGCCCTCGAAACCGCGCGCCCACAGCCAGGTCTGGTCGCTCATGACGATGGCAGCCCGGCCTTCACCGGAGCGCTGCAGGACGAGAAGCGGATGCCCGTCCGGCGTTTCCAGCAGCGTGTCGCCGCCCAGCGCCGTGCCGTGGATGTGACGCAGCCAGCGGCCCCATTGCGGGGTTTCGCCGCCGCCGGCGAGGCCGGCCGTCACGGGGTGGCGCAGACCGGTCTCCGTCGTTTCCGGGGTGAAGCCGCCATCGGTGATATAGCCCGTCGGACGCACCGGCAGGACCGCGGCCAGCGGCGTGCGGTAAAGGCTCGGCGCGCCGGCAAACGGCGGACCGGCCGTCACCAGCAGCGCGCCGCCATTGTCCACATAGCGGGCGATATAGTCGAAATAGAGCGGCGGCATGATATTGCGCCGGCGATAGCGGTCGAAGATCCCCAGGTCGAATTCGTCCAGGCGCTCCACGAACAATTCCTGCACCGGGAAACCGATCAGGGCCAGCTCGTCGACGGGGGTGGAGTCGCGCCGGTCTGGCGGACGCAGGATGGTGAAGTGGACAAGATCGACCGACGGGTCGGACTTCAGAAGGTCACGCCAGGCGCGCGCGCCATTGTGCGGCTCGCCGGTCACCAGAAGCACGCGCAGCCGGTCACGCACACCGTTCACCGATACGGCGGCCCGGTTGTTGATGAGGGAGAGCTCTTCCGGTCCCGCCTCGACCTCGGCTTCGATGACATTCTGGCCGCGGCGTTCCACAGGCACTTCCACCCGGGTCGAGCGGCCGATCGGGATGGTGAAGCGCTGGGGCTCGCCGCCCTCGAAGCGGAAATCCACCGCGGCTGTGCCCTGCATCGCATCGTCCTCGACGCGGATCATGAATTGCACGGTCTGGCCGACAATGCCGTAGCGCGGCGCTTCCTCGATCACCAGCCGCCGGTCGCCGGCCTCGCGGTCGCCGGGCATGACGTGATGGATCGGCGCGTCGACATTGAGCGCGTCCAGGCTGGCCGGCGCATCATGCACCTGGCCGTCGGTGACCAGGACGACGCCGGCGATACGGTCCGGCGGTGCACTGGCGAGGGCAGCATTGACGCCGTCGAACAGCATGGTGCCGTCGGCGCTTTCACCGGCTTCCACTTCGACCAGGTCGAGCAGCGGATCATTCTCGGCCTCGCGGCGCAAGGCCTCGGCCATGGCGTTGGCGGCTTCGTTGCGGCCGCCGATATCCATGCTGGACGAGGTATCGGTCACCAGGATGGCGACGTCGGCCAGCGGGTCGCGTTCTTCCTCGACCAGCGAGGGATTGGCCAGCACCAGGGCGATGCCCAGAATGGCGAGCGTGCGCCAGATCCAGCCGGACAGCCGCATCACGCCCCCGGCCAGTGTGGCCACAAGGGCGAGCCCGGTGAGGGCCGCGATCACGCTCCAGGGCAGGAGCGGCGCGAAGTCGAGCGCAGTGACGGTCGCGTTCATTGGCCCAGCCTCTCGAGAATTTCCGGCACATGGACCTGGTCGGCCTTGTAGTTCCCGGTGAGCGCATACATCGCGATATTCACGCCGAAGCGGTAGGCCATCTCGCGCTGGCGATCGCCGCCTTCGACAGGCACCATCGCGTCGCCGTTCGCATTACGGGCCCAGGCCGCGGCCCAGTCATTGGCGCCGATGATCACACCGGACGTGCCGTCTCGCGAGGCGCCATCGGGATTGGCTTCCACCCAGACCGGGCTGCCCGAGAACCGTCCCGGGAAATCCTGCAGCAGGTAGAAGGCGCGGGTGAGCACATGATCCGGCGGGATTTGGGCCAGCGGTGGAATGTCGATGCTTTCCAGCAGGGTGACGAGGCCGGGGTGCGGCGCGCCTGTGCGCAGCATGGCCACGTCGGCATCCTGGGTGTCGAACACGATCAGCCCGCCGGACTGGAGATAGGCGCTCACCTTCTCGGCCGTCTCCGGCGAGAGCGGTTGCACATCGGTGGAGACCGGCCAGTAGATCATCGGGAAGAAGAGCAGCGGATCGGTGTCGATATCGATCCCCATCGGCGTGTCGGGTTCCATGGCACTGCGTCGGGTGATCTCGCGGCTCAGCCCGGACAGGCCTGCTTCGCTGCGGCCGTCGGTCTGTGCATTGCCGGTGCGGACATAGGCGAAGCGCAGGCTGAGCGCGGCCTCCAGCGCGTAGGCGTCGGGATCGGTGTCCTGGGCGTCCGCCGTCGGGGCGCCGGGCACTATGGCCAGCGCAACGAGGACAGCGGCTGCCGTACCGCCCAGCCGCACCGGAAGCCGGCCGGCCAGGGCGAGCGCAATCAGGATATCCAGCGCCAGCAGAACCAGTGCGGCGGCCAGCAGCGGCGCGTCGAAATGCGACACGCGCGGACCGTCCAGACCGGCAAATTCAGCGCCGGGCAGATTGCGCGGCAGCGGCACCATCCGGGTATCGCGCGCGATGACATTGAGCGCTGCCGAAGCCGCGCCAAGACGGTAGAGGCCGGGCGGCGAAACCGGGCTTGGCGTTGTGGTCTCGAAGGCTTGGGCCGGAACCGGCCGGGCCGAGGCGGGAGCCGGCGCCAGCTGGCCTTCGGCGTCCAGCGCCCGGTCGAGCACCCAGGCGCCATTGGCAGGCGAGGACGCACTGCCGCTGTGCGCAAGGCCCATCAGACGCTGCAGCATGCGCGGGAAAAGCCCGGTCAGCGGCAGGTCCGACCATTCCGGGCTCGCCGTGACGTGGAACAGCACGATCCAGCCGCGGGCGCGGCGTTCGGCGGTGACCAGCGGCGTGCCGTCGTCCAGTCGGGCCCAGACGCGGTCCGGTGTTGCCGAACCCGGCTGGGCGAGGACCTGCCGGTCGACGGTCGCATTGCGATCCACCGGCAGGCCGGCGAAGGGCGAGGTGTCGGGGAAGGGCGCCAGCGTCTGCGGTTCCTCCCAGTTCAGCGCGCCGCCGAACAGACGGCCGCCCTGGCGCAGGTCGACGGGCAGGAGCGCGTCGCCGCGCGCCGCCAGGCGCGGGCCGGCAAAGCGGATCAGCACGCCGCCATTGTCGATGAAATCGGCAATGCGCGGGTCGTCGCTGCGCGCATCGTCGGTCATCACCAGGATGGCGGGTTCGGCCGCCAGAAGATCGTCGAGCGTGCCGCGGATCAGCTCGGCGCGCGGCGCCAGGGCGCTCTGGATATAGTGCAGGTCGGACAGCAGGGGTTGGCCCTCGCGGGCGGTCAGTTCGATCAGGCCGACGCGCGGACGCTGCCAGCTATCGCCCAGCAGGTGCACCGACCCGGCGGTCGAGGTACCATCAAGGCGCAGGCTTGCGATGCGGTTGCGCAGGTCGAGCGGCAGCGACAGTGTCGCCGAGGCAATGCCCGAACCGGCCTCGAAAGTGACGTCGCGGCGGGCAATGGCGCGGCCATCTGCACCCAGTGCCGTGACACCGGCCGTGCGGGGCAGGTCGGTCGCGGCGCGGCGGACTTCAACGGTCAGCCCGTCGGCCGCCGCTTCCGGCGGGGCGAGGGCAAGTGCGGCGCGGCCGCTGTCCGGTTCGATCACCCGCAAGCGGCCCAGGCCCGACAATGTCTGTGCCAGGCGGGCGGCATCGCCGGAATTCAGGCCGTCGCTCAGCCAGGTCACGGCCAGCGGGCCGTCCAGCTGACCGGCCTCGCGCGCATTGCGCAGGCGATCGGCCGTGGCGTCGCGATCTGCGGGCCAGGGCTGGGGCGACAGGGTTTCCAGCTGGCGGCGGGCGGCGTCGGCATTGCCAAGGCGCACGGGCAGGGGGGCATTGCCGCTGCTGGCGGTACCGGTGACGGCAATCGCACGGCCGTCGCGATCCGCCTGGTCGATCAGGCGTTCGGCTTCACGGCGCATATCGTCCCAGGCCGAGGCCGCCGTCCACCCATTGTCCAGCACAAGAAGGGAGGGGCGTGTCTCGGTCTCGACTGCAGCCGGCGTCCATACCGGGCGGGCCAGGGCGATGATGATCAGGGCTGCGATCAGCAGACGGAACAGGATCAGCCACCAAGGCGCGTGTTGCGGCGTCTCGGCATCGTCCGGCGCGCCCATAAGGAGGCGCAGCGGCGGGAAGATGGCCCGGCGCGGTGCTGGCGGGGTCGCGCGCAGCAGGAACCACAGCGCGGGCAGCGCGATGAGGCCGGCCAGCGCCAGCGGAGCTGCGAAAGAAAGAGGGCCCAGGGCGAACATATGCGTCAGACGTCTCGTGCCAGGGTTTTGAACAAGGATAGCACGGCGCTGGTCGCCGGGCGGTCGGTGCGGTGTGTGATCATCGTCCAGCCGAACTGCCGGGCGAGCGCCGCCAGCTGTTCGCCGTGCTGGGCCCAGCGGGCGCGATAGGCGTTGCGGGCCTCTTCGGCACGGCCGAACAGCAGGGTCTCGCCGCTGCCGGGGGCTTCAAAGCGGGTGCGGCCGGAATAGGGGAAGTCCTCTTCTGCCGGATCGACGACGCGCAGCAGGACGCCATTGGCTTCCTGGGTGGCAAAGCGCGACAGGCGCGCGGCCCAGGTTTCCGGCGGATCCAGGAAGTCGCTCGACAGCACGATGCGGCTGAAGCGGGAAATATGGGGCGCCTCGACCGATTGCTGGGCGCCGGGGCCCAGGATGAGCCGCCGCGACACGCGTTCCAGGCCCAGTGCGCCCGTGCGGGCGATCGCCGATTCGCCCAGCACGGAGACCCGCTCCCCGCCCTGGGTGAGCAGGGCGGCAACGGCGATCAGGCACACCGCGGCCCGGTCGGCCTTGGTCGGAACATTGCGGCTGGAGGCGAACTGCATCGAGGCCGAACCGTCGCGCCACAGCGAGACGGTGTTGGCCGCCTCCCACTCGTTCTGGCGCACGAAAAGCTGGTCGGACTTCGCCGATTGGCGCCAGTCGACCGCAGCGCGGCCGTCTTCTGGGCGGTGATGGCGGTATTGCCAGAAGGTCTCGCCAATGCCCGAGCGGCGGCGGCCGTGCACACCTTGGGCGACCGTCGCAGCGATGCGATCGGCCTCGGCCAGCAGGGCCGGCAGGCGCGCAGCCGCATCCTCACCCTCGTGACGCAGGGCGACGACGCGGCGCTCGGTGTTGCGATCTGCGCCCTGGACCATGGATCAGGCTGCCTGGTCTGCGAGCGTCTTGATCAGGCCTTCCAGCGTGTGGCCGTCGGCGCGGGCCGCGAAAGACAGCGCCATACGGTGTTTCAGCACCGGTTCGGCCAACGCGGCGACATCTTCCGTCGACGGCGCCAGGCGGCCGCGCAGCAGGGCGCGGGCGCGGCAGGCCAGCATCAGCGCCTGGCCGGCACGGGGGCCGGGCCCCCAGGACACGCCGTCGCGCACGGCCGGGACATCGCTTTCGTCCGGACGGGCCGAACGCAGCAGGTCGAGGATCGCATCGAGCACGCGTTCGCCGACCGGCAGGCGGCGCACCAGCGATTGCAGTTTCAGGATCTCGTCCGGGTTCAGCACTTCAATCGCTTCGGCCTGTTCGGCCCCCGTCGTCGCCAGCAGCACGGCGCGTTCGGCCTCGCGCTTGGGATAGGGGATGTCGACGCGCAGCAGGAAGCGGTCGAGCTGGGCTTCGGGCAGCGGATAGGTGCCTTCCTGCTCGACCGGGTTCTGGGTCGCCAGGACGTGGAAGGGTTTGGGCAGGTTGTGGTGCTCGCCGGCAACCGTGACATAGCCTTCCTGCATCGCCTGCAGCAGGGCGGCCTGGGTGCGCGGGCTGGCGCGGTTGATCTCGTCAGCCATCAGGAGGCGGCAGAAGACCGGGCCCGGCAGAAAGCGGAAATGCCGCTTGCCGTCATCGCTCTCTTCCAGGATTTCCGAGCCGAGGATATCGGCGGGCATCAGGTCCGGCGTGAACTGGATACGCTTGGTGTCCAGACCGGTGGCCGTGGCGATCGTCTGCACGAGGCGCGTTTTGGCGAGGCCCGGCGCGCCGACCAGCAGGGTGTGACCGCCGGCGAGGACAGCGGCGAGACACAGCTCGATCTCGTCCTCGAGCCCGAAGATCACCCGGCCGATGCTCTCTTTCACCGCCTTGAGACGTTCCGTCGCGGCATCCGCCTCGGCAATCAGTTCTGCACCGGGTTCATTCGTCTCGGTCATCGTCCTACATTCCTTTGCGATACAGATACGATCCATTGGCCACATTGCTCTTTACGAGCATGGCGTTGCACACGAAAGCTGTCCATGCCCTCCACACCTCCGACCCGCGATCCGATGCAGTCGCTCCTCGACGCCGCCCGCCAGGCTGGCGACGGGCTGCCGCCGGTGGACAAGTGGCATCCCGACTATTGCGGCGAGATGGACATGGTCATCAAACGTGACGGGTCTTGGTGGCACGAAGGCACGCGCATTACACGTGACCGTCTTGTAAGACTGTTTTCCACGATCTTGCGGAAAGATGACGACGGCATTCATTACCTCGTGACCCCGGTCGAGAAGATCGGCATCGAGGTGGAGGTCGCGCCCTTCATCGCCACACGGGTCGATGCGGTCGGCGAGGGCAAGGACCAGTCGCTGGTCTTCACCACCAATGTCGGCGATCTCGCCGAGGCCGGACAGGATCATCCGATCACGGTCGAAGTCGATGCGGAGACCGGCGAGCCGACGCCGCTGGTGCGGGTGCGCGGCAAGCTGGACGCATTGATGGCGCGTCCGGTCTTCTACGAGCTTGCCGAACGGGCGGTCGAGCATGAGGGTGTGATGGGCGTATGGAGCGGCGGTGAATTCTATCCGCTGGGGGCGGTGTGATGGAGAGCGGCGACCGGCTGCTGGCGCTTTTGCGCGACCGGCTGGACCCGGTGGATGCGCCGGCCATGCCGCCGCGATTCGGCGATGGCGATCTCAATGGCGGCCTGCCGCTGCGCGAGACGGCGACAACGGCGCTGCGCAATGCCGCCGTGCTGGCGCCGCTGATCGTGCATGACGGTCCGCCGCGCCTGCTGCTGACCGAACGCGCAGCCCATCTGGCCAAGCATGCCGGCCAGGTCGCCTTTCCCGGCGGCAGTGTCGATCCGACCGGCGAGACCCCGGCCCAGGCCGCCGTGCGCGAACTGGAGGAGGAGGTCGGTATCGGTGCCGGGCATGTCGAACTGATCGGCCGTTTCGACGGCTATGAGACCGTCACCGGTTTCCACGTCACGCCCTTCGTCGGTGTGCTCAAGCCCGGTTATGTCCTGCGTCCCGATCCGGGCGAGGTGGCCGATGTGTTCGAGGCGCCCTTCGATTTCCTGATGGATCCGGCCAATCATCAGCGCCATTCGCGTGAATGGCAGGGACACCGGCGGCATTTCTACGCCATGCCCTGGGAAGGCCGCTATATCTGGGGCGCCACTGCAGGCATGCTTAAATCCCTGCACGACCGGTTGTATGGTTAGCTCATGATCCGCATCACGATTATCGAAATCGCCTCGTTTTTTCTGCCCTTCCTGCTGTTCTTCATCTGGCGGTGGCAGACCCGGTCCGAAGTCAAGCTGACGGCGACGCCGGCGCTCAAGCTGGGTGTTGCCGGCGCGGTGCTGGCGATCGCGGCGATGATCGCGCTGGCCATGTTCGACGCCTCGCGCGGTGGGCATGAGGGCGACCGCTATGTGCCGCCCCGTGTCGTCGATGGCCGGGTCGTGCCGGGCCATTTCGTCCCCGCGGGTGAAGTCGGGACTGACGAGGCGGAGACGCCCGAGCCGGAAGACGAAGCGTCTCCGCAATGACCCGGCCGCATCTCGATCCCGCCCGGCACGCCTGGATGCAGGCGCCGGAGACTGTCGCTGTGATGGATGCTCTGGAGGCCGCCCGGCCTGACGGCAGCCGTTTTGTCGGCGGCTGTGTGCGCAATGCGCTGCTCGGCGAACCGGTGGCCGATGTCGACATCGCGACACGGCTTCTGCCGGACGAGACCATTGCCGCAGCAAAGGCGGCCGGCCTGAAGGCGATCCCGACCGGCAAGGCGCACGGCACGATCACGATTGTCGCCAATGGCGTGCCTTTCGAGGTGACGACGCTGCGGCGCGATGTGGCGACCGATGGCCGGCGGGCAGTGGTGAGTTTCACCGAAGACTGGGCCGAGGATGCGCAGCGGCGCGATTTCCGCCTCAACGCGCTCTATGCCGACCGCAGCGGCGCGATCATCGATCCGACGGGCGGGCTCGACGACGTCGCGCCGCGGCGCTTCGTGTTCGTGGGCACGCCGGAGAGCCGTATCCGCGAAGACTATCTGCGCATCCTGCGCCTGTTCCGTTTCGAGGCCTGGTATGGCGGCGGCGATCCGGACGCGGCAGGGCTGGCGGCCTCGGCAGCGCTGAAGGAGGGCCTTCATAAATTATCGGTCGAGCGTGTCTGGGCCGAACTCAAGAAATTGCTGGCTGCACGCGATCCGCGGGCGGCGCTCGCCGCGATGGCCCAGGCGGGTATTCTGGATTTGATCCTTGGAGTGAACGGATCCTTAAGAGTCCTCGGCGGTATTGTTGATCAGGATGTACAATACGGTCTGGCGCCCGATTCGCTCTTGAGGTTCGTGGCGCTTGCCGATGGCGGACCGGAAAGGATCAGGACCATGGCAGCCAAGCTGAAAATGTCGAACGCCGAGACACGCCGCCTCGAGGGTGCGGTCGACCCGTCGGCGCGCGAAGACGTTACCCGGGCCTTTTCCGACATGGCCGCCGCCGAACGCGCCATCATGGCGCTGGGCGCACGCGCTTTCGAGGACCAGGCCCGCCTGCAGGCCGCCGGCGAGGTGGCCCCGCCGCCGCGTGACTGGACCCTGCTTGCCAAATTCGCCCGTGAATGGGCCGAACCGGACTTCCCGGTAAAGGGCGGCGACCTCATCCTTCTGGGCTACGAACCCGGCCCGATGCTCGGCGATGCGCTCGACGAGCTGAAGGCCCACTGGATCGCCGAACGCTTCGAGCCGACCAAGGACGAGCTGATCGCGCGCCTGAAAACGCACTGATCCGTCTTCGAACGCAGAACAGAAAAACCCCGGCCAACTGGCCGGGGTTTTTTGTGTCTAGATGTCGAGATCGAGATACATCGCGGTGAAGGCCAGCGAGTCGACCAGCGCATGCGCCAGGATGAGCGGCCAGAGATTGCGCTTGTAAACGAGATAGAGCACGCCCAGCACGACGCCGATCATGCCGGTCACGAACAGGCCGCGAAGGCCCTGATAGTAGAAATGGCCATAGCCGAAGACCAGCGCCGGCAGGAGAATCGCCAGCCCGGTCGCGAG
The DNA here is from genome assembly GCA_036231565.1 of Pseudomonadota bacterium. Classification (GTDB taxonomy): domain Bacteria; phylum Pseudomonadota; class Alphaproteobacteria; order Caulobacterales; family Maricaulaceae; genus Maricaulis. The sequence goes on from JAZAHA010000027.1 coordinate 22,336, forward strand.
CCCGGCCGGCAGTCCGCTGAAGGCTTTCTGCAGGCGGGAGATCATGAAGGCGCGGAAGAAGAGTTCCTCGAACAGGCCGCCGCTGATCCAGCCCAGCGCCAGCCACAGGAGATAGACCTGCAGATTGCCCTCGATGTCGCCCCACCGGGCTTCGATCCCCTCCGATGGCAGGTCGGTGCTCCACAGGCCCAGCGTTTCGCCAGCGGCCGTTACACCAACACCCGTGCCCAGGATGGCCACAATGCCGAGGAGGGTTTGCGGGCCGACGAGCAGAATGGATTTCCACCCATCCGGGCGGCGCAGGCCGAGCGCCCGCCAACCCTCACCGCGCCAGTGGAGATACGGGGTCGTCAGCGCCAGCGTGACGACAAGGGTGATCGGACCGGCAAATTTCCAGACGATCTGGTCGAGACCGGCCTTCAGCGTGATGCTGAAGATGACGGCGATGAGGAAGGCCGCAAGGGCTTCGCGGGGGCGGATCTGGGGCGGGCTTTCGGACATGGTGTCTCCACTGGCATCGACTGATGCTCCGGTCATGCCATGACCTGACTGGCGCTTATTGAACGATCGTGCGGGGGCTTTGCGGCGATGCCAGCAGAGTCTGCCAGCGCCGCGGCGACAGACCGTAGGCCTGCCGGAACTGGCGTGTGAAATGCGCCTGGTCGGCGAAACCGCAGGCATAGGCGGTCTCGGCCAGGGCGTGGCCGTTTTCCACGAGCACGCGGGCGCGGTCGAGCCGGCCCATCTGCCAGTAGCGATAAGGGCTGGTGCCCAGAACCTGGCGGAAATCGCGGGACAGCCGCCAGCGGTCGAGGCCGCTGACAGCTTCCAGCTCCGCCATGCCCGGCGCGCGCTCGGGCCGGTCAATGATGAAGCGGCGCGCGCGTTCGACGGCGCTGCGGTCGGGCGCCGGACGTATCGCTGCCGTGTCAGAAATTGCGTCCATGGCAAGGACGAGTTCGGTGAGGCGGTGGCACCAGGCTGCCGGGGTGCTGTCCCCGGCCTCGCCGGCTCTCAGGCAGGCGCCGATGGCGGCGATGAGACGCGGATCGCGGCTGATCCCGCCGGCGATGTGGGGCAGGGGACCGGGGCGCAGCTCGGAGACGTGTTCGGGCGCCAGTGTGATCGCTGAATAACCGAAGCCGGTCTCGTCGACCGGACGGCCGTCATGGATTTCGTCGGGATGCAGGATGACGGCATCGCCCGGGCGGGCATGCCGGGTCGCGCCGCGATAGTCGAAGGCCTGCACGCCGCGCCGGGTCAGTGCCAGCGTGTAGACGCTGTGCCGGTGCGGCGAGAAGGCCGTGTCGACCAACTCGGCCCGGAAACACTGGATCGGCTGGCTGGAACCGCTTGCCGGCATGGCGGACATCTCCCGTTAGTCGAGGCAGAAGATGCCCGCCGCCAGGGTTTTGGATGCAGGCCATGCCGTGCGGCGGTTTATCGCCGCCGCATCGCCTGTTCGCCGTTTTCCACACGCTGCATGGATTGCCTGTAGAGACCATCCTCGGTCATGCCCTGTCCGTCCCGGCCCGGGACGCGGATCTGCCCGGTAGGCCCCGTCCGGGCCCGATTGAGGAACTCCTCGCCCACGCCGCCAGCCGGATCGGACCCGGGCGGTGCGGTTCCGGCGATTTCCCGGCTCGCCCTGGGCGAAGACGCGCCGGGGCGCTGCCTGCCTGGCAGGAGCAGTGTCGACGAATAGACCGGCCATACTGTCCGATCTTTTAAATGACAGATATTTAACGGCTTTTCTTTCTTCTGGCAGGATTTGCCGCGCCGGGTCTAAGGCCATTTCGCCTCGGGCGGCATGGAGGAGAGGATGGATTTCACATTGCCGCCGGTCTCCAGGCCGAACTTGGTGCCGCGATCGTAGAGCAGGTTGAACTCGGCATAGCGGCCGCGGCGGACAAGTTGTTCCTCGCGGTCTTCCGGCGTCCAGGCCTCGCCCATGCGCCGGCGCACGAGTTGCGGATAGATGTCCAGGAAAGCCAGGCCGACATCGCGGGTGAAGGCGAAGTCGCCATCCCAGTCGCCGGTATTGTGGCGGTCGTAGAAAATCCCGCCGATGCCGCGCGGTTCGTCGCGATGGGGCAGGTAGAAATACTCGTCGCACCATTTCTTGAAGCGCTCATGGAAATCCTCGCCATGTGCGTCGCAGGCGGCCTTGCAGGCGGCGTGGAAATCCCTGGCGTCGGGGTGCGACTGGGTGCGGTTGCGATCAAGCACGGGGGTCAGGTCCATGCCGCCGCCGAACCACCACTGGGTCGTGGTGATGAAGCGCGTATTCATGTGCACCGCCGGCACGTTGGGCGACCACATATGGGCAATCAGCGAAATGCCGGTGGCAAAGAAGCGCGGGTCTTTCTCGGCGCCGGGGATCTGCTGGCGGAACAGGTCGGAGAACTCGCCCTTCACGGCTGAAACGTGGACGCCCACCTTCTCGAACAGCCGGCCCTTCATCAGGCCCATGCGGCCGCCGCCCTCATCCTTGGACCCGTCGCCGCGTTTCCAGTCCTCGAACACGAACCGCCCCGGTTCGCCGGGATAGAGGTCGGACGGGGCCTCGTCTTCCAGGCGTTCGAATTCGGCGCAGATCCGGTCGCGCAGATCCTCGAACCAGGCCTGGGCGGACTGGCATTGCAGGTCGGAGCCGGCGGAGGCGGGCTTGGGTTGGTCGGTCATGTGATCTGTCGACAATCCTTCAACGTCCGAACGCTACAGGGCGTCTGAAATTGCACGTCATGCGGCGATAATCCAGATTGATCGCGGGATGGGCCATCGGGAGGATGCAGTGCCTGAACCAGCGAAAGCGAACAACCGGCCGACACAGCGCGTCGCCTACGGCACGGTCTCAACGGCGTTGATCAGCGTGCTTGCGCTTTATTCGGTCTTCTGGTCGGGCCTTGTGCTGCTGGCCTGGCTGGGGGGCACACCAGAGCGCGTGCTCGATTTGGATGTTTCTGACGCCCTGTCTCTTCTTCCGATCTGGACCCGCCTGGTCCTGTGGCTGTGGACGACTCTGCTTGTGGCTGCGCTGGTCGCGGTCCTGTTCCGGCGCAAGGGCGCTGTGATCTTGCTGGCGAGCGCCATCATTCCGCACCTCCTGGCCTTTCTCACGCTGAGCGCCAATCCCTACTATGACGGGACCTTCGGCTATCTGAACATCGCGCTGGAGATCTTTCTCGTCTACTGGCTCGCGCGCCAGGCAGTGCCGGTCGCCCCATCCCGATAGCGCTGCCGGCCCGGCTCGCCGCAATGGCGTGCGGCGGGCGCTTCGGCCTCGATGTGTTCGAATTCGGCGCAGGCCCTCGAACCTGGCCTGGGTGCAAGCACACTGGATTTCGCAGCCGGCGGCGGGGGCAGGTCCGCGCCTTGTTCCGGCCACGCCGGTCAGCGCCGCCAGGTTGGGAAGGCCGCCTCGATATCGGCAATGCGGATGCGCGTCTGCTGGCGGATACGGTCGCCGAGCGACTGGACATAATCCATGTTCTCGCCCTCGAAGCCCTCATACTGCTTGGCTTGCACGGCAATCTCGCCGACATCCGGCAGGTGGGTGACGCGGTCGCGGTTGATCATGCCCAGCGAATAGCCCAGCAGCCGGCCGATCGCGCTCTGATTGGCCTGTTTCCAATCGCCCGACACATTGCTGAGCGGGGCGTGAAGCGATGGCGAGAAGCGGATGTTCTGCGTATTGTTCCGGTTTCGCGAGCGGTCGCGCACCGTGACCGGGAAGTTCACCGCGCTGAATGTGGCGTCATAGCTCAGCCGGGCGCCATTGCTGCAGGCGCCTTCGGCAATCCAGGCGAGGGCATGATCGGACAGGCCGGTGACATCGCCGCCGCCGCCGACCGAGCCGTGATCGCCGGGAAACCAGAGCTGCTGGTAGGCATCGCGACCGCGCCCCTCCTGTTCGGCTTCGGTCTGCAGCGCAGCCAACTTGCCGGCCTCGAACAGGGCCGGACGGAAGGCGGCGCGCGGCTCGTCCAGCGCGACGGCGTGACGGGCCCGCTGCACGATGCGGGACAGTTTCAGGTCGTGGAAGCCGTGATCCTCGGCCTTGCCGGCCATGGCATTCCACACGCCGGGCACGCCGTTCTGGCCGACCGTGTCCCAGACGCCCAGATAGCTGACCATGATCTTCTGGTCGGGATTGTCGGCCTGCAGCGACAGGTCGGCGGCAGTATCGATCCACCAGCCCTTGTGATTATAGGTGCGGCGAAACTCGATGCTGTCGGGGTGGTCGGGCTTGCGGCGCTTGTCCTTGTAGAGCATCAGCGCATCGTCGACATAGGGCGCTGCATCGCGCCGCAGGATGCCGCAATTGCGGATCATCCCGACCAGCGAGCGCGCCGTGTAGGCGCCACGCGAAAAGCCGAACACGAAGATCTCGTCGCCGGGGTCGTAGTTGAAAACAAGGAAGGAATAGGCGTCGACGATGTTCTGGATCAGGCCGTCGCCGAAGCCGCCGCCATCCATGCTCTCGCCTTCCAGCGTGCCGACGCCTTCATCGTAGAAGACGACCTGCTTGACCGGACCGGCGCCGTCGCCGGCATCGCCTTCCGGATGGATGGACTGGGCCAGCTTGACCACATTCGTCACCGGACGGGACTTGTAGTCCAGCTCGTTCCAGGTGCCGTCACAACAGATCACGATACGCTTGTGCCGCGCCATCTAACCCTCCCGAGCGGTGCCGGACATGCGCGGGAATGCTACTTCAGATGGAAATGTCGTTCAAACGGATTCACGGGTTGTTTCTATGCTGGCGGCTTGCCTCAGCCAGCGCGATTCCGGCGCTCATCGCGACATTGAGGGAGCGCATGTCTGCGCGAATCGGAATCCGCACGCGACAATCCGCCGCGGTGTGGATTGCCTCCGGTACGCCGGCGCTTTCCCGGCCGAACAGCAGCCGGTCGTCCGGCCCGAAGGCGAAATCCCACAGGTCTGTCGCGCCCGAAGTGGTGAACAGGACGAGGCGGCCCAGCCGAGCTTCTGCACTTTCTGTGTAGGTATTCCAGCTGGCATGGCGGACCGGTGTAACGGCTGCACCATAGTCCATGGCGGCCTTGCGAATTCCCTTGTCCGTCAGGGGAAAAGCACAGGGTTCGATGACGTCCATTCCGGCCCCGAAACAGGCTGCCGTCCGCATGGAAGCCCCAAGGTTTTGCGGAATATCCGGTTGAAAAAATACGATCCGCATTCTAAGCCGCGCACAGACTGGAGCCATCTGTCTGCATGCGGCATTGCGCCGCCTACTGGTCAGTGGGTCCGGGAGTAGTTTATACCGCGTCAAACCCCGTCTTGGACGGGGTCGTCAAGATTGACGCATGTTTCTGGGGCAGGGCCCGGCTTTGTGCAGGCCCGTTATAGACAAGAGAAGAGGTCGGCTCGTGACGGAAGAGAACGGCGCGCCCGGCGGACACGGTGAAGAACCGACACGCCGCGACTTCATCTATATCGCTGCAGGCGGCGCGGCCGCTGTCGGTGGCGGTCTCGTGGCCTGGCCGTTCATCGATCAGATGAATCCCGCAGCGGATACGCTGGCGCTGGGATCCATCCGCGTCGATGTCTCGCTGGTCCCGGTGGGATCGGAGATCACCGTCATGTGGCGCGGTGGCCCGGTTTTCATCCGGCACCGGACCGAGGAAGAGATCGCGGAGGCCCGCTCGGTCGAGCTGAACGCGCTTCCCGACGAGGACGCCCGCAACGACAACCTGCCGACCGGCATTCCGGCGATCGATGCGAACCGCGTCCTGCGCCCGGAATTCCTGATCGTGAAGGGCAATTGTACCCACCTCGGCTGCGTGCCGCTGGGTCTTGGCGCCAATACCGGCGACTATGACGGCTGGTATTGCCCCTGCCACGGTTCGCACTACGACACCTCGGCCCGGATCCGTCGCGGACCGGCGCCGGAAAACCTGCCGGTTCCGGACTATTATTTCGAATCGGAAAACACGGTGAAGATCGGCCTGTCGCCTGACGAGGCAGCTGTCTCCGGATGGCAGGTCGCTGACGCTTCGGGGGCTGCGGCATGAGCGGACAATCGACTTACGAGCCGAAGACCGGAATCGAGAAATGGCTCGACTCCCGTCTTCCGATCATCCGCCTGGGCTATGACAGCTTCGTCGACTTCCCGACGCCGCGGAATCTGAACTACTGGTGGACGTTCGGTGGTATCCTCGCCGTCTTCCTGATGATCCAGATCATCACGGGCATCGTGCTTGCGATGCACTATGTGGCGCACGAGGACATGGCCTTCCAGTCGGTCGCCCGCATCACCCGCGACGTGCCCTTCGGCTGGCTGATCCAGTCGATGCACGCGAACGGTGCGAGCTTCTTCTTCGTGGCCGTCTACCTGCACATGTTCCGGGGTCTGTACTACGGATCCTACAAGGCGCCGCGCGAGATCCTCTGGATCCTCGGCGTTGTGATCTATCTGCTTATGATGGCGACCGCCTTCATGGGCTACGTCCTGCCGTGGGGCCAGATGTCCTACTGGGGCGCCATGGTGATCACCAATCTGATCGGCGCGCTGCCCTTCGTCGGCGACGCGATCCGGGAATGGCTGTGGGGCGGTTTCTCGGTCGGCCAGGCCACGCTGAACCGCTTCTTCTCCCTGCACTACCTGCTGCCCTTCGTGATCGCCGGCGTTGTCGGCCTGCACATCTGGGCGCTGCACGTGCCGGGCAATGGCAATCCGGCCGGTCTGGAAATCAAGGACCCGAAGAAGGACGCCCTGCCCTTCCACCCGTACTACACGGTGAAGGACGGCTTCGCGATCATCGTCTACCTGATGGTTTTCGCCACCTTCGTCTTCTACATGCCGGGCGTGCTGGGCCATGCCGACAACTATATCGAGGCCAACCCGCTCTCGACGCCGGCGCACATCGTGCCTGAATGGTATTTCCTGCCCTTCTACGCGATCCTGCGTGCCATCACCTTCGACATCGGCCCGATCGATGCGAAGCTGGGCGGCGTGCTGGCGATGTTCGGTGCCATCGCGATCCTCTTCGTTCTGCCCTGGCTGGACACGTCGAAGGTTCGCTCGATGCGCTACCGTCCGCTGACCCGCTGGTTCTTCATCTTCTTCGTGATCGCGGCACTGGGCCTTGGCTGGTGCGGCGCGAAGAACCCGGACGATCCGTTCATCGGCGGCCTGAAATTCGTGCACCTGGCGCAATTCCTGACGGCTTACTACTTCGCCTATTTCATCGTCATCCTGCCGGTGATGGGCATCGTCGAGAAGCCGAAGGACCGTCCGGCGTCGATCGAGGCGTCCGTCCTCGGTGAAGACAAGTCCTAAGGGAGCGACGAGATCATGATGATGACCCGTATTTTCGCCGCTGCCCTGGCAGCTGTCGGCCTCTCGGCCACGGCGGCGCTGGCCGTCGAGGGCGACGCACACGCACCGGAAAACTACGCCTGGGAATTCGAGGGCCCGTTCGGCACGTTCGACCGTCACGCGGTCCAGCGTGGCTACCAGGTCTATCAGGAGGTCTGCGCTTCCTGTCACTCGATGAACCTGATGCGCTTCCGCAATCTGGGCCAGAAGGGCGGTCCGTTCGAGTCGGAGCAATACCCGAACCCGAACGACAACCCGGTCGTGATGCAGATCGCCGCGGGCTACCAGGTCGAGGACGGTCCGAACGATGATGGCGACATGTTCATGCGCGACGGTCTGCCGTCCGATGCCTTCCCGGCGCCGTTCGAGAACGAGCAGCAGGCGCGGGCTTCCAATGGCGGTGCCTATCCGCCGGACCTGTCCCTGATCGTCAAGGCGCGCTCGGGCGGTGCGGACTATATCCGCTCGCTGCTGCTGGGCTATGAAGAGGCTCCGGAAGACTCCCACCTGTCGCCGGGCCAGTACTACAATGCTTATTTCGCGGGGGGTGCCATCGCCATGGCGCCGCCGCTGGTCGACGACATCATCTCCTATGATGACGGCACCACGGCTTCCGTGGAGCAAATGGCCGAGGACGTGGTGACCTTCCTTACCTGGGCCGGCGATCCGCACATGGAAGCGCGCAAGCAGATGGGCGTGATGGTGCTGATGTATCTCTTCATCTTTGCCGTCCTGGTCTATCTGGCCTACCGCCAGATCTGGCGGAACGTGAAGCACTAGGCGTTTCGCCTGGCACTGGATTGAAGAGGCCGCGAGCGGAAACGTTCGCGGCCTTTTGTTTTGCGAGCGGCACTAGGCTTCCCCTGCGAAGCGGGGGAAGTGGCCGAGCCCGGCCCTGCGCCGGGTGAGGTCGAAGGGGGTGAGTGAATGCGCGCTACCGCGCTCTGCGGTGCTCCGCACCGCCCCCTCAGTCCGCTGACGCGGACAGCTCCCCCGCAAGCGGGGCGAGCCCCTGGGACCGCCAAGGACGGAGTAGAACACATGTCCCACTGGAAACTCGGCATCATCGGCGGATCCGGGCTCTACGCGCTCGACGGGCTCGAAAACGTCCGCAGCGAAACCGTCGAGACGCCCTGGGGCGCGCCCTCGGCACCGCTGACGCACGGCACGCTGAACGGCATCGAACTGGTCTTCCTGCCGCGTCACGGGGCCGGGCACCGGCTGTCGCCGTCGGACATTCCCTTCCGCGCCAATATCGCCGCACTGAAAATGGCGGGTTGTACCGACATCGTCTCGATCTCGGCCTGCGGCTCGCTGCGCGAGCATCTCGCGCCGGGGCATTTCGTGATTGTCGACCAGTATGTCGACCGTACCGATGGCCGCGCCCGCAGTTTCTTCGGCGCCGGGTGCGTCGCGCATGTGCCCATGGCCCAGCCGGTCTGTGCCCGCCTGGCGGGGCTGATCGGCGATGCCGGCGAGGCGGCCGGCGTGCCGGTGCAGCGCGGCGGCACCTATATCACGATCGAGGGGCCGCAATTCTCCACCCGCGCCGAGAGCGAGCTCTACCGGCACTGGGGCATGGACGTGATCGGCATGACCAACATGCCCGAGGCCCGGCTCGCGCGTGAAGCCGAGCTGCCCTATGCCTCGATCGCCATGGTGACGGATTACGACTGCTGGCATGACAGCGAGGAGAGCGTCGACGTTGCCGCCGTGCTGCGGGTGATGCGCGACAACACGGTCAAGGCCAGGGCCCTGCTGACCCGCCTGACGGGCATGCTGGCCGGCCGCGAGCGGGCGCCCGACCCGGTCGACACCGTGCTCGATACCGCGATCATCACACCGCCCGAGGCGCGCGATCCGGACCTCGTCGCCCGCCTGCGCGCGATTGCCGGACGGGTGCTCTGACGCGTGATCGGGAGGCGGGGATACCGGTTCGATCACGCGACGCCAAAGAATCCGGAGCAGAACCGTTTCCGCAGGAAAGCTTCCTGCTTTGGCGGACCTCTGGACGGAGCCCGCACGACAGGACTAGACTTGCCGCATGTATCGCGCCTGTCTGCCTGCCCTGCTTCTTGCCGTGATGCCCGGACCGGATGCCATGGCCGGGGCCGATGAACTTGTCGAGTTCGACGCGCTTGATGCACAGACCTACGACATCTCCCGCGAGAGCGTTGTCCAGCTTCTCTGCGAAGACCTGCAAACCGGCCGGCACTATCTCAGCCGTGCGGTCGTGCTTGATGCCCAGCCGGGCGCCCGGCCGGGTTTCGACGTTCTGCTGGCGACCCGTCATGCCCTCCACGGCGCCAACGGGCCGCGGTCCTGCCACGTACGCGGCGTGCCGGACTGGATGGGCGAGATTGTTGATGTCCGTACCGGAACGCCTGCCGCGGGTCATCATACCGACTTCAGCGCGGACTGGTCGATCCTGCGCACCCGCCGCCGGTTGCCGGACGAGACGCCCCGGTTGCGTGTTCTTGCCTCTGACGGGATCGACGAGGGCGAGCTGTCCCTGCTGGTCCGGCCGGTCGAGCGGGCGCCCTGCGACATCCACCGGCCGCCGGCGACGCTGTCCGATCCCGGATTGATCATTCATGGCTGCCGGTCGCGGCAGGGGCTGTCGGGTACGCCGCTGGTCACCCAGATCGATGGCGAGCCCTATGTCGTTGCCCTCCATGTCGGCCAGGCGCTGGCACTCGGTGACGAACTCGAGGCGTTCGGCATCGCGCGGCGGTTGAACGGCGAATTCCTGGCCGCCCTGTCCGACTATTTGCGCGAACTGGCCATTCCCTAGCCGCAGGCCGCCCTTTCCCCGCGCCGCCACCTCGTCCATAAAAGCCGCTCGGGCAAGGACGAAGGGGACGCCATGATCACGGTGGTTGCACTCAGCTGGGCGGTTGCGGCCGTCCAGATGCCGGAATTCACGCCGCCCCGTCCGGCGGTAGAATGCGCCGAACACCTCACCGACTGGCCGGCCCGCCGCCGCTGCCTGCGCGGACTTCTCGAGGATGCCGAAGCGGCGCTTGAGCGCGCGGCCGGGGCAGCCCTCGAGGAAGCCCGCACTTCCGACTCCGACTCCGGCGGTCATTTCTCGGCCGAAGCGCATTTCGAGGCCGCGCAGACGGCCTGGCAGGCCTATCGCGATGCCGAATGCGACCGGCGTACCGCGCTGATGTTCATCGGTGAGGAAAGCCGCGAGGAGATCGGCCTGGACTGCCGCATCACCCTGACCCGAACCCGCACGCTGGAACTGGAGACAATGTGATGGATCGGCCGGTCCTGCATATCGGCAACAAGCGTTACTCCAGCTGGTCCCTGCGCGCCTGGCTGGTCCTGCGCAAGGCGGGCATCGATTTCGACGAGGCCATGGTGCCACTCTACACGCCGCAGACGCGACAGGCGGTAAGCGACTTGTCGCCGGGCGGCAGCGTGCCCGCGCTGACCACACAGCAGGGCACATTCTGGGATTCGCTGGCTATCGCCGAATGGGCTGCCGAGCGCGAGCCGGGGTTGTGGCCGGAGGATGCGGGCCGCAGGGCGCTTGCACGCGCTGCCGTCTGCCGCATGCATTCCGGTTTTACGGCGCTTCGGGGGCAATGTGCGATGAACATCGCGCGCCCCCCGCAGGCGATCGCCCTTACTGCCGACACCCGCGCCGATATCGCCGCCATCCAGGCGCTGTGGAATGATGTCGGCAGTGTCGACGGTCCCTGGCTGTTCGGCCGCTGGAGCATTGCCGACGCCTTCTTCACACCGGTCGCGGTGCGTTTCCACACCTTTGACATTCCGCTGCATGCCGGCGCCCAGGACTATTGCGATAAGCTGCTGGCCGATGAAGACTATGCCGCATGGCGCAGCGCCGCCCTGGCCGAGACCCTGCCGGGCCCGACCGGGTGACCGACACTGAACTGGACCTTTCCGCATGGACCTGAAATCCGCCATCCGCACGATTCCGGATTATCCCAAGCCGGGCATCATGTTCCGCGATGTCACCACGCTGATCGGCGATGCACGCGCCTTCCGCGTCGCCGTTGACCGCATGGTCCAGCCCTGGGCCGGCGCCAAGATCGACCGGGTGGCCGGCACCGAGGCGCGCGGCTTCATCCTGGGCGGTGCCGTGGCGCACCAGCTCTCCGTCGGTTTCACGCCTGTGCGCAAGCGGGGCAAGCTGCCCCACCGCACACTGATCGAGGAGTACGAGCTGGAATACGGCCAGGACGCGATCGAGATCCATGTCGACGCGATCCAGGAAAACGACCGCGTCCTGCTGGTCGACGACCTGATCGCCACCGGCGGCACCGCCCAAGCGGCCATCAAGCTGGTCGAAAAATCCAGCGCCGAGATTGTCGAATGCTGCTTCATTGTCGACCTGCCCGACATCGGCGGCCGAGCCCGTCTCGAGGCCCTGGGCCACACGGTGTTTGCCCTGTGTGAGTTCGAGGGTGATTAGAGGCGCCCTATGAAGGTCGACGGCCAACTGTGGCGCACGATCATGCTGGCTGACGACGGCCGCGCCGTCGACATCATCGACCAGACCCTGCTGCCCCACCGCTTCGAGACCCGCCGACTCGAGACCCTGGAAGATGCCGCCGAGGCAATCACCGTCATGCGGGTGCGCGGGGCGCCGCTGATCGGCGCCACCGCCGCCTACGGCTTGTGCCTGGCTTTGACCGACGATGCCTCGGACCAGCGCCTCCATGAGGCCCGTAATGTGCTGGCTGCCACCCGCCCCACGGCAGTCAATCTGCGTTGGGCGCTCGATGACATGACGGCGCGCCTCGAACCGCTCGAGCCCGGCGAGCGGGTAGCCGCCGCCTACCAACGGGCAGGGAAAATCTGCGATGACGATGTCGCCGTCAGCAGCGCCATCGGCGAGCACGGCGCGGCGCTGATTCGCGACGCCTGGGAGCGCGGTGGTCAAAGCGGCCCGGTCAATGTGCTGACCCATTGCAACGCCGGCTGGCTGGCAACCATCGACTGGGGCACCGCCTTGGCCGGCATCTATGTCGCCCACGATGACGGCGTGCCGGTCCA
>JAZAHA010000028.1:0-34864 GCA_036231565.1 Pseudomonadota bacterium
TTCGATGATCCACCACTCGAAATCGGTCAACTCGTAGCGGCGACGGCCCATGATCCATATCCTCCTCGCGAAGGTTGAATCAGGCTTCGGCCAAAAACGGAATCCCGTTTATGAGTTTATGACCTAGTAAAGCGTATTGAGCGCCTGCCAAAGCCCACCAATGTCGCGGGCGCAGTTCAGCCCTTGTTTGAAGCCATCAGCAATTCGATTCACGCGACTCAGGAACGCTTCGGAGGCGAAGTAGCCAAGAAGGGCCGCGTGATTGTCACGGTTCATACGAACCGCAAAAAAGACGATGTTTGGGCAACCGTCGAAGACAACGGATCGGGTTTGAACGACAAGAATTGGGACGCCTTCACCACCACTGATACGGCCAACAAAATTAGCATCGGTGGTAAAGGCGTTGGTCGTCTAATGTGGCTGGATTGTTTCGAAGGCATTGCAGTCCGCTCTGTATACGCGGAGGAGGGCGGGGGATTCGCTGAGCGGAGTTTTCGTTTTAAACTTGCGCTACAGGATCAAATCGAGTCGCTAGAAGAAAACGACGCGCCGGATGCGGAAGGCAGCTCTTTTTGGGTAAAGTTCGAAGGCCTTCGCGATAACGGGTACCTCGCCAAGTTTCCAGGTCGTGACAGCTTAATCTTCCAGCACATTACCTCGCACTTCCTGCCTACGTTTATAGGCGGGCGCAGTCCGCAGATCAGTGTTCGAGTTGGTGATGATACGCGGGAATATCCAAGCGCAATCTCGGAAATTGTTCATGAACGAACCGCACCCAAAGAAATCGAAACCGAAGACTATGGGGCTCTGAAGCTCACCTTGATGGAGTGCGACAAGGTGGCAAGTGTTGACCTTAAAGGAAAACACTTCGTCCACTTTATTGCCCATGACCGAACGGTCCAGTCGCAGTGTATTGATGGCAAGCTCGGGCTCGGTTTTTTTGGAGACGAAAATGATCGTGTATTCCACGCCATCGTGACCGGCGCGTTTTTAAGCGAGAATGTTAATCAGGAGCGGACTGCCTTCAATTTCGAAGATGTAGTGCTGGACCGGATAATCAACGAAGTTTGCATCGACCAGGTCGAGGAGTTCTTGGCCGAACCACTAGCTGAGCTAAAGGGAGAGCAGCTAGGCACCATTGAGGCGATCACCGCAACTTATCCATCTGTCGCGTTTGGCGACGCCAAAGAATTACAGAATCGCGTACCATCAGGCGAGCTCAAAGCCGATGCGATCTACGGGCATCTCGCGCGCGAGCGATTCCGTAGAGATCAACGCCAGGCCGAGAAAATTCGAGGAGTCTTGGGACGCTTGAAGGATGGCACGGCAAATATCACGTCATTTAGCGAGGCAATTCGAGAGGCGGGCGTAGCTCTGGAGGACGCTGAGCAGCGCAGTTTGGCTGAGTACATCGTTCGGCGTAAAGTGGTTCTGGATTTTATTGAAATTCTTCTGGAAAAAGTGCGAGATGATACGCGTGACAGCGCATACCAACGCGAAGATATACTACACTCTTTCATCTGCCCCCTTCGCGTAAACACCGCGGGGGACGGCAGCTCTAAGATCGAACCTGCCACATCGCACGATCTTTGGATTGTTGATGAGCGCCTCACGTTTGCACAGTATTTCAGCTCTGACACAGAGTTCAGCAAGCTCAGCGAAGCGGCGGAAAGCGATGAGCGTCCTGATGTATTGATCTTTGATCACGTACATGGACTTCGTCAAACCGAAGAGCCCTCCAAAGTGCTTCTGGTCGAATTCAAACGCCCCGGACGCACCGCATATGGCGATGACGAGAATCCTCAGTATCAAGTTGAGCGGTATGTTCAGCGTCTGCTGGCCGGGAACCTAAGAGATGTTCGGGGGCGTCCAATCAAATTGGATCAGAACACAATATTCTATTGCTATATCGTCGCCGACATTGTTGGCAAAATGGATCAATGGACCTTCTCTTGGCAACGCACAGCCGACGGTCGGGGTAGAATCTACCGGCCGAATAGTGGTTTCAACGGATCTATCGAGCTCTTGGGCTGGGATCAGCTGATAGGTGATGCTCGCGCCAGGAACCAAGCCTTCTTCGATAAGGCAGGTATCTCGGGCGAGAGCTATTTTTCGAACTAAGAGCCAATGCTCTACTTTCAGTCCTGTCAGGTAGTAGTGCACCACATTGGGCAAGGCGGTGGGCAGACACATTTGGTTTAGACGCGATGCGCAAGCTGTGCGTTGTAGTACAACGCGCTTGGCAAGGGAGACGCTGGCGCTCTCCCGTTGCATCCCTCTCGCCCATGACATGCCCTGACATTGAGCCAGACATGTCATCCAATCGTATCGCCGATTGACCACTCGTCAGAGGTGGAGATTTCCTTCTCCCCTCCAACACCTCCCCATGTCCGAACGTGCAGCCGTCCGATCACAGATCGGGGTAGCTGCCACGCTCCCCCGATACCCCCATGGCGATTTCATCGAGACGCTTTCAGCGCGACCAGGAAGGGAGCTTTCGCGCTACCCTTCCATGGACCATCCCATCGACCAAAGAGCTGTCGTGCCCTTTGGAAACCCCGACCAAGCGTCCACCAGTTGGATGCCGCCAGCGAGCACCCAGCTTCAAAACAAAAAAGTTGTGGGTCGCTTTGGCAATGCACTTTGCGGGTGCGCCGACAATGGTTAATATTTTGACGTGATAGGAGGAAGTCTATGGCCATTGAGCGCGTAGTCATTAGAAACTACCGGACGCTCCGCTCCGCAGACGTTAAGTTCTCGGACACGCTTAATATAGTTGTGGGGGACAATGAATCCGGCAAATCAACGTTACTGGAGGCCATCAATCTCGCACTGCGATGCCAATTGAACCGCCGTCCCGCCGCATATGAACTTCACCCGTATCTGTTCAACGAGGCGGTCGTGGCTGAGTACGTTAAGAGTCACAATAATGGTACCCCTCAACCGCCCCCCGAAATCCGTATCGAAGTTTTTCTCGCCGATA
Source organism: Pseudomonadota bacterium (assembly GCA_036231565.1). Taxonomy (GTDB): domain Bacteria; phylum Pseudomonadota; class Alphaproteobacteria; order Caulobacterales; family Maricaulaceae; genus Maricaulis. The sequence goes on from JAZAHA010000028.1 coordinate 2,984, forward strand.
CGCCGGAGGTTGCAGAACTCAAAGGCTCGATCAACAGCGAAATGGTCGATACACCGGGCATCAGCCTGTCTGTCGAGTTGGATGAAGAGCACTGCGCCGAACAGTACGCCGCCTATATTGCTAATGGAAAATCCGTCAACAGCGTGCCGATTGAATACTACCAAGTCGTCTGGCGCGGCTTCAATGGCGATACGCTCACAAGCCGATCCATCCCGCTTAAATCCGCGCTGATCGACCCCAGCGCCATTTCTAACACCTATGCCGCCAATAAATACGTGTTGGAGATCGTCCGGGACTATCTCACGAAAACCCAGGCTGTCGACTTGGCCCTCTCATACCGCCATATGCGCGACAAGTTCCTGAACGACGAGCGCATCAAGGCCATTAACGAGGACCTTGCGGGCAAGAAGGGCGAAGTGTCGGACAAGATTTTGTCCATGGCGATGGACACCACCACGCGGGCAAGCTGGGAAACAGGCGTTCTTCCCCATCTAGACGATATTCCGCTCACATTGGTGGGCAAAGGCGAGCAAAACGCCATAAAGATCAAACTCGCTGTTGCATCCGAGGATGAATGTAGCCTTTTCCTCATGGAAGAACCGGAAAACCATCTTTCACATGCGAATCTCAACAAGTTGATTTCTCACCTCGCTTCGAAGTGCAAAGGGAAACAGTTGATCATCACAACGCACAGCAGCTTTGTTCTCAACAAGCTAGGCGTTGACAGTGTGCTGATGTTCAACGGTGATACCGGCATCACACTTGACGATTTGCCGCCAACCACCAAGACCTATTTCAAGCGTCTTCCCGGCCACGATACGTTGCGCATGATCCTTGCCGGACGCTCGATCCTAGTTGAAGGCCCGTCCGACGAGCTGATCGTCCAAAAAGCGTTCCGGCAGACCCACGGCTGCATGCCGCTGGGAGCAGGCGTAGAGGTGATTTCCGTCTCGTTGGCGTTCAAGCGCTTTCTCGATGTCGCCCAGAAGCTGAATCTGGCCGTGACGGTAGTTCGCGACAATGACGGAGATGCGGCTGCGAAGAAGGCGCTTTTTGCGGATTATGAAAGCGCCGCGGGAATTAAGATTTGCATCGACGGCGACAACACCCTTCGCAGCCTCGAACCCCAGCTTTTAGCCGCCAATGGACGCGACAAGCTCAACAGGATGTTGGGAACGGCCTGCGCTACCGATGATGAGTTGCTTTCCTATATGACGGGCAACAAAGCCGATTCCGCCCTCGCGCTCTTCGAAAGCAAAGAAAAACTGACGATCCCCGGCTATATTCAAGATGCGGTCGCCTGATACCATAATCCTAGCGTCTGCCGGGTCGGGCAAGACAACCCATATTGTCGATACGGCCTGCGCTGACAACTCGGGATGCGCCGCGCTGGTGACATATACAATCAACGGAAAGGGCGAGTTCTCAAAGAAGGCTTATGAGCAATTCGGGGCAATCCCGAAGCATGTAATCTTGAACACCTGGTACACGTTTCTGCTCCGAAATTTTGTCCGTCCTTATCAGAACCATCTTTACGCGCCTCGCGTGGCCGGGATCAATTTCAAGCGCGGCCAGTCCGCCCGCTATGTCAAAGCCACCGACGTAGAAAGATTCTATTTTTCCAGCCCCGGCCGCGTCTATCTCGACAAGGTGTCTCAGTTTGCGTGCGCCGTGATCGAAAAGACGAACGGCTTGCCGATCAAGCGCTTCGAAGCGATCTACGACAGGTTGTTCATTGATGAAGCCCAGGACCTTTCCGGCTATGATCTGAATCTTCTGGAGCACTTATTGCGCTCGAACGTAAAAATCACCCTGGTCGGCGATCACCGGCAGGCTACCTACACGACCAACGACAATTCCAAGAACAAAAGATACGCCCGTGCCGGGATTGTTGAGAAATTTAAAGAGTGGGAAAAGGACAATCTCTGCACGATCACCTATCAAACTCATTCTCATCGTTGCATACAAGCAATTTGCGATTTTGCAGACCAATTCCATCCAGAATTCCCAAAAACAGAGTCCCGCAATAGGACCACCACGGAACACGATGGAGTATTTCTGGTCGAAGAAAGCCGTGTCCCAGCTTATATGGCTACATTCAACCCCCAGACACTTCGTTATAACCGCGCTCAAACCGGAATTCTTGGCAATCCGTTAAACTTCGGTGCGTCCAAGGGGATGACCTTCGACCGCACGTTGATCTACCCACACGGGCCACTAAAGAAGTTCTTAAAAACCGGCAAGCTGCACGATGCCGGCAAGGAAATCCCGAAAATCTACATCGCAGTTACGCGTGCCAAACAGAGCGTCGCATTCGTTGTTCCTGACCGTTTCGAATCCGCGATTTTCACCACATTTCAAATATAACTCCAGAGCCGCGGCTCACGTCGTCTAATCTTTTCTCCACTAGCTGCCCCAATACAGACTTCACCTTTTGATTACTTGGTGTGGGCTGCAAGGGGGCTTGCAGCCGTTTCTCTAACGACTGAACTCCGGCCCATCCCGCGTTCGCGGTCTGCCCTGCGCCTGCTGTTGCCGCCGCTCCTTGAACGCCGCCAGTCGCTCGGCGCGGGCCTGTTCTTCCCGCTGGGCGAAGGTGCGGGCATCTGACCGCGCCTCCTGCCGCTGACGCAGCTGGTCGAGCCGTTCGCGCTGGCGGTCCTGATCAATGCGGCGGCGCTCTTCGATCTGCCGGAAGATCATCTCGTCACGCTTTTTGCGGTCGCGCACGAAGGCGGTATAGGCCTCGGTCTCGTTCTGGCGCTGGATGCGAGCGTGTTCGCCGCGCAGATGATCCCAGACCCCGCCCAGACCTTTGCGGAAGCGGGCCTGCCGCTGGATGGCTTCTTGCTGCTGTCGCTGTTCCTGCGCCGCGATAGCCCGCTGACGCTGTTCCTGCTGTCTGGTAACCAGAGCTGCCCGCGCACGCGCATGCTCTTCCTTGCGCCATCTGGCCGCGTCCAACATCTCCCTGCGGTGGGTGTCCATGGTCGTGCGCATTTCACGGGCGTAGCGCTCCTGCGCTTCGGCAAGGCTCGGTAGGGTGGCGGCATCGCCCAGCCTTTCCCGCACGACCTTGGTCTTCACGCCGGACCACCTTGCGACGGCATAGGGTTCGCCGGTCTCGTCAATGGCGACATAGCCGCGCCGGTCGCCCCGCGCGAGCTTGAAGCCGCGCTCTTCGAGCGCATGGGCGAAGGTGGCGGCATTGTCCGAGATCGCCCAAGCGTCCTGTATGGCGCGTTTGATGGCGCGAGGGTCCTTGTCCTGCCGTTTGGCCTGTTGCCATTCCTCGTGCGACAGGCGGCGCGGATCGCGCTTCGAGCGGTCCGTCATGCCCTCGGGCATACGCCAGCCATGTTCCAGATAGAGATCGCGGCTGACCTCCATCAGCTTGTTGCGGGTGTGGGAGAGCTGAATAGCCTTCATCTCTTCGGCCTTGATCCGGCTCCACACCGCATGCGCATGCCGCCTCCCTTCCTTCTCATGGAAGACAACGGCGCGGGGCTGACCCGTCAGGCCGAGACGGGTTTCTGCCTGTTCGATGGCCCGCTCGAAAGCCTCGGTGCTGACGCGTTCCGTCTCGGGTGGGTTCAGGCTTAGCGAGAACAGGAACTGCTTGCACCGCGTTCCCTGACTGATCGCATAGGCCTCGTTGAAGGCCCCGTCCAAGGTCTCCGAAGCGAAGCCGCGGATTTCATGGACGTGGACATGATCGTTCTCGTCCTTGAGCAGATGGCGTGCGAGGTCCCGCGCTCCGCCGCGCTGGTTTCCGACCAGGATCATGACGGCTACTCCTGCGGCTTGAGGCCGAGGGCAGCGATCAGGGCGCGGCGCATGGCGGCAATATCGGCGCAGGCCTGATACAGCTCGTCGACGAGATCGGGCGTCACCGGCAGAGCGCCCATATTCGCGGCCTTGGCGATCTGGTTCATGTTCGAGGCCAGCCGCGACTGTCCCAGTCCGGCGAGCTGGGCCGCGTGTTCCTGATCGGCCTCGGTGGGATTACGCCGCTTCACCTTGCGGGGTGTGGCGGCATCGCCGAAGAGCTTGCTGCGGATATACTCACCCATTGACCGCTTTCCCGCGCGGCGGCGCAGAATGGCCCGTTCGCCCTCGCTCAAGCGCAAGGAGAAGGGGCGTGGGTAGGGTGCCGCAGATTGGGCCGGTTGGCAGGTTCCGTTGAAGGTTCCGGCGAGGTTCGCAGCACCACTCATAGCCCGACCTCCGGACCTTTGAGTTCAGGTGCATCTAGCGCTTCAAGATCGCGATTCCATTCGTCCAGAAGTTCGAAAAATTGGTTCCAATCAAGTCCCTCGACTGGCACCACCCTTCGCCCTGCGGGCTTCGGGTGGCAAGCCACCCGCAGCGCGCACCCCAGGCGAAGCGGTGCCCTCCGAAGCCTTGGCGAAGGAGGGCGGCTGGCGACAGACACCAACCGCTTCATTCCTCCGCTTGAAGAATCTTCTTTGCTGGCACCCGCCCCGCCGCCGTCCTATTCGCCGGATTTCAACTGGGACTGCATGTAGCGCTCTTCGCCGATCTTCTCGATCAGGCCGAGCTGGGTCTCCAGATAATCGATATGCTCTTCCTCGGAGGCGAGGATGTCGGTGAAGATCTTGCGGGAGACGAAGTCCTGCGCCTGTTCGCAATAGGCGATCGCCTCGACGTAGAAGGGGTGGGCCCGCTTCTCGATCTTCAGGTCACACTCGATGCATTCCTTCAGGGTCTCGCCGATATAGATCTTGGACAGGTCCTGTACATTGGGCAGGCCTTCGAGGAAGAGGATACGCTCGATCAAAAGATCGGCGTGCTTCATCTCGTCGATGGATTCCTCGTACTCGACCTCGGCGATCTTGCCGAAGCCCCAGTCCTTGTACATGCGGGCATGCAGGAAATACTGGTTCACCGCGGCCAGCTCGAGCTTGAGCGCCTGGTTGAGATATTCGATGACCTTGGCATCGCCCTTCATGGCGCATCTCCCATAGTGACTGGATGCGCCGTACTGTACGGAAATGCGGCCTGCGGCCAACCGCTATCTTTGCAAGTGAAAGTGGGAAGCGCTCGCGGCTATTCGGCTGCCGTGGCAAGGTCATCCGGGCCGAGCCGGTGCATCGCAATCATGTCGGCAACATCCGGCAGGCAGCGGCCGCAGCGCGGCTTGGCTTCGCAGCGCTTGAACACGCAGCCGACTTCCTTCACCGCCGGATCGGCAGCGGCAGCCTGGAGTTCCTTGTCGCGCAGGGCGTTGCAGATGCAGACATACATGGGCGGACTCGTTTCCCGGAAGTCGTGGGTCAACTTGTCCCGCGAATGCGAATGACTGTCAACTTCATAAAAGATGCAGAGTCAGTCATTCCCTGTTTACGCGAGCGCCGCCGGTCTGCCGGAGGGGCGAACCGGCAAGCGAACCAGCCCGCTAGCTGCCGCGCATGATATCGCCGATCGGCCCCAGGACCGAGCCCTCGCCCTGACCGGAACCGGTGCGCGGCACATTCGCCAGAATACGGCCCGCGAGGCGCGAGAACGGCATGGATTGGAGCCAGACCTTCCCCGGACCGCGCAGGCGCGCGAAGAACACGCCTTCACCGCCGAAGATCATCGACTTGATATTGCCCGCCCGCTCGATCTCGAAGTCAACACCGGGCGTGTAGGCGACCACGCAGCCGGTATCGACATGCAGTTCCTCGCCCGGCGCCAGTTCACGCTCGATCAGCGTGCCGCCGGCGTGCACAAAGCACCAGCCCGTGCCCTGCAGGCGTTGCATGATGAAGCCTTCACCGCCGAACAGGCCGGTCATGATCCGCTTCTGCAGCGCGATACCGATCGACACGCCCTTGGCCGCCGCCAGGAAACTGTCTTTCTGGCAGATCAGCTCACCGCCCAGATCCGGCAGGTGGACCGGGATGATCGTGCCGGGGAATGGCGCAGCGAAGGCAACATGCGCCTTGCCCTGTCCCTGGTGGCTGAAGACGGTCATGAACAGGCTCTCGCCGGTCAGAAGCCGCTTGCCGGCGCCGGCCAGCGCGCCCCAGACGCCAGACTGGTTCGACGAACCGTCGCCGAACACGGCATCCATGCCGACACTGGGTGACTTGTACATCATTGCACCGGCTTCCGAGACGACGCTCTCGCCCGGATCCAGTTCGATCTCGACATACTGGATGTCACCACCGCCGATCTTGTAATCGATCACGTCCGTCTGGCTCATGCACAATCCCCTTCGCTTGTGTGATGGGGAGACAGCCTAGGGCGCCGGACCGTCCGGGCAAGCGGTATTGTGCCACGGCCCTTCCCGGGGCGGGCCGTCTTTCCGGTCAGATCAAAAACAGATCAGATGGTCTGGATGTCGGCTTCGCCGACGGCCTGCCTGATGCGGTGGGCCAGATGCACCGGCACGTCACCGCAGCTTTTGCGGAAGCTCTCATTCTTGTCGAGACGGGCGATATCGTCCGGTAGGCGCGCGGCATCTACACTCATCGACCCCGACAGGATCAGGATCGGCGTGTCACCGGCATGGCTCTGCGTCGTTTCCAGTGTGTCGCGGGGGTGGATGGAGTCCGGCAGGCGCAGGTCGAGCAGGACGAGGTCGTACTCATTGCGGCCGAGCAGGCGTTTGGCATCCCGCAGCGTGCGGGCGACCTCGAACGCGATGTCCAGGTCGCCGGCTTCGCAGACGGCATGCTGGACCAGCATCGCATCTGCAAAATCGTCCTCGACGTGCAGCACTTTGAGTGCGCGGTTCGCCATCACTTCCTCCCTCGTCCGCCAGACTAGCCCTGTTGCCTTACCGAACTGTTTATGACGCCCCTTTTTGTCGTCAAAACCCGTTCGGCAACTTCACGCTGTGACGCAGTGCCGCTGCGATTACCGTGTTTCGCAACAGCATGGCAATCGTCATCGGTCCGATACCGCCCGGGACCGGGGTAATCCAGCCCGCATGCTTCACGATCTCGTCAAAGGCGGCGTCACCCACCAGGCGGGTCTTGCCCTCGCCGCGCTCGGGCGCGGGGATGCGGTTGATACCGACATCCAGCACGCAGGCGCCCGGCTTCACCCAGTCGCCCCTGACCATTTCCGGACGTCCGACGGCGGGCACCACGATATCGGCGGTGCGGACCAGTGCGGGCAGGTCCTGCGTGCGCGAGTGCGCGATCGTGACCGTGGCGTTCTTTTCCAGGAAAAGCAGGGCGGTCGGCTTGCCGACCAGGATCGAGCGGCCGATCACCACCACCGACTTGCCCGAAACATCACCCATCGCCCGTTCGGCCAGCAGCACACAGCCCGACGGCGTGCACGGACGCAGGCCCCGCTTGCCCAGCACGAGACGTCCGGCCGACGCTTCGGTGAGACCGTCGACATCCTTGTCCGGATGGATTGCCCCGATGACCCGGTTGGCGTCGATATGATCGGGCAACGGCATCTGGACGAGAATGCCGTCCACACCGTCATCGGCATTGAGGCCGGCGACGATCTCCAGGACCTCGGCCTCGCTCGTCTCTGCCGGCTTGCGGATCTCGATCGAGCGCATGCCCGCCGCTTGCGTGCGAAGCCCCTTGTTGCGGACATAGACGTCGCTGGCCGGATCGTCGCCGATCAGCACCACGGCGAGACAGGGCACGCGGCCCAGGGCCTTGGCCAGTCCGGCCGCAGCCTCGGCTGCCCGGGCGTCGATTTCAGCCGCAACGGCCTTGCCATCGATCAGTTCAGCGCTCATCGCTTGGCCCCTCCAGCAGGCTCCGGATACGCGCCAACACCGGGCCCTCGGCCTCGATGCGGACGGTTTTCAGTCGGGATGTGGCGCCGCGTATAACATCCAGATCGCGTTTGGGAAGACCCAGATGTTTCGCCAGGAGCGCAATCAACGCGGTGTTGGCTTTGCCCTTCTCGGGCACGGCGCGCACACGCACCGCCAGATGCCGGCTGCCATCGGCGCTGTCCTGCCAGCCTTCAACCGCGTCCGCCGAGGCGTTGGGCGTCAGACGAACATGCAGGACCAGCCCTGCCGCATCACTCTGCAGGCCGCTCATCTAGAAGATGCGCATCAGCTCCCCGAGCACATAGCCCTGCACAAAGCCGATCAGCAGCAAGAGGACGATGGGCGAGAAGTCCATCCCGCCGAGCGGCGGCAGGATGCGGCGGATCGGCGACAGGAGCGGCTCGGTGATCGCCGACGTCACACGCCAGATCGTTGAGACAAACTGATTGTGCGCATTCACCACATTGAAGCTGATCAGCCAGCTCAGGATCACGCTGACAAGAACAACGATCCACAACAGGTTCAACAGCGGGTGGATGATGTAGACAATGAGGCCGTCGATCGGGGACATGGGCGGTTTTTCCTCGGCATTCGCTCGCTTTCCCTGCTTCTAGCCCGCGTGGGCAGGGAAGGTCCAGAAGCGTGTGCGCTCACCGGCACATATCCCGCAAGGACCGGGCGGGTTGGCCCGGAAGGCCCTTCTGCGACAGACGCGTTGACGTACCCGCAATCCGGTGACACATAAACCGCTCCCAAACCCGCTGCGTCTTGCGCTCGCGGGAAGGTGACGGGGCCGTAGCTCAGTTGGGAGAGCGCGTCGTTCGCAATGACGAGGTCAGGGGTTCGATTCCCCTCGGCTCCACCATCCTTCGCCCTGCGGGCTTCGGATGGCAAGCCATCCGGCGCGCGCACTCCTGGGCGAAGAGATGCCCTCCGAAGCCTTGGCGAAGGAGGGCGGGGCGACACGCCCCACCGCAAGCAAAATCCCTGCTGTCTGCATCGCCACGCCGTCGCCTGCAGAACACGTCCTCCATCCTACCAAGCGGTAATTTGATCTGGGCGCTCCGGCTCTCTACGCCTGTACGATGTCCTGAAGGGGGGAGCTGAGATGCGGTTTCTGGTTTGCCTTGCAATGCTTGTCCTGGCGGCACCGTCCGCTCTGGCCCAGCCCGCACCAACACCGATCGATGCGGAAACCCGTAATGCCGCGATCGCGGAAGTCGGCGATCTCATTGCCGAGAACTATTACGACGCCGCACGTGGTGCCGCCATTGCCGAGGAGCTGGCCGCTTTCGCCCGCTCTCCGCAGGCTGCCGGCATCGATACCGGCCAGGGTCTGGCAACTGCGCTGGTCGAATTCCTGCGCGAGCGGGACCGGCACTTCAACGCGGCTTGGCGCGGTCCCGACTTTATTGCCCAGGTCCAGGCGCAATGGGATGCCGAAGAAGCCGCCGGCGGCGCGGAAGAGGACAGTATCGAGCGCTGGGCCGAATACCGGCCGCAAAATTACGGCTTCAACGATGTGCGCGTGCTGGAGGGCAATATCGGCTATATGGCCGTCACCACTTTCAACCCGCTGATCGCATCGCGGTCAAAGGCCGATGCAGCCCTGTCCTTCCTCGCCGATACCGATGCCGTCATCATCGATCTACGCGGTAATCGCGGCGGCGAGCCGGAGCTGGTGAACTATCTGCTGAGCCATTTCACGGCGGGCGACGAGCGCGTTCACTACAATACGGTCCTGCAGCGCAATGCAGACGCCGAAGACCTCTACACGATTGCAGATCACCCGATGGGCCATCGCCCCGACGTCCCGCTCTATGTGCTGGTCTCAGGCGAGAGTTTCTCGGCTGCAGAAGCCCTGGCCTATCATCTTCAGGCCATGGGCCGCGCGACGGTGATCGGCGAAGTCACCGGCGGCGGCGCCAATGCCGGACGGGTCTTCCTCGCACCGGCCGGCCTGATCGTCTTCATTCCGGACACGACGGGCCGCAGCCCGTTTACCGGCGGAAACTGGGACCGCACCGGCGTGCAGCCCGATATCGAGGTGGCGGCCGGCGACGCCCTGGAGCGGGCCCGGGTGGAGGCTCTGACCCGGCAGGTCTCCGGCGTGGAGATCGAGGGGCCGCAGGCCATGCAGTCGGCCTACCAGCTGGCGCTGGCCCAGGCCGAAGCCGGCCGCTGGGTTCCGACCCCGGCCGAGCTGGAAGCCTGCACCGGCCAGTATAATGGCGGCCGTGTCTGGCTGGAGGACGGGCAGCTGCGTTACCAGGGCAGCAGTAATGTGCTCGTGCTGACACCCTTTGCGCCGGGCGTCTTTCACTTCCCGGACAATGATACGGTGCAGGTCCACTTCCCCGGCTACCGGAGCGGCCGGGCCAGCGCCATGCGGCAGGCCTATCCCAGCGGAAATTTCTTCGATCGCGAACGCGTCGACTGAACCGGTCCCGCGTACAACTTGCCCGATCCAGAGCCCGGACGCTTCGTCACCGGACGGCCTTCTTGCCGCCAGCTTCAAGGGCGGCCCAGCCCACCGGGACTACCCGCGACGGCTCAACCCGCATCCAATGCGGCGACCAGTGCGTTGAGATCGCCGCCGATCTGCCGGCCGAGCCAGACAGCGGCGGCAGGTGTCAGGTGTGCATTGTCGATATAGATCGCTGCCCCGTCAGTCGTATTGGACAGGCAGGTATCCGGGCAAAGCACGGACCAGACATCGACAAAGCGGATATTCTCATACCCCTCGATGATTTCTGCCAATTGTGCGCTCCTGGCTGACAGGTCAACGCGCAAATTGGGCGTAAGGTCGTCGTTGAACGCCGCACTATTGACGATGTTGATGACCTGTTCCGAAAAGATGGGGCGGGGACCGAAGACGACGACAGGAACGCCGAGGCTGTTGAGGTATTCGAATGCGCTCTCCGGCGCCGGCCACCATTGCCAATTCGCGGCGATGACAATAGCACCGACGTCCGGACTTTCCCCGGCAAACCGGTACCTGAAACTGTTCATGTCCTGGCAACCCTGAGAGCGGTTGCCGCCGGGCTCGGGGTAAAAGGGTATGCATCCCGCCCAGCTCGCGGACATAATTCTCGCCGGCGGCAGGACCGTCTCAAGCATTATGACGGTCTCGGCGCCAAAACTGTCGGCGATTACCAGCACTGAACGGCCACGCACACTGCGCGCGAGGCAAGCGCCCTGCTCGTAGTCTGCAAACGTATGACGGTCGCCGGGCTGGCAGCCCAGAACAGCCCTGCCATCCCTCGCCCGCGTGCGGGAAGCCTGCCGCAACTCCTCGACAGTATAACCCAGCCGGCTTCCGTCTGCCCGCGCGTAGTCGAACGGCTCCACGTCCTCTTCCGGCGGGTTCGAGGAGAGGATCGTCACGGCGAGCGTGCCGGAACACAGGATGATCGCGAAGGATGACAGGAGCTTGAAGCGGTGCGTCCGCTCACTATCGCGCCGCGTTACCCGCACCGGCGTCTCGACAAGGCGATACAGGCCTTCCGCGAGCACCCATGTCAGCACCAGCATCAGGGCTATCCGGGAAGCGTCCGGCCAGTCGCTCAAGCCCATCTTCACGAGTACGATAACGGGCCAGTGAACAAGATAGGTGGAGTACGCCCTCAGGCCGACATAGCGCATGGGCGCCGCGCTGAGAACCCGGCCCGCAACGCCCTGCATACTGCAAAGCACAAGGCTGGCCGCAAGCGCCGGCGCAACAGCCGAAAGCACATAAGGCGAGCTGTTCCCTTTAACGACGACCGATAGCACCAGGAGCATGCCGACTCCTGCTGCAGCGAGCGCGCCGTGGCGGTCCCACGCAAACAGCGCCGGATAGCGGGTCAGCAAGACAGCAACGCCGGCACCCAGAGCAAATTGGAATATCCGGGCGGGCGTCAGGAAAAATGCCGCGGACGGATGATTGTCTGCGAGGGTCAGTGAAAACACCAAGCCAAAGACCACCAGCCCCCCGAGCAGGGCGAGCAGACGCGGCTTCATGAAAAACAAAAGCAGGGGCCAAAAAAGATAAAACTGCTCCTCGACACCCAGAGACCAGGTGTGCAGGAACGGGTTTCCCTGACTTACGGTGTCAAAATACCCAGACTGCAGCCAGAAATATATGTTTGAAACCGGAACGATCGAGTAGAAGCCAGCGACGGAAAATTCTTTGAGGCGCTCGATTCCATATATTTGCGATGCCACAAGGAGCGTTACGGCGACCGTAACAGATACGGCGGGCATAAGACGGGCAATTCTTTTTGTGTAAAAATCCATAAAGGAGAATTTGTTCTCCTTTATAGAGTGCTCAATATTTTTCGTTATTATAAAACCGCTGACAACAAAAAACACATCTACCCCGATAAAACCTCCGGGTAGAAACGCTTCTTCTATATGAAATATCAGAACCAGAAGAATCGCGATGGCCCGCATGCCATCCAGCGGCAAGATATACGATGCTTTTGCCTGTGACACGTGCCCCCCCGAGTGTCCGTCCCGATAGTCCCGAATTAACTTTCCGCACCGGGCGGCAATCTTGCAAGTCTTGAGACAAATGCAAGTCGGTTCCACGCCACCTGGCCGAGTGGCCGCACCCGCGGCTTTTCCTGCCGTTTCATTGGCCTGTTCACAGCAATCGGCCGGCGGCTCATGGACAAAAAATCGCAATCCTCAATGAAAGTCCCGGCTCTTCGGGATTACTCTCACATTCCGGGGATGGCGGCCGCGGGGGTCGCGGCTGACCGGGCGGGCAACCTCGTCGGTCGGGGCCAGGGCGCGGTCCAGGGCGCGGCGCTGGGCATCCTCGGACAGGTGGTAGAGATCGTCGGTGCGGTCGACGAGCTCCTCGGCGACGATGTGGGTGACATTGTCGGCGCTTTGCACCCGTCCGCGCACGGCCAGGATGCGTGCCCCCATGACGACGGGACGATAGATATCGAAAACGCGTGGCCAGACGACGAGATTGGCAATGCCGCTCTCGTCCTCAAGGGTAATGAAAACCACGCCACTGGCCGTGCCAGGCCGCTGGCGCACCAGCACCACGCCGCCGGTCTTCACCCAGCTGCCATTGGGCCGCGCATTGGCCGAGCGGGTCGGCACCAGCCCCATGCCCGCATAGCGCTCGCGCAGGAAGCGCATGGGATGGGCTTTCAGGGACAGACCGGTGGTCTGATAGTCCTGCAACACATGCTCCGACAGCGGCATGGCGGGCAAGGCGACCCGGTCCTCATGGCCGAAACTGTCCGTATCGGCCCGGTCGAACAGCGGCAGGCCGGTATCCTTCGCTCCGCCGCGCACCGCCCACAGGGCCTGGCGCCGGTCCAGCCCGGTCGAGCGGAAGGCATCGGCCGCGGCCAGGCGCTCCATGGCCCCCCGGTCGAGCCCGGTCCGCCGCCGCAGGGCGGCCGGGTCGGCATAGCCGGCACCCCGCATCTCCATCAGCCGTACCGCATCGGCCTCGCGCATCCCGTCAATCGTGCGCAGGCCCAGGCGCAGCGCGAACGCACCGGTCTCGGCCGGTTCCAGCGTGCAGTCCCAGCCGGAATGATTGATGTCGGGAGCCCGCACCTCGACCCCGTGCTCGCGCGCATCGCGCACGATCTGGGCGGGGGCATAGAACCCCATCGGCTGGGAGTTCAGCAGCGCCGCCGCAAAAACCTCCGGATGATGGCATTTCAGCCAGGAGGAGACATAGACCAGAAGCGCGAAACTGGCCGCATGGCTTTCCGGGAAACCGTAATCGCCGAACCCTTTCACCTGGTCGAAACAACGCCGGGCGAAGTCCTCGGAATAACCGCGCGCGGTCATCCCCTCGACCATCTTGGCCTCGTAGTTCGCGATCGTCCCCAGCTTGCGGAAGGTCGCCATGGCCCGGCGCAGCCCGTTGGCCTCGTCGGGCGTGAATTTGGCGGCATCGATGGCGATCTGCATCGCCTGTTCCTGGAAGAGCGGAACGCCCAGCGTGCGCCGGAGGATCTGTTCCAGCTCGTCCGGCGGGCCGTGCTCCGGATCGGGGCTGGGGAAGACCACTTTTTCCTCGCCCTTGCGGCGGCGCAGATAGGGGTGAACCATATCGCCCTGGATCGGGCCCGGCCGCACAATCGCCACCTCGATCACCAGATCGTAGAAATTGCGCGGCCTGAGACGCGGCAGCATCGACATCTGCGCCCGGCTTTCCACCTGGAAAACACCCAGACTGTCGGCGCGGCACAGCATGTCATAGACGGCCTCATCGCCCGGCGGCAGCGCCGCCATCGTCCAGTCCTCGCCCTTGTAGAGCGACAGCATGTCGAAGGCGCGACGGATGCAGGACAGCATGCCCAGGGCCAGAACATCCACCTTCATGATGCCCAGCGCGTCGATATCGTCCTTGTCCCATTCGATGAAGGTGCGCTCGTCCATGGCGGCATTGCCGATCGGCACGGTCTCCACCAGCGGGCCCTGGGTGAGCACGAAACCGCCGACATGCTGGGAGAGATGGCGCGGGAAGCCGATCAGTTCGCCCGCCAGGCGCAGGGCCAGGCGTACAGCCGGATTGTCCGGATCCAGCCCGGCCTTGCGGATATGCTCGCCATCCACCTTGCGGCCCCAGCTGCCCCAGACCGTGCCGGCCATGGCCGTGGCGACATCCTCGGACAGGCCCATCGCCTTGCACACGTCGCGCAGGGCCGAGCGCGGCCTGTAGCAGATCACCGTCGCCGTTAGCGCCGCTCGCTCGCGGCCATAGCGGCGATAGACATACTGGATCACCTCCTCGCGCCGCTCATGCTCGAAATCGACATCGATATCCGGCGGCTCCTTGCGCTCCTTCGACAGGAAGCGGGCAAAGAGGAGGCTGGAGCGGGCCGGATCGACCTCGGTGATCCCGAGACAGAAGCAGACCGCGGAATTGGCCGCCGAACCGCGGCCCTGGCACAGAATGCCCTGGGCGCGGGCCCAGGCGACAATGTCGTGCACGGTGAGGAAATAGGCCGGATAGTCGAGCTCCTCGATCAGCTCAAGCTCGCGGGAGATCAGCCGCGAGACCTTGTCGGGAATACCGTCCGGATAGCGGGTATGGGCACCGGCCCAGGTCAGGGCGACCAGGTGTTCCTGGGGCGTACGGCCGGGCGGCACCGGCTCGTCGGGATAGACATAGGACAGCTCGTCCAGCGAAAAGCGGCAGCGCGCGGCGATCTCGCGGGTGCGTGCCAGGGCCGGGGCGAAACCGGTGAACAGGCGCGCCATTTCCTCCGGCGGCTTGAGATGGCGTTCGGCATTGGCGGCAAGCCGGAAACCGGCCGCCTCCATCGAGCAGCCTTCGCGGATACAGGTCAGCACATCCTGTAGCGGCCGCCGCGCTGGCGTGTGGTAGAGCACGTCCTGGCTGGCGACGAGCGGCACACCGGTGCGGCCGGACAGGGCCTCCAGCGCGCCCAGCCGCGCCCGATCGCCGCCCGCCAGGCGATGGACTGCCGCCAGATAGAGCCGGTCGCCCCACAGACCGGCCAGCCGGACCAGAAGCGGTTCGAAATCCGGCCCCGGCATATCCGGCGGCACGGCGATGAAGATCTGTCCCTCCGCATGCTCGATAATGTCCGCAACGGTGATATGGCACTCGCCCTTGGGCACTTCGCCCACCGTATTGCCCGTCTTGCCCTGCGAAAGCAGGCGGGAGAGGCGGCCATAGGCGGCCCGGTCGGTGGGATAGCAGACCAGGTCCGACCCGTCGGACGGGCGTAGCCGGGCGCCGACCAGCAGGCGCAGCCCCTGTTCCTTGGCAGCCAGATGCGCCCGCACGACACCGGCCAACGTGTTGATGTCGCATACGCCCAGCGCCGACAGGCCCAGCGCCTTCGCCGTCGCCACCAGTTCCTCGGCATGGGAGGCGCCGCGCAGGAAGGAGAAATTGGTCAGGCAGAGAAGCTCGGCATATCCGGTCATCGCCACCCCCTCACGCAAACAGGCCGTGGATAAACCAGGCCGGCGGCCCGCCGCGGCCATCGCCATAGAGCCCCTCGCGGAAGATCCAGTAGCGCCGCCCCTCCTCGTCCTCGACCCGGTAATAGTCGCGCGCCCGTCGGCCGCCCGGACCGGACGCGCCGGCGCGCCACCATTCCGGGGCAATCCGTTCCGGCCCGTCGGCACGGCGCACCCGGTGCACGATGCGGCGCCAGACGAAACGCATGGGCGGGCCGTCGGGAATTTCCGCGATCACCTCCAGGCTTTCCGGCCGTTCGAACAGGCGCAGCGGACGCGGCGCCGGTCCGGGCGGCGTGGCAGCCTGCCAGTCGGGCAGGTCGCCGTCATAGACGGCCAGGGCCTCGCCGCGCTCGGGCAGATGGCTTTCCACCGGCTGCAGGATTTTCACCACGCGATCGCCCAGCCGGGCCGTGATCCGGTCGGCCAGCACGGCCAGCCCCGCCGCATCCGGGCCGTCGCCGGCCAGAACCGCATCCAGGGGCCGGGCCTGTGGCATGACCGGGCCCGTGCGGGCAGCCTCCAGCTCCATCAATTCCACACCGAAGCCGGGATCGAGCCTGTCCAGCCGGTCGCGGAACAGGGTCAGCAGGTGGGCCGGACCGTGTACCGGTCGCGCAGCGCCCGCTGTCACTGCGGCGACGCTCTGATCGCTGCGGAAAATCGCCAGCCGGAAACGCCGGGCGCCTTCGCCATGCGCCTCGAGCCGTTCGCACAGGGCCGGCGCCAGGCGCGCCAGCCCGGCCCGTATCCCCTCCGGATGCAGCAGGGGCTCCGGACAGGGCAGGCGTACGGAATGATCCGGCGGCGCGCGCAGCGGATCCAGCGGTTCCGGCCGCAGCCCCAGCGCCTGATCCAGTCGCGTCAGCACGGCATCGGCCGCACTGACAGAGTGGAAGCGCCGTGCCAGCGCCTTGCGGTCGATACCGTAGAGCTGGCCGATGCGCGTCAGGCCGAAGCGGCGCAGGAGGGTGAGGCTGGTATCGGACAGGCGCAGTCCTGCCATGGGCAGGTCGGCCAGCCCCGGCCTCAGCCCGGTCTCGTCCACACGCCGCCTGGTCTTTGTCCCGGAGGCCTCATGCGCCAGCGCCCAGGCCGCGCCCGGGGTCGGGGCCAGGCCGAGCCGGACCGACAGGCCGGCCCGTTTCAGCCTGGCATCCATATGATCCAGCATGGCGTCTTCCCCGCCGAACAGATGTGCCCCGCCGGTCATGTCGATCAGGACGCTGTCGCCGCCCGCCACGGCAACTGCAGGCGACCAGCACTCCATCCACAGGGCCAGCTTTTCCAGCGCCTGCGCATCGGCCGCCCGGTCGACCGGTTCGGCCGCCAGTTCGGGGGCGCGGGTGCGGGCATCGGCAAAACGCAGACCCGGCTCGATGGCACAGGCACGGGCGGCATTGTTGACGGCGACCACACGCAGGCCGTTCTGCCCGGCCTCGGTCAGAACGAAGGGGGCATCCCCCGTCGCGTCATCCGGTGTCGCGCCAGACGCCGGCAAGGCCGGCACCGATCCGGCGCGGCTGCGGCGCAGCCGGTCGAGCGGCCAGTCGGGAAACCAGACGCAGACATGGCGTCGCATCATCATACTCCAGGTCAAAGACCCGTCCCGCCTTGCCCGGCTGCAGGCGGGACTTTTCCAGGATTGCGCGCCAGGCCGGCCGCCCCGGGGCGCGCGCATCATGTTCATGCGGAGCGGAAGGCCGGGCCGAAACCCGCCAACGCCCCTGTGCGGCCGTTGCCCCCGACCGCGTATGGGGAAACATCAGGACCAGCGGCGTGCAGCTGGTCTCGCAGGACAGGACCAGACGGCGCGAGGCCGTGAAGTCCATGTCGTCCAGCTCGGCGATCACGGCTGCAAGGCCGGACGCCCGGCTGGCTTCCTCGGTTGCCCGCAAGGCCTCCATCCGGCCCTTTGCCTCAACCAGGAGCATGCGCCCCGGATCGATCCCGAACCCGGCCAGACCCCGGCCGGAGAGCCGCCCGTGCTCCCGCGCCAGCGCCGCCTGGCGGATCCAGATAACCCCGCCCGCACGGCCCGCATCGCGGATCGCCGCCAGGGCCAGCCCGGTCAGCACCGGGAAATCCCCGAACCCCGCCTCGGCCAGCTCATGCACGCCCGCTTCGCCCAGTCCGTAGGGGAAGAGCAGTTCGCGCCCTTCGACAGGCGGCAGAATATCCGGCTTCACGCTCATCGTTCTGTTTTTGTTCCGCGGCCGGAAAGAGTCAAGAGCCCTGCAGTTGCAACAGGAACGCTTCCTTTACCGCCGCCTGCTAGAACACGGGCATGACACGTTTGCGCGCCCTTCTGACCTGCGGCCTGCTGGCCGGCCTTCTGACCTCAGCGACCGGTCCGGCCCTTGCCGCCGCCGGCGGCGGGGGTGGCGGAGGAGGCGGCAGCAGCTCCGCCCCCGCACAGAGCGAGGAAACACGCAGGCGGATGATCACGCCGTCGCAGACCTATATGCCCCTGCCGCCGCTGACAGCGACCGTGCAGGCGAACCACCGGGCTCGCGGCCTGCTGCAGATCGAGGCCGGTCTGGAGATCGAGGATCCGCAACTGCGCCGCCGCGCCGAGCGCTACCTGCCGCGCCTGCGCAATGCCTGGGTTTCCGGCCTGAGCGCCTATACCGGCATGAGCTATCGCTTTGGTGACATGCCGGATGCCGACCGCATCGCGCAGATCCTGCAGGAAGCGACCGACATCACCCTGGGAGAGGAAGGCGCCGAAGTGCTCATCGGCATGGTGATCATCCACGCCGATTGACGGCGATGCTCAGGCGATCGCGTCCATGAAGGCTGCCAGATCGACATCCTTCTGCGTCACACCATCGGCGTCATGCGTCGCCAGGGTCACATCCACCTTGTTGTAGACATTGAACCATTCGGGATGGTGATCGACCTTGTCGGCCTTCACCGCGACCCGGCTCATGAAGCCCCAGGCGGCGTTGAAGTCCTCGAATTCGAAGACTTTGCGGATGGCGTCGCGCCCCTCGACCGCTGACCAGCCGTTCAGGCGGGCCAGCGCGGCTTGTGCTCCGATACGCTCCATCTGCAATCTCCTGCGCTGCGTGCTGCGTCTATTCCGCGGCCGGCAGGGCCATCGGCTCGATACCCAGGGCCCGGAACAGATCGAAATCCTCGCTTTCGCCCGGATTGGGCGTGGTCAGCAATTCCTCGCCGACGAAGATCGAATTGGCGCCCGCCAGGAAGCACAGCGCCTGCAATTCCTGGCTCATGCCCTCGCGGCCGGCCGACAGGCGGACCATGGATTTCGGCATCAGGATGCGCGCCGTGGCGATGGTGCGCACAAACTCGATCCCGTCCAGCGGCTCTGAATCGCCCAGCGGCGTATTGGCCACACCGACCAGATGGTTGATCGGCACGCTTTCCGGATGCGGGTCCATCGAGGCCAGCTCGGTCAAAAGGCCGATCCGGGCGCTCTCGTCCTCGCCCATGCCGACAATCCCGCCGGTGCATACATGGATGCCCGCGCCGCGAACGCGTGACAGTGTGTCCAGGCGGTCCTGGTAGGTGCGCGTCGAGATTACCCGGCCATAATCTTCCGGCGCGGTGTCCAGATTGTGATTGTAATAATCCAGACCCGCATCGCGCAGACGCTCGGCCTGACCATCGGCGAGCATCCCCAGCGTCACACAGGTCTCCATGCCCAGCGCCTTCACGCCGGTGATCATGTCGCAGACCTTCTCCTCGTCGCGCGGCTTCAGTTCGCGCCAGGCCGCCCCCATGCAGAAGCGCGTCGCACCGCCATCTTTCGCCTTCTTCGCCGCGTCCAGCACCTCCTCCAGCGGCATCAGCTTGGAGGCTTTCAGCCCGGTGTCGAAATGGGCGGACTGGTTGCAATAGCCGCAATCCTCGGCACAGCCGCCGGTCTTGATGGAAAGCAGCTGGCTGGTCTGGACCTGGTTGGCCGGATGGCACTTTCTGTGCACAGACTGGGCGGCGAAGATGAGATCGCCGAACGGAGCGCGATAGATCCGGGCGGCGTCTTCACGCGTCCAGTCCATGCGGGGCTGTGCCAGAAGGTCGATATCGCTGAGCAGTGTGATCATGAAAGGTCAGTCCCGGAAAATGACAAGGGAACCTAGAAACAGTGACGCGCCGCGTCCAGACATGACACTGCGCTGGGCGGCGCGGATCGTGCTGGTTGTGGCCGTGGTTGTCATCACCGATCTGGCCCTGCAACCGGCTCCTGACCTGCCCGGCAGCCTGCTCGGTTCCGACAAGATCGAGCATGCCGCGGCCTTCCTGGCGCTGACAATTGTCTCCCGTCTGGCCTGCCCCCGGCTGGCCGGCTGGCTGGTCGCACTGCTCCTGCTCGCCTATGGCTTCAGCATCGAGGCTGCCCAGGACCTCCTGAACATCGGCCGCGTCGCCTCCCTGGCCGATCTGGCTGCGGACGCGGTCGGCATTCTGGGAGGCTTTGCCGTGATCCGCGTGTTCAACGGGCTTCGCCGCTGGGATCACACGGCCTCCTGACCAGACAAAGCTGCAGACAAAGAAAAGGCCCCGCCGGAGCGGGGCCTGATCCTGCGTCAGCCAAGGCCTGAAAATCAGGCGTTCGGCTTGCTGTCTTCACCGCTGCCATCGGGCGATACGGCGGTGATGGTGTCGTCCGGAGTCTCGGTCGTCCCCCAGTCGTCGCCGGCCCAGTTCGGCGGCAGCTCGCCGGTCTTGTCGAAACGCTTGGTCATGGAGACCACCACGCCCGACAGCATCAGCAGCGCCACCACGTTCGGCAGCAGCATCCAGGAGTTTGCTACATCGCCGAAGCGCCACAGCCCGTCGACGTTCAGAATCAGCGTGCCGACGAAGGCGATTGCGACCCAGAGATAGCGGAACGGCTTGGCCGCCCAGTCGCCGAACACATAGGTCAGCGAGGTTTCCGCATAGTAGGACCAGCCGATAATGGTGGTGAAGGCGAACAGGGCCTGCGCCGCCAGAATCACCCAGGCGCCGCCGAACATGCCGTTCGAGAAGGCTGCCGTGGTGATGGCCGAAGCTTCCAGCGAGGTCGCCTGCCAGGCATAGGCCGCCGTCGTACCGTCGTCATTGGGATAGGCACCTTCGACGACCAGGATGACCAGCGCCGTCATGGTGCAGATGACCAGCGTGTCGATGAAAACGCCCAGCATGGCGATCTCGCCCTGCTTGACCGGATTCTTGGTCTGCGCGGCCGCGTGCGCGATCGGGGCGGAGCCCTGACCGGCCTCGTTGGAGAACAGGCCGCGCGCCACACCGGCGCGCACCGCTGCGAGCACACCATAGCCGGCGAGACCGCCGGCAGCCTGGCCGAAGCCGAAGGCCTGGCCGAAGATCTGGCCGAAGGCGCCCGGGATATGGTCGATATGGGTGATCAGCACGAAAAGGGCGCACAGCACATAGGCCACCGCCATAACCGGCACGACCTTGCCAGCCAGGTTACCGATCGACTTGATACCGCCGATGATCACCAGGAAGACCAGCGCGGCCAGCACGATGCCGACCATCCAGTTCTGCAGCTCGAAGCCGAGCGAGGTGCCCGCTTCCAGCGCCGACTGGGTCACCGAGTTCGCCTGGATCATGCCGCCGGTCGCGAAGGCCGACAGCACGGTGCCGATGCAGAACAGGACCGCGAGCCAGCCCCAGTTCTTTCCGAGGCCGTTCTTGATGTAATACATCGGGCCGCCGTGGAACTGGCCATCCGGGTGGCGTTCCCGGAAGCGCACGGCAAGGCTGGATTCTGCATAGGCCGCAGCCATGCCGAACAGGGCCGTTACCCACATCCAGAAAATCGCACCGGGACCGCCCAGCGTGATGGCGGTCGCGACACCGGCAAGATTACCCGTACCGACCTGCCCGGACAGCGCCGTCGACAGCGCGTTCCAGGGCGTGATCTCGCCTTCGCCCGTCGATTTGCGGCCACTCCACAGCTCGCCGAAAGCCGGGAAAACCCGCAGCAGCGGGCGGAAGCCCAGGCGCAGCATGAAGAAAAGGCCCGTGCCCAGAAGGGCGATGGTGATGATGCCGACAGGCAGGATGCGCGTGTCGCCCCAGGTCCCGCCCCACAGGAAGTCACTGAAGGTTGTGACCCCGTCGAAAAATGCGTCCATGTCTCTCCCCCGAAACGGTTCGTGGCCACCTTAGGGACTGCGGCCGGTTTTGGGGAGGTGCTTTGTGCAAAAGGTCCGCGGTACCCGGACGATCAGGGAGCGAGAGACCCGCTTTCCGCACGCACTTCAATGGCAAAGACGCCCCAGACCCAGTCATCGTCGGGCATGCCGTTGAGCGCCTGATCCTGTGCGCGCGGCCAGACTATCATGGCCGGCCCGAAACCGCCCAGCGGGATCGGATCGCCGTCCAGGCGGATCGCCAGGATCACGTCATGTACATCCAGCGTCATGCGGGCCATCGACCGCTGATATCCGTCCACGGCCGTGACGACGATTTCTTCTTCGCGTGGCCGGACCAGATCCAGCACATCGCGCAGCAGCGGCCCCGAGAAATGCCGCACCGGCCCGCCAGCTGGATAGTCGGTGTCGATCCGGTGCTGTTCCAGCGCAGCCAGCTGCGACCAGCTCAGCTCGGCTGCCGCTTCGAATACAAGACCATACTGGGAAAAAAGCGGCTCAATGTCCGGATCCATCGCGGCTCGCGTCGGCTCCGCCTCGATTACACCGAAAACCGTGATGACGGGCATCTCCGCACCGGTTGGCGATTCGGCGCCGCAGGCTGTCAGCAACAGAAGGGCCACAAGGCCGGTGATCGTCTTTTTCATGGTGTTTCCCCAGAGCCTTGGATCACTCTAGGCCGATCACGTGGAAATGAGCCAGCGAATACTAGTGGAAAGTGCCGCAAAGGGTCACTACACGCCCACCGGTACCGATCTTGAAACGGGCGATTCCGGCGCCCGACACAGTGTTCACACCGCCCAGGTCTAGCTGTACGACGCCGCGCTGGCGCAGCAGGTCCATGGCCTGCCAGAGCATGAGATTGTGAGCGCCCGACGCCCGGCCGGACGGATCGCTCCAGCCGATATGGTAGGTCGCGGCACAGCCGTGGATCAGGAACAGCATGCCCGCGGTCTTCGTGCGCCCTTCATCAGCCCGCAGGATCAGCACACTGTTGCGGTCACCGCGGGCGTCCACATAGGCAGGAACAAGCGCGGCCGGCGTAGCGCGGTATCCGCGGCTGGCGCGCTGGCCCTCTTCGGTCTCGAGCAGCCAGCGATACTGAGCGAGCTTGGTGCCGTTCTGTTGGATCTTGAGCGCGGATTTCTCCGCCGCATTCAGCCGGTTGCGCCATTTCTGCTCAAGCCCGGCACGCAAGGCCCCCAGATCCTGCGTCAGGTCGAGCAGCACGGTGGAATAGCCCGTCATCACCCGGCTGCAGCCGGCCATACCATCGGCGTTTTCGCTATCGGGCGAGACCAGTGTGAGGCGCGGCCAGCCGAGTCCCAGCCCCTTGCGCAGCGCTTTCACTGCCACGGACCTGCCCGCCGGGTCGACATCCTCAAGCCAGACCGGGCCACGTGTGCACAGGGCCATCTGTACGACACCGCCGATCCGGCGTGCCGTGAATTGGGCCAATCCCACCAGGGTATTGCCATCGAGGATGCCGACACGCCGGATCTCGCCGCCCAGGGCCGTCACCGCCTCGCCATAGCTCCAGTCCTGCTGCAGGGCAGCGGGGCGGCTCATCAGGGCGATATCCCAGGTGATCCGGTCGATGTCGGTATCGAATCGCATGAGGCAAAGCGTTAGGGAATCAGGGTTAACAGGAACTGATCCAAACTGCCCGCGGGAGACAGACCGTGTTTTCCAGAAAAGCCCAGAGCGTGATGGGACACCGCATCACTGAGCCGCGCCCGACCCTGATGGCGGTCTGGCTGGTGTTTCTGTACGTCGGTGTCCCGCTGCTCGTGATCACCGGCCTGCTCGATCTGGCCATGCAGATCTTCTTCGGCGTGTGTACCGGGCTCTGGTGTCTGACCTGATAAGGCGGCCCGCGCGCCGGGAACGCCGGATTATCCGGCTGGCGTTCCCGGGCCCCGCATGCTGAGAAAAACGCGAGCCAGCCCGATCAGCATTGCCAGGATCACAGCGGCCATCGACAGCGTGTTGGCGATCTCCAGCGGGGCGAAAAGCCAGGACAGTGTGTGAACCAGCCCCCCGACCACCAGGGCGAGGCCGAAGAAGCGGCGCGCCGCCGCCAGGCCCGGCCGCGGCTCGGGTTGAGCCTCCGCACCGGGTTCGCGCTTGCCGACCGCATTGCCGAACACAACCAGGATCGCCCCGATCAGCGCCTGGACCAGGCGCGTGTCCATGTTTTCGCCGATCCAGCCCTGGCGGGCCGCGAGGGCAAAAAGGAGAGCAGCCAGAATGAGGCTGCCGGCGAGGGCCAGCGAGCCCTTGATGGAACGGGTAATCATCATTTTTCCTCCTGCGGGGACGCGGCGCCGCTGCCCAGGCCGAACACGCCGGCAAAGCCCAGCAGCGCCTCTTCAAGGACCGAGACATTCAGGTGATAGATCACCGACGTGCCGTCCTTCTGCGTCGTGACGAGCCCGGCCTGCCGGAGCACGGCAAAATGCGCGGACATGGTGGGTTTGGATACCGGAAAGGCCTCGGCGAGCCGGCCCGCACTCATCGGGCCGGCCTTGAGCCGTTGCAGCACCTCGCGGCGCGTCGGATCAGCCAGGGCTTTGAAGACATCACTCATATTTAGATTATTAGCCAATTATCTAAATAGAGTCAAATCGGGTGGTGCAACCCTGTCAGGCGAGGCTGCCATCCTCGATATCGCCATCGCCGTCCACATCGTCGGAAGAGCGGCGCCCACCGAGATCGTCACCGTCCGTTTCGTCACGCCGGCGGCGGCCATCCTGGTGCTGGGCATAGCCGGTCAGGCCGACACCCCAGTCCTTGTCGATCCCGTCGACACCCCGGTTGCGGAAACGCATTTTCGGCCCCGGACGGACAAGCCAGCCATAGACCCACAAGGCGGCCAGCGCGCTGATCGCGATCAGACCTGCCGCGAAACCGGCACCCAGCTGGCCCTGCGGCTGCAGGAAGATACCGAAGAACCAGGCGAGGAAGATGAAAACCGGCGCGGCAACAAGGATTGCGAAAAAGCGGCGGACTGGATGAGTGCGCATGTCGACCTCCCTTCGGTCCATCGCGGACCCGGTTTCAAGCGTGCGCTGCAATCATGCCGGAAAAGGGGCAGTCCCGGCGGGACTGGGCCCGGCCGCATCCCGCCTCAGGCGCTTTCGCGGTGATAGGTCAGCGCCAGGAAGACGTCTTCCAGATCGGCTTCCTCGGTGCGCAGATCGTCGATCCGGGCTCCCGATGCGCGGAATTTCTCGATCATCTCGGCCACCGATTGCTCGCCATAGCGATAGGTGATGGCCAGCGACCCGTTCTCGCGGATCTCCGCATCATATTCCGACAATTCTGCCGGCACTGCAGCCAGCGGGTCGACCGGATCGATGACCAGGGTCTTGGAATCCATGCGCTTGAGCAGGGTTTCCTTGGGCTCGCAGGCAATCACCTCGCCCTGGTCGATAATGGCGATCTCGTCGCACAGCTCCTGGGCTTCTTCCAGATAGTGCGTCGTCAGCACGATCGTCGTGCCCCGCGCATGCAGCTCGCGCACATAGGCCCACAACTGGCGGCGCAGCTCGATATCCACGCCTGCGGTCGGCTCGTCGAGCACCAGCACCGGCGGAGTGTGCACCATCGCCTTGGCGACCAGGAGACGCCGCTTCATGCCGCCGGACAGCTGCCGCACATAGGCATCCCGCTTGTCGGCCAGACCGACCGCCTCGAGCAGTTCCTCTGTCCGCCGCTCTTCCTTGGGCACGCCGTAGAAGCCGGCCATCAGCTCCAGCGTCTCATGGGGTGTAAAGAAGACGTCCATATTGATTTCCTGCGGTACCACGCCGATCGCAGCGCGCGCGGCGCGGCTGTCGCGATCGATATCGATCCCCCAGGTCTTCGCCGTTCCCGACGTCTTGTTCACGAGACCGGCAAAGATATTGATGAAGGTCGACTTGCCGGCACCATTCGGGCCCAGCAGGCCGAAGATCGAGCCCCGGCGGACCCTCAGGTCCACGCCCTTCAGCGCCTCCTTGGGTGGCGCATTCTTCGACCCCGCATAGGTCTTGCGCAGATCGGTCGCCTCAAGGGCGTATTCGGGCATGGAAGAACTGTCGGACATGTCGCCTCGGAATTGACGGGACGGGGTCAAGCGCCATAACTAGGCGCCATACCTAGGGATCGTCCCGCTGTCTGTCCATGAGGGCTTTTCAATGGCCGACGCCAGCAATGCCTTTCCGCCGCCGGAAGTCATCGTTACCGAAGATCATCGCATCGCCTGCGACGGCGGCGGTGGTGCGCTCGGCCATCCGAAAGTCTATCTGGAAATGGGTGAGGACGACTTTGTCGAGTGCGGATACTGTGACCGCCGCTTCGTGAAGAAGGGATCGGCGCAGGACCCGACCGCCTGACCGGGCGGCCATAGCCCGCAAGGCCGCAGACGCCGATCACACAAGACGACTGGGGAGGCGTCTTTGGGTCAAACCGCCAGCCAGCGCATCGGGCTGATCACCGGCCTCGTGCTGGCGGTCCTCCTGCAATTCATTCCGGTGCCGGACGGGCTGTCCCGTGAAGCATGGCTGCTGGCCTCGCTCGCACTCCTGATGGCGAGCTGGTGGGCGACGGAAGCCATCCCGATTGCCGCGACGGCGCTCATCCCCATCGCGATTTTCCCGCTGCTGGGCATCACCTCCACCGGCGCGGCGACGGCGCCCTATGCCAGCCCCATTGTGATGCTGCTGCTCGGCGGCTTCATCATCGCCCTGTCAATCGAACGCTGGAATCTGCACACAAGGATCGCGCTTAATGTCGTTGCCCGTTTCGGCGGCCAGCCGGCGGCGCTGATCGCCGGCTTCATGCTGGCCTCGGCCCTCCTGTCGATGTGGATCTCCAACACGGCAACGACGCTGATGATGATCCCGATCGCCCTGCGCGTTGCGGCTGAAGTGGAACGCGAGGGCGTGACCACGAAATTCTTCGCCCCGGCCCTCGCCCTGGGCATCGCCTATTCGGCCTCGGTCGGCGGGATGGCGACTCCGGTCGGCACGCCGACCAATCTGATCGGGCTGGGCTTTTTGCAGAACGAGTTCGGCCGCACGCTGGATTTTGCCAGCTGGATGGGTGTCGGCCTGCCCGTTGTCGCGCTGATCATCCCCGCCGCCTGGTTCGTGCTGACGCGCTGGGCCTTCTCCCTCAAGGGCGAGCGCGCCAGCGGCGCGGCGCACGATCTGGTGATGGAGGAGCTGGGCAAGCTGGGCCGCATGACGATGCCGGAACTGCGCGTCGCCGCCCTGTTCGGCACCGTCGCCATCCTGTGGATGGGCGCCACCCTGCCCAGCTTTCTGATCTCCTGGATCCCCGGAATTCCCCCCGGCGAATGGAGCTGGGGCTGGAATCCGCTGCTCGGCTGGATCGGCGATACGCTGGGCCTGCCCGTCGATATCCGCCTCGGCAATACCCAGATCGCCGTGATGGGCGCACTGGCGGCCTTCCTCATCCCCTCCGGCTGCCGTACCGAAGGCCGCGGCACGGCCCTGATGGCCTGGGACGACACGGCCCGCCTGCCCTGGAATGTCATCATCCTGTTCGGCGGCGGCCTCTCCCTCGCGGCTGCACTCACAGCCACCGGCCTCGCCGACTGGCTGGGCGGCCAGATGCATTTCCTCACCGACCTGCCCACCCCGCTTTTGATCCTGGTCATCGTCGCGGTGATCGTCTTCCTGACCGAGCTGACCTCGAATGTCGCCACGGTGACCGGCTTCATGCCCGTGCTGGGCATTATCGCGGTGGAAGCCGGCGTGCCCGCCGAACAGCTCATCGCCCCGGTCGCCATCGCCGGCTCGGCCGCTTTCATGTTGCCGGTCGCCACCGCACCCAACGCCATCGTCTATGCGTCGGGCGCGGTCAGCCAGGGCCAGATGATCAAGGCCGGTTTCCGGCTCAACCTGCTCGCCGTGCTCGCGATCGCCGGTGTCGGCTCGGTGGCGGCAATGCTGGGTTTCGGGGGTTAGGGGAGGTCTGGCAGGGTGCGGCTGCCGTGCACGATGCGCTCGATACGCACTTCCCCAGGCAGCATCCGGTACAGGATCAGATAGCGGCCGTGAACCAGAACGCGGATGCCAGGCTCTAGATCGCTTCGAGCAACGCCTGATTCAGGAAAGTCTGGAATGTCGAGGCAACGGTCGACAAGTTCATCGGTGAAGCTCTCCGCTCGCGCGGGATTGTCCAGAGCGATATAACCGGCAATCGCACTCAGATCGGCCGTCGCCGCAGGTGCGAATTCGACCTTCACTCTTTCAATCCCCGCTCTTCAGCGATCTTGCGGATATGAGCCTTGACCCGTGCGCGCACCTCCTCAGCCGGAATACCAGGTCCGCTTTCCATGCCGATCCGCACCGCCTCGCGCAGCTCTTCGAGCTCGGTGAGATAGCGCGCCTCGCTCTCCTCCACCATGCGAAGGCCGTGGCGCAGCACCTCGCTCTTCGAGTTGAAGCGGCCCGAGGCGATGAGGTCTTCCATCATCTTTTCATAGCGTTCGCCGAGAGAATAGGAGCTGGGCATGGCGGCCTCATCGTGACTGGATAATTATTATCATAGCACACGTGCCAACCCGTGCGCAGACATCCCCACCGCACTCCACCGATGACCTTCCCCGCGCACCACGTTAACCTCGCAACGACCCAAGCGAGAGAGAGCCCCATGGCCATCAAGAAGCCCCTCGACGAGACCTCCCACCTCTACCTGATCGACGGGTCGGGCTATATCTTCCGGGCCTATCACGCCCTGCCGCCGCTCACCCGGTCGGACGGCACGCCGGTGGGCGCGGTGCAGGGCTTCTGCAACATGCTCTGGAAACTGCTCGAAGACCTGAAGGGCGAGGATGCGCCCTCCCACCTCGCCGTGATCTTCGACCATTCCGGCAAGTCCTTCCGCAACGATATCTACGACCAGTACAAGGCTCACCGTCCGCCGGCGCCGGAAGACCTGGTGCCGCAATTCTCCATCATCCGCGACGCCACGCGCGCCTTCGGCACGCCGTGTATCGAGCTGGAGAATTACGAGGCCGACGACATCATCGCCACCTATGCCCGTATGGCCGAGGCGAAGGGCGCCAAGGTGACCATCGTCTCCTCCGACAAGGATCTGATGCAGCTGGTCTCCGACAAGATCGACATGTTCGACGCGATGAAGAACAAGCGCATCGAAGCCGAGCAGGTCGTCGAGAAATTCGGTGTCGGACCGGACAGGGTGATCGATATCCAGTCGCTCGCCGGCGACAGCGTCGACAACGTCCCCGGCGTCCCGGGCATCGGCGTGAAGACCGCGGCACTCTTGATCAATGAATACGGCGATCTCGATACGCTCCTGGAGCGCGCTGGCGAGATCAAGCAGAAGGGACGGCGCGAAAAACTCCTCGCCCATGCCGAGGATGCCCGTATCTCGCGCCAGCTGGTCACGCTGAAGACCGACACGCCCGTCACCGACGAGATGGACGAATTCGGCATCACCGATCCTGATGCGGAAACCCTGGTCAAATTCCTGAAAGAAATGGAGTTCCGCACCTTCACCCGGAAGGTGGAGGAGGCGCTGGGCGGACCGGTCGCCGACGAGACGGGCGATGCCACTGCGCCCATCGATCGCGGCAGCTATGAGTGCGTCACCACGATGCAGCAGCTGGAAAGCTGGATCGGGAGGGCCCGCAAAGCCGGTGTCATCGCCGTCGACACCGAGACCGACGCCCTGTCGGCCACGGCATCCGGCCTGGTCGGCATCTGCCTCGCCACCGCACCGGGCGAGGCCTGCTACATCCCGCTCGCCCATATCGACCCGGACGGTTCCGGCGACATGTTCGACACGGGCGAGAGGCCCGACCAGATCCCGATGGACGACGCCATCGCGGCGCTCAAACCCCTGCTGGAAGATCCGGCCGTTCTGAAAGTCGGCCAGAACTTCAAATACGACCTCTCCGTCCTCGCCCGCTACGGCATCGACGTCGCGCCCTATGACGACACGATGCTGATCTCCTACGTGATGGAGGCGGGTCTGCACGGGCATGGCATGGACGAGCTGGCCGAGCTTCACCTGGGCCATCAGTGCATCGCCTTCAAGGAGATCTGCGGCACCGGCAAGAACCAGATCACTTTCGACAAGGTGCCACTGGACAAGGCCACGCAATACGCCGCCGAGGATGCCGACGTCACGCTGCGCCTGTGGGAGATTCTCAAGCCGGCCATGGTCTCCAAGAAGAAGGCGACGGTCTACGAGACACTCGAACGGCCCATGGCCAAGGTCCTCTCGGACATGGAACGGGTGGGCGTGAAGGTCGATCCGGACCAGCTGCGCCAGCTCTCCTCCGACTTCGCCCAGAAAATGGCCGCCGCCGAGGCCGCGGCGCATGAGGCGGCCGGGCGCGACTTCAATGTCGCCTCACCCAAGCAGATCGGCGAGATCCTGTTCGGCGAGATGGGCCTGCCCGGCGGCAAGAAGACCAAGACCGGCGCCTGGTCGACCGATGCGGCCGTGCTCGACCAGCTGGCCGCCGAAGGCCATGATCTGCCCGTCGCGCTGCTGGAATACCGGCAATATGCCAAGCTGAAATCGACCTATTCGGACGCGCTCTTCGACCATATCAATCCGAAGACAAAGCGCATTCACGGCTCCTTCTCGCTGGCCGCGACAACGACCGGCCGGCTCTCCTCGACCGAGCCGAACCTCCAGAATATCCCGATCCGCACCGAGGCCGGCCGCAAGATCCGCGAGGTCTTCATCCCCGAGCCCGGTCATGTTCTGGTCGCCGCCGACTATTCCCAGATCGAGCTGCGGCTGCTGGCCCATATCGCCGGTGTGGAGAGCCTCAAACAGGCCTTCCGCGACGGTCAGGACATCCACGCCATGACCGCCTCGGAAGTCTTCGGCGTGCCGGTGGAGGGCATGGACCCGATGGTCCGCCGCAAGGCCAAGGCGATCAATTTCGGCGTCATCTACGGCATCTCCGCCTTCGGCCTGGCCAACCAGATCGATGTCTCCCGCGAGGAGGCGAAGAATTTCATCGATGCCTATTTCGACAAATTCCCGGACATTGCCGACTATATGGAGCGGATGAAGACCGAGGCGAAGGATACCGGCTATGTCGAGACCGTCTTCGGCCGCCGCTGCCACTTCCCGGGCATACGCGACAAGAATCCCAACATGCGCATGTTCGCTGAACGCCAGGCCATCAACGCCCCGATCCAGGGCAGCGCCGCCGACGTGATCCGCCGCGCCATGATCCGCATGGACGACGCCCTCCGCGCCGCCAATCTCGACGCCCGCATGCTCCTCCAGGTCCACGACGAACTCGTCTTCGAAGTGCCCGAGGACCAGGCTGACAGGCTGATCGCGCTGGCCTCAAAAGTGATGGGCGAGGCGTGCGCGCCGGCGGTGGAACTCAGCGTGCCGCTGGATGTGGACGCGAAGGCCGGGAAGAGCTGGGCCGAGGCGCACTAACCCCCCCTTTCTCCTTATGGAGAGGAATCGCAGGGCACCACCACCCTAAACACCCTCGGTTTTCCCGGCACTCCGCCCGGCAGAGCCCGGCGGAGTGCCGGGATCTGCGGGAAGCTCATCGCTAGAAACGATCTTCGGTCGGTCCCGGATCTGCGGCCCGCTTCCGCGGGCCTCCGTCCGGGAAAAGTGAGAGCGTTGGAGGAGAGAGCGCAAACGCCGCAACCATCACCGTCACCCTGACACCCGCTTTCGCGGGCGCAGGCTTCAGTCAGGGCCCAGTTCATAAAGCTGGGTGCCCGCGATCTCGCACTTATCCCGCACATCGCCATTACGCAGACCGGGCCCGCCTGGCGAAAATATCCCTTTACGATCTGGGTCCTGACTTTCGTCAGGATGACGGTGGGTGGGGCCGGGTGGGGAAACTTATCCCCGCCGGCTCAACAGCGCGTAAGATCGTCAGCGGTTTCCGGGATGGGAGGCATGAGCTCAGTCCCTTGTGCCCGGGAGCGTGCGGAGCTCGTCCGCGCCTGGTGGGTGACAGCATCAGGCTCCGGCGTGGCCATCTGCGGGGACACCGGC
>JAZAHA010000029.1:0-12282 GCA_036231565.1 Pseudomonadota bacterium
CATCTGCGGGGACACCGGCAAAAAGCTCGACCGGCCCGTGCCTGCAGGTTTCGAGACGGTCCCGCAAGGGATCCGGGTAAATCTCCGCGTGCGGGATGCCTCGGGCATCACCACCAAACCTTCAAAATCGGACACGATGTCCGCCGTGCATCCCGCACCCCTCTCATATCTCCAGGGCGCAAGCCCGTGGAGGGTTTTGTGCTGACACGCCTTTCCTCCCCATTTCATGGGGAGGTGGATCGCCGCAAGGCGGCGAGACGGAGGGGCGCCGCGTCAGCGGCGGTGTGTTTGAGACAAGCTCCACCGCCTCCCCGGCGCTCACGCGCCGGCCCCTTCGACCCCTCCTTCGCCAAGGCTATGGAGGGCCCACTTCCCCACGCAGTGGGGAAGAAAGAGAGCGTGGCGCTTTCCCCGGATTTATTCCGGGGTCTGGCGGCGTTCCGGAAGCAGGCTCTGCCAGGCCCCGGCACGGGGCCGGGGAAAGTGGAACAGAGCGGGGGAGAAAGACAGAGCGACGCCACGTCTGCCTAGCGGCGGTTGAAGGCGAGATAGCCGGCATAGCCGGCGAGGACGGCCAGGACGACGCAGAACAGGCCGTAGAGCCAGGGCCAGTCATGGGCAAATTCGTAGACGAAGCGTTCCAGGCCGGCCTTTTCGACGCGCAGGCTGGCCGAGCGGCTGGCCACGGCGCGGCCGTCGCGGAAGAGATAGACTTCGGCGACATAATTGCCGACCGGCGTCAGGGGCGGCAGGGATACGGTGGCGCGGAACAGGCCGCCATCGAGGATCTCCACGCCGCGCTGGGCTTCGGCATAGAGATTGTTGCGGCTGCCGGCGCGGCTGATCGCGTCGAGATAGGGGCGGATGTCGCGCTCGGTCTGCGCGGCGGTCGGTGCGGCGCGGATGGCGAGCGTGGCGGGCAGGCCGATGCCCGAACCGGCCAGGCTTTCCGGCGTCGCGATCTCCTCCAGCGGCAGCGAGGTCGCGATGGCGTAATAGCTGGGGATATTCTCGAATTCGAGCGGTGCGGAATTGATCCAGATACCGAAGGTCCGCTGCTTCTCCATTACCCGCAGGTCACGCGCCGGACCGCGCAGCACGACGACGATCTCGTCCTGGATGGTCATGCCACGCGTGGCGCCGTAGAGCACGAGCTCCTGGCCGGAGAAGTCCTCGCGGATCTCGACGGTCTCGTGGGTCAGCGCCGCCACGATGCTGGGCGGTTCGCTGGTCAGCAGGGTGGGCTGGCCTTGCAGGGCGAGCGAGAGGAGGAGGGCGCCGATCATCTCACAGCCCCCCGCGTCCATGCTGCATGACCTCGAACAGGTCGGCCGGTGTGGCTACCAGATCCCAGCCCAGTTTCAGGCAGACGGCGATGACCATGAAGGCCAGCAGCGCGCGCAATTCCTCGGCCTTCATGTGCCGCCCGGCGCGGGCGCCGAACTGGGCGCCGATCACGCCGCCGACGGTGAGCAGCATGGCCAGCACGATATCGACCGTCTGGTTCTGGCCCGCCTGCAGCACGGTGGTCAGCGCGGTGACGAACAGGATCTGGAACAGCGAGGTGCCCACGACGACATTGGTCGGCATGCGCAGGATGTAGATCATCGCCGGCACCATCACGAAGCCGCCCCCCACACCCATGATTGCGGCCAGGGTCCCGACCAGGAAACCGATCGCGACAGGCGGGATGACCGAGATATAGAGGCCCGATGTCGGGAAGCGCATCTTGAAGGGCAGGCGGTCGATCCAGGTCCGACGGCGGCGGCCGC
This sequence comes from Pseudomonadota bacterium, assembly GCA_036231565.1. GTDB lineage: Bacteria > Pseudomonadota > Alphaproteobacteria > Caulobacterales > Maricaulaceae > Maricaulis. The sequence continues at coordinate 1,773 of JAZAHA010000029.1, forward strand.
CGCCGGCACCGGCACGCCGCGCCCCGCCGGCATTGCGGCGAAGGATGGCACGCACGCTCTCCAGGAACATCAGCCCGCCGATAATGCCCAGAAAGCCGACATAGGAGAGCGAGATGAAGAGGTCGATCTGACCCAGGCTGCGCAGATAGGCGAACAGCTGGACGCCGAGAATCGAGCCGGCCGAGCCGCCAGCCAGCAGGAGGAGGCCCATCTTGAGGTCGAGCGTCTTGCGCTTCCAGTGGGCCAGGGCGCCGGAGGCCGAGGAGGCGCAGATCTGGTTGGCCTGGGTCGACACGGCGACGGCCGGCGGAATGCCGATGAAGAAGAGCAGCGGCGTCATCAGGAAACCGCCGCCCACGCCGAACATGCCCGACAGGAAACCCACTCCGGCCCCGAGGCCGAGCAGCACAAAGATGTTGACCGAGATTTCCGCGATCGGGAGGTAGATCTGCACCGCCGGACTAGCCCGCTGCCGCACGCTCGAGCCGTTCGATGAGAACGGCGTCGACACGTCCGGTGCGGGGCAGACCCTGATCGGCCTCGAACGCCATGATGGCGTCGCGGGTGCGGCCGCCCATCTCGCCATCGATCGGACCCGGCGCATAGCCGAGTACCGACAGGAAGCCCTGGGCGCGGCGGACCTGGGCGGCATCGGTAGTCACCGTGCGGTCCCAGGGCAGATTGTTGTAGAGCCCGTTGGCCTCGGCATCGAGCGGGCGCGGGGTGAAGCCGTCGGCCGTTGCCTGGGCTTCGGCCAGGGCCGCCGGGTCGAGCTGTTCGGACACGGCACGGGCGCGCTCGCCGGCGGTCGGGTCGCTGCCGGTCATCGAGGCGATGGTGAACCAGGCATAGGCGTCCGGCAGGCTCAGCGGCACGCCGTCGCCGGACTCGTAGAGCAGGGCAAGATTGAACTGGGAATCCCGCAGCCCAAGCAAGGCGGCCTCCTGGAACCAGCGCGCCGCGGTCTCGATGTTCTCCGCAACGCCGGTGCCATAGTAGTACATCACACCCAGATTGTGCATGGCGCGGCGATGGCCGGCATTGGCAGCGCGCTCGGTCCAGCGGCGGGCGTCTTCCAGATCCTGTTCGACGCCTTCGCCGGTTTCCAGCAGTTTGGCGTAACGGTACTGGGCCGCCGGCACACCCTGTTCGGCCGCGCGACGCAGCAGGATGGCGGCGGTTTCGGCGTCGCCGCTCTCCAGCGCTTGCAGACCCAGCTGGTAGCGGGCGACGGGATGGCCTTCCGAGGCGGCGCTCTCCAGCGTCATCCGGCCGGTGGCACTGCCTTCTGCGGGGATGGCAGCCGGTTCCGGCGCGCTGACCGGTTCGCTGGCCGGCATGACGGTGCCGGAGACATCGGCAACGGCGTTCGCCGGCGGGGTCGCCGCCTCCCGGGGGGCGGGCTCCCGGGCGGGAGGCGCGCCGGCAACAGGCTCGTCGGCCGGCGGCGCGGGGGCGTCGGACGCGTCGGCGATCTGCGTTCCGGCGGCCGGGGTATCAACCTGCTCCGGCGCCGATGCCGGCGTGGCGGCGCCAGCCTCGCTGGAAAAACCGGCCTCGACCTGGGCGATGAAATCGCGTTCGACCGCGGCATTGGCGGTCTCGCGCTCGCTGTCACCCTGCATTGCCTCCCAGACCAGGATCACACCGGCGCCGGACAGCATGACCAGGGCGATGACGGGCAGGGCATAGAGCGCCAGGCGGCCCATGCGGGACTGGCGATGTGGTGCGTCGGTGCCCGGGTGATAGGCGGTCGAGCGGGTGCGCTCGCGGGCGGCGGCGAGGAAGTCGGCATCGGCCGTGGCGCCGAGACGCCCGGAGGGGCGCGGACGGCGCGCCGGCGGCTGTTGCGGCTGGACCGGGGCGGGCTGGGCAAGCACGGCTTCCGCCGGGGCGGCCTCGGCCCGGGCGCGGCGGCGGCGCGGACGCTCCGGCTGCGGCTGGGCTTCGGCCGGGCGCTGCGGGCGCGGTGCCGGCTGGGCATTCATCTCGGCCAGGAAAGGATCGTTTTCGCCATCGTCGAAGTCGCTGACCGGCGTTTCCGCCTGCGGCGGCGGGCCGAGCGGCGTGTCGAAATCGATGTCCTCTTCTGCCTCGTCAGCGCTGTCGGCAGGCGTATCGGAGGGGGCGGACTTCGGCGCCTGACGGCCCTCGATCGCCTCGAGGCGGTCGGCGAGTGCCGACATCGCACGCTGGACCGGCGAAAGGGCTTCCTCGGTTTCCGAGCGTACCGATGCCATGCGTTCCTGGACGCTGCCCAGCGCATCCTCGATGCGCTTTGCGGTGCGCTCTTCGGACTGGCGCAGGCGGTCCTCGAGATCTTCCTCACGGGCCGTGCGATGGGTATCGAATTTCTCGATCATTTCCGCCATGCGGTCGGTCGCGGTCTCGACGACAGCATTGGCGCGGCGTTCGGAATGTTCGATCCGGTCGGCCAGCGAGCGGCCCAGACGGGTGACTTCCTCGCCCATCTGCTTGATCGCTTCGCGGCTTTCCTGGCGGACCGCATCGAGGCGGCGGTCCAGCTTGCTCTCGGACTGACTTTCGCGCAGCGCTTCGGCCGAGCGGCGTTCGCTCTCGCTGAGGCGGCGGTCGATGGCGCCGGCCAGCTTGGTGATCTCACGGCCCAGCCGGGACATGTTGTCCCCCTGGCGGCGCTCGGCCTCGTCCATCCGGGTCATCGCCCGGGTGAGGGCATCCTCGAGACGGTCGATGCGCGGCTCGGAGGCGGCACCGGACACGGCCTGGGCGACCTGGCTGCGGGTTTCGGCGATGATCCGCGCGACATCGTCGGACAGGCGTTCGAAACGGCGTTCCAGTTCAACCGTGTCGCCGGAATTGCGGGTCTCCAGGTGACGCATTCGGTCGTCGAGGCGGGCGACCGAGCTTTCCAGGGCGCGGGCGGCATCATTGGTGATGCGCTCGGCGCCTTCGACCCGGGCCTTCAGCGTCTCGGTAACGGTTCGCAGACCGCTGATCGTGCGGGCGGTCTCGTCATCCCGCTTGCGATTGCGATCGACCGTATCTTCGGCGCGCGCTTCCAGACGGGCGAGGCGTGCTTCCAGGGTTTCGGAGACCGAGCGGGTGTCCTCGTCGACGGCGTGCAGCCGCGCGGCGGTGTCGTTCTCGTGCTCATAAAGCCGGCGCGCCAGTTTCATGATCGTGGTCTCGACCGCGCGCACGTCCTCGGTGGAACCGGAGCCCGGCGGTGTGCTCTCCAGCGAGCGGACGCGGTCGCCCAGCTCGTCCTGGCCCTTGCGGACGCGCTCCAGGCTCTCCTGGGCCGCGGCCAGCTCGGCGCTGTAGCGCTCGCCATTCTTGCTGATCTTGTCGGCCAGCTGGGTGATCGCCTTGTCGATGCCGGACAGGGTGCGGGCGGAGAGCTTCTCGGAAGATTCCACGCGCTCGGTAAGACGGTTCACCATGGCGCGCAGCAGACGGTCGTCTTCCTCGCTCAGGGCCGTGCCGCCACCGAAGCCCGGATAGGCTTCCAGCGCATCGTCCCATTGCGGGTTGGACGGGTCGGAACCGTCGAGGATGACACGGTTGATCCATTCGCCCAGCGTCAGGCCCTCGCGCCGCGCCGCGGTTTTGGCGCGCGCCCGGGCGCGGGGATCGATCCCTTTCACGCTCCAAGGACCACTGGACGACATTCCGAATCGCTCGCTCAAACCTAACCGCTCCACGCTATTCTGCGGTTAATATTGTGTAAACCGAAGCCGGGGACCCAAGATGTAGTGTTTCCACACCGAATCGCAGGCGTTCGCCCACAGGCCAATTTCCTGAGTCAACACAAGGCTCTGACTCGGTTAACGCGCCGTAAAATGTGTGGATTACCGTATTAACGCTGAGCGGCGGGGCCGAAGAATCCCGGTGCAAGTGTCCGTAATTGTTCCTGCATTGCCGTGGCTTCCTGCGTGATGGGAAGCGGGCCATCGGCGGGAAGGGCGCGGGCGAGATCGAATAGCAGCCAGGCCGACTCGACATCGCCGGAGCCGGCGGCATACCGGCCGGCATGCCAGTAGATCAGCGGGGCGTAGGGGTCATCTTCTGCGCTGTCGGCAAACAGGGCCATTGGGTCGAGGTCGGATGCGGCTTCGCCATCCGTGGCGCGCAGGGCAGCTACGGTCTGGGCGGCGAGGGCATGGGCGGCTGCACCGGCAAAGGCATCGCGATGCAGGTGTGCGCGGAAGGTCTCCAGCGCGGAGGCCGGGGCCTCGTTCATGTCCGCCATCGCCGAAGACAGGGTCTCGAATTCGGCATTGCCGATGCCGGCGGCGGTGATCTGGCTGAAACGGCTGCACAGCGGCCGGGTGGAGCGGGGCTGACAGGGGCCGGAATGGTGACCGGACTGGTAGAGCGCGAGATAGGCGCCCGCCAGGTCGGCGCGCCGCTGGGCGGCCTGCGATGCCGCGATGAAGGTGGAATCGGTCGGCCGGGCCGCGGCCGGTGCGCGCATGGCTTCGAGCCCCGCCGCCAGCAGGCGTGTTGTTGCCGGATCGGTGGCCTCATAGCTGTCCGCCGGGGCCGGCGGAACATTCTCGGGCCAGGGGAAGGCGGCCTCGCCGGTGCTGGCATTGAGCCGGGTCCAGGTTTCGCGCCGGCCCTCGGGACTCGAGGGGCTGAACACGACGAAGCTGAAACGCTCCGGGATGCCGAATTCCGGGTCGAGTTCGGCGAGGGCGTCGGGGTGGATCGCCAGGGCATGGCGCATCCAGGCACGGAACAGTTCGGCCTGCTCGCGCGTGCCGGTATTGTCAGTGTCGAAACCGAAGATCTCGCTGCCGAGCGCCGAGCGCCGCACGCCGGTATGGCCCTCGTCATCGATCTCCGTGAGCAGGTCGACACCGGACAGGCGAACCCCCATGGCGGCCTCGATCCAGAACCGCTCGAACTGGATACCGCCCGGCCCGGTCACTTCGGACAGCTCACCGCCCTGGGTGTAGAAGGCGAATGTATTCATCTGGCGGTGGACGTGAGCCACGATCGGTGTGTTGCGCACGACCGGACCGTCCAGGGACTGTATCCGGGTGAGTGTGCGTCCGGTCGCGAAGTCCTGGATCGTGCGGTCCTCGCTCGATCCCGGTTCGGTGGCATAGCCGTCACCGATGACGATCTCGCGCTGTTCAGTACCGATCTCCTCGCCCTCCACCGAGACGGTCTCGACCCGCCAGCGGGTCCGGATCACGGCGTCGCTGCGATTGCCGCGGGCCTGGAGATAGTGTTCGCGATCCAGCCATGGTCCCGCGATGGCGGCCTGCATGACTGCCGGTGTGTCGTGCGTAGCGGGAGGCGTTGTGGCGTCCCGCTCCGCATCCGGATCGAGAATGGAAAAGCCGGGATCCGGCTGAGGATCATCGGTCTGTTGCGCCATCCCTGACGGGGCGGCGGCGAGCAGGGTGGACAAGGCCCCGAGGGCGTACGCGAAGGAACGGTGAAGGATCAGCATGGCGCGACTTTGCCGCGAGCGGCGCCGCGATGGAAGGGCAAAGGCGGGTCTGCCACAGAATTGCCCGATGTCATGGATTTGACGTTGACGTTCGCGTAAGTTTGTGAACACCATTCACTCCATGGTCAAACCGGTCGCTCCCGATTCCGAATTCACCATCCGCGAGCTCGCTCAGGAGTTCGGCGTGACTCCGCGCACCCTGCGCTTCTACGAACAGAAAGGGATGATCAATCCGGATCGTCGCGGCGCCGCGCGGATATATTCCGCGGCAGACCGGGCCCGGATCGAACTCATACTGCGCGGCAAGCGCGTCGGCTTCGCCCTCGACGAGATCAAGGAAATCCTCGATCTCGAGGCGATCGACCGCGGCGGCCGCGAGCGCCTCGAGCCGGCCATCGACCGTTTTGTTGGCCGCATCGAGGTGCTCAAGCGCCAGCGCGAGGATGTCGAGCGCGCCATCGCCGAGCTTCAGGCCGGTCTCGACTGGATGCGTGAGCGCCTGGAAGACCGTACCCCGCCGGACGATGTCCGCCGCCGCGCCCGCGCTTTCGAGGCGCTGGCCCAGGCGCGCCTTGATCCCTGGTCCGGGGTGAGCGCCGGCTGACCCGAACAACAACCCGTTCCGAGAACCCCACAACGCCCTTCGGAGACCTTGATCCATGACTGCCTCCTACCGCGCCCCGGTCCGTGACCAGCGTTTCGTCCTGCACGACGTGCTCGATATCGCCCAGTATTCCAGCCTGCCCGGCTTTGCCGATGCCGACGCCGACACGGTCGACGCCATCCTCGAGGAGGGTGCCAAGTTCACCGAGGGCGTGCTGGCGCCGCTGAACAAGGTCGGCGATGTGGAAGGCTGTACGCGTGATGCGGACGGCAATGTGAAAACGCCGACCGGCTTCAAGGATGCGTTCAAGCAGATGGCCGAAGGCGGCTGGACGGCTCTGTCGTCCGATCCGGAATATGGCGGGCAGGGCCTGCCGCACGTGCTGAACCTGGCGGTGAACGAGATGGTGTCGTCGGCCAACATGGCCTTCGGCATGTATCCGGGCCTGACGCTGGGCGCGGCTGCCGCGCTGGCGGCGGCCGGCACGGACGAGCAGAAACAGCTCTATTTGCCCAAGATGATCTCCTGCCAGTGGGGCGGGACGATGAACCTGACAGAGCCGCATTGCGGCACCGATCTGGGCCTCCTGCGCACCAAGGCCGTGCCGCAGGCCGACGGTTCCTACAAGATCACCGGCCAGAAGATCTGGATCTCCTCCGGCGAGCACGACATGGCCGAGAACATCGTCCATCTCGTCCTGGCCCGTATCGAGGGTGCGCCGGACGGCGTGAAGGGCATCTCGCTCTTCGTCGTGCCGAAATTCATTCCCGACGAAAACGGCGATCCCGGGACACGCAACACGCTGAAGTGCGGCGGCCTGGAAGAGAAGATGGGCATTCATGGCAACGCCACCTGCGTCATGGACTATGACGAGGCGACCGGCTGGCTCGTAGGCGAGCAGAACAAGGGCCTCAAAGTCATGTTTATCATGATGAACGAAGCCCGCCTCGGTGTCGGCCTGCAAGGCTATGCCATTGCCGAGGCCGCCTATCAGCAATCCCTCGCCTTTGCGAAGGACCGCCTGCAGGGCCGTTCCCTGACCGGTCCGAAGAACCAGGACGGCCCGGCCGATCCGATCATTGTGCACCCGGATGTGCGCCGCATGCTGATGGACCAGAAATGCTTTGTGGAAGGTGCACGCTGTTTCGCGCTGTGGACCGCACTGCAGGGCGATCTGGAAGAGAAGTCGGACGATCCCGCTGTGCGCGAGAAGGCCGGCGACTACATGGCCCTGCTCACCCCGATCGTGAAGTCCTACCTGACCGGCAAGGGCTATGACATGGTCTCCAACGGCCTGCAGGTCCATGGCGGGTCCGGCTTCACCGAGGAGTGGGGCGCGTCCCAGCTTCTGCGCGACGCCCGCATCACCATGATCTATGAGGGCACGAACGGTATCCAGGCGCTCGATCTTGTGGGCCGCAAGCTGGCGATGAACGGCATGCGCCCGATCACCTCCTTCTTCGCCGAGATCGACGCCTTCGTCGCCGAAGGCGGCAATGACGAGACGCAGGCCTTCGTCGACGCTGTCGCCGGCTGCAAGGGCAAGCTGAAGCAGGCCACCGACTGGCTGATGAATAATGCGCTGAACAATTTCGATCATGCCGGCGCAGGCAGCCACGACTATCTCAACCTCTTCGGCCTGACCTGCCTGACCTATATGTGGGCCAAGATGGCCAAGGTCGCTTCGGCGAAGATCGCGGCAGGCGATACTGATCCGCTGTACGCCGCCAAGCTCAAGACCGGCCGCTACTTCCTCGACCGCTGGGTTCCGGAAGCGGCAATGCACCTGGCCAAGGTCGAAGCCGGCGCCGACTCGATGATGGCGCTGGAAGAAGAGGCCTTCTAGGAAAACGGCTGACCGGGCGGGACCGTTCACGAAGAAACGGCCCGCCTGTCGCGCCGCCGATGCGCGGCGCCGACATGCAACAAGGACAAGAATGACCCCTGGGGAGGATGGTTGATGTTTCAGGACCCGCTCAACGTACCGCGGCCGGATTTTCTCGAACGCGAGGATGTACGCATCTTCGAGGATGCCGTGCGCGGCTTCATGGCGCGCGAATGTGTGCCCAATGCCGAGGCCTGGGAGAAGGCCGGCATGGTCGATCGCGCGATCTGGACCAAGGCCGGCGAGGCCGGGATCCTCTGCCCCTCCGTGCCCGAGGAATATGGCGGGGCCGGCGGCGACTGGGGCCATGAATACGTCTTCCACACGGCCGGGGCCGAAGTGGGCGCGTCCGGCTGGGGCGTCGGTCTGCACAATTCCATCATTGCGCCCTACGTCATCCATTACGGCTCGCACGAGCAGAAGACATCCATCCTGCCGCGCATGGTCTCCGGAGAGCTGATCGGTGCCATCGCGATGAGCGAACCGGGCACCGGCTCGGACCTGCAGAACGTCAAGACGACGGCCGTGAAGGATGGCAACGGCTATCGCATCAACGGTTCCAAGACCTTCATCACCAATGGCGGCTCGGCGAATTTCGTGATCGTCGTCGCCAAGACCGACCCGAACAAGGGGTTCGACGGCGTCTCGCTCTTCATGGTCGAGACCGACAAGGTGGAGGGTTTCAAGCGCGGCCGCCTCTTGGACAAGGTCGGCATGAAGGCCCAGGACACGGCCGAGCTCTTCTTCGAGGACATGTGGGTGCCGGCGGACGCCCTGCTGGGTCCGGAAGAAGGCCAGGGCTTCATCCAGCTGATGCAGCAATTGCCGCAGGAACGCCTGCAGATTGCGGTGCAGGGCGTCGGCGCCATGAAGCGCGCGCTCCACGAGACGATCAATTACGTCAAGGAACGCGAGGCCTTCGGCAGGCCGGTCCTGAAATTCCAGAACACCCAGTTCAAGCTCGCCGAATGCAAGACCAAGGCGACCCTCGCCGAAGTCTTTGTCCATCACTGTTCGGAACGCCTGATGAAGGGCGAGCTGGATGCCGCCACCGCCTCGATGGCCAAATACTGGGTCTCCGACGCCCAGAACGAGGTGATCGACGAATGCGTGCAGCTGCACGGCGGCTATGGCTACATGAATGAATACCCCATCGCCCGCATGTGGCGCGACAGCCGCGTCCAGCGCATCTATGGCGGCACCAACGAGATCATGAAACTGCTGATCGCGAGGACGCTGTAGGGCTATGAGCGAGGTGGCTGCCAACAGAGCAATTCCGGCCGCGAGCAACCGCGTCCTGTCGGTCTTCGCAGGTTTGGCGCCACTGACCCTGTTTGCGGTGATCGATGGCACGATGATGTCTTTTTTCGGTGGGCTGGGAATTCTTCAGGGCCTGGATCCCGAAGCGGCTGCTCGAGTGATGGGAAACCTCCGACTGATTGCGTTTGGCCTCGCTGCGCTGGGGACAGTTGCCGTCGGATGGTGGCTCAGGAAACAGGGCTCCGTGTTATGGGGCGTCGCCATCCTTGCAGTCGCGGGCATCGCCGACGCGCTCGCCCGGACGGCGACATGGTTGCGCGCAATGGAGCAGGCGCAGGGTGATAACCTTATGGGAGGGGGGCCTATTATTATAGGTGGTGTTTCCGTGAGCTATTTCCCGGCGATGGTGCCGGTCGCCGTTCTTGTTTTTCTGGTGCTGCTGGGCGCAGGCGCGCAGAAACTGCGGAGCAGGAGGGCGCAATGAGTGAAGCGGTCACATTTTTTGTCTTTCAGCAATGGGGAAGAATGACGGTGTTGGAGCTCACCTGATGTACATCCCGCCGGCCTTCCGCATGACCGATGAGTCCGAGATGCGCTCGGTGATGCGCACCTATGACTTTGCGCTGATGCTGGTGCCGGGCATGCCGGACCTGGCGGCGACGCATATCCCGCTGAAGCTGGCCGATGAGCGCCAGGTGCTGATCGGCCATGTCGCGGCGGCCAATCCGATGGCCGAGGCCATTCGCCAGGGCAAGGAGGCGATCGCCGTCTTCTCCGGCCCGCACGCCTATGTCTCGCCCACCTGGTACGCCAACCCGTCGGTCAATGTGCCGACCTGGAATTATGTCGCCGTCCACGCTTTCGGTACGCTGGTGCCGCTGGAGGGCGAGGAGGCCGAGCGGGCGCTTTCGTCGCAGATCGCCGACTTTGAAGCCGAATGGCGGATCACCGATATCGATCCCAAGCGCCGGGCCCGCCTCGAGGCCGGGATCCAGGCCTTCGAGTTCGAGATCAACCGTCTGGAGGGCAAGGCCAAGCTCTCCCAGAACAAGCCCGTCGAGGAGCGCCTGCGCCTGGCGCACGCCCTCAATGAACGCGGCGAACACGCCGTCGCCTTCCACATGGTCGAAGACCAGGAGGACGATGAGGATGAGTGAGCCGCAGGTACATTTTCCTCCCCATTTTATGGGGAGGGGGACCCGCGAAGCGGGGGAGGGGCCGCCGCGGCACGCGGCGGAATGGCGGAGCGAGGCTCTGCTGTCCTCCGGCGCTTCGCGCCGCCCCTTCGACCCCTCCTTCGCCAAGGCTACGG
>JAZAHA010000030.1:0-25749 GCA_036231565.1 Pseudomonadota bacterium
TTATCGAAAGAGGTAAAGAGTTTCGCCAGATGGCGAGGAGAGATCGGACGAAAGCCAACGGAAGGATACCGCGGTGATGTCGGCGTTTGTGGCAGAACCCCTCCCGCATAACACCCCGAAGGCCCGCAGCGTAGCGTTAACTGCCATGTCGCGCCGTCCGACACTACACGCCCCCAGGGGCAACAGAATTGGGTGGTACTCGCCACACGTCACCTGAAGACATAGGCCGGGCGAGCTAAGGGAATGGACGCGCTACCGCCACCCGATCGACCGGAAGCACGGATACTGATGGTCGTTAAAGGAAAGCCGTGTGGAAGCAGGAGTGATGCCCTGCGAGGAGCCCCGTCAGTTCGCGCTGGCGGGGTTTCTTTTTGCGCGGTGCGTTCATGGGGACCGGTTGGGTGTGGCTGATATGCGGCCATGCCGTTGTCCCGTCCGAAACTTGAGCCGAAAGGACCGCCGCCCGTTTTCGGGGTGCGCTCTGCGTCGGCGCCGCGATACGCCAAGGATCTCGCATTCAAGTCGCAGGTTGACCGCACCGATGCTGTTTCGGATTTCCAAGGGAGCTGGGTCCGGGCGTTTTCCACGTCTGTGAGCTTCGTGAAGTCTGCGGTTTCGACGCCGGGCAAGGCTGCTTCGGATTACGAGACTCTGGTTCTGGAGACCGACGATTTTGAGGTCATTCCGGGCTGCGTGGTCGATATCTCGCTGACGTATGTGCTTCAGGGCATCAAGGACATGTTCGAGCACTTTTCGTTCACGCAGACCCTGGCGATTTATGACGGGGCGTCTTTGGTGCAGACCCTGATTTCCGAGGTCTATCCGTTCTCGTGCTCGGCGAACACGGGGTATCTGTCCGGGAACTGGACGGGCGATGCGAACAAGTCGTTCTCGGATGGTGTCTCGACGGAAGTTCCGGACCCGTTTTCCGGGCCATGGCCGGTTGACGGTCTGGTTCGGGCAAGACTGACTCTGACGCCGGCCACCAATGCGTCTGGCGGTTCCAATGCGGTTGAGGGTGGCACGTTCAACGCCTCTGATGTCAAGACGTATTTCAAGGTGGCCCGGCGGCGCGTTGTTGCCCGTGTGATCCCTCCGGAAAACACGGTGATCGTATGAGCACGCCGCGCATCCATTTCCGGGGGAACGAGCGGTTTCCCCATGGCTCGCCGACACTGCGCCGCTTTCTGCTGGATACGACTGATGTCCGGCTGGTCGAAGGGCCGGTGGAGTCCGGGAAGACGGTTGGCTGCATCGGGGCGCTCTACAAGGCGATGTGCGAGATGCCGCGGTGTCTGGACGGTATCCGGCGGTCGCGCTGGCTGATCGTTCGACCCACGTATTCCGAGCTGGAAACCACGGTTCGCCGGGACTGGATCGACTGGTTCAACCAGGATCTCTACGGCAAGATGACGGAGACCGAGCCGTTCACGCAGACCATGCGGTTCCTCGATGTCGAAGCCGAGATCGTGATGATGTCGTTCAAGGACGCATCCGAAGCCTCGATCAAGCGCCTGAAGTCGACACAGTTCACCGGGGCATGGGTGAACGAATGCCAGTTCGCGCCGCTGCGTCTGATCGTCGAGATCATCGACCGTACCGGCCGCTATCCGCGCAAGGTGGACTGCCCGGAATATGACCGCCGCAAATTCGCAGTGCTCGACAACAACGCGCCGTTCACCCGTGACCACTGGCTGCTCTACATGCGGGGCGATACCCCGATCCCGGACGACATGCCGCCGGATCAGGCCATGGCGTACAAGACGCCGCATAACTGGAAGTTCTTCAAGCAGCCCCCCGCTGTGTTCGAGAAGAAGGATGCGGCCGGAAATCTGGTCGGATACGAGCTGAACCCGCGGGCCGAGAACCTGCAGAACATGGGCGAAGCCCCGTATTCAAATCTGGGCGGCAAAGCACGCGACCAGATCGACCGGGATTACCGCAACATCGCGACAGCCGATCGCAGCGGGGCGCCCAGATATCCGGACTTCTCACGGGATCTCCATGTGTCCGACAAGGAGCTGACGCCGTATGACGGGGCAGCGGTCCAGATCGGAGTGGACCCCGGCGGCTCACCTGGCTTCACCATCGGGCAATCCCTCGACGGCCGGGTCTACATCTACCATTCCGAGGAAATGCCGAACACGGAAACGCTCGATCTGGCCCGCCGGATCAAGGATGTGCTGAACAAGCGTTTCCCGTTTCATCGCCAGACCGGGATCAGCGTCACCGGGGACCCCGTGGGGGGCTGGGGAAGCCTGAACACGAAGAAGACCACAAAGGACATCTTCGCAGCAGAAGGGCTTCCCTATGATGTCCCGGCCCAGAAGGATCAGCCGGGGCTGCGGATGTCCACCGGTCGCGAAGTCATGCGCCAGATGGTCCGGGGTTCGCCGAAGCTGGTGATCGACGGCCAACACTGCCGTCACCTCATCGCTGCCCTCGATGGCGGGATGCAGATGAAGCCGGATGGCACGCTGGACAAGAAGTCGCTGTATGCGAACTGCGGTGAGAGCTTCGAATACTGGCTGTGGGGAGCCGGTGAGGCCAAGGAGATCCTGGCTCGCCCGGAAGGCTCACGCCGCGCCCCGATCCAGACGATTCCGAAAAACTCATCCGCATTCACGGCTGGCAAGCGCTGGAGCCGGCCCTCTGCAAGGGTTCATTGATGGTTGATGACGCCAAGCCGAAGTTCCCGGCAATCGCGGTGTGGAACATCGCTTTCATGCGGGGCCCCCGCCAGAACTGGTGGGACTGGCTGACGGAACCGGAATGGCGCCATGTCTGCGCGTTCGGCTACTCGGTCACGGCGGATGCCTGGGTGATCTACGATGTGGCCGACACCCATTCCCGGATCTCTGTTGTCGATGGTCACTGGATGGACCGCTGGTTCGACGCCAATGCAGGCCGGTTCACGGCCGTTCTCAAGGTCCATACCAAGCCCGGTGATCTGCGCTCCCGTCTGGGGCTCTGGTGCGTCACAGCGGTCAAGCATCTGGTCGGAAGCCGGTCCAGTGCGTTGAGACCACATGCCCTCTATCGCGACCTTCTGGCCAGTGGAGCAGAACCGGCGTTCGAGGAAATCTATGGTCGTGAAAGCGAAACCTCCGCAGGAGGACCCGGAGACCAAGGCGCGGCGTGAGCAAGCCGAGCGCCTGGCAGAAGATCGCCAGATCGGGGAAACCCAGCGTGACGTGTCTCGCCAGACCGATGAGCTGATCCGCCGTTTCGGGAACCGTCTCGCGATGTCCGGCCTGGGCGTCGGTGGCGGTTTCTTTTCTGGTGGCGGCAGTCCGGGGGGCTCCGGTAGCGGGGGCTCCGGCAACCCTGCACCGACCGGCGGCACCAGAACGGGTGGCTATGGCGGCGGCATCACGGGCGGCGGTATCGGCGGCAGCGGGTTGCAAATCTTCTGATGGCAGCGCGCTCGGCTCTCTCCGAAAAGGAAACCAAGGACATCCTGTCCCGGATCGCTCAGGCCCGGGCTGATCGCTGGCACTTCGCACCGGCCTATAACGATTTCCTTGAGCTTGCCCGGCCGCACCGGCAGCGGGTTGCGAAAGACTCGCTCTCGACGCCGCGGCCGACAGATGAGCAGAACGATCTGTTCGACACGACACTGCAAGATGTCGTCGATGATTTCGCGTCCGACATGCTCGACGAGTTCACGCCGTCCTATAAGCCGTGGACCAAGCATGTCCCGACCGCGGCGGTTCGCGGTCCAGCCCAGAAAAGACAGGTCAACGATTACGTCGATCAGCGCATGAAGGCGCTGTATGACGAGATCCGGCGTTCTTCTTTCGAAGAGGCCTCGCAAGAGCTGTGGATTGATCTGGCTATCGGGCCGTCCGCAATCGAAATCGGATATTCCGAACCGGGCCGCCCGGTGTCGGTCGAGCATGTTCCGATCAATGAACTTCTGATCCGGCCGGGGCCCTATGGCGGCGTCGATGACCGGTTCCGCGAGCGCATCGTCAAGGTTTCCCACCTCGATACGATCTGGCCGGAACTGGACTGGACGGATTTCGGCGCCACGAAGGAAATGCGCGCTCTGTCCAAGGCGACGGCGGTCGTCGTGACCGGCGGGTTCCGGGACTGGTCGAAGTCGGATGAGACCTGGAACTGGCATGTCATCGCGAACAGCAAGGTCTTGCGCCGTCGTGAATACACCGGCAGCGGGTCCTGTCCGCTGATTGTCGGCCGTGTCGCGGTGTCGTCCCCGACTGCATACGGTGTTGGGCCCGGCATCAAGGCGATTGCCCCGGCCCGGACGCTGAACGAGCTGAACTACCTGTTCCTGAAGAAGCACGGCCGCGATCTCAATCCGCCGTATGTCTTCTATGATGACGGCCTGCTGAACCCCGAAGGCGGCATTGATGACGGCACATGGCTGCCGGCATCCGAGAATTTCAAGGTCATGCCGCTGGTCACGGACCAGACCGGCCGCGAAGTCTGGTTCCAGCAGGAAGACCTGCGGATGATGATCCGGCGGGCGCTTTTCCAGGACAAGCCGTATCAGCGCGGAGACACGCCGCCGACAGCGCTGCAATGGGCATCGGAAGAGGCGATGTCGGCCCGGCGGATGTCGTTCCCCCGTGCCCGGCTTCACGAAGAGTTCGTCTTGCCGGTGATCCGCCGGTTCGAATGGATCATGCAGCGCCGTGGCCAGATCGACCCGCTCAAGATCGAAGGCGAGATCGTCAACATCGAACCGGTGTCCCCGCTGTCCCGTGCTGCCGATCTGGAAGAGGCGAACCGCGCGATCCAGTTCCTCCAGGGCGTCGGGACCGTGATGCCGAATGCGCTGATGCGGATTGATGAAGGCGTCACGATGAACGCGATCAAGCAGAAGATGGGCGCCGATCTGGTCGAGGTGCTGAGCGACGAGGCTTGGCAGCAGAAAATGGCTGTGGTCGCGCAAACCGGTGGTCAGACCGAATGAAGCTC
The DNA here is from genome assembly GCA_036231565.1 of Pseudomonadota bacterium. Classification (GTDB taxonomy): domain Bacteria; phylum Pseudomonadota; class Alphaproteobacteria; order Caulobacterales; family Maricaulaceae; genus Maricaulis. The sequence goes on from JAZAHA010000030.1 coordinate 4,948, forward strand.
GATGAAGTGAAGTTCTCCCAACATGACGGCAAGCGGACTGAATTCCCGTCCGAGATCCGCGAAGCCATTGCCCGTATCGGCCGCACCGATGATGGCAAGCAGCTGACCCGGTTCCTGCTCAATGCCTATGTCATGAACGTGCCGGAAGTCGGATTGCCGGACGGTGCGTTGAGAGAATACGTCGCCACGAAAAGGCTCGCTCGCAGGATTTTGCAATTGCTGCAGGGCGACCTGAATGACGACGGAAACGACATCGACGCCGGAAAACGACGCGGGCCAGTCTGGTTCGAGCGCATCATCCGGATCGGAAACCTCGACCGCTGATGCTGCCGCTGGTGCCGACGAAGCGGCGCAAGGATCGGCCGCGGATGCGCCGGTCACACCGGAAATCCCCGAAGCCTATCGCGCCGAGGACGGCACCGCGGATATCGCGAAGCTGATCGAGCGCGTCAACGCTGCGGATGCCCCGGTTGATGGTCTGCCGGAGGCCGCCGATGGCTACGACCTGACGCTTCCGGACGACATCAAGGCGCCGGATGGCTCCGCGATCACCATTGACCCCGAAAACGAGCAACTGAAGTCGGTTCTCGGCGCGCTCCATGCCGCCAAGGTCCCGCAGTCTGTCGTTTCGGAAATTCTCCCAGCCTATGCCCGGGATGTCGCCCGGACACAGGCCGAACAGCACGAGGCCTACACGAAAGCCCGCGATGCCGAGATGGCGAAGCTGGGCGGCGAAGCCAAGGCCAGTGAACGCATGGGCGGGCTGAAGACCGCCTTCACCTCAATTCTCGGTGACGAGAAGACAGCGCTCGCAGCGCTGGACGGGATCAGCTCGGCGGAAGCCTTCCAGGTAATCGAGAAGCTGGTTTCGAAGCTGAATGGCGGTGACGAAACGCATCGCGTCTCAGGCTCCGGCCGCACCGACAATCGGACGGCGGCAGAAATTCTCTATCCCAATCAAGCAAAAGGGGCATAAGCGATGGCTACGCTTGGTCAAAACTATCTGGGCATCATCGAAATGCTCAAGGCGCGCGATCCGGACGGTACCGCTGCAACGGTTGTCGAACTCCTGGCGGCCAACAACGCGATTCTGGACGATGCGATTGCCGTGGAATGCAATGACGGCACGAAGCACCGCCACACGATCCGCACTGGCCTGCCCAGCGTTTCCTGGGGCGCGCTCTATCAGGGTATCCCGCAGAGCAAGTCTAGCACGCAGCAGGTCGAAGACACCACGGGCTTCTGTGAGGGCCTGTCAACGGTCGATGAGCGCCTTCTGAAGTTGTATCCGGGGCTCGAAGCCCAGGTGCGGATGAACGAGGGCATGTCCTTCATCGAGTCGCTGAACCAGGAGATGGCCACGGGCATCTTCTATCACGACACCGCGACCTCGCCTGAGAAGTTCAAGGGCCTGTCAGCGCGTTACAGCACGCTCGGTGGTGGTGGCGCCGGAAACAACATCATCGATGCCGGTGGGACTGGGTCCGACAATACCTCTATCTGGTTTGTGACCTGGGGCGAGATGTACACCCATCTTCTCTACCCCAAGGGCTCGATGGCTGGCATTGATCGCGAGGACATGGGGCGTCAGCGCGTCGAGGACGGCAACGGCAACCCGTATTATGTCCAGGAAGAAAAGTTCTCCTGGCACATCGGTGCGGCCGTGCGGGACTGGCGTTTCAATTGCCGCATCGCCAACATCGACGTTTCCGACCTCGCAGCCGGTTCGGTCGATATCTACAAGTGGATGCGCAAGGCGTACTACAAGGGCAAGTTCTCGTCCCGCCGCCGCATCGCTTCGGGCGGCCAGACGCCGCCGGTCAGCCAGGCCATCTACTGCAACGCGGATGTCATGGAAGCGCTCGACGCCGCCGCGCACAACAACGGCTCGTCCGACAACTTCACCCGCCTTCGCCCGATGGAAATCGAGGGCAAGGAAGTTCTCACCTATCGGGGCATCCCGGTTCGTGAGTGCGAGGCGATCCTGAACACCGAGGCCCGCGTCGTCTGACGCGCACAGCGCTAGGGAGATAGCGATGATTTTCAATGCCCAAGAGCGACTGTCGGACCAGCAGGCCATCACGGCGACGGCTGCTTCGACTAATGCGATCGACCTTCAGGCGACCGGCACCGTCTATGGTGCTGCTGCCGCGATCTCGCGGGACATCGGTCCCGGTGAGCCCATCCCGCTGTTGATCCAGGTGACCGAGGACTTCGCGACCCTGACCAGCCTCGACATCCAGCTCGAACTGGATTCGACTGAGAGCTTCACGCCTGATGCTGTCGTCGATATCGCGATGGCGGTTCCGGTCGCGCAGCTCGTGGCCGGTTACAAGCTGCCGTACACCATCGTTCCGAATGACGTGAACTTGCGGTACGCCCGGCTCAAGTACACCGTCAACGGCTCGAACGCCACGGCTGGCAAGATCACCGCTGGCATCGTTGCGGGGGTCCAGACGAATGGCTGATGCGGACAAGATCGACGTTCGCGCCACGCAACCGGGCTACTATGGCGGCATCCTGCGGCGCGAAGGAGACACCTTCACCGTCGAGGGCCAGAAAGCTTTCTCCGCGGTCTGGATGGAGCGTGACAGGGGCGGTGACGCCCCGGCCGCTGCCGAGGCCGCGGATCAGGAGCCGGGCCTGAAGCCGAAGAAGGGCGGGAAGCCTGCCCCGGACCTGAAGCCGAAGCGGATCATGCGCCCGCCGAAGCTGTTCAAGGACGATGCCCGGGGACGCGAAGTCGCGTTCGACACCGCCTTCGAGTCCGCGCTGGTGAAATACTGCCAGAGCGAAAACGGCTCGGTCGAGAAGTGGAATGATCTTTCGGATGATCAGCGCCGCAACCTTATCCAGAGCGAGGCCGACCGGCTTCTCGCCGCTGCTCCGATTTAACGAACCCTCCTCACGGGTGCCTACCCAGGCGAACTGACCCGGTGCTTCGGCGCCGGGTCTTTTTTTGAGGTGCGTTTAGAGCGCTCGGGCTGGCGCGGATATTCCAGCCATGTCGAGCTATTCTGCCCCTATTGATATCGCCCGCGCCGCGCTGCCGTTGATCGGTGGCGAGATCATCGATTCTCTTGATGACCAGTCCGCGGAAGCGAACGTCTTCAACGCGACCTATGGCGGCGTCGTCGAGTCCGAGCTGTGCAAGCACTCCTGGTCGTTCGCGGTGAAGCGGTCCACGCTGACATACCAGGGCGAGACCGGCGACAAACCGCTGTATGCGTATGCGCTGCCTTCTGACGTTCTGGCGCCGCGCAAGGTTCTCTTCGGCCTTGGCGAATGGCGCGAATATGAGATCCGGGGCGATCAGCTGCTGTGCGATGTGCAGGACAGCGACGATATCGACCTGATCTACAACTACCGCGCCGATGAGGTCGAATGGCCGTCTGATTTCGCGCATGGCATCGTCAACCGCATGGCAGCGATCCTGGCGCGCTCTCTGCTGGAGCGGTTCGCTCTGGCTCGTGATCTTGATGCGACCGCTGACAAGCTGCTTCAGAACGCATCGGTTCGGGATCGCCGGTCGAACGGCAAGGTCGAATTCAATCGGGACCCGGGCCTTGTTCGGGCATGGCGTAACCGGGCGGTATCGTAATGGCCCGGCCGGTTTTCCGATCGACCTTCGAGGCTGGTGAGATCAGCCCGGACTGGCTGCGTCGGATCGACACCCCGATCCTGGCTTCGGCATGTCAGACCGCGCGCAATGTGATCCTGAAAGCGTCCGGCGGTATCCTGCGCCGTCCGGGTACGGCAGGTCTTTCCGATCTGCAGGGGCAGGCGCGTCATTACCGCTTCGAGGGGCGGGGATTCACCGAAATTCTTGTGCTCACGAACGGCCGGCTCGATGTCTATGACGAAAGCGGATCGCTGCAGGACTCGATCACATCAAGCGTTCCGTGGACAACGGCGCAGCTGGCACGGCTGAAGTTCACGGCAGACGCGAACCGGGTGTTCGTCTTCCATCAGGAATTCGTGACGCAAGTGCTGGAGCGCGCTTCGGACGGATCATGGAGCCGGGCCGATTTTTCTTTCCTGTCCGGCATCAATTCAAATCCGGCGCAGCCGTTTTATGACAAATTCTCCGATATCGATGTGACGATGTCCGTCAATGCGTATTCCGGGACTGGCCGGACGCTGACGTTTTCGGATGATGTCTTGAAGACGGACGGGTCTCATGTCGGGGTCCGGTTCCGGTATCTTGGCGCCTGCGAGATGACCATCACTGCGGTTGCCAGTGCGACCAGCGCGACGGTCACAATCAATGACGCGCTTTACCCGACGCTGGATGTCACCGTGGCGTCTTCGGCGGGGTACAAGGTCGGGCAAGTCGTCGAGGGCTCGATTTCCCAGGTCCGCGGCATCGTGGCGTCGATCCAGAGCGGAACCGTTGTTCGTGTCACGCTGCTGGAAGGATATGACCAGTTCCAGGTCATCACGGAAAGCGGTGTAGACAAGGACCGGCTCGTCGGCCCGGAGTCGCGCGGTGAAATCACAGGGGTCTCGACTGTCGCAACCCCGGCGACAACATCGATCTGGGATGAACAGCTGACCTCTGATGCCCGCGGCTATCCGGCGACAGGTGTCGTCCACCGGGGCCGGCTCTTCATGACCGGCTTTCCTGAGGCCACGGATGTCGTTGTCGCGTCGGCGGTGGGCAATTTCCACAATTTCGCGCTGGGCACAGATGACGATTCCGCGATCAACAAGGAGCTTGGCGACGATCCGAACTCGGAAATCCGGCATCTGGTGTCCGCCGAGCAGCTGCTGCTTTTCACGGATCGTGGCGCCTACTATGTCCCGGAAAGCGCGGAAAGCCCGATTACGCCGGAGAGCCTGGCCTTCCTCCGGCTGGGCCAAGAGGGTGCTTCGTATGTCGAGCCCGTGGTTGCGTCCGAGGGTGTGCTCTATATCGACGCGGAGAGCGGCCGTCTGATGGCAGCAGTCCCGACCGGCAATGTGCGCCGTTCGTGGCAGCCCATCGAGCTTTCGGAATACGCCTATCATCTGCTGACCGGCCCGGTTCGGATCGCGGTTTCCAACGGTCTCGATGGCCGGTCTGAGCGCTATGTGTTCGTGCTCAATGCGGACGGCACACTGGCCGTGATGATCTATCGCCGCGGTGCCGAGATCGTGGGCTGGACAGCTTGGGAGCGCGGTGAGGGGACCTGGACCGACATCGGTGCCACCGCTGACACACTGACCTGCGTTTCCAAGATCGACACGACATATCGGCTTGGCGCCTTTTCATTCGGCGCTCTGGTCGATGATGAGATCGACTATTCGTCGTCGGTGTCCGGCCGCAACGGTGATACCGCGGCGGCGGTGAAGAACAAGGTTGTCGTCGTCGAGGAAACCGTTGCGTCCGGTGAGGTCCCGTCTGTTGCGCCAGCCAGCGGGTACACCCTGGGATATGACTTTGCCGTGACGCTTCGCCCGGCCCCGCCGGTTTCGGAAAACGGCTGGCGGCGTCAGCGCATCGCACGGACGACACTGGAAGTCGTCGATAGCGGAGCTGTCACCGTCAACGGAAAGCTGTCATGGCCCTATGGCGCCGGGGACGATCTGGAGAACACCGGAGCGGTATCGAGCCGGGTGATCCGGGCCTTCAAGCTGGGATGGGCGAATGACCAGACGCCGCTGATCCAGCAATCCAAGGGTGAAGGTGCGCTTCTCGATGTTCTGGCCTGCTCGATGGAGGTTGTCTGATGGCCGTAGTGGGCGATGTCGTTTCCGGCGCGTTCTCGATCCTGTCCGGATTGCAGCGCAAGGAAGAGATGAAGGCGCAGGCGATGGCGGCGGAATACAATGCCGGTATCGAGCGCATCCGCGGAATGCAGGGTGCCGCTGATGTCCGTGCGGATCTCAATGAAACCATCGCGGCGATCAACACGCTTCAGGCCGCCCGGGGCGGTGACATGGATTCTGCGACTTCCCGTCTGATCCGGCAGGACCGCCGCCGCACCGCTCGCGATACCGAGAACTCGGTGAAGCTGGGAAGCAAGCTCAATGAGCTGAACCTGAAGGAACAGGCGCGTGGTCTTCGTCGTGGTGCACCCTGGGCGGCGGCGCAGGGCTTCGTTCAAGGGGTCAGCGATTTCACACAAGCCGCGGAACGCGCATTCAGCGGCGGAAGCGGAGGCGAATAGATGCCCAGCCCTCTCCAAGGTCTGCCGCAGGTTCTCCCGCGCCGGATCGTTCGCGGAACCAATGTTCAATCCGGAACAGCCATTGCGGCCCGGGCGGCGGCATCTGCATTTGATGCCGTGGCCAATGAGGCCCGCGAGATCAATCAGCAGTATCAGGGCTACCGCGATGATCAGGCAGAACAGCAGGCCCGTGAAGATGTCGCCGATGGGACAGGTGAGGCCCGCCGCGGCGTCCTGCGGGAGGACCGGGTTTACAACAATGCCCTGCGTGCCGGCCTTCTCGCGCAAGCCGAGGTCGATGGCGAAGCCGAGCTTCAGCGCATCATGCGCGAACATCAGTATGATGCCGAAGGTTTTGAGGCGGCGGTAGAGGGCTATATCGGCGAGGCCGTTGGTTCTGACGACATGCCGCTTGGGGTGGCCCAGGATATCGAGAACCGGCTTCGGCTTCGGGCGTCCCGGATGATGTCCGGTATCGAGGCGGCGACACAGGAGGCCGCGGCGAACGAAGCGCAGCAATCTCTGGAACTGAGCCTTGAGCAGGTCGAACGGGAGATCGTGACCGGTATCGAGGCCGGGGGGCCGGGATGGGTGAATTCGGACGCCGGTCAGGATGCCATGGGCCGGGCCCGGTCGATTGTCGAAACGCTGGTGGCCAATCCCCGGTTCGCATGGTCTGATGTCCGCGGCGAGCAGCGTCTTGATGCCATGATGCGCAGCGGCGAAGAGTCCGTCATGGTGTCCGATGTCACCGCAGCATATGAGCGCGGTGGCGAGCTTGAGGCGCTGCAACGGATTGATGAGCTGGCGACCCAGCAGGAAATGACGACGCAGGAGCGGATCGCGATGCGGTCCCGGCTGACCCAGCGTGTTCAGCTTCTGTCCAGTCAAGACGCCCTGCGTCGCCGCCAACAGGAACGCGCCGAGGAACAGCGCCGGGAGCGTCTGGAGGGCGAGGCCCGCGCTTATGTGTCCGATGTCCAGCTGCGGGTGATCCGTGGCGAAAGCATTGATCCCGGCGAGATCGAACAGCTCCAGCGTTTGCGCCAGCTCGATCTGATGACGGACGGACAATATACCGGGATCATCGACGCCGCGCTTTCCACCGATGACGTTTCGCCAGACGGCCCGTCTGAGCTGGCATTGCTCGAACGTGCCCGCGATCCGGGGCTGACCCGTGAAGAGCTTTTGGCTGAAGCCATGATGGGCGTGGCCTCCGGCCGGGTGTCCCGCTCTGTTGCAGATGACGCCCTTGGCCGGTTCGACGCCCTGCGTGATGACCGTCTCGGTGCCGGTGCCGAGATCATCGACAGCTATTTCTCGCAAGGCATGTTCGACTTTTCCGGCACCCGGGAGGCCCAGCGCGCCGAAGCGACCGTGGATCTGCGCGAATGGGTGGACACCCAGGAAACACCGCCGAGCCGCCCGCAGATCGAGGCCCGTGCCCGTGAGATCGCCATGGAGTACGGCCGTCAAACCCCGGAGCCTCCGCTGCCGTCTTCTGTGACCCGCCCGAATATGTTCCAGCAGGTCGATGCGGTTCAGTGGGCACGTGATGCCGAGCTTGGAATTCTGAGCCAGTTCCCGGCGACGGACCCGGCGACATGGACTGAGGTTCAGCGCCTGCGGTTCGCACAGATGTCTGACCAGATCGACGCATATTCGAACTGGCTGCGCATCCAGCAAGACGCCAGCAATGGAGCAACCAGTGCAACCCAATGATATCCGGGAAGACATGGCCGATGATGCGGCCCGCCGTCAGCAATCGGACCTGCTTGAGCGCATCCGTGCCGCCCAAGCCGCGGCACAGGAAGAGTCCGCCCCGGCTCAAGCAGAGCAGGCAGCCCAGACTCCGGATGCGGAACGCGGTGCCCCGACTGGTATCTGGGCCGGCATCCCGCAACTTCGCTCCGATCTGCGGCAGTCTGACCTGCCCGCACAGATCGGGGGTGCCGCGCTGGAAACCCCTGCTGCGATCTGGCACGGCGCCGCGGAAGCGGTGAACGAAACGCTCGACCTGATCGATGAAGTCGGCGTGCAGGGCGGCTTGCTGGTTGGCCGTGCCATGGGAGGCGATCAGGTCACGGCCGATGCGGTTCGTCAGGCGCTGGAGAGCAATCCGGATTTTGCCGCGTCGATCAGCGGTACCGGGGGCGTCCGTGTGCCTGAGGGCTCGGAGCCCGATACCGTTGGTGGCCAGCTGATCGAGTCCGTGGCGCAATTCATCACCGGGTTTGTCGGAGCCGGGAAGGTGACACGAGCGGCCGGGGTGCTGCAGGGGGCCGGTCGTGGAACCCGTGTGGCCCGTGAATTCGTCAATGGCGCCATCGCTGATTTCGCAGCCTTCGATGGGCAAGAGGACCGGCTGTCCAATCTGGTGCAGATGGTGCCCGAACTTCAGAACCCGGTGACGGAGTATCTGGCGGCTGATGAAGATGATCCGGAAATCGAGGGGCGTCTGAAGAACGCAATCGAGGGTGGGCCGCTTGGCTTGGCCACGGATGCGGTGTTCGCCGGTATCCGGGCCCTGGGGCAGGTTCGACGTGCGCAGCGCGCCGTTGGTGAGATCCAGCGTGTCGAGGCCGATCTTGATGCCGCAGCCGCGGAAACCATCGAGCGCGACATCTTGCGCGTCGGTGGAGATCCCAGCGGCCCCGCGATGATGCCCGCGGCCGGGCCGGAGCGAATGCGTGGAAACGTGATCGAGAACATGGGCGAAATGGCCCGTGGTGGCGATGTTACGCCGGAGCTGGCAGCAGGCATGGTCGAGACTGCGGAGCGCTGGGCGGCAGCTGTGCGCCATGTCCAGCCCGGCGCCGCGCGCACCGTCGATGATATCGCGGCTGAATACGCGCAACGCGGTGATCCCGCCGTGGTGCAGCGCCTTGTCGCCATGATGGACGAAGCCCGAACGGACCTGCCGGAGCCGGTGAGCCTGACGCAGTGGGTTCGTTCCCGTGGCGGTCTTCTGGATGAGGCCGGGGAAATCAGTGGCGCCGATCTGGACCGTCGCATCAATGCGTTCACCAGAAACGCGGATCGTGAAGCGCTTGATGATGCCGCGCTGGCTGCTTGGGAGGCCGGATATATCGGCTCCCGTGATGGTGCGCGGCCGACGATCCGGGAGTTTCTGGATGCCCTTGACGCCGATGCTCGCGCCATCGCGGACGGCAACGGGCAGTCCCGCGTCTATTCCGAGGCGGATTATGAGACCGTCGATCTCTGGCGGGCGCGGCAACAGCTGGTCGAGGATCTTGATGAGCTGGAGCTGGATTTCACGCGCCGCACCGCTGAGGAGCGCCAAGGCCTTGCCCGTGCATCTGCGGCCGAAACAGATGCTCAAGTCGGGACAACGCGCACCGAGGCCGATCTGCTGTCTCTGGATGAAGCCATGGAGGCCGCTGGTGCCCGCACCGGTATCGCCATGCCGGATGCTGCAAAGCTCGGTGCCAATGATGTCCGGATCAACTTCAATGCGCTGAACACTGGTGACGACATCCGCTCGATCATCGGGCAGATGGCCGACCGGTTCAAAGGTGACATCGATGCAGCGCGCGGCGAGGTCCGTGGCAATCAGGTCCTGTTCGATGAGGCGTCCGAGCTGGGGAGCGCGTGGCGAGCCCTTGAGGAGCGTGGTGCCAATCAGGCACTGAAGGATAGCGAGGTCATCGCGGCGCAGCGGCTCTATATCGCGTCAGCCGAAAATGTGCGCCGGACAGCAAATGCCGCTCTGGAAAATGCCGATAGCGACATGGCGCAGTTCCAGCTTCGCAGGGCCATGGCGGTTCATCGTGCCGTGCAGGCAGAGATCGCTGGCGCCAAGGCCGCTGCGGGACGGGCGCTGCGGGCATGGCAAGTCGTCACCGGCACCACGGCACAGGCCCGCGGAGAAATGCGCTCGATCCTGGACACGTTCGGGGGCCGTCTGGATCAGCGCGATATCTCACGTCTCGCCGCGATGACCGCGGAAGAGCTGGACCGCAGTTCACGCTATATGAGCTTCCGCGAGGCCGCAGCAACGGTTGGCGGCGATATCCTGCGGTTCGCATGGCTCTCTGGCCCGCACACACACATCATGAACATGGCCGGCAACTCGCTGACTACGGTGTACGACACGCTGCCGCGGCTGGCTGCCGGGGTGAAAGGAAAGATCCTTGGCGATCCGGAGCTGGAACGTCAGCTCGGGGCCGCGCTTGCGCAGTACGCCGGTCTGGGCGCCGGTCTGCGGGCGCAGTTCAAGGCGTTTGCCCGCAGCGCTGATTATGAGCGCATGGGGCGCCGCATTGGTCAGGCGGTACAGGACACCCTCGGAAACCGCCGTTCGCTGCGTGAGGGCCTGCAGGAGAGCGCTGCAGCGGTATGGGAAGACAACCCCGTCGCCTCCACCTTCCGGGGGCGGTTCGATGACATGGGTGTGTCTGGCCGCAAATACGAAGACGGGATGTCGCGCGGGGTTTCTGCTGAGCGCTTCGGCGTCCGTCAGGGCAGCGGCTTGGGTGATTTTCTCGATGGTGTCGGGAACGTGCTGTCGGCCCCGACCGACTTCCTTGGCTGGCAGGATGATTTCTTCAAGGGCATAAACGAACTGGCAGAGCGCCATGCCCTTGCCTATGAGGCCGCGGCGCGCGAGCTGGATGATGGGGTTATCGATCAGGCGTCTTTCCGGCAGCGCTATGCCGATCTGGTCGAGACACCGACGCAGCAGATCCGTGAGGGCGCCCGGCTGGCCGCCCAGCGCCGGACCTTCACGGAACCGGTCGGCACGGTGACGCGGAACCTGATGGGCATCCGGCGGTCAATGAACGCGGTTACAGGGCTGCCGTTCGGCCATGTGCTCCTCCCGTTCATCGTGACGCCCTCGAACATCCTGAAATTCGCGTTCCAGTCCTCGCCGTTCGGCTTCCTCTTTCGGGAAATGCAGGAGGAGCTGGCGGCCGGTGGTGCCCGGCGCGCGATGGCACAGGCCCGCATGATGGCAGGGACCGGCCTTCTGTTCACCGGCATGGACATGGCGGCGAATGGCGAAATCACGGGAGCGGCACCGAAAGACCCCGGGGCCCGCGAGCAGTGGGAACGGCTCGGGGTGCAGGAATACTCTATCCGTGTCGGTGATCGCTGGGTGTCCTATCGCCGGATGGAACCGGTATCCACGATGCTGGCTATCGGGGCAGACCTGTCTGCGATCGCACACAACACGGCCATGGATGACAGCGGCAATGCCGATCTGGCCGAAGTGCTCGGCCCGGCGCTGGGTGCCGCGATCCAGACCGTGACGAACAAGACCTATCTGACCTCCATGGCAGAATTCATCCAGTTCGCAGAAGACCCGCAGCGCTATGGCCCGAACTATCTGCAGCGCTTTGTCTCATCGGTTTCGGTCCCGGCTGGTGTCGCCCAGGTCGAGCGTGTCATTGATCCCGAAATGCGCGCAGCCCATGACTTCGTGACCGCAACGCTGGCCCGGGTGCCGGGGTATTCGGAAGACTTGCCGCAGTCCTATGATCTGTGGGGACGGCCGCGCATTGCCCAATCCGGGATTGGCCGGACCTATGATGCTTTGAGCCCGTTCACGATCCGCACGCTTGACCCGGAGCCGATTGATCGCGAGCTGTACCGGATCGGGCACTATCCGCGTCGGCCGGCCCCTCGCGTATCTGTTCCGTTCAACGGTCAAAACGTGTCGGTGAACCTGCGGAACTCTCCGGAAATCTACGAGCGCTATGTGCAGCTGGCGGGCAATGACCTACGGCTGGCACACGGCATGGGGGCTCGCGACTATCTCAATGCGGTGGTGGAGGGGCGTGTTCCTGAAGCGCGCTCGTATCAGCAGATGGCGGACAGTCCCGCGGCCGGACAGAGCAAGGCGGACTTCATCAACACCGTGATTGACCGGTACCGGATGGCGGCACGGCAGGCCTTGTTCCAGGAACACGGTGCAGAGCTGGAGGATTTGGCCCGGCGCGAACTGATGGCCCAGGCCCGTGCATTCGGCACCCGTCAGGCCGGTGACAGTCTGATTGATCTGACCGAGTAGTGCGTTTTTGCGGTTGCCATGCGCGCGGACATTCCGCGCCATGGTTACTGTTCCCGCCGAAGATACCTTCGAGACTTTCACGGTCACGTCCTCATCGACGGGGCCTTTCGCGTTTGATTTCCCGTATTTTGCGAAAACCGATCTGGAAGTCTGGGTCGGAACCACGCAGCTGAGCCAGTCCGGGTTCACGCTCACGAACGGGTCTGGAAGCTCCACAGCTGGCTATGACGGCGGCTCCGTGACGCTGGTTTCCGCGGTCGAGAATACCACTGTCTACATCGTGCGGAACGTAGTCGCGGAACGGACCTCAAATCTGTCCGCAGGCGGACTCACGGGGATCGCCGTCAATGCGGCCCTGAACAAGCTGACGATGCACGCCCAGGATCGTCAGCGTGACGACGAGCGCTCGTTGCGTGTCGTCCCCGGCGAAACCGGTTTCAATCTTCCCGTTGCTGCGGATCGGGCGAACAATTTTCTCGGCTTCGACTCCAGCGGCAATGTCTTGATGACGCCGATTGGGGATGTTGCCGCGATCACGGCACGGCTGGACGAAATCGAGACTCTTTCCGATCCCGATGTTCTGGCCACTCTTGATGCGATTTTCGCGGATCTCGCCGTCGCCAATACGATTGGCGCCGCTGCTGCGCTTCTCGATGTGTCTGCGCCGGGCCTGGTCTGCAAGGCGACTGATGGCAGTCCGGTCAGCCGGACACTGGCGGTGGGCACCGGTCTGTCGATCAGCAATGCCACTGGCGGCGGCGGTAATCCGACGATTTCGCTTCATGGCAACCTTGTAGCAATCGCCGGGATCACGCCGACCGATGGCGTGTTTCTGGTTGGCAATGGCACGACATGGGTTGCTGAGAGCGGAGCCACGGCGCGGGCATCCCTGGGCCTGACTATCGGGACGAATGTCCTCGCCTATGACGCCAATCTGCAGGCGTTCGTGACAGCCTTCACGCTGCCCGAAAGCGACGGGACGGTCGGGCAGGTTCTGACGACGGACGGATCTGGCGGCCTGACGTGGGAAGATGGCGGCGGTGGCGGAAGCGGTGATCTCGTCTCGACGAACAATCTGTCTGATCTGGTTTCCCCCCAGACGGCGCGCGACAATCTCGGCGTCGAAATCGGTGTAGATGTCCAGTCGTGGACCAAGGGCTTCGTCAATGTCGCTGACTACGGCGTCGATCTGACCGGCACCACGGCCGACACAACGGGTGTTGCAAATGCGCTTTCGGCTCTGGTCGCACAGGGCGGTGGCGTCCTCTACTTCCCGCCGGGCACCTATAAGCGTGACGCAGAGCTGACGATTACGAACAGCAATATCCATGTCGTCCACGCGCCGGGCGCGGTCATTGATTGCTCCAACCTTTCGTACAATTCGGCGGTTCGGAACTCCGGCTGTGCGATCAGTTTCGAGGGCACCTATGTGGGCTCGACCACGCTGGCCTCATCGGCGGCGAAGGGCGCTACGTCTATCAGCGTAGCGAGCGCAACCGGCATCGCGGTTGGCCAGCTCGTCATGCTGTCTTCGACGAAGCTGCTTTACGATGCCAGCGGGCTCGATGCGAAGTATACCGACATCAACCGTGTCGTCGGCGTTTCCGGCACGACGGTGACCCTGGAATATCCCCTGCACCTGCCATTCACGACATCCGGCGAGACTGTGACGCTGTTCTGCTTCGACGTGCTGGAGAACGTATCGGTGAAGGGTGGTCGCTTCCTTGGAGGAGGCGTGACCGAAAACCTGGGCAACGGTCTTGGCCGAACCTGCGTCAATTTTGGCGGCTGCCGTCATGTGAGCGTATCCGGGGTGATCGCTGTCGGCTTCCAGGGCTCGGCCATCTGGACCGAGTATTGCGAAGATGTTCTGCGCGAAAACAATTACGTGGATGGAGCGCCAGCCGGTACCGTGATCGTCGAGGGGCAGACCAGCGGCTTCTACGGCGCCTATGCGACCCGCTGCCGTGACGTTCGCGACACCGGCAACAGAGGCGTGCGCGTGCGCCACCTGTGTGACGCGCTGGAGGCCCAGGAGGTCATCCAGTCCGAGAACAAGTGCTACAACTCGCATAAGGCAGCCTTCGGCTCGCACGAAAGCGTGCACGGCCTGAAGGTCAGCAACAACAAGGCGTACAACTGCTATGCGGGCGGCGCGGCGCGGGCCTTCACCTCGAAGTGGCAGGGAAATGAATTCCTGTCCTGCACCACGGCAGGGCTGACCACGACCGTGGAGGTCACCGGGGACGAAGCTGGCCGTCTGGAGATCACCGGCAACACGATGACGGTGACGGATGAAGTCAGCGCCTTTGCGACCGCCATTACGATCTCCGGCTATTACGATCCGCTGATTATCGCGGACAATGTACTGGAGAGTGAAGGAAGCCGGACGGTTCTGCTCACAGCCCGGAACCTGCGCAATGTGGCGATCCGCGACAACACCATCACGACGACGAATGCGACAGGGTATTGCCTGCGTATCGAGACGCCCGAAGAAAGCATGGTCGGCGTTTACATCGAAAACAATACCTGGAACGGCTACATCGTGAACGGCCTGCGGATCAATGGATGCGCGGACATCACGGCCCCGGCTGACCAGATCATGATCCGCGACAACAAGGGCTATGCGGGCGGCGACAGCGGCAACTGCATCTATCTGATCGCAGACGGCGGGTATTGGGGCGACAACGTTATCATCCGCGACAACTGGCAGAACAATGACTACAGCGCCTGCGTGGCTATCGATACGTCACCGGTTGGCCGCTTTAAATCTCATCCGATCAATGAAAACAATGTGGAGTACGTGCCCAGCGCCGGGGCCAGCCTGACGACGCGTCCGCGCTACATCGCCGGATACAATACGTCGGCAGTTCTGACAGGCGACTCCACGATTCACCAAGGCGGTGTAATCGTGAACTCCCAGCCGACAGGATCGGACCCGATTGAGTGGGTCTGCACAGTCGGCGGCACCGAAGGGACGATCACAGGCGTAACGGGCTCGATCTCTTCCGGAACCAACACGCTCACGCTCTCCGGCAATGACGGGATCAAGGTCTATAATGGCTGCTGGGTCACGATTGCGGGACTTGGAAGCGCGCGCGTCGTCGGCCTGTCATCGGACTTTGCGACGGCGACATTGAACAGCAATGCGGGCTCAACCGTGTCCGGTGCTGGCGTGACGCGTCGTAACCCGACCTTCTCGAATGGGCCGACGCTCGGTGCCACCTGATGGCGGCCAAGGCGCCCAGCAGTGACGGCATTTCTCCTCGCCCGTCTGCGGGTCGAAGATGAATTCGCAGGTATGATGCTTGCTCACGGTGCCCTCCTGAGGAACGTCCGGACCAATATGGGGTGTCTTCCCGGGAAATGCACGCTTCGGGATTTCGGCTAGTGCGTTCGCATCATGCAGGGCTCGCGCGATGTTCGTTCGCAATCCATGGAGATTGCGCATGTCCGCGAAGCAGAACCCGGCGACGAAAGGCGTTGCCGTAACCCCTGGCACCACGACTTTCCAATCCAACTTCCGCTCTCTCTATGTCGGAACCGGTGGTGACATCGTGGTCACCATGGCCGGGACGGATGTCACGTTTGCCAATGTCGCAGATGGCACGTTTCTGCCGGTCGAGGGATCGGATGTGAAGTCGTCCGGGACAACGGCCTCTGACATCGTGGCGCTGTACTGATGAAGCTGGGGCTGAGCCTTGGTGTGACGGCTCGACGCGGTGGGGGTGTCCTCATCCGTGTCGCTGTTCCGTCGGTCACCAGCCCGGCAGATGATGCCACGGACATCGGCGAGACCCCGACAATCACGACGAGCGCGTTTGCGGTCACGAATGAGGGGTTAGATACCCACGCCTCGACAGACTGGCAGATTGCCTCTGATGCAGGCTTCTCCACGATTGTGATTCAATCTCTGGCTGACACATCGAACAAGACGAGCTGGACGGTTCCCAGCGGCCAGCTGACGGAGAGCACGGAATACTTCGTTCGGGCTCGCCACAATGGCACGACATACGGCGCGTCTGGTTGGTCGGCCACGGTGAGCTTCACGACTGCGAGCGCTTTTAGCTACACGTGGACGAATGCCGAGGGTGAGGCATTTGCAGCTGCAATGTCCGGCACGTATTCGGATGCCAAGCTGGCTCTGCTGGACACGTACATTTCCAATCTGAAATCAGGGCTGACGAACGGAACGAATACCTGGGGCGGGCATGATGTCCTGTCGCTCCTGTTCCTTGACAATGCGACGGACGGCCTGCGCTGGTTCAATTCGCCTGCCACGTTGATGACGAACAACGGGGCAACGCATACGCCGGGTGAAGGGTATACCGGGAACGGATCTTCGAGCTACATCGACACGGGGTATAACCCGGCTGTGGATGGCGTGCAGCTCACCCTCAATAGTTTGGGTATGGGAATCTGGGTTAGGGCCGTTGGCACCAGCTCGCCTTTGCGTGTCTTCTGCGGGGCGGTGGGGGCGGCTGGTGCAGGGTCAACCAGGATTGGCCGGCAAGCTGACGGCACCGCTTGGTTTGTAAACACCGCAGGCGGGACAATAGTTGCTTCGACCAGCTCTGAAAGCGCTACAGGTTTGCTTTCGGCCAACAGAAGCGCGGCTTCAGCGCAACAGGCTTACAGAAATGGGGCTTTAGAGGCGAGTGACTCTGACGCCTCGTCGTCGATCCCGTCACGGAATTTGTTCTTGCTGGCAAGCAATTCCGATGGCGCCCCGGCCAGCCATTCCAACGGCCAAATCTCCATCTTCCGTGCTGGCCGTTCTTTCACTGCCGCCGAATGGGCAGACATCTACGCTGCGGACAATGCCCTGCTGACTGCTTGGGCTGCGGCATGATGTTGCGTCACTTCAAACCGCGCGAGTTCCGGGGCTGGTGGGATCTGATGTCGCCGCAGCTGCTGGTGTGCATCGACCAGTTCCGCGAGGTCTGGGGAAGCCGGGTCGATGTCTCACCGGTTGACGGCGCTCTGGGCCGACGCTTGGGGCCCGATGCGATGTCTGGCCACAACGTGGATCGTTGGGGTGTGGTCGAGGCGGTCGATCTGTTCCCGCGCGGCATGGATACCCCGGATGATATGGCGCGTGCCTATGACTGCGCACGCCGGGCCGGAGCAACCGGGATTGGTTTCTATACCGACACGAAGCCCTCGAACATGATCCATCTGGACACCCGGCCGGATCGGAGCGCGAAGAACCCGCGGCTCTGGTCCCGTGTTGATGGCGAATATCTGGCAATCGAGGCAGTGATGCCGCGGGGATGGAAGCGATGAGCGACGGGGATTGGCATATCAAACGGGAAATCACGGTCGGGCACCTGATCACGACTATCGCGATCTGTGCCGGTTTGGTGGGGCAGTGGTTCCTGATGCAGGCCAAGAACGAGCAACAGGACCGGGATATCGCCCGGGTTGAAGCTCTGGCACAGGCCAATGCATCGAACTTGTCCGATCTTTCTGAGGCCGTGGGACGCATGGATGAGCGCACCGCCTTCATGGTCGAGGCGCTGAACCGCATTGAACGCAGACAGGAGCGACCGCAATGACCACGAAGCTGCAGGAAATGAGAGAGACTTGGCGCCCGCGTCTGGCACACGATGTGATCTGGATGTGCCGGCTCATTGTTCCAGCGGCGATTGCTGCCTCTGTCGCCGCCCCTGAGATCGCCATGCACATGGTGGGCCTTACGCTGGCAGTGTTCGGATTTGCGGCTTCGCTGTTCGGTCTGCGCCAGTGGGGCAAGAATTCCGGGGCAGAATGATGCTGAAGACACTCGGGATCGGTGCTGCCCTTGGCTTTGTCGTCGGCGTTCTCTGGCTGCTGTTCGTGGCCGTGCCGATCCTGGTGCCGTCCTATCTCGAAGTCCGCGCCGATCTGAAGCAGGCCCGTGCGGACCTCAAGGCGTATTCGGACAGCTTCGACGAGAGCGAGGAGCTTCGGGAAGCGGAAACAGATCAGTGCCGGGTCGCTGTCGAGGATGAAGCGAATTACTGGCGCGCCCGTCTTCGCGAAATTTCGGCCCGTGGAGCGCGTTTTGATGCCACCCCTAGCGAGGAGCCGGAAAATGTCCAAACGCCTCTCAGCGACCACGAGAGCGGGCTGTGCGATGGTTTTGAGTTCGTTCCTGCTGGTCAGCTGCACAACTCTGGTGGGACAAGCACCGCAACCAGCCCAGATGGCGGCTGATCCCCGGATCTGCACCAGCACTGAACCCAAGCCCGATATTCCCGATGGAGCCGGTATCGTCCGGCCGCCGAAAAGCTCGCCGTACTATATGCCCGCGTTCCTGTACTTCTCCTGGGTCGAGGATGTCTTGGCATGGGGTGAACGCGGCTGGGCTCGTGCTGAGCTGGCGCAACGGGACTGCTGACTATCTCCCCGCATCCGCAATCTTTGCCTCTGCCAGCATTTCGGCCCGCTTCTGGGGTGAGTGCTCGGCGAGTTGACGAAGCATCTTCACCATGCGCGGATCAGCGTAATTGATGCGCGCCAGCGTCACGGTGGGGGCGTCCGGGAAATGCAGGACTTCCGTCTGGTCGATCTGCGGCCAGTGTGGCTTCATCTTCACGGATGCGACATGGTAATACCATGCAAGCACGTCTTCTGCGGAGTCCGAGCTGCGGGCTGCTGTTGCTATGTAGTGCATACTACTTCCCCATGATCTTGCGGGCTGCGGCGCGAATAGGGTCAAGGCCGCACAGATAGGCGGAACACAGGACCGCAGCTCCCATGGCAAGAAAGAATGACGGCCAACCGGCACCGAAAAGCCATGATACGAAGCTGAAAACGCAGATCATCCAGCAGACCAGGGCCCGCACCATTATTCCCCGCTCGCTCATTTCCCGCTCCTGTAGGGTTGAAGGGCTTGGTCTAGGGCGTCGTATTCGTCCTGCACTTCATGGGCGATGGACGCACGCTCAACAGCGTCATGAAGCCTCTCAGCAGCTTCTATAAGCCTTGAGAGATTGGTGTGGCTCCGAAGGTTTGGGTCCGAAGGTTCGGAGGTTTGCTCCGAAGGTTTGGGGTGGCTCGCTTCCGCTCGCTGCGTGTCCGCGCCCTTCGGGCTGTGGGCCGCTTTGATGTAGAACCGGCGGCCGTTGATAACGACATTCATGCCGTCGCCGTCACCAAGCCGATGAATGTCCGACGCCAGACGAAGAGCTTGCGCGACCGATTTTCCGCTTCTACGCGCATCTATGTTGATCGTGTCCGTCATCACTTCACCTCCGGTGGCTGGGGGAGGGCATAGGTTCTTTGCAGATTTTGCAAAGAAGTCCCGTCCTCCTCGCTGGCGCGAGTGCGGGCCGCTAGGGCGTGGTCACAGTTCATCTTGATGACGCGAAGGACGGACAACGGGTCCTGCTCCCCACGCAAGGCGCTTTCGGATTGGGCCCGGATATATTTCAGCTTGCCAAGCGCATTCATCACCTCGCCGAATGTGCAGGCCGGAGCACAACAGGTTCCGGATGAATCCAGCTCGCCGCAGCAAGGGAACTGCCGCTTGAAGCGCGTCACGATATCTTCGTCCGTCATCACTTCACCTCGGGCGGTTGGGGGAGGGGCGGAATTATAAGCGGGCACCACAGCGTAGCTTCTGGGTGATTGACCGCCCTTCCCTCAAAGATGTCGTCCTCATGGTACCACCAGTACCCGGCGCATCCGGGTGTTGGCGGGTTCCACCCCGCGACCATGACGCGCTCAAAGTCGGTTGCCGTCTCGATATCCCGCCACCCAGGGGTATTGGCGAGTGCGGTGCCAGAGCCTTGGAATGATCTCCACGCCTCCAGAAGGCGGTCTTCTTGACGCTGGGCTTCCGTGTCGGTCGCGGCGGTCACATCGGCCCATTCGCGAAGGGCTTCCACAAGCTCCCGGCTCGCAGGAGGCGAAGCCTCCGAGGACACGGGGCGGGCTTCAGCCCGCGAACTATCTTCAACCATTAGTGTGGTCCTCTTTCAGGATGAACACCCGCACGACCACATCGGCGCCGCGTGCGTTCATTGACCGGCGATAGGACTTCTCGAACAGGCTGGGCGAACGCTCCAGGTGAGCAAAGATCGCCCGCATTCGATTGAGCGGGTGAGGGACTTTCGGGCGAACAAGGTGGCCTGCGTAATCAAGCAGCGGGCCGTCGCCCCAGCCAATCGACGTAACGCCGTCTTGGCGCATTCCATCGGCCACGGCTTCAGCAACGATCGAGGCCATCTAACCCTCCTTATTGGACTGAGAGCGAATCCAGCTGGCCATGGAGTTGGAGACCACCCAGACATCTCGATCTATTTCGCAGATGCCCCAGTCTTGCTCTTCGGCCAGCCTCGCCAGCCGCTCACGTTCCTCTCGCGCACCTTCTGCACGGGCTTCGGACAGGGCGGCGGAAAGCTCGCGTTCCAGGAATTGGATATTGTCCTTGAGTACCGTCCGGTACCGAGGGGTGTCGTGTGCCGTGACCATGTTGGCCAGATGCTCGGCAAGCGCAGGAACATCACGCATCGCTCTTGCCCTCCTGCTGGAGAGAGCGTCGGAGCCAACAGGCAGCGCCAAGTGCCTCACGCATTCGGCCAGGCGAAGAATCGGTTATTTCCGCGCACTCGTCATCTGCCTCCGCAA
>JAZAHA010000031.1:0-40459 GCA_036231565.1 Pseudomonadota bacterium
TTATATTGTGAAAAACCTCAGGCAGAAAAACACCTAATCCTCAATATGAGATTTATCCCACCACACACGGCTGGCGGGGGGGGGGTCCGGCCGGACCGCCCCCGAGCATGAACGCGATGCGTACGCCTAGTTTTCCTGGAAGCCGAGCTCGGAAATGCCGAGACGTGCCGGCTGCCCTTCGCCCGACCAGTAGGTGCCGACCCAGATGTCGTAGACACCGGCCTCGGGGTTATCGAAATGAACACCCGGGTTGAGGGCGCCCGCACCGTCATCGTCACACACCCAGCGGCCCGACGGGTCATTGATGACCAGCGTGGTATCCGCATCGGCCAGAACCGAGATGAACAGGTCGAGCGCACCGGGTTCGAAGCTCAATTCGAAGTCGGGAGCCTCGGTGACATAACCACGGCAGGAGGAGTCGGCGGCCTCACCGGCATCAAGCGGACCGCCCGCGACGAGGTCGACCGTGTAGGGATCGGGCGTGAAGCCGCCTTCCAGGCTGACCGAGCCGTAATTGGCCTCAAGCGAGAAATCGAGCGAAGAGCCAACGCTCACGAACTCATCGCCAAAGCCGAGTTCGGAGATATGCAGCGTTGCCGGTTCGGGCGCGCCTTCGCTGTAGGTACCGACCCAGATGTCGTAGCGGCCATCCAGCGGATTGTCGAAACGGATACCCGGGTTGAGGCTCCCCGCGCTGTCATCGTCGCACCACCAGGTCCCGTCCGGTGCATTGACGACCAGGGTCGCATCGCCATCCGAGGTGGCGGAGATATAGAGGTCCAGATTGTCGGCGTCATAGGTGATGTCGAAATCAGGCGCCGTCGTGGCATAGCCGCGGCAATTCTGCCCCACAGCCTCGTTCACATCGACATCGCCGCCGGCCATCAGGTCGACCGTGTAGGGATCGGGCGTGAAGCCGGAGACCAGTTCGGCCGAGCCGTAATTGGACGGCAGCGCGTAGTCGAGTTCGGCCGGGGTATCGACATTCCCCAGGAAGCCGAGTTCCGACACATAGATCGTGGCCGGAACGTCCGGCCCCCGCGAGAAGCGGCCGGCCCAGACTGCATAGCGGCCCGCCGCCGGGTTATCGATCCGAAGGCCCGGATTGAGATTCTCGGCCGTGTCGTCGTCACACAGCCAGTTGCCGTTCGGGTCCTGGACGAGCAGCGTGGTGTCGCTGTCCGCCTCCATCGACAGGTAAAGGTCGAAATCGCCGCGGCCGGTATAGTTCACCCACAGGTCCGGCGCAGAATTTACGTGTCCGCGACACATCGGCGACGTCCCGCGGTCGGCGCCGATTTCACCACCGGCTGTCACCCGCACCGTGCGCGGATCGTCGGCAAAGCCTGCGCGCAGGTCGAGTGTGCCGGATTCCGGTGCCAGATTCGGGTTCGGCGCCCGCGAATAGGCATTCGCAGACGAGAAACCCACTTCGGAAATGTGCAGCATCGCCGGCTCGTATCCGACGCCCGGGCTCAGCGTGCCGACCCAGACCTGGTAGTCGCCCGACTGCGGATTGTCGAAGCGCAGGCCCGGATTGAGGCCGATCCCCTCGCCATCATCATTGCAGTGCCAGCTGCCATCCGGCGCGCGGACCAGGAGGGTCGCATCGATATCGGACGCAGCCGACACGAAGAGATCATAGCTGCCGGCGTCGTAGTCGAAGGCGTAAGAGGGCTGCGGCGTGATATAGCCGGAGCAGAAATCGGAAGCGTTACCGGCATAGATGGCACCGCCGGCACGGACGCCGACCGACGCCGGATCGGGCTCGAAGCCCGAGGACAGGCGCACCGAACCATAGGCCGGCGGCAGTGCCGGATCCTGGGCCTGGGCTGCACCGCTCGCGATCAGCGCCGCAAGCGCTACACCGGCCAGAAGCTTGCTGTTCATGTCATTCCCCCTGTCTGTCGGATTGTCCGACCGCATCCGGCGTACAGGCTCCGGCGGAGCGCCACGCAAATACGCCCATGAGTTTCAAGTGATTTCATCACAAATCCTAGACGTTGAATATCGCCTGAACAGGGTAGCCCGCAATCCGCCCGACATGCGGCATCTTCGCGGCGAGCGCGGTGCGGCGGATTGCCGGAAGCCGCAAACCGTGTATCTCTCCGCCAGTGCTGACCCCGTCTCTCGCCATTTTCCGTCACCAGCCCTACCGCCACTACTGGGCGATGCGGCAATCAATTTCGGCTGCGCGGCAGATGCAGGCGGTCGCCATCGGCTGGCAGGTCTATGACGTGGCACGCGAGACCCGCTCGATCGAGGAAAGCGCGCTGATGCTGGGCTTTGTCGGCCTCGCCCAGTTCGCGCCGGTTTTCCTGCTGTCGCTTGTCGGCGGACAGGCGGCCGACCGGCTCGACCGGCGCCTGATACTCATCGTGACGAATGTGGTCCGCGTGATCTGCGCCCTGGCCCTGGCGGCCAGCCCGTTCTTCTCCGGCCCGGTGCAGCTGTGGATCGTGTTCACGGCGGCGATCATTCTGGGCTGCATGCACGCCTTCTCACCCGCAGCGGCGAGCGCGCTGCTGCCGCGCATCGTGCCGCGCGCCGATCTGCGCCAGGCGATCGCCTGGAACTCGCTGGGCTTCCAGGGCGCGGCGATTGGCGGCCCGGCTCTGGGCGGGCTGCTCTATATCGCCGGCCCCGAGGCGGTCTATCTGACCAGCGCGGCCCTGCTGGTCTTTGCCACCCTGGCCATCGCCACCGCTCGCACGCCGGCGCACGAGAAGGTGCACGGCCAGTCCGGCTGGCGCATGGCGCTCGAAGGGCTGCGCTATGTGCGGCATAACAAGGTCGTGCTCGGCGCCATTTCGCTCGACCTCGTTGTGGTGCTGTTCGGCGGCGTAACCGCCCTGCTGCCTGTCTTTGCGCGCGACGTCCTGCATACCGACACGGTGGGGCTGGGCCTGCTGCGCACGGCGCCGGCCATCGGTGCGGCCATCATCGCCTTCATGCTGGCAACACGGCCGCTGACCCGCCGCATCGGCGTCTGGATGCTGGGCGCCATCGCCGTCTATGGCGTGGCGATGCTGGGCTTTGCCCTGTCCAAGATACTGCTCCTGTCCCTGATCGCCCTGGCGGTGACCGGAGCGGCCGACATGATCTCGGTCTTCATCCGCCAGTCGATCATCCAGCTGGCGACACCGACCGCGATGCGCGGACGCGTCTCCTCGGTGGAGTTCATCTTCATTTCCGCCTCGAACGAGTTGGGCGAATTCGAATCCGGCGTCGCTGCGCGTTTCCTCGGCCCGGTCGGCGCCGTCCTGCTGGGCGGCGTGATGGCACTGGTGACAGCCGCCGCCTGGTTCCGCCTCTTCCCGCAACTGGCGAAGACGGATGCGCTGGACGAGGTCGAGGAAGAAGCCGTGCCGGCACCTGCAATGCCCGCGGCGGTCAAAGGCCCGGACACAGCCTAGCCCGTCGAAAAAACAAAACGGCGCCCCGAGGGGCGCCGTTCTGCACGCTTGCCGATGTCGTCGCCGTCAGCGCGGCGCCATCACCATAACCATCAGGCGGCCTTCGAGCTTCGGCTCGAACTCGACCTTGGCCACTTCGGCGAAGTCTTCCTTGACGCGGTTCATGATATCCATGCCGCGATCCTGGTGGGCCATCTCGCGGCCGCGGAAGCGCAGCGTGACCTTCACCTTGTCGCCAGCCTCGAAGAAGCGGTGCATCGCCTTGGTTTTCACCTGGTAGTCGTGCACATCGATGTTCGGACGCATCTTGATCTCTTTGATCTCAACGATCTTCTGCTTCTTCTTCGCCTCGGCCTTCTTCTTCTGTTCCTGGTATTTCAGCTTGCCGTAGTCGACGATCTTGCACACGGGCGGATCGGCATTGGGAGACACCTCGACAAGGTCGAGTCCCGCTTCCTCAGCGGCTTCCAGAGCAGCTTCAACAGGCATGATGCCCTGTTTCTCGCCATGTTCGTCGATCAAGAGAACCCGCGGAACGCGGATATCCCTGTTGGTGCGCGGCCCTTCCTTTTTGGGCGGTTGCGCGGCGTGCGGTCTACGGGCTATGGCCTCTTCTCCCTTGTGGCCCACATACTGAAACTTAGTAATCTCCCGGCGGCAGGACCGGATCAAGCCCAAAGTGGGCATAACAGGCGCCTGTCCGGACGGGAGCGGCGCACTATGGTCAAATGATCACATTTGGCAAGCACGGCGCACTGTCGGAAACCCCGGCGGAGCGGGAAAGTTCCCGGAGCGGCGCTGCGCGAGACGCGCATATGGGGACGCCGCTCCCGAATTCAACCGGTCAGGCGGCTTCCGGCTCGCGATCGAAACCACCGGCGAAGCGCATTGCGGCAACCGCCTCCTCCGGCGTCACCTGGGCCAGCGTCGGCGCGTGCATCAGAATGACAGGACTCGGACCGCGCGGCGCGATCAGCGCCGGGTCGCCCACATCGCCGTAGAGCGCCAGAGCAGGCGGCCCCGACGCCACAAGCAGGTGGAGCAGCGGCGTGTCCTCGCTGAACACGAAACGGGCATGACGGGCGAGGCCTGCCAGCTGGGCCAGCTTGGCCTTGCCTGTCAGGTCGCGCGCACCCGGCGTGACGTGAGCCACATAGCGTCCCACTTCGCGCGTGTCCGGTCCGCCGATCAGCGCCGGTGTCACGCCTGACTGCAGCAGCTCGTGTGCCAGGGCTGCCCAACGTTCCTGTGGCCAGCGCAGCGCCGGTTTCACTGTATCACCCGACGGCGCCAGCAGCGCGAAACGGCCATTCAGGCCAAAATATTCAGGGTCGAGCATGCGGGACTGTTTGGCGAGATAATCGACCCAGCTGGTATCCGGCGGCGGCGCGGCCCCGAGCGGGAAATGTTCCGGCGTCAGGCCCAGCGCGGCATTGAGACGGCCGGCGACCGCATCCACCGGGTGCTCCCCGGTCCGCGGATCTGCGGCGACCTCGGTCCAGCGGCATTTGGAGAAGCGGAACAGGCGCTTCAGCTTGCGGCTGTCGGCATCGCCCACAAGATCGTAGACGCGGACCGGCTTGTTCAGCTTGATCCGCTTGTCGCGCAGCCCCGCCATCGGCCGCGCATCGGGCAAGGCGTCGGTCTCGATCAGGTTGAAATAGGGGCAGTGCTTGAGAAAGCTCTCGAAGTCCGGCTTCGTCAGCAGGATGATGCGGTCGCGCTTGTGCACGTCGCGCAGCAGCCGGGCGGCGGCCAGCATCCGTACGGTGGAGGCCAGATCGCCCCAGTGCAGGATATAGGTGATATCGCGCTGCGGTTCGCTCATGACGGTGAGTTTAGGACCTCGTGATAGACGCGCAAAGTCGAAGCTTGCAGGCTGACGGTAGAAAATTCTGCATTCACGTGCGCCCGGGCCCGCTCACCGACAGTCGCGCGCCCCTCCGGCGCCAGTGCGAGCGCTCCGGCGATCGCAGCCGCCAGTGCCGCAGGATCGCCCGGCGACACGCGCCAGCCGGTTTCACCATGCAGCACCACTTCACGCGCGCCGCCATGATCAGCCGCGATCACCGGTTTCAGCATCGCCCCGGCCTCGGCAGCGGTCCGGCCAAACGCTTCGGGTTCATTGGACGGGGTCAGCACGAGATCGCTGAGCATCATCGCGGCCGGCATGTCACTGCAGTGACCGACAATGAAAACCCGCTCGACGACATTTTCGGATGCTGCCAGTGCCTGCAGCTCCTCGACATAGGTCTGGCGCCCCTGGGCGTCACCGGCCAGCACCAGGCGCGGCGTTTCCACGTCCGGATCGTCCTGCAGGCGCCCCAGCGCCCGGATCGCCTCGCGCTGGCCCTTCCAGCCGGTCAGCCGGGCCGGCAGGAGCAGAAGCGGGCTCTGATCCTGCGGATCCAGCGACCACGCCTGCCGCAAGGCGGCGAGCCGGTCTTCCCCGACCGATTCCGGATCGAAGCGCACCAGGTCGACGCCGCGCGGGATCACCCGGACACGCGATGTCGCGAACGGGTGCTCGAGAGCAATATGATCGCGGATGAATTCCGAATTCGCGATCACGCGCTCACCCCGCGCCATCACGGAATTATACCGCCGCTTCAGCGCCGAACGCGCGTTGTAGGTGCCGTGATAGGTGGTGACGAAATGGGCGGCAGTACGGTCACAGGCCCATTTCGCGCTCCAGGCCGGAGCGCGCGAACGGGCGTGCACGATATCCACGGCCTCGCTGCGGATCGTTGCGACGAGTCTGTGCATGTTGCGCCAGAGATCGAGCGGGTTCTTGGAGGCCGCCGGCATGCGGATGAGTTCCCCCCCCAATACGGAGAGTTCGTCTTCCAGTCGACCGCCGGCGGACGCGACAAGCGCTCGGCCACCCTCGGCGATCACCGCTTCGGCGATTTCGAGCGTCGTCCGCTCGGCGCCGCCGGCATCGAGTTCGGGAATTACCTGGAGAACGATCATGGGAGCGGGAAACCGGGCCGGACCTGAATTCTCCCTCTTCTTTCACACCTTGGCATCGAAAACAAACGCGGGGAGCCTTGCCGGCGAAGATTGTAACGCCCCTGCCGCTGTTGCGGCTCTACCGGAAGTTTGTTAGGCCAGTCAGGCAAGGCAGGCCTCCGACGGCCACCGGCTGCGGTGTGGCTAGCCTGAGCGGTGGGTGCGGCGTGACCTTTCGGTCCGGTCTGCGACCGGGAGCCACGCACACAAAAATGACGAACGTGCCTGCGGGTGCGGCCGGGGAGACCAGATCCCCCAGCCCCCGTAACCGCCGAAACCGATCAAGACGATAATTCGCCCGCCGTGTATCAGCACGCGGCCGGTATGCGTGCGGGCGAAAGAGCTCAAACAGGGACGCTGAAAAGCTGCGGGAGAGCTGTGCCTGCAGTCCGGCGCTGATGTGAATGACCGACGGCACGCTGGTTCAGGATTTCGGGACGGATCCCATTGCCACCCGGGAGACAGACCACTACCAGAAGGAATATATCGAGGGCTTCGTCGACAAGTGGGACGAATTGATCGACTGGGAAGCCCGCGCGGAGAGCGAGGGGCGTTTCTTCATCGACATCCTCAAAGCCCGCGACAAGAAGAAGGTTCTCGATGCCGCGGCCGGCACGGGCTTTCACTCGATCCAGCTGCTCAAGGCCGGTTTCGATGTCACGACCGTCGATGGCAGCGCGGAAATGCTGGGCAAGGCGTTTGAAAACGGCCGCCGGCGCAATCTCGTTCTCAACACCGTCCACGCTGACTGGCGCTGGCTGAACAAGGATGTCCACGGCAAGTTCGACGCGATCATCTGTCTGGGCAACTCCTTCACCCACCTGTTCGACGAGCATGATCGCCGCCGTGCCCTGGCGGAATTCTATGCGGCCCTGAAATGGGACGGCATCCTGATCATCGACCAGCGCAATTATGACTCGATCCTGGACGGGGACTTCTCGACCAAGCACAAGTACTATTATTGCGGCGACCAGGTCGTGGCCGAGCCCGAGCATGTCGATGACGGGCTGGCGCGCTTCCGCTACGCCTTCCCGGACGGCGCCGTCTACCACCTCAACATGTTCCCGCTGCGCAAGGCCTATACGCGCAAGCTGCTGACCGATGTCGGGTTCAAGAAGGTCAAGACCTACGGCGACTTCCAGGAGACCTACCAGGAAAACGATCCGGACTTTTTCGTCCATGTTGCGGAGAAACTCGAAGATGAGCACTAAGTCACAGGCCGTCCTCGAGGCAGAGACCTATTACGACAGTGCGCCGGCCGATGCCTTTTACCGCGCTGTCTGGGGCGGCGAGGACATCCATGTCGGGATGTATGCGACGCCGGATGAGGATATCGCCCGGGCCAGCCGCCGCACCGTGACCACGATGGCCGACCGTCTCAAGACGATCGGACCGGACAGCAAGGTGATCGATCTGGGTGCCGGTTTCGGCGGCTCGGCGCGCTATCTCGCCGACCGGTTCGGCTGTCACGTCACCTGCCTGAACCTGTCGGAGACCCAGAACGCCTTCAACCGGGAACTGACGGCCAGGGCCGGCATGAACGACAAGATCGATGTGGTCTACGGCTCCTTCGAGGAACTCGACGATCCGGACGACAGCTATGACATCGTCTGGTCGCAGGACTCCTTCCTGCATTCGGGGGAGCGCCTGAAAGTGATGGACGAGATTGCCCGCATCATCCGGCCGGGCGGCGAGCTGATCTTCACCGACCCGATGCAGGCGGACGATTGTCCGGACGGCGTGCTGGATCACATCCTGCGCCGCATCCACCTGCAGACCTTCGGCTCGGTCGCCTTCTACCGCCACGCGCTGGAGAAGCGCGGGTTCGAAGCGCTCGATCTCGACGAGATGCCGATGAATCTGCGCACGCACTACAACCGGGTGCGCGAGGTTCTGCTGGATCGCCGCGAGGAGCTTACCCGCCTGTCCGGCGCCGGGTATGTCGATGGCATGATCGACGGGCTGAAACACTGGGTCGACGGCGCCGACAAGGGCTATCTCAATTGGGGTATCCTGCACTTCGCCAAGGCCTGACAGCCTTGTAACGCGCAAGCCGATGGACGCCGCCGCGCGCACGCCCTAGCGTGGCGGCGTCTGTCGTCGCAGGATATTCCCATGTTGTCGCGTCTGGTCCTGAGCCCCCTCCTTCTCGCCCTGTGCACCGTGCCGGCATCGGCCCAGAACGACGTGCGCCACGCAGAGCGCATGCGCTACCAGTCCTGTATCGCGATGAGCGGCGACGATCCGGCCGAGGCACTGGAGGAGGCCCAGATCTGGCGCATCGAGGGCGGCGGCTGGCCGGCGGAAGTATGCGAGGCGCACGCCTATATCGCGCTCGGCGATTTCGAGGTCGCCGCCGGCATTCTTGAAGAACTGGCATCGGAACGGCGCGCCGGCATGGTCGATGCCGAACGGGTCGACTTCCTGACCCTCGCCGGCGAGACCCGCGCGCGCAATGGCAATGCAGACGCAGCCTTCGACAATTACGCGGCCGCCCTGGCCCTGGACCCGTTTTCCATCCTCACCCTGTCCGGCCGGGGACGCCTGTATCTGGCCGAGGAAAACTGGGGCGGTCTGGCGCGCGACGCGCAGAGCCTGGTCGACCTGGTGCCGGAAAGCGCCGAGGGCTGGTATCTGCGCGCCGCTTTCCACCTGAATACCGGCAATCTGGATGCCGCCATGTCGGACATCGAGACGGCCCGCGAACGGGCTCCCGAACGTATCGAGATCCTCGTTCTGCGCGGACAGATCAATGAAGCGCGCCGGCTTGCCGCCAGCAGCGGCTAGTTCCTAGCCGACAGCACGAACCGGAGCGGCGTCGCGGCCACGAGCAGCCTCAACCACACGATTGCGGCCGCCGGCTTTGGCGGCATAGAGCGCCTCGTCTGCCGCATGCAACAGGCCTTCGGCCGTCTCCATCATCTTGTCGCCTTCCAGCACAGCGACACCGAGACTGGCCGTGACCGGAATCCGGTCGCCATTGTCCACACGCACATCCACAGCGGCTATCGCTTCGCGGATACGTTCCGCCGCGGCCACGGCAGACGCCGCCGTAGCGCCGGGCAGGACGACAGCAAACTCCTCGCCGCCCAGCCGGCCCAGCATGTCGCAATCGCGCAGGCAGGACTGGACCTGGCGCACGGTCTGGACCAGCACCTTGTCGCCGACGGCATGTCCATAAGTGTCGTTCGTGCGCTTGAAATGGTCGAGATCGACCATCACGGCAGCCAGCGGCGCATCCTGACGGCGCGCACGATCCACCAGCGTGTCCAGATACTGCATGAAGGCGCGGCGATTGGCGGCGCCGGTCAGCGCATCGGTCTCGGCCATGTGGCGGAATTGCTTCTGCATCCGCACCAGGCGCGTCGCCGCCCGCAGGCGGGCCCGCAGCTCGGTCATGTTGACGGGTTTGCGGATGAAATCGTCCGCCCCGGCATCCAGTGATTCCTCAAGGCGCTTTTCCTGACCGGACGCCGTTACGACGATGGTGTAGACCGTCTCGGTTTCCGGATTGGACTTGAGCAGCCAGCAGGCTTCCAGCCCGCTGGTCGTGCCGACCTCGATCCCCGTCAGGAAGATATCGATCGGCATCAGATTCAGCAGCTTCAGCGCATCCTCGGCATTGCTCGCCGTGTGCACTTCATAGCCGGCATCGCGCACGGCTTCGCTCAATATGCGCAATTGCACCTGGCTGTTCTCGCACACCAGGACGGATGTCCGGTCCGAGAAAACCTGTCCTGCCAGATGCGAGTCCCCACTCGGCCTGTCGACCTGCATTGTGTCAGACGCTCCCCGTGCGTCAGCCCCTCCAAGGGGCGGAGCCTTAGACCTCAAAAACTAACAAGCCCTCAACCCGAGGTAAGTTTCTTATTCACGCGTGCCCATTCTTCACGGACATGCGGATCGGTCTCGTTTTCTGCGTGCTGTTCAGCCGCCTTCAGAGCCCCTTCCGGATCCAGCCTGCCAAGGGCCCAGACGGCCATCCCCCGCACCTCGGGCGCTGCGTCCTCGAGACGCTTCAGCACAACAGGAATAAGCGCCATGTCGCTGGAATTTCCAATCGCTATAAGCACGTTACGCAAAAACCGGTTGCGTCCGATCCGTTTCACCGGCGAGGCGGTGAAGACCTGCCGGAATTCTGCGTCATCCAGCGCCGCCAGCTCGGCCAGCAGCGGCCCTTTCAGCTCGGGCCGCGGATGGAAGGCGGTCTCCTCGGCGACGGCCGCGAATTTGTTCCACGGGCAGACCGCCAGACAGTCGTCGCAACCGTAGATACGATTGCCCATCGGCTCCCGGAACTCCTCCGGGATCGGCCCCTTGTGCTCGATCGTGAGATAGGAAATGCAGCGCCTTGCGTCGAGCCGGTAGGGGGCCGGAAAGGCGTTGGTCGGGCAGATATCGAGACACGCCCGGCAGGACCCGCAATGATCCGTCTCGGCAGCATCGGGCTGCAGATCGGCCGTGGTCAGCATGACGCCCAGAAACAGCCAGGAGCCGTACTCGCGGCTGACCAGATTGGTGTGCTTGCCCTGCCAGCCCACGCCCGCCTTGCCGGCCAGCGGCTTTTCCATCAGCGGGGCGGTATCGACGAAGACTTTCACATCCTCGCCGGTATCCTGCGCAAAGGCCCGCGCCAGATGTTTGAGGCGCTTCTTCATCAGGTCGTGATAGTCGGCATTCTGCGCATAGACCGAGATCACGCCCTCGGACCGCCGCTCCAGCAGCGGCAGGGGGTCAAAACCGGGCCCGTAATTCATCGCCACGACAACGGCCGATTTCGCCGCATCCCACATGGCAGTGGGATGCTTGCGCCGCTCCAGCGTGTCTTCCATCCACGCCATCGAGCCGTGCAGCCCTTCGCCGACAAACTGCGCCAGCCGCTCCCCCGCCTCCCAGGCCTCATCGGCCCGGCAGATGCGCACGGCCGTGAAGCCGAGTTCAGTGGCGAGGGATTTGACGGTGTCAGCGTTGGCTGGGGAACATTTGTTGGGCAATGGCGGTATTTCTCTGCTGATAGTCAGCGCGTCGCTGTTCCAGGATTGAAAGCGCGTCAATCTGCGCAAGAGTAGCCTCTGTAACGCCCTCCTGCTCGATCCGGCGCCCGACGTCGAGCAGAGCGGCACTCATTTCTTCCTCAAGCGCAAGCGCTTCCCGAAGAATCTCGCTGCTTTGCTCGATTAGCGGCACAAGGTGATCGCCGCGATGGGTCGACGGCTGAGACCGCTCAAGTTCACGGGCTCGCTCGCGTATGGCCCGTCGGCCTTCAGCTACAGAGCCCCGCACCTCCCGCCGTCGCTCCTGAAGTCGCTCGACCGGGTTCTCAACTGAAAACTGGGAGGGGTCGGCGCCCCATTCGACACGCATCATTTCCAGAACGACGATCATGGACGCCATGTTCGCATTTAGCGCGGTCGCCCACGCACCTTCAGGCCCGTCACCGTTGCCCGTTTGCCTGACTGACAGATTGCGGCGTATCTGGCTTACGTAGATCTGCTGAAACACTGCGTACTGCGCTGAAGCAACGGCCGGCCAGTCGACCTCGTTCCCGGCGATCGCCTGCGATGAGGCCTCATACTGCGCTTCGACGAAGTCGCGAACGCGAGGAATCAGATCTTCGATACTGGACCGCATCGCGCCCGCGAGGGGCTCTTGGCTCTCCAACATCAAATCTGGCCCCGCCCCCAGAACAGCGCTACGGGCCTCGATGATTTCGAGCCGAGCATTGCGGGCGCTAAACCAGTCGTCCAATCTCTGTTGAGCTGCCACCTCGTCAATCTGTGAGTTCGACCGAAGGTAGACCACTTCGTCGGCGGCGCTTGAATCAAGCAGGCTCACAGCCTCGTTCGACAGTTCGTTCACATCCTGCCCCCAAGCGACGAACGCTGCGATCCGTTCTTCGCGCGATTGTGCGGACGTGGGCGCAGACTGGACGCAAACAAGCCCTGCAATCAGGAAAAGCTGGAACAGTATTCTCATATCAAAAATCCAGATCCGCATAATGTGCCGACGGCGGGGTGCCCGGGAGTTTGTCGGTCAGGAGGCCGCGGAAGGCCGGGCGGCATTTGACGCGCTGATACCAGTGCTTCACCGGCTCGAACGCGTCCCACGGGACGTCACCGAGATAGTCGGCGCAGGACAGGTGGCCCGCGGCGGCGATATCGGCCAGCGTATAGCGCGGGCCGGCCAGCCCGTCGCGGCTTTCCAGAAGCCAGGCCATGTAGTCGAGATGCCAGCGCAGATGATCGCGACCCGCGCGGAGCGCAGCCGGGTCCGGCGAGCCGAGGCCCTGGGCGCGCTTTTCCAGCTTTTCATGCAGGAGGTAGGCATTGACCTCGCCGTCATACTTGCGGTCGAACCAGTCGACGAGCCGCCGCGCCTCGGCGCGCTCGGCCGGACCGCCGGGCAGCAGGCAAGGCGTCGGCGTCGTTTCTTCGAGGTATTCCAGGATCGCCCGGCTCTCCACGATCACCCGCCGGCCGCCGCCGGACTCATCGATCAGCACCGGCGTCGTCCCCGCCGGATTGAGCGAAACGAGATCGTCCGGACGCTCCCAGGGAACCTCCAGCTGCAGGTCGTGCCGCAGGGATTTCTCCTCCAGCGCCAGCCGGACCTGGCGGGAAAACGGATCGAGGGGCCAGAAGTGCAGGATGCGCATGGTGCGAGGCTAGCCTGTTTCGGCGCGCGGTCTAAGGGTCATGTGCTTCGACCGGATCGTCGCCCTTGAAGAATTCCGCACCATGCGGCTCGGCCGCGCCGTGAGGGTCGGCGTGGATGATGATATCGGCAGCGGGCCAGGCGGCCAGGATGCGTCTCTCGCAATCCACCAGGATGGAATGGGCGTCGCGCAGGCTCATGTCCGGCTTCAACGCCATATGGAACTGGATGTGCAGCAGCGGGCCGGCCGCCCGCGTGCGCAATTGATGGATATTGATGATGCGCGGATCTTCAGCCGCGATGTGCATGATGCGGTCGCGCTCTTCCTCGGGCAACTCCCGGTCCATCAGCTGATTGCCGGCTCCGCGGGCCACGCCCCAGGCCGTCCATCCCAGCCAGGCCGCCACACCGAGTGCTGCAAGCGCATCCAGCCAGAGCCAGCCGAGAAGCGTGGCGCCTGCAATACCTGCGATCACGGCCACATTCGAACCGAGATCGGAAAAATAGTGCGCCCGGTCACCTTCCACCGCTATCGAGCCCGTCTTCTCCAGGGCCCGGGTCTGGACGATCAGCAGGACCAGGGTCAGTGCAATGGACAGCCCCATCACGCCCAGCGCCCAGCCGCTCGCCTCGATCGGTTGCGGCTCGATCAGGTGGGCGATCCCCTCGCGCACCAGCAGCGCAGCGGAGACCGCGACCAGGATCGCCTGCAGGATGCCGGCAAAGGCCTCCGCCTTGCCATGACCGAAGCGGTGTTCCGCATCCGCCGGCTCGGCGGCATAGCGCACCGAGAAATAGACCGTCAGGGAGGCCGTCAGATCGAGCAGGCTGTCGGCGGCGGAGGCCAGCAGCGCGACCGAACCGGACAGGTACCAGACGATGCCCTTGGTGATTGTCAGGACCAGCGCCACGGCAACGGATGCCGCCGTCGCGCGGCCCGTATGGCTCAGCGCTTCGCGGGGCTCCAGACGCCCGGGCCCGCCCGGTGAACCGACATGATCATGGGGCATGCGACCGATCCTTCCCCTGCCGGTTTAGGGCGCATGGCGCCGGACCGTCAATGTCGGCCCGCTTGCCTGCGCAGTCGCCCACTGGCCAAGCACTGTGAACTGGCGGAATATGCCGCCGGCCCGTCCAGGGGAAGACCCGCATGCCACTCATTCAGCTGATTGTTCTCGCGCTCGTCCAGGGCCTCACCGAATTCCTGCCGATCTCGTCCTCGGCTCACCTCATCCTGGCGCCGGATGCGCTGGGCGTGGAGGACCAGGGTCCGCTGATCGATGTGATGGCGCACGCGGGCTCGCTGGTTGCGGTCCTGGTGTATTTCTGGCGCGACATATTCGATGTGGCGCGCGGCAAGCTGGCGCTTTTGACCGGACGGATCACGCCGGGCGGACGGATCGCCCTCCTGGTGGCCGCTTCGATGCCGCCGGTCTTCATCTTTGCCGGCGCGCTCTACGCCTTCGACCTGGTCGATGCACTGCGCTCGCCGGCCGTGATTGCCGGAGCCACGCTGGTCTTTGCCCTGCCGCTCTGGCTTGCCGACCGCTATGGCAAGCAGACCGGCACGCTGGAGACACTCAGCTTCAAGGACGCCGCCCTGATCGGCATCGCCCAGCTGTTCGCCCTCATCCCCGGTGCGTCCCGCTCCGGCGTTACCATGACGGCAGGCCGGGCGCTGGGCCTGAAACGCTCGGAAAGCGCTCGCTTTTCCATGCTGATGGCCATCCCGGTGATCGCCGCCTTTGCCCTGGTATCCGTGATCGACCTTGCAGGGGCGGACGATGCCGACGCCTCGCTGGAAGCCGGCCTGATCGTGGCTGTGCTGTCCTTCTTCGCGGCCTGGGCGTCGATTGCCGTGATGATGAAGCTCGTCGACCGGATCGGTTTCCTGCCCTTCGTGCTGTACCGGCTGGCCCTCGGCCTCATTCTGATCGGCTTGATTATCCGCTAGCTTCCCGGGCACTGTACCGCTGACACGCTTCATCGGGGGACGGCATGCGGGCCATCGGTGTTTTTCTGGTCGTAAGTTTCGGTGTCAGCTGGGCGATCGGGGCCTGGCTGTGCAGTGAGGGCGGCCTTGCGGGCGCCGGCGCCTTCGCCACCCTCTACATGACGGGCTTCATGTTCGGTCCGGCCATCGGCGCGATCGTGGCCACCCTCCTGTTCGACCGCAGCCGCGCCCTGACCGCTCTGGGCTTCAAGCCCGGCCGCGCCGGCCCGATTGTCGTCTGGACGGTCTGGGGCTGGCTGGTTCCCGTCGTGCTGGCAGCGCTCGCCTCGGTCGTGACCCTGGTGCTGACCCGGTCCGGGCCGGCCGATGCCGCTGCGGCCCTGGCCGCGGTGGTCGAAGCCTCGGGCCAGGAGGTGCCGATGTCGCCGGAATTGCTGCTCACCCTGCAGCTGGCCATCGGCGTGCCGGTCGGCATCCTGACCAATACCGTGCTGCTGACCATCAGCGAGGAGCTGGGCTGGCGCGGCTGGCTGCAGCCGCGCCTGTCCGGTCTGGGCTTCTGGGTGCAGTCGCTGGTGATCGGCGTGATCTGGGGCGTCTGGCACGCACCGCTCATCCTGATGGGATACAATTATCCGGGCCTGGGCTGGACGGGCGTCGCCGTGATGACGCTCTTCACCGTCCTGCTGACGCCCTATCTCGCACTGGCGCGCGAGCGGGGCGGCGGTGTCTATGCCGCCGGCGCCTTTCACGGCTCCATCAATGCGGTCGCCGGCGTCGGGCTCATCTTCCTGCCGGAGCAGAACTGGCCCTGGAACGGACTTCTGGGCCTGGGCGGCTTTGCGGTGCTCGCGGCCGGCCTGGTTCCGATTGCGCTCTACCGGCAGGCCCGCACCGGATCCGGACAAGCCCCTATCGACGTGTAATTGCAGATTGCGCAGTTTAAGGTTACTCTTCCTCTGAAGGAGACGACCGATGCGCGACCGTGTTTTTCCGCGGGCAGCCAGGGCGCGGACGGCCCTGGCGCTGTTGACGGTTCTGGCCCTTGCCGGCTGCGGAACCCGCGCCAGGTGCGCGACTTGTCGACAACCCAGCTTGCCACCCTGACGGCGATGGAAACGGCCGTGGGCGCACAAGGGCAGGCGCTGGTCCGGCACGCCGACCAGCTCAGACTGCAACGCAAGGCCCGCTTCGAAGCGGAACTCGCCTGCGCCGATGCGCGGTTCTACGTCGCCGCCGGCGTATTGTCGCCGGCCAGCGACGATCACTGCGACAATCCATCGGACGGGCCGGGTGGCGTTGCGCTTGACGACGAGACCGCCCGTTTTGCGATTGAACAGCACAATCTCGGACGCGCCGGCATCCTCGCCAATATCGCCGCGCTGGATACCCTTCACGCCCGCATCGTGGCCAAGTCTGCCGAACTGGACGCCCTGATGGACGAGGTCGTTGCGGCACAGGCGCTGCTCAATACCCACATCCAGACGCCCACCGCGCTTGAACGGATCACAGGCCGGATTGTCGATGCCGACACCATCGCCGCACTCACCGAGCGCCTGGCCAGCATCCGCGCAGAGGCCGGCAGTACGGCAGACGACATCCAGGCCCTGCTCGACAGCATGGTCGCGCCCAACCCCGCCCGCGAGGTGACCCCGGATGACTGAAGAGGAAATGCGCGCCCAGATCACGGCGCTCGAAGACAGCCTGGCAAGCTTGCCACCGCTGGCACAAGCCGGCGTCCGCACTCGCATGACGGACCTGCAGCAGAAGATCGACCTGATCGGCTATGCACAGCTGGCCGACGATTTCCTGACGCTGGACCTTCCTGAGCGGACGGCCTTCAAGGAGGCTGTCGAAAAGGCCGGCAAGGCCCAGGCACAATACACCGAGCGCCTGGCCTGGCTCGACAAGGCGCTCGACCTGCTCGACAAGATACTCTAGCGGGGCCGGCTAGCTCGTCTGGCGCTCGTGGAACTGGCCGTAGCGGCGATAGCGCACCAGGTAGGACGGCACGATGGCGTCCACGGTTTCCGGCTCGATGCCCAGATCCGCCAGCGTTTTCGCGCCGTCAGCAACGACATTGTCGCGCTTGAGCTGGGTGAGCTGGTCGCGGGTGATGACCGGCTCCACGAAGGGCAGGATCGCCGCCATCTCGGACAGCATGGCGATCACCTGTCCAGCCGCCCAGGGCAGCGGCAGCAGCAGGCGCGGCCGGTCGATCTCGTCGAGGATGAAGCGCATCAGCTGTTCGAACGTGTAAACGCCCGGTCCGCCAAGCTCGAACGTCTCGCCACGCGCCGTGTCGCTCTGCAGAGACTTGACCACCGCGGCTGCCACGTCGCCGGCAAAGACCGGCTGGAAACGGGTCTTGCCGCCGCCGAACAGCGGCAGGGCCGGCACGAAGCGCGCCATCGCGCCGAAACGGTTGAAGAAACCGTCATCCGTTCCGAACACGATGGACGGACGCAGCACGGTCGCGCTCGGCAGGGCCTTGCGCACGGCGGCTTCGCCTTCCGCCTTGGTGCGGGCATAGCGCGACGCACTTTCGGCATCGGCGCCGATGGCGGAGATATGCACCAGCCGCTCGATCCCCGCCGCAGCGGCGGCTTCGGCAACCGTCTTCGCGCCCTGGGCATGAAGGCGGGTGAAGGTCTGGCGGCCGGTCTCGTTCAGCACGCCGACAAGGTTCACCACACCGCTGGCGCCTTCCAGCGCGCGCTCGACCGAGGCGGGAACGCGCAGATTGGCCTGGACCAGCTGTACCTGGCCCACCACGCCCATCACGCGCAGGTCCTGGGCGATGTGGGGCCGCCGCGATGCGACGCGGACCCGATAGCCTTCACGGGCGAGCGCCCGGACCACATGACGGCCGACAAAGCCGGATCCGCCGAACACGGTGATGATTTCGTCTCGCAGCATGGCTGTCCCCTGCAAACTGGGCTTGTTGGGGATAGACCAAAAAACCGCCCGCCTGTCCATGCGGCATTGCGCTTGAACGGCACCCGGCCCTGGTCGCTGTCGCGCTCCACGGCCTCGTCCCGCCAGGGGAAGCTCACCGGGGGAACCACACCCCACCTCCCTGACCGTCGCCTTTCGCGAGATTTCCGGCCAGTTTCTGGAACGCGCAGCAAGCCTGTTCTGGCGCGCGCGGCGGGGGCGATCGCGACACGACTTCGAGAGCCCCGGCACAGGCTGCAAAAAGCGCCGCCAAATTGCGCATGACCCGTTGACTTGGAGGCATGGCGGCTTTAGGAACCGCGCCTCGACACCTGCCCAGGTGGCGGAATTGGTAGACGCGCTGGCTTCAGGTGCCAGTTCCCGTTAGGGAGTGGAAGTTCGAGTCTTCTCCTGGGCACCATCCTCTCCGGACCGTTATTGTGACGCGATGCCAGATTTAGTTGGCGTTGAACCGGACCACTCTCCTCACAGACTTGAATTGCGCCTGCAGTGCAGGTGTGTCCTCAAACCGGCACGTATAGCTTCGCCCCCGGCTCTCGCTGTGTGTCAACACGCCGGACACCGGCACCTTTGTCGCCCGGTTTGAGCGGACGTCAGGACGTCACCCCCACGCTTTGTGCCAGTCTGTCGGAAACGCATGCAGCCACAAAACCCGCAGCACGCAAGGCAAAACGCCCGGCCGATCTCCCGGCCGGGCGTTTCATTGACCTGCAAGTGCTTCGTACTGGTTGGGGGACTTGCGCCGGTCGCTTACGAACCGGTGACAGCGCTCGCAACGGCCGAACGGCGGGTGATCTGGAAGCTGCCGCTATCGCCCGGCTGGAGATAGGCGCGGCAGAAGCCGGCCTCGGTCACCGTGAACGGGCAGTTGAAAGCCGTGTGCTCGACATCCATCGTCAGGCGCAGCTCGCCACGCTCGGGTACGGAGTAGGAGCACAGACCACCGGTCACATCGCCGATGGCGAAGCGGCCATTGTCATGCAGGCCCCGGCCGGCCTCACGGGTTTCGATGGCATCGCCATCGCCCTGGGTCAGGCGGCAGGATACTTCCCAACTGCGCTGACCGAGCATTTCGAGAACAAAGGCTTCACCCTGGACCGGGGCGCGTTGAGCCGTGACCTGACCGGCCAGGGCGAGGACGCCAGCGAGGGAAGCAGCGATCATCATGCTTGTCTTTTTCATGACTTCTCCTCCTGTGAGAATCTGAAACAGCGTTTGTATGACGCTAATGTTACAGTACCCACACCCCTTGTAAAGTCCGTACACGGATCATACGAGATTTCACGCAAACCCCTGCATGCGCTGATTTTTAAAGGTAATATGACAGTCATTTCGTGATTTTACGATGAATTAAGATTTGGCTTCGCACCCGTTTGTCACCTCGTTGTCACAAAACTGCATGGCGGTGGCGCCGCCCCGGGAGCTCCGGCCGCGTGCAGGCCTGCCTTGCCGCACCGGGCCCGGGCCGCTAGCGTCCCCGCACCTCGGGGGCCGGGCTGCGACATGCTCTTCAATTCGTTCGAATTCCTGTTTCTTTTCCTGCCCGGCGTGCTGGCGGCCTACTATCTGGCGCGGCGTTATCTGAGCCATCTGGCCGCGCTGTTCGTCCTGAACCTCGCCTCGCTGGTCTTCTATGCCTGGTGGGATGTGCGGAACCTGCCGCTGCTGCTGTTCTCGGTGGCGATGAACCACATCGTGGCGCGCGCCATGGCGCGGTGGGGCAACCAGCCCTTCCTCGCGATCGGCATCATCTTCAACCTGGCCCTGCTGGGCTTCTTCAAATACGCCGATTTCCTGATCGGCAATGTCAACGCGCTGACCCCGCTTGAACTGCCGCTGCTCAATGTAGGCCTGCCGCTGGCGATCTCCTTTTTCTCCTTCCAGCAGATCTCTTTCCTGGTCGATATCGCCCGCAAGAAGACGGCCCCCGGCCACATCTTCTCGCACACGCTCTTCGTCAGCTTCTTCCCGCACATCGTCGCCGGCCCGCTGGTGCAGCACCACCAGATCGCGGCGCAGTTTGCCGATGACAAGCGCAAGGACGACCTGTCCGCCAATCTGGGTATCGGCCTGACCATCTTCTCGATCGGCCTGGCAAAGAAAGTCCTCATCGCTGAAAATATCGAGCCCTTCGCCTCTTCGCTGTTCGCGATGGCCGAGCGCGGCGGCGAGCCGGGCCTGATCGCCGCGTGGATCGGGGCGGTGGCCTATGCGCTGCAGATCTTCTTCGACTTTTCCGGCTATTCCGACATGGCGCTGGGCCTGGCCCGATGCCTGGGCTACCGCCTGCCGGTAAACTTCAACGGCCCCTACAAGTCGGCCTCGGTGGTGGAGTTCTGGCGGCGCTGGCACATCACGCTGAGCCATTTCCTGCGCGACCATCTGTACATCCCGCTCGGCGGCAACCGCAAAGGCGAGGTGCGCCGCTATGTGAACCTGTTCATCACCATGCTGCTCGGCGGGCTCTGGCACGGTGCCGCCTGGACATTCGTCATATGGGGCGGGCTGCACGGGCTGGGCCTGACGGTGAACCATTTCTGGGCGAAATGGGGCCCGAAGAACTGGTTCGCGGGCCGGCGCAAGGTGATCGCAATCGGTCTCACCTTCGCCTTCACGACCATTGCCTGGGTCTTCTTCCGCGCCGAAAGCTGGTCCGGTGCCGGCCGCATCCTGGCCGGCATGTTCGGCTTCTCCGGTCTGGGACTGGACGGTGTGACCGTGGAGGCGATCGCCTGGATCGTGCTGGGCCTGGGCATTGTCTGGTCGCTGCCGGATACGCCGGAAGTCTTCTCCGACACGATCGACGAGCAGACGATGAAGGATGCGGAAATCCGGCCCAAGCCCGGTCCGCGCTGGAAATTCTCGCGCGGCACGGCAATCGCCGCGGCGGCGCTGCTCTTCCTGTCGGTGCTGAACGCCTGGAAGACGTCCGAATTCATCTACTACACATTCTGAGGGGACAGGGATGACGCGCTACGCCTCGACATTGCTGATCGCCCTTTTCGCCGGCCTGGCCCTGTTCGGCGGCTTCAACGCGTTCATTGACCCGTTCGGCATCACCGGCGCGCCGGACATTCCCGGCCTGACGGCCCGCGACACGCGCCTGCTGGAAGACGGTGGACGGGTGCACGTCGCCGACCGACTGGCCCGCGGCGGCGACCGGGCAATCCTCCTCGGCTCGTCCCGCACGGTGGACGGCTTCCCGCACGAGCCGGAACACTGGCCCGGCGGCATCTACAACGCCGGCATGCGCGGCACGAATATCTTCGAACTGTCGCAGGCCGCCGCCCTGGCAGCGCGGAATGAGGAGCTGCGCTGCGTGGTGATCGGGCTCGATCTCGACGAGTTCGGCGTCCACTCCAAGGCCAAGGCAACCTACTGGCTGTCGGCGCTGGCCGATGGGCGCCGCTGGCTGTCGCTTGCCCGCGTATCACTGTCGCCCAACACGTTCGGTGCCTCGCTGCAGCTGATTGCCGACAATCTGACCGGCGGCGAACCCCGCGTGCCCTGGGCCGACGCCTATCCGGCCGGCGCCCAGCGCGAGCATTATGAAAATGGCGCACGCGGTATCTATTCCTGGTACCAGGGCTACACCTTCGACCCGGAACGCCTGATGATGTTCCAGGACGTGCTCGATGCGCTCACAGCTTCGGGCATCCAGGTGACGGGCTTCATTCACCCCCTGCATGCCTGGCGCGAAGAAGCGCTGGTGCGCTCCGGCGAGCTGGATGAATATCTCGCCTTCCGCCAATTGCTGGCAGAGACCTTCGAGGCCTATGCCGACCGCGAACCGGTCGAGGCCTGTGTTCCGGGCGGCGGCGCCGTGCTGTGGGACTTCTCGGGCTTCCAGCCCTTCGCCCGCCAGCCGGCACCGGGACCGGAACAGACCGGCGCACACCCGGCCTTCTACGAGCCCTCGCACTATCTGCCGCATGTCGGCCAGGCGATGCTGGAACGCATGCGGCTGGAACGGACGGAAGCGCCCTCGGGAACTGTACCCTTCGGCGTAAGGCTGACGCCGCAGACCGCTGCCTCGACGGCCGACGCCCTGCGCGAGCGGCGCCAGGCCTGGCTGGCACGGCCGGACGGGCTCGCGGCCAGCGCACTGTTCGACGCGCTGGAGCGGACCCGGCCGGAGCCCGAAGTGTCGCCCCCGCAATTCCTCAACCGGGACGACCGGCGCAGCCTGGACGACAAGCTCGAGCGCATTGCGCCGGCGGCGTCGCGGCGCTAGGACCGGACTTCACGAGCAAGGAAATTCGATCATGACCGTGCACTACCACAAGGGCGACCTGCCCGCCGGCCTCGACCTCGGCCCGGCCGTTGCCATCGACACCGAGACGATGGGCCTGTCGCTGACGCGGGACATGCTGTGCGTGGTGCAATTGTCGGCCGGCGATGGCGATGCCCATGTCGTGCAGATGGACCGCAAGACCTACAACTGTCCGAACCTGAAAGCGCTGCTGTCGGATCCGGGCACCGAGAAGATCCTGCACTTCGCCCGCTTCGATGTGGCGATGGTCGAGCGCTACCTTGGTGTGACACTGGCGCCCGTTTTCTGCACCAAGATTGCCTCAAAACTGTGCCGTACCTACACCGACCGGCACGGTTTGAAGGACGTCACGCGCGAGCTTATCGGCGTCGACATGAATAAGCAGCAGCAAAGCTCGGACTGGGGCGCCGACGAGCTGAGCCCGGCGCAGCTGGAATATGCTGCCTCGGACGTGCTGCACCTGCATGCCCTGCGCGACCGTCTGACGGTGATGCTGGAACGCGAGGACCGCATGGCGCTCGCCCGGGCCTGTTTCGACTTCCTGCCGACGCGCGCGAAGCTCGATCTGGCCGGCTGGCCGGAAACCGACATTTTCGCGCACTCCTGAACCGGATTGCCTTGAAAAGGCCTGCAAAGACTGGTCTTTCTACTGCCGCGCCCGGCACTGCGCCGGACGCCGCCAACCACTGACGGCTCATGAGCGTGACTGCCAACCCCGGCCTCGAGGCCTTTCAGCCCCCGCATCACGGCAGCTGGGAACCGCGCCGCGCGCTGGCGCTCGGCGTCGCGCGGCGGCGCACGGCATTCGTTCGCCGGCTACGGCTGGGCTTCATGATTGCCGCGGCGGCGATCGCCGTCCTGCTCGTCGTGCAGCTGGTGATGGGCAGCCAGGGTACGGTCTCCGGCGAGACCGAAATGGTCAGCTCGGACAGCCGCATGGTCAATCCGCGCTTTGTCGGACGCGATGACGCCCTCATCCCCTATGTCCTGACCGCCGATGCCGCGATCCGCCAGCGCGGCGGGGCGCCGGACATCACCGATCTGGAACGCCCGCGGCTCGACTATGATTTCCTGGAGACCGACGCCTCCAGCGTGCTGGCTCAGACCGGCCGCTATGATGCCAGCAACCGGGTGCTGGATCTTTATTCCGACGTCAACCTGGACACCGAGGACGGCTATCGCTTTGCCTCCGAGCATGCGCGGATTTTCCTGCGCGAGGCGCGGGTTGTCGGCGAGCGTCCGGTCGAGGGATCCGGGCCCATGGGCACGATCCGCGCCGACAGCTATGAAATCCGCGAAGGCGGGGATCTTTTGATTTTTG
Organism: Pseudomonadota bacterium; assembly: GCA_036231565.1. Taxonomy (GTDB): domain Bacteria; phylum Pseudomonadota; class Alphaproteobacteria; order Caulobacterales; family Maricaulaceae; genus Maricaulis. The sequence goes on from JAZAHA010000031.1 coordinate 23,589, forward strand.
ACGGAAACGTCCGCATGACTCTCGTTCAGGAGCGCACCGACCTGTCGCGCACCGCGCAAGAAGAAGGAAGCGAATGATGCGACTGACAGCACTCCGGGCCTGCGCCGCCGCACGGGTCGCCCTCGTCCTGGCCGCATTGGCATCAGGCACCCTGACGTCGTCCGCTCTGGCGCAGATCGGCGATTCCCGCCTGCCGCTGGACATCGAGGCCGACCATTCCGAGCTCTTCAACCCGGAAAACCGGGCCGTGTGGACCGGCAATGTCAATGTCGTGCAAGGCACCAGCAGCCTGCGTGCCGACCGGATCGAGGTGTTCTTCGACGGCCAGAGCACCGGCTCGGGCCCGACGGGGAATCTGGGCAATATCGAGCGCATCGTGGCGACCGGGAATGTCTTCTACACCACGCCGGAACAGCGGGCGCGCGGCGATCGCGGCGTCTATCTTCTGGCCGAGGAAACCATCACCCTGACCGGCGATGTCGTCATCACCCAGGGCGAGGACGTGTTTACCGCAACGCGTTTCGTGACCGACCTGGTGACCGGCAATTCCTCCTTCGGCGAAGCCGGCGACGGCGAGCGTGTGCGCATGGTCATCCATCCGCGCGGCAATGAAGAGACCGCGGCCCCGGATAACGGCAATGGCGGCAGCACCGAAGAGACGGACGGATAGGACCGGCATGGCCTTCAGCGAATTCCACGCGGCGCCTGCGCCCGAAACCGCGACCGGCAATGGCCTCGTCGTCGAGAAGATCGGCAAGGCCTATGGCAAGCGCCCGGTCGTGAAGGGCGTGTCGGTTTCGCTCGAGCGCGGCGAGGTCGCCGGACTGCTCGGCCCGAACGGCGCCGGCAAGACCACGTGTTTTTACATGATTACCGGACTGGTGGAGGCGGATTACGGCCGAATCCTCCTCGACGGCGAGGACATCACCCGTCTGCCGATGTATCAGCGGGCCCGTCTGGGCATCGGGTATCTGCCCCAGGAGAAATCGATCTTTCACGGCATGACGGTCGAGCAGAATGTGCTGGCTGTCGCGGAAGTCGTTGAAAAAGATCGGGATGCGCGCCACGAACTGGTGAACCAGTTGCTCGAGGAACTGCGCATCGCCCATCTGCGCGACGCGCCGGCGCCCTCCCTGTCCGGCGGCGAAAGGCGGCGCGTGGAAATCGCCCGCGCCCTGGCGACTCGCCCCTCCTTCATGCTGCTCGACGAGCCCTTCGCGGGCATCGATCCGCTTGCAATCACCGATATCCGGGACCTGATCCGCTTCCTGCGCGAGCGCGGAATCGGCATTCTCATTACCGACCACAATGTCCGGGAAACCCTTGAAATCACTGACAGAGCAACGATCATCCACGAGGGTGAGGTGTTGTTCGAGGGCTCGCCGGCGGAGATCCGGGCCGACCCGGACGTGCGTCGCGTTTATCTCGGAGAAAGTTTTGCCTGATTAACCTCTGCAGGAAACGTACCAAACAGAGGTTCACATGGCTGGATTGATGCAGAAGCTGGACATGCGCCAGGGCCAGTCCCTGGTGATGACGCCCCAGCTCCAACAAGCCATCAAGCTGTTGCAGCTCTCCAATATCGAGCTGGCCGAGTTCGTCGAAGGCGAACTGGAACGCAATCCGCTGCTCGAACGCGACGAAAGCGAAAGCTCGACCGAATCGCTGCGCCAGGAAGGCGAAGGCGAGCCGCGCGAGCTGGAACTGTCATCCCCGTCTGCCGATGCCAATGATTCCATCGATGCCGATTCGGACGTCATCCATGGCGATGACTCGAAGTCCGACCTGTCCGGTGTCGACAGCACGGGCAGCACCGGCGATGCGCTGGGTGCCGGCAACTGGTCTCCCACGGGCAGCGGTGGCGGTGCATCCGGCGAAGACTATGACGCGATTGCCAATTCCTCGCGCGAACTGTCCCTGTCCGAACACCTGCACGCCCAGCTGGCGACGGCGACGGCGGATCCGGTGGACAAGCTGATCGGCGCCCACCTGATCGATCTGGCCGATGATGACGGCTATATGCGCGCCGATCTCGACGAGATCGCCGAACAGCTCGGCGTCGAGCGCGCGCGTATCGAATCGGTCCTCGAACTGACCCAGGGCTTCGACCCGGTCGGTGTGATGGCCCGCGACCTGACCGAATGCCTCGCCCTGCAGCTGAAGGACAAGAACCGGCTCGACCCGGCCATGGCCACCCTGCTGGACAATCTCGAACGCCTCGCCAAGCACGATTATGCCGCCCTGAAATCCCTGTGCGGCGTCGACAATGAAGACCTGGACGAGATGATCGCGGAAATCCGCGACCTCACGCCCAAGCCGGGCCTGGCCTTCTCGTCGGACACGACCCGCGCGGTCGAACCGGACGTGTTCATCCGCCAGTCGCCGGACGGCAGCTGGCAGGTCGAGCTGAATTCCGACACTCTGCCGCGCGTCCTGGTGAACAACCGCTATTACAACGAGATTACCGCGGTCGCCCGCTCGGAATCGGACAAGACCTTCATCACCGAGTGTTCGCAAAATGCCAGCTGGCTGGTGAAGAGCCTCGACCAGCGCGCCCGCACCATCCTCAAGGTCGCCAGCGAGATCGTGCGCCAGCAGGACATGTTCCTGGCCCATGGCGTCGCCTATCTGCGTCCGCTGAACCTGAAGACCGTGGCCGATGCGATCGGCATGCACGAGTCGACCGTCAGCCGCGTCACGTCGAACAAATATGTCGCCACACCGCGCGGCATGTTCGAGATGAAGTATTTCTTCACCTCCGCCATCCCGTCTGCGGGCGGCGGGGACGCCCACTCTGCCGAAGCCGTCCGCTTCCGGATCAAGACGATGATCAACCAGGAAACCGCGGAAGACGTGCTGTCCGACGACAAGCTTGTCGAACATTTGCGTGACGAAGGGATTGAAATCGCACGCCGGACTGTGGCCAAATACCGGGAGGCGCTCAACATCCCCTCCTCGGTCCAGCGTCGTCGAATTTTGAAACGTGCTGGCTAGGGAAGGCCTGAACGAGCGCCCCGGCGGACCCCCATCCGCCGCAGTCGCGGTTCGTCGGCTGCCCGGAGCACACACGCATTGACTCCCGGCCTACCCCGCGACTAGGTTCCGCCCGCTTTCCGGGGAGGGGCGGCACCGTGATGTCAACGCCTCACGTGCTGGTGTATGGCCAGCGGGAAGGAGCGCATGCAAATACAGGTGGTCAGCAAGGGTATCGACGTCAGCGACGCGCTGCGGGAACAGATCCTGTCGCGGGTTGAAGACGGCGTATCCAAATACTTCAACCGTCCGGGCGAAGCCTATGTATCGATCTCGCGCGAAGGTATCGGCTTTCGCGTCGACTGTTCGGTGCATCTGCCCTCGGGCGCCATGCTGCAGGCACACGGCGAAGCCGACGATGCCTACAAGGCAGCGGAAAACACGATGGAGCGCCTGGAGAAGCGACTCCGCCGCTACAAGCGGAAACTGAAGAACCACCACAATGCGAACAAGGCCGAACTGCCGGCCGAGTCGCTTCAGATTGTCGTGCTCAAGGGCAGTCCCGATACCTGGAATGACGATGATTTCGACGATGACGAGGATCATGGCGTGCCTGCGAACGGCACACCGGAGCCGATCGTGATTGCCGAGCGGCCGGGCGAAGTCCGCACGCTGACGGTCGGCATGGCCTCGCTGGAACTGGACGCGGCGGATTCGCCCTTCCTGATGTTCCGCAACGCAGCCAATGGCGGTCTGAACATCGTGTATCGCCGCCCTGACGGGCATATCGGCTGGGTCGACCCCTCCCGAGTTGACCGACCGGAGCCGGCCGAGTAGCAACCGGCCCAGCAACGAGAAGCGAAGTATGGCGTTAGCTGATTTGATCCCCAGCGGGGGGGTGCATGTCGATCTGGGTGCGTCCAGCCGGAAACAGGCCTTGCAGGCCATGTCCGACCTGGCGGCCGACCTGACCGGTCAGCCGGCACGCGCGATTTTCGACGCTGTCCTCCAGCGCGAACGGCTCGGCTCGACCGGTGTCGGACAAGGCGTCGCGATTCCGCACGCCCGTCTGGCCGGTATTGATTCCGTTGTCGGTATCTTCGCGCGCCTGCGCACGCCGGTCGATTTCGAATCGATCGACGGCCGCCCTGCCGATCTCATCTTCATGCTGATCGCGCCGGAAGATGCCGGCGCGGAACACCTCAAGGCGCTGGCCCGGGTGTCCCGGCTCCTGCGCCGCGAGGATGTGCGTCAGCGGCTTCGCGCGGCGCCGGACAGCGAGGCGATTCATGCCGTTCTCGCTGGCGAGCCGGCGACCGACGCAGCCTGATAACCGGTCCGGACGGCCCAAACGCCGCCCGGGCCGTCAGGCTTTTTGTCACAGCCCCTTCAGGCGTCAGACAATCCCTGTTTTTCGCGCTATCATGGGAACCGCCTCGCTGCGGAGACCGCCATGAGAGCCGAGATCGACGACCTGATTGCCAGAATTCGCACGCTTGAAACGGAGCTGGAGGACCGGCTCGCCGAACGGCGCCGCGCCTTCGGGTACCGCATGCGCCAGGGCCGGATCGTGATTTCACGCCGTGTGCGCAAGCGGCAGCAAGCACTGAAGATCGGACTGCACCGCTATCTCTTTGCCTCGGGCGTCATGGCCGTGCTCACGGCGCCCTTCATCTACGCCGTCGTCCTGCCGATCGCGGCACTCGACGCCTTTGCCAGCCTGTACCAGTCCATCTGCTTCAGGGTTTACGGCCTCGCCCGTGTCCGCCGGCGCGACTATGTCGTCTTCGACCGGCACAAGCTGCCCTACCTCAATGTGATCCAGAAACTGAACTGCCTCTATTGTGCCTACGCCAACGGCGTGCTGGCCTATGTGGCGGAAATCGCGTCACGGACGGAGCAGTACTGGTGCCCCATCAAGCATGCTGCACGGGTGGCGGGGACCCACAGGCGCTATGACGGTTTTCTCGAATACGGCGATGTCGCCGACTATCCCGAAGGGCTGCAGGAGCAGCGACGGCAGCTCAGACAGGAACTCGAGGCCGGAAAAGCAAAAACCCCGCCGGAAGGCGGGGTTTGATGGTATGGCTTCAGAGCCTGTCCTGAAAAGCCCGCCTACGCCAGAGACTTCAGGGGACACCGCTTCGTCCCAAGTGCGCGCTGCGGGTGGTTTACCACCCGAAGCCCGCAGGGCGGTGGCGGGGATGGATGGGAGTTTGTCCTCGACAGTCCCCCTTCGCCAAGGCTTCGGTGGACACCGCTTCGCCCCAAGTGCGCGCTGCGGGCGGTTTACCACCCGAAGCCCGCAGGGCGAAGGGTGGTGGAGCCAGGCGGAATCGAACCGCCGACCTCTTGAATGCCATTCAAGCGCTCTCCCAACTGAGCTATGGCCCCTTGTCCCGTCTGCCGGATTGGGTCCCGGCGAGGAGCGCGGAAACTAGTCCCGGTTTTCCCCGGGATCAAGCCTCTTGTGCGCGTCAAATGCAGATGACCGGAACGACCTAGATATCCTCTTCATCCTCGATCGAGAAGCCGGCGAAATCCTCGTCGTCTTCCTCGTCGATCAGGACCTTGGTCGAATCGTCGTCATCATCATCGTCGCTGACATCGTCATCGTCGAAATCGTCCGGCAGGTCGTCGCTGAGGCCCGAACCGTTCTCGTCGTCATCCTCGTCGTCATCATCGGGGATGCGATCGGCTTCGGCGTCGACTTCCGGCGTGTCGTCGTCCTCGTCGCCATAACCGTCATCATCGGCAGGCGCCTTCTTGGCCGGCGTCTCGTCATCTTCCGGCTCGGCAGCCGGCGCCGCCTTCAGCCGCGGATCCTCGAGTTCGGGATCGAACTCGGTCTCACACTTCGGACACCGGGCCGGCCGGCGGCCCAGATCGTAGAATTTGGCGCTGCAGCTCGGGCAGGCGCGTTTCGTTCCCAGTTCTGGCTTGGCCATGACTTCCCTTCACAACCAGATTCGAATTTCGGCCGGACCCGTTGCCACGATCATCGCGCTCTGTCAAAACCTGATCGCCGTCTTGTCACCTCAAACCCAGTTTTTCCTTTCATGAGCGAAATCCCGTCCCGTCGAAGCGGGCCTTTTTCGGCCTTGCCGGCCAAAGCGCTGTCTGGCCGCCTGAAGGCTCCCGGCGACAAATCTGTATCGCACCGCGCCCTGATCCTCGGCGCGCTTGCGCACGGCGAAACCCGGATCACGGGCCTGCTTGAAAGCGAAGATGTGCTGAACACGGCCAAGGCCATGGCCGCGCTCGGCGCCGGTGTCGAGCGCACGGGCCCGGGCGCCTGGACCGTGCTGGGCATCAGCGGCCGATTTGCGACGCCCGACGCGCCGCTCGACTTCGGCAATTCCGGCACCGGGGTGCGCCTGGTGATGGGCGCTGTCGCGGGTAGTGGCGTGGCCGCGGAGTTTGTCGGCGATGAAAGCCTGTCCTCGCGCCCCATGCGCCGGGTGACCGATCCGCTGGAAACCATGGGTGCCCTGTTCGAGACCAGTGACGGCCGGCTGCCGGCTCGTCTTTCGCCCAGCAAGCTGCGCGGTATCGACTACACGCCGCCGGTCGCTTCCGCGCAGGTAAAGTCGGCCATCCTGCTGGCCGGCTTGAGCGCTGACGGTGAAACCCGCGTGCACGAGCCGCAGATCACGCGGGACCATACGGAAACCATGCTCGCCGCTTTCGGCGCCTCGATCGATGTGCAGCGCGACGGCCCGGCCTCCACCATCCGCCTTGCCGGCCCGCAGGCACTTACCGCCTGCGATGTCGATGTCCCCGGCGACCCGTCCTCCTCGGCCTTCGCGATCGTGGCAGCGCTGATCACGCCGGGCTCGGAGGTGACGCTGACCGGCGTGATGGACAATCCCGCGCGCACAGGCCTGATCGAGACGCTGCGCGAGATGGGGGCCGAGCTGACGGTCGAGCCGGGTCCCGACATGGCCGGCGAGCGGACAATGACGATCACGGCACGCACCAGCGCGCTGCGCGGCATCGAGGTGCCGGCCGAACGCGCGCCGGCCATGATCGACGAATACCCCATCCTCGCTGTCGCCGCCGCCTTTGCCGAGGGCACGACTTTCATGCCGGGCCTGGCCGAGCTGCGCGCCAAGGAAAGCGACCGGCTCGAGGGAACGGCAGAATTGCTGCGGGCCAGCGGGGTCGACGTCGAGACGGGTGAGGACAGCCTGACTGTCCATGGCGCGGGCCTGGGCGGCGTGAAGGGCGGCGGCCGCACGGTCACGCATCATGATCACCGCCTGGCGATGAGCGGGCTGGTACTCGGCCTGGCGTCGCGCGAAGGCGCTGCGGTCGACGATGTCGCCATGATCGCCACAAGCTATCCCGATTTCTTTGCGCACATGGCCGAGCTGGGCGTGCAGCTGGAGCCGGCGTGACATGATCATCGCCGTCGACGGACCGCTCGCCTCGGGCAAGGGCACGATCGCCAGGGCGCTGGCGGATCATTTCGGCCTGCCGCATCTGGACACGGGCTCGCTCTACCGGGCGACGGGGCTGGCCGTCATCGAGGCCGGGATCGATCCGGATGACGCCGAAGCCTGCGCCCGGCTGGCCGCACAGCTCGATCTGGCCGCAATCGACGAGGACCGGATCCGCACGGCCGAGGCCGGCTCGATGGCATCCCGCGTGGCGGCCATTCCGCAAGTGCGCGAGGCGCTGTTCGACCTGCAGCGCGCCTTTGCGACACAGCCGGGCGGGGCGATCCTGGACGGGCGGGATATCGGCACGGTGATCTGTCCGGATGCCGAGGTGAAGCTCTTCGTGACGGCGGATGCCGAGACCCGCGCCCGCCGCCGCTGGGAAGAATTGCGGGCCAAGGGCGAGACGCTGAGCTTCGAGGCGATGCTGGAACAGACGCGCGAGCGCGATGCCCGCGATGCCGAGCGCACTGACGCTCCGATGAAGCCCGCCGACGACGCGACCTTGCTTGATACGTCTTCCTTGAGTATAGACGCGGCCGTTGCGACAGCGATCCGTATTGTGGAAAAGCGCCAAAAGGCGTGACGCTTCCACCGCTAGCGTAACGAAATAGCCGGGTGTTCCAGACGCGATTTCCGTGACGACGATCGTTGTGGCGGGCCGATCTGGCGCCCTTTTGTACAACGTCCAACCGGCCGGAAACGGCAAGCGGCGACAGGACAGACAGACGCAATACTGTCGCTGCATCGGAGCAACCCTTTAACATGTCTACAGAATCTCTCACCCCGACGACCGACGATTTCGCCGCAATGCTTGAGGCGAGCCTCGCCGGCCGCGATCTCGCGGAAGGCCAGGTCGTCAAAGGTACCGTGACCGCGATTGAAAACGATTTCGTGGTGGTCGATGTCGGCCTGAAGACCGAAGGCCGTATCCCGCTGCGCGAATTCACGGGCCCGGGCTCGGAAGCCCCCAAAGCGGGTGACGAAGTCGAAGTTTACCTCGAGCGTATCGAAAACGCGCTCGGCGATGCCATTCTGTCGCGCGACAAAGCCCGCCGCGAAGAAAGCTGGGATCGTCTGGAGAAGTCCTTCGACAAGAAGGAACCGGTCAACGGCGCCATTGTCGGCCGCGTCAAGGGCGGTTTCACCGTCGATCTGGGCGGCGCTTCGGCCTTCCTGCCGGGTTCGCAGGTGGATATCCGCCCCGTGCGCGATGTCGGCCCGCTGATGAACCAGGAACAGCCGTTCGCGATCCTGAAGATGGACCGTCCGCGCGGCAATATCGTGGTCTCGCGCCGCGCCGTGCTGGAAGAAAGCCGTGCCGAACAGCGCGCCGAACTCGTCGGCCAGCTGGCCGAGGGCGAAGCCCGCGAAGGCGTGGTCAAGAACATCACCGATTACGGTGCGTTCGTTGACCTGGGCGGTATCGACGGCCTGCTGCACGTCACCGACATGTCCTGGAGCCGCGTCGGCCACCCGTCCGAAGTGGTGGAAGTCGGCCAGACCGTCAAAGTCCAGATCATCAAGATCAACAAGGAAACCCAGCGCATCTCGCTCGGCATGAAGCAGCTGATGTCCGACCCGTGGGAAGGCGTTGCCGCCAAATACCCGGTCGGTGCCGTCTTCGAGGGCCGCGTCACGAACATCGCCGAATACGGTGCCTTCGTGGAACTGGAAGAGGGCGTCGAAGGCCTCGTCCACGTGTCCGAGATGTCCTGGACCAAGAAGAACGTCCATCCGGGCAAGATCCTGTCCACCTCGCAAGAGGTCCAGGTCATGGTGCTCGACGTGGACGCCGAGAAGCGCCGCATCTCCCTGGGCGTCAAGCAGACCCAGCGCAATCCGTGGGAAGTCTTCGCGGAAACGCACCCGTCCGGCACGGCCATCAAGGGCGAGATCAAGAACATCACCGAATTCGGTCTGTTCGTCGGTCTGGAAGGCGACATCGACGGCATGGTGCACCTGTCGGACATCTCCTGGGAGCAGTCCGGCGAGCAAGCCATCGAGAGCTTCAAGAAGGGTGATGTCGTCGAAGCCAAGGTGCTCGACGTCGACGTCGAGAAGGAGCGCGTCTCCCTGGGCATCAAGCAGCTCGGCGGCGACCCGATGGACTCCTCCGGCGTGTCCCGCGGCGACACCGTGACCTGCACGGTCACCGAAATCACCTCCGGTGGTATCGAAGTGTCGTTCGGCGACGACGGCTCGATGAAGTCCTTCATCCGCAAGTCCGACCTGTCCCGCGATCGTGCGGAACAGCGTCCGGAACGCTTCGCGGTCGGTGACAAGGTCGATGCCCGCATCACCAACATCGACAAGGCCTCGCGCCGTATCTCCCTGTCCATCAAGGCGCTGGAGATCTCCGAAGAGCGTGAAGCCGTCGAACAGTACGGTTCCTCCGACGCCGGCGCTTCGCTCGGCGACATTCTCGGCGCCGCGCTGCGCGAGAAAGAGGGCGAGAAGGGCGACAACTAGTCGTCCTGACCTGACCAGAAAGAACGGCCGGAGCCTCGTGCTCCGGCCGTTTTTTTGTGGCAGCGCATTGACGGCCGGGTCCGCAGGCGCAAGGATCGGATTTTCTGGTGCGGAGGTGCTCAATGATCAAATCGGAATTGATCGACAAACTAGCCGAAGCCAACCCCCATCTTTACCACCGCGATGTGGAGCGGGTGGTCAACACGATCCTCGACGGGATCACGGACGCGCTCGCCGAGGGCGATCGCGTGGAGCTGCGTGGTTTCGGTGCGTTTTCTGTACGCCGCAGACCGGCCCGTGTCGGCCGCAATCCGCGGACCGGTGAAAGCGTGGCCGTGAAGGAGAAACACGTCCCCTTCTTCAAGACCGGCAAGGAGCTGCGCGAGCGGGTGGATGCGTCCCGGGAGACCCATCCGGAACTCGCGGAATAAACGACAATCCGATTACATGAACAAAGGGCCCGGCACTGCCGGGCCCTTTGTCATTGGAGGCACATCTCGGCGGAGGGAAACTCTTCGGGCCAGAAGGATTTGGCGGCGGGTCCGGTGTCCGGCATCCGGGCAGAACACCGGCCCTTCGTCATCGGCATCACGAAAGTCCGGAACCCGCCGCCCGGCCAGCAGCCCATCGGCATCGGGCCGCCGGCAAGCCGTCAGATCTTGCGGTTCCAGTCCTCATGGCCGGACAGCCAGTCGAAGCGGTGCACCAGCCAGCCGGTCCAGCTGATGCTACGGCGTTCGTGCGTGCTGCCCACGATCCGGGGCGGGGTGTGTTCAATCATCAATTCAGCGAGGGTCATGACCATCTCCGTCATAAGCGTGACCATGATCTAGGCACACAGAACGGCCTTGACCAACGCGATCTCAAGGGTCTTTGATAAGTTTTCCTTATGTCTGATTTGCACCGCCTTCCACCCATCAACGCCATCCGCGTGTTCGAGACCGCCGCCCGGCTGGGGAATTTCACCCGGACCGGTGAGGCCCTCGGCATGACCCAGGCAGCGGTCAGCTATCAGATCAAGCTGTTGGAAGACCGTCTCGGCTTTGCCCTGTTCGAGCGCAAAGCGCGGCATGTGGAGCTGACCGCTCGCGGCCGGCAGCTGGCACACGGCACATCCGAAGCCTTCCGCCTGCTCGAGCGCACTTTCCGCGAAGTGCGTGAGGATCGCGACAGCGTGTTGACCATCACGGCCCTGCCGACCTTCTGCTCGAACTGGCTCGTCCCCCGGATCGGCAATTTCCAGATCGCCCATCCCGAATTTGCCGTGCGCATCGACAGCCGGTCCGAAGTGGTCGACATCGCCGGCGGCGATGCCGATATCGGCATCCGGCTGGGCCATGGCCGCTGGGACGGGCTGGAGGCGCGCTTCCTGTTCGCCGACACGATCACCCCGCTGGTTCCGGCACGCGCCGTCGAACGGTTCGGACCGATCGACACACCCGCCGACCTCCTGAAACTGCGCCTGTTCGGGCCGATGTCCTGGTGGCGCGACTGGTTCGGGAATGCCGGCGCCGACCCGTCCGGCCTGCCCGAACGTGCGGCGCTGGAACTGGAAACCCAGTCGATGGAAATCGCGGCGGCGATTGCGGCCGGAGATGCCGCCGTCGCCGTGTCGCCGCTCTATTTCGCCGAACAGATCGCCGCCGGGATCCTGGTGCGGCCGTTCGAAGCCGAGCTCGATCACAAGGTGGCCCATTATCTCGTCTATGACCGCAATCGCGCGCGGGAGCCGAAAATCCGGTCTTTCGTTGAGTGGATGCTGTTCCAGCCGATGGCTTTCTGCCTCAACCAGCCCGCACCGGCCTTTCCCGATGCGGGGGAGACCGTGTAGCGCAACGCTGTGTCGCGCTTCCCAAGCCGCCCCGGACAGGCTAACCGGTCTGGCATGACGGATATCAAGTTCTGCGGATTGAAGACGGGCCGGGATGTGGCGGCGGCCGAGCAGGCCGGAGCGCGCTGGACCGGCTATGTCTTTTTCGAGAAGAGCCCGCGCCATGTCAGCCCGTCGCTGGCCGGCGAACTGGCCCATCTGGCAAAGGCCAGCGAAACGGTCGCCGTGACCGTCAATCCGGACGACGACCTCCTGGCGCGCATCCGCGACGCCATGCATCCGGACTGGATCCAGCTGCACGGGTCCGAAACACCGCAACGCGTCGTGCAGGCCCGCGCCTACGCAAAGCGCGGCGTTATCAAGGCCCTGCCCGTCGCCGACGCGGCCGATCTGGAGGCGGCGAAAGCCTTTGATCGCATCGCCGACATGATACTGTTCGACGCCAAACCGCCGAAGGGCGCCGACCGTCCGGGCGGCCACGGCACGGGCTATGATTATGCTCTGCTGAAATCGCTGCAGATTTCCGTGCCCTGGCTCTTGTCCGGCGGGCTGGATGCAACCAATGTCTGCGCCGCTGTCGCGGCTGCAGGGGCCGGCGCGGTCGATGTGTCTTCCGGCATAGAGAGCGCACCGGGCGTCAAGGACGCCGCGAAGATGCAAGCCTTTGCCGCCGCCCTGGCGGTCTGACCGCGCCCGTGCGCACCAACCAAGGAGCCGAGCCATGAGCGAACCCGTGTCCGCCGATACACGTCCCAATGCGCTCTCGGCCTGGCCGGATGCGCGTGGCCGGTTTGGCGATTATGGCGGTCGTTTCGTCGCCGAAACATTGATGCCGCTGATCCTGGAACTGGAAGAGGCCTATGAGACCGCCAAGGCGGATCCGGACTTCCGCGCCGAGATGGACCTTTTCCTGAAGGATTATGTCGGCAAGCCCAGCCCGATCTATTTCGCCGAACGTCTGACCGAAGAATTCGGCGGCGCCCAGGTCTGGTTCAAGCGCGACGAGCTGAACCATACCGGCAGCCACAAGATCAACAACTGCCTCGGCCAGGTCCTGCTGGCCCGCCGCATGGGCAAGACGCGCATCATCGCCGAGACCGGTGCCGGCCAACATGGTGTGGCGACGGCCACGGTGGCTGCGCGTTTCGGCATTCCCTGCACTGTCTTCATGGGCGCCACGGATGTGGAGCGCCAGGCACCGAACGTTTTCCGCATGAAGCTGCTGGGCGCGGAGGTGGTGCCGGTGACATCGGGCACGGGCACGCTGAAAGACGCCATGAACGAGGCACTGCGCGACTGGGTGACGAATGTGAAGGACACATTCTACGTCATCGGCACGGTCGCCGGTCCGCACCCCTATCCGGCCATGGTGCGCGATTTCCAGTCGATCATCGGCCGCGAAGCGCGCGCGCAGATGAAGGAACGCCTGGGACGCCTGCCCGACGCCTGCGTCGCCTGTATCGGCGGCGGATCGAATGCGATGGGCCTCTTCCACCCCTTCATCGAGGACGAGGACGTGCGCCTGATCGGCGTGGAGGCCGCGGGTGAGGGCGTGGAGACCGGCAAGCACGCCGCCTCGCTGAAGGGCGGCAAGCCGGGCATCCTGCATGGCAACAAGACCTATCTTTTGCAGGATGATGACGGCCAGATCATCGATGCTCACTCCATCTCGGCCGGGCTCGACTATCCCGGCATCGGTCCGGAACACGCCTTCCTGCACGACATGAAGCGCGCCGAATACGTCTCGGCGACCGACGCCGAGGCCATGGAAATGTTCCAGCTGTGCACCAAGCTGGAAGGCATCATCCCGGCCCTGGAACCCGCCCACGCCCTGGCGCGCGTCCGCGATCTCGCCAGGGAGCTGGGCAAGGATGGGGTGATCCTGATGAATATGTGCGGCCGCGGCGACAAGGACGTGCCCCAGGTGGCGCGCATGCTGGGGGTAGAGCTCTAGATGACCAACCGCCTCAACACCCGTTTCGCCGAACTGTCTGCCTGTAACCGGGCCGGTTTCGTCGCCTACATGATGGCCGGTGACGGCGACAGCCAGGCCCTGCTCAATGCCCTGCCCGCTGCCGGGGCCGATGTGATCGAGCTGGGCATGCCCTTTACCGATCCGATGGCCGACGGCCCGGCCATCCAGGCCTCCGCATTGCGGGCGCTGGAGGCCGGCATGACGCTGAAGGGCACGCTCGCCCAGGCGGCAGAATTCCGGAAGGCCGACAAGGACACGCCGATCGTCCTGATGGGCTATGCCAACCCGATCCATCACATGGGCTGGGAGGCATTTGCCAAATCTGCCGCGAAGGCCGGTGTGGACGGGCTGATCTGCGTCGACGTGCCGCCGGAGGAAGACGACGAGCTGCGCGCCGCACTGGGCAAATACTCCATCGCCCTGATCCGCCTGGCGACCCCGACCACGGATGACAAGCGTCTGGCGACCGTTGTCGCCAACACGTCGGGCTTCGTTTATTACGTTTCCACGACAGGGGTGACCGGTGCCGGGTCCGGCGCGGTAACCGAAGTCGGCGAGGCGGTTGCCCGCGTCCAGCGCGCCAGCGGATTGCCTGTGGCAGTCGGCTTCGGCGTGAAGGAACCGGACCAGGCCGCCGCCATTGCCCGCACGGCCGACGCGGTCGTGGTGGGCTCGGCCATCGTCGATGCTATGCATTCAGGCGGTGTTGCCGGAGCACAAGAGTTGGTAAAGCGCCTGTCGTCCGCTGTGCACGCTGCACGCCGCTGAGGAAGACAAGCCGATGAACGATCGGGATACGGGAATGAACTGGCTGTCCAAGATTACCCCGCCGGGCATGTCGAAAATCTTCTCCAAGCGGGACACGCCGGACAATCTGTGGATCAAATGCCCCAAGTCGGGCGAGATGGTGTTCCACAAGGATCTGGAAGCCGGCCTGTTCGTGACCCCCGCCGGGCATCACATGCGCATCGGGCCGGCCTGGCGCTTCCAGTTCACCTTCGACGGTGAGTACACCGAGTTGGACACGCCGGAAGTTCCCCGCGACCCGCTGAAGTTCAAGGACGACAAGCCCTATACCTCGCGCCTGACCGCGGCCCGCAAGAAGACCGGGCGCGACGATGCGATGGCGATTGCGGTCGGCCGGATCGGCGGGCTGGAAAGCGTCGTTCTCGTTCAGAACTTTGCCTTCATGGGCGGTTCGCTCGGCATGGCCGCCGGCGAGAGCTTCATCAAGGCGGCCGAGGAAGCGATTGCCCGCAAGGCACCGCTGATCGTCTACACGGCCGCCGGCGGTGCCCGCATGCAGGAGGGCACGCTCTCCCTGATGCAGATGCCGCGCACCACGATTGCCGTGGAAATGCTCAAGGATGCCGGCCTGCCCTATATCGTGGTGCTGACCGATCCGACCACGGGCGGCGTCACCGCCTCCTACGCCATGCTGGGCGATGTCCACATCGCCGAGCCGGGCGCCCTGATCGGCTTTGCCGGCCCGCGCGTTATCGAACAGACAATCCGGGAAAAACTGCCGGAAGGCTTCCAGCGCGCGGAATATCTGCTGGAAAAGGGCATGGTCGACAAAGTGGTGCATCGCCGGGACATTCCGGGTACACTCGCACGCATGCTGAGGGTCATGATGAAACGCCCCGGAACGTCGATACCGGCCTCTCTCACACCGCCGCCGGCCGACCATGTGGCCAGCGACGGGGGCAGCCATTAGCACGCGCCGTCAGGACCTTGATGACGCGCTGGTGCGCCTTGCGAGCCTGCACCCGCAGAAAATCGATCTTTCCCTCGGACGCCTGCAGCGCCTTCTGACGGCTTTGGGCAATCCCCAGGACCATCTGCCGCCAACCGTCCATGTCGCCGGAACGAATGGCAAGGGCTCGACCTGTGCCTATCTGGCCGAGATGGCCCGCACCAAGGGCGAGCGGGTGCATATCTACACCTCACCACACCTGGTGAATTTCAACGAGCGAATCCTGCTCGATTCGACACCGGTCGACGACAGGACGCTGATCGAGGCCTTCGCCCGGTGCGAGGCGGCGAATTTCGGCGAGCCGATCACCTTCTTCGAGATCACCACGGCGGCAGCGCTGCTGCTCTTCTGCGAACACCCCGCCGACCGGCTGATTCTGGAAGTCGGCCTGGGCGGCCGTTTCGATGCCACCAATGTCATCGCCCGGCCGGCGCTGAGCGTGATCACGCCGGTCAGCCTCGACCACCAGGAATTCCTGGGATCGGACCTGCGCCAGATCGCCCGCGAGAAGGCCGGCATCTGCAAGTTCGGCGTCCCGGTCGTGATCGGCAACCAGGTGGACGATGCCGAGGCCGCCATTCTCGACGAGGCCGCCAAGGTCGGGGCTCCGGCCTTTGTCTGGGGCCGCGACTACAATGCCTATATCCAGCATGGCCGGCTGATCTATGAGGACGAAAGCCGCGTCTGGGACCTGCCGCCCCCCGGCCTGCTGGGCCCGCACCAGATCCTCAATGCCGGGGCGGCCGCTGCCGCTGCCGCTGTGCTGCAATGGCCCGAGAGCGCTGCGGCAGCCGGTATTGCCAATGCGGCCTGGCCGGCCCGCCTGCAGAGCATCACCCGCGGCCCGCTCGGCGAGATCGCGCGCAAGGCGGGTGCCGAGCTCTGGCTTGATGGCGGCCATAATGAAGCCGCCGCCAAGGCCCTTTCCCACGCCCTCGCCGACATGGACGAGCGCGAGGAGCGCCCACTGGTCATCATCGCCGGTTTCTCGCCCAACAAGGATGTCACCGCCTGGTGCAGCCAGTTTTCCGGCCTGGCGCGGCGCCTCATTGCGGTGGAGTTCAAGTCCGGCCGCGGCGGCTCGCAGTCCGCACACGATGTTGTCGCAGCCTGCCAGGCCGGCGGAGTCAAGGCGGAGACGGCCAGCGGCCTGATCCCGGCGATGAAGAAAGCGGTCAGGGAGCATCCCGCACCGCGCATCCTGATCGGCGGCTCGCTCTACCTGGCCGGCGAAGCCCTCGCCCTCGGCGACGCCCCGCCCCACAGAACGCCGGGTTAGCTTTCTTCCCCACAGCAGTGGGGAAGTGGGCCGATGCGCAGCATCGGGTCGAAGGGGCGGCGCGAAGCGCCTTTAAACGGTGATGCTCGGCTCCGACATCCCGCCGCGTGCCGCGGCGGCCCCTCCCCCGCTTCGCGGGTCCC